>NZ_JAAOIV010000009.1 GCF_011440275.1 Metallococcus carri | reverse complement strand
GCGTTACGGCGGTCATAGCGAAGCGGGAAACGCCCGGTCACATTCCGAACCCGGAAGCTAAGCCCTTCAGCGCCGATGGTACTGCACCCGGGAGGGTGTGGGAGAGTAGGACACCGCCGGACAACTCCTCACGGTGAGGGCCCGCAGCTCCCGATCGAAAGATCGGTCGAGCGCGGGCCCTTATCCGTTCCCGTCATTCGAGTCCGCGTCCAGCGGACGTCCAGAGACCCTTCAGACCGAAGTGCCAGGCTGCCGGGTGAAACGTCGGGATAACATGCGCCGACGGCATACTCCAGGGAAGGACCCGCGCGGCGGTGAGCGCTCCGAAGCTCTTGAAGGGCTCATTCAATCCCTACGGCGGCACTGCCGCGGCGAGTAAGCCGCGCGACTGGCGCGAGATCGTCGTGCGGGCCATCGGCAACCTGCTGCTGATCGCCGCTGCATGGTCGCTGTTGTCGATCGTGGTCCACCGGCCGTGGGTCCTCGCCGGCGCCGACCTGCTCGGCATGCTCGGGATGCCGAGCGAGCCCAGCCTGTTCGTCTTCTTCCTTGTGCTCGCCCTGGCCGGTGCCATGCGAAGGCGCCTGCGGCCGGCGCACACTGTCCTCGTGGTGCTGATGGCGCTCAACGCCCTCACCACCATGGTCGTGCTGATTCGCAGCACCGCCGACTCCGACTTCCTCAACCGCGCCCAAAGCGTGCGCGGTTACTCCCACGACTACGCCGTGCTGCGCACCAGCATCCCGTTCAACACGGTGGCCCTGATCATCGAGATCGCCGTGCTCATCCTGGTGATTCTCGTGCGCCGACGGTTCGTGGCCCGAGTGCAACGCGGCAGCACCCGCTCGGCCGTCTCGGTCCTGGTGGGCGGCCTCGCGATCTCCTTCGGCGTTGCCCTCACCCTCGTGACCTTCTTCCCCCGTGGCCTGGAAGGCATGACCGAGCGGGTCCGCTTCGCCTTCCGCTCTGCCCTGGGTCTCGACACCGGCCCTGACAGTCCGGGCATGCATGGGCATCTCGGGTACGACTGGATCTACGGCCTCGCTGGCGCCTTGTCGGCGGCCGCGCTCATCCTCGCGCTGCTGGTGTTGTGGCGGTCGGCGCGCGGACAGCAGATGCAATCGGCCGACGAAGAACTGCAGGTGCGCCGGTTGCTCCTGCAATACGGCGAGGACGACTCGCTCGGATACTTCGCCACCCGCCGCGACAAGGCGGTGATCTTCTCGCCCGACGGCGAAGCCGCCCTCACCTACCGCAACGAGGGCAGTGTCAGCGTCGCCTCCGCGGACCCGATCGGACGCCGCAGTTCCTGGGCGCCGGTGATCGAGGCGTGGCTGCAACAGTGCCGCGAGCACGGCCGGTATGCCGCGGTGCTTTCCTCGAGCGAGGACGGCAGCAAGGCGTATGTCGCCGCCGGGTTGCGCGCCTTCGCCCTGGGCGATGAGGCGATCATTGACGTAGACGACTTCAGCCTGCGGGGCCGGACGATGCGACCGGTGCGCCAGGCTGTCACCCGCATCAGCCGCGCCGGCTACACCACCCGGGTGCGCCGGCACGCTGATTTGAGCTCGGGCGAACTCGAGCAGATCGAACAGCTCGCACAGAAGTGGCGGGGGGAGGAGGCCGAGCGCGGCTTCTCGATGGCGCTCAACCGGCTCGGCGATCCAGCCGACGGGCGCTGCGTGCTCATCACCGCGCACGACCAGACCGGCGAGATTCGTGGGTTCCTGTCCTTCGTCCCCTGGGGCGTGCGCGGGGTATCCCTCGACCTCATGCGCCGCGACCGCGACGCCGAGAACGGACTCAACGAATATCTCGTCGCCAAACTGATCGAGCACGGACCGGAGTTCGGCATCCGGCGCATCTCGCTGAACTTCGCGGTGTTCCGCAATGTTTTCCAGAACGCCGACCAGGTCGGTGCCGGCCCGATCACCAAGATCACCGACGCCTGCTTGTCCTTCGCCTCACGCTTCTACCAGCTGGAGACGCTCTACCGCGCCAACGACAAATACCGCCCGGAATGGGTGCCGCGGCTGCTGTGCTACGACCCCGCCCTCACCGTGCCGCGCGCCGGCATCGCGATGGGCGTCGCGGAGGGCTTCCTGCCGCCGCTCGGTCCGGCCTTCCTCGTCGGGCCGCGACCCTCGGAGCATCAGCCGCCGCGTCCGGAGCCCGACTTCGTGCAGCGGGTGCGCGAGCAGGAGAGTGCGTTGCTCATCGCGGCACCGCCGGCCCAGCCGCTCAGTGAGCAACAGCGGGTCCGGCGTGACAAGCTCCAGGTGCTGGAAGCGGCCGGCATGCCGGCATACCCCGTGCAGGTGCCTCGCTCGGATCGCGTTGCGGGCGTGCGCGAGCGGCACGGTGAACTCGGACCGGATCAGCTGACCGATGACATCGTCGCGGTGACCGGCCGGGTGCGCGCCTGGCGCGATCTGGGGGGTGTGACCTTCGCGGTGCTGGAGGACGACGGTGCGCTGATCCAGGTGATGACGACGCGCGACGGCACGCCGGAGCCGGTGCGCACGCTGTGGCGACGCGCGATCGACCTCGGCGACCTGGTGAGCGTGACCGGGCCGGTCGCCACCTCCCGCAACGGGGAACTGTCGGTGCTGGTGCAGCAGTGGCAGATGGCCGCGAAATGCCTCAGCCCGCTGCCCTCGCCGCGGGCGCCGCTGAGCGACGACGTGCGGGTGCGCAACCGCTCGCTCGACCTGCTGACCAATCCGGGCGCGCTCGAGGTGTTGCGCAAGCGGTCCCTGGCCGTGCGGGCGATTCGCGAGCTGTTCACCGAGCGCGGCTTCCTCGAGGTGGAGACGCCGATGTTGCAGTCGGTGCACGGCGGGGCGACCGCGCGACCGTTCAAGACGCATATCAACGCCTACGGGATGGACCTCTACCTGCGGATCGCGCCCGAGCTTTACCTCAAGCGGCTCGCGGTCGGAGGCATGCAGAAGATCTTCGAGGTGGGCCGCAACTTCCGCAACGAAGGAGCCGACGCCACGCACAACCCGGAGTTCACCTCGTGTGAGGCCTACGAGGCGTACGGCGACTACACCACAATGCGGGTGCTGATGCGTGAGCTGGTGCTGCGGGTCGCCACTGCCATCCATGGTCGACCGATTTCGTTGCGCCCCAACGGCGCTGGCGGTTTCGACGAGGTCGACCTCTCACCGCAGTGGCCGGTCAAGACGGTCCACGATGCCGTGTCGGAGGCGGTGGGAGTGCGGCTCACCTCGGCATCCGGCCGCGACGAGGTGGCTGCGGTGTGTCAGCAGCACGGTGTGGCCGTGCGGCCGGAGGACTCTGCCGGCAAGCTGGTGATGGAGCTCTACGAAGCCCTGGTCGAGAAGCAGACGACCTTCCCCACCTTCTATTGCGACTTCCCGGTGGAGGTCTCCTTCCTCGCCCGCAAGCACCGCACCGACCCGCGCCTGACCGAGCAGTGGGATCTGGTCGCTTTCGGTGCCGAGCTCGGCACGGCCTACAGCGAGCTCACCGACCCGGTCGACCAGCGCGACCGGCTTACCCGCCAGTCGATGGCGGCCGCGGCCGGTGACCCCGAAGCGATGGAGGTGGACGAGTCCTTCCTCGCCGCCCTCGAGCTCGCGATGCCGCCCACGGGCGGCCTCGGGTTCGGCGTCGACCGTCTGGTGATGACCCTGCTCGGCACCACGATCAAGCCGACGCTCGCCTTTCCCTTCGTGCGCCCGCAGGGGGACTGAGTCAGCGCCGAAGCGTCGCGGTCAGCGCGTCCGTGTCGGTGACCGGCGCGTCGCAGACGAATCCACGACAGACATATGCGGTCGGCCGGCCATCTCGCGCCGGCCGATCGGCCAGCAGAGGTATGCCGGGGCTGTCGCTCGGCCCGCTCACGATGACCGTGCCGCCGGGTGCCTGGTGCCGGGCTGTCTTGGTGAGCGTGCCCGCGGTGTCGGCGACGACCGCCACCTGCAGTGGTCCGGCCGCGGCGGCTTCGGCTGCGGCCATGGCCCATCCGGCGAACCGGGGATCACGAGCGGCGACCCGGCCCATGCTGGCTAGAGCCGCGTCGGCGAGATCCCGCGGGGCCGGGTCACCGGTGAGAGCGCTGAGCGTGAGCTGCGCGTGGGCCAGGGCGCTGGTGCCGCACGGCTCGGCGTTGTCCCCCGAACCGCGTGGCCGGGTGACGAGGCTGCCGTCCGCGGTGTCGAACCAGCCGCCGTCGGGAGCGGCATACGGGACTGCTTGGTCGAGCAATTCGCTTGCGGCTGTGAGGAATTCGGGCTGACCCGTGGCCTGGTGCAGGGCCAGCAGGCCCTCGGCCAGATCGCCTAAGTCGTCGGCGACAGCCGGCGCGTCGCCGACGGCGCCATCGCGCGAGACGCGACGCAGACCATCGGGGGTGCGGTGGACGGCGAGCAGGAAGCGGGCGCATGCGGTGGCCGCCTCGACCCACGCGGGCTCGTCGAGCAGGGTGCCGGCCTCGGCCAAGGCAGCGATGGCGAGGCCGTTCCAGGCGGCGACCACCTTGTCGTCCCGGGCCGGCTGAGGGCGCTGGTTCCTCGCGGTGTGTAGACGGTTGCGGACGTCAGCCCACCAGTCGGCGTCCTCGGGATCGTGGCGCAACTGGAGTGTCGACATGCCGTGCTCGAAGGTGCCCTCGTCGGTGACGGTGAGCAGCTCGGCGGCGCGGCGGCCGTCCTCGGGGCCGAGAACGTCGGCCAACTGATCCGGCGTCCAGGCGTAGGTGAGGCCTTCGACGCCCTCGGTGTCGGCGTCGAGGGAGGCAGCGAAGGCGCCCTGCTCGGTGCGCAGCTCGCTGAGCAAGAACTGCGCCGTCTCGCGCGTAACCCGCTCTGCCAGAGGAGAATTGGTAACTCGCCACCAGTGTGCGTAGACCCGCAACAACAGCGCGTTGTCGTAGAGCATCTTCTCGAAGTGCGGCACCACCCAGTCGGCATCGACGCTGTAGCGGGCAAAGCCCCCGGCGAGCTGGTCGTACATGCCGCCTCGTGCCATCGCCTCGCAGGTGCCGGTGACCATGGCCAGGGCGTCGCGGTCGCCGGTGCGTTCGTGGTGGCGCAGCAGGAACTCCAGCACCATCGACGGCGGGAACTTGGGCGCACCGCCGAAGCCGCCGCGCGCCTCGTCATACATCTGCCGCAGCTGGCTCACCGCGGACACCAACTCATCGGACGAAATCGGTTGGGGCGCAACGGATTCGGTGATGCGTCGCAGTTCGCTGGTGATGTGCGACGCCGAGGCGAGCACGCTCTCGCGCTGAGTCGTCCACGCCTGGTGTGCCGCGTCGAGCAGGCGCAGGAACTGCGGCTTCGGCAGATAGGTGCCGGCAAAGAAGGGCTCGCGGTCGGGCGTCAGCAGGCAGGTCATCGGCCAACCGCCCTGCCCGGTGAGCGCCATCGTGGCGTTCATATAGACCGTGTCGACGTCGGGGCGTTCCTCCCGATCCACTTTGATCGCAACGTAATTCGCGTTGAGGGCATCAGCCACCTGGGCATCCTCGAAGGATTCGTGCGCCATGACATGGCACCAGTGGCAGGCGGCGTAGCCGATCGACAGCAGCACCGGCACGTCGCGCTGACGGGCTTCGGCGAAGGCCTCGTCGGACCATTCCCTCCAGTCGACCGGGTTGTCGGCGTGCTGGCGCAGGTATGGGCTGAGCGCGTCGGCGAGGCGGTTCGGCATTCCTGTGACTCCTCAGCTGTGGCACGTGCATCACCTTTCGCTCGGGTGAGCACGAGGGTGACGCATGAAACTCGGCGTACGACGGTGTCTCCAGCCTAGGAAGTTTCGGGGCTCCTCGTTTGCTCGCCCACGGCAAGCTGCATAGGACGGGCGCCATGGCGGGTCCGCCTCTGCACCCCGTCGAATGGCTCGAACCAGCGCCAGGTCTTCTTCGGGGCGCCAGCCGGCGAGGCCGAGCCGTTCAAGCGAGTGCTGCAGGGAGCGGCGTCCGACGGCGTCGCGACATCTTCAGGCGTTACGCGATCTCGGGCTCGTGGTCTGGGAGGGACAAGGACCGAAGGACCCGCGGGCCTCGTGGCGGCTCCACTGATCTACTGCAACGTTCTACTGCAACATATTTACCAGTAGATGTTTCAGTACGTTGCAGCCCGGTCGCCCGCTCAGCTGTAGCTCGCGGCTGCCCGAGTGATACATGATGCCCCGGAATACGCGTCCTGCGGCGACGCGGCGCGAATCAGCACAACGAACGAAACCTAGTCTGACCTGCGGTTTCGTGAAAGCTTGTCGACGATCGTCTACGCGACGGACTCGTGGCACCAGTGGCAGGCGGCGTAGCCGATCGGCAGCAGCACCGGCACGTCGCGCTGACGGGCTTCGGCGAAGGCCTCGTCGGACCATTCCTGCCAGTCGACCGGGTTGTCGGCGTGCTGGCGCAGGTAGGGGCTGAGCGCGTCGGCGGGGCGGTTCGGCATACCTCCACCGTACGTCGGCGGGGATCGCAGTGGCGTCGTCAGCGGAAGTCGCGGGAGCGGGTGCGCACGTGGATCGTCATGTGTTCGAGGCGGTCGGCGAGCAGGTTGATGACGTTCTCCGGCGAGCGCTCCAGGATGCCGCGGATCACCATGGCGGGGGAGGCTCGTGCGATGCGCCGGTAACGATGCCAAACCCCTTCGCTGACAACGACATTGAGCAGACCGGTCTCGTCCTCCAGGTTGAGGAAGGTGATGCCGCCGGCGGTGGCCGGCCGCTGGCGGTGGGTCACCACGCCGGCGACCTCGATGCGACGGCCGGACTCCACCTCGCGCAGCTGGGACACCGGCAGGACGCCGCGCGCGATCAGTGCCTGCCGGTTGTAGCGCACCGGGTGATCGCCCGGGCTGATGCCGGTGGAGGCGAGGTCGTGCATGAGCGTCTCGCCGGGGGTGAGCAGCGGCAGCAGCGGCGGTTGATAGGGCACCCGGACCGGGAGCTGGCCGTCGCGGGTGCGAGCCGCTTCGGCTGAGCGCCACAGCGCATCCCGGCGCGATCCGGTGAGGCAGTCGAGCGCACCCGACAGGGACAGCGCCTCGAGCTGATCGGCGTCGAGGGTCGCCCGGCGGGCCAGATCGGCCAGGTCGGTGAACTCGCCGTCCTGGTCGCGTGCCGCCACGATGCGTTCGGCGGCCGGGACCCCGAGTGACGTGACATCGGCCAGGCCGAGCCGCACCACCCAGCCAGTGTCGCGACGATGGGCCGGGGTCGGATCGGGTGCGGCCGGGTCGAACAGCCCGATCTCCTCTTCGGGGTGGTCACGCAGACACTCGGCCAGACCGGTCGGCGAGGCGGGAGCGGCAGGGTCGGCCGGCTCGAGCCCGGCATACACCCCGGAGGCGTGCAGATCGGGGGTGCGGATCTGCACCCCGTGCCGACGCGCGTCGCCGACCAGGGTCTGCGGGGAGTAGAACCCCATCGGCTGGGCGCGCAGCAGGCCGGCGAGGAAGGCGCCGGGGTAGTGCAGCTTGAGCCACGAGCTGGCGTAGACGAGCACCGCGAAGCTCAGCGCGTGGGACTCGGCGAAACCGAAATTCGCGAACGCCTCGATGCGGTGGTAGATCTCGTCGGCGGTCTGCTGGTCCAACCCGTTGGCGGCCATCCCTTCGTAGAGCCTGGTGCGCAGGGCGTCGATGCGCTCGACACCACGCTTGGACCCCATCGCGCGCCGCAACAGGTCGGCGTCAGCGGGGGAACAGCCGCCGACCTTCATCGCCATCTGCATCAGCTGTTCCTGGAAGAGCGGGACACCGAGCGTGCGTTCGAGCACGTCTTGGACGAGCGGATGCGGATAGGTGATCGGGTCCTGACCGGTGCGGCGGCGGATGTAGGGGTGCACCGCGCCACCCTGGATCGGCCCGGGGCGGATCAGCCCGATCTCGACCGCGAGGTCGTAGAAACACCGCGGTTTGAGCCGGGGCAGGGTGCCGATCTGCGCCCGGCTCTCCACCTGGAACACCCCGATCGTGTCGGCGCGGCACAGCATGTCGTAGACACCGGGTTCGCCCTTGGGGATCGTCTCCATCCGCCAGGACTCGCCCAGATGTTCGCCGACCAGGTCGAAGGTGTGCTGGATGGCGGCGAGTATGCCGAGGCCGAGCAGGTCGAATTTGACCAGCCCCATCCACGCGCAATCGTCCTTGTCCCACTGCAGCACCGTGCGTGCCTCCATTCGGGCGGGCTCGATCGGGCAGACCTCGCTCACCGGCCGATCGGTGAGCACCATGCCGCCGGAGTGGATGCCGAGGTGGCGAGGAAAGGTGAGCACCTGACGGGCCAGGTCGATCACCGGCTCGGGGATGTCGTGGTCGGCGCTGCTCACCGAGGCGCCCCATCGTTCGACTTGTCTCGACCACGCGTCCTGCTGACCTTGACTGTGCCCCAACGCTTTTGCCATATCCCGCACGGCGTTCTTGGGTCGATAGGTCACCACATTGGCGACCTGCGCGGCGTTGCGGCGGCCGTAGGTGGCGTAGACATACTGGATGACCTCCTCCCGCCGGTCGGAGTCGAAGTCGACGTCGATATCCGGCGCCTCGTCGCGCAGCTCGGACAGGAAGCGCTCGAACGGCAGCTGGTAGAAGATCGGGTCGATCACCGTGATGCCGAGGACATAACAGACCGCCGACGCTGCCGCCGACCCCCGTCCCTGGCACAGGATGCCTTCACGGTGGGCGAAGTCGACGATGTCGCGCACGATGAGGAAGTAACCGGCGAAATCCTTGGCCTCGATGACGTCCAGCTCCTTGGCGAGCCGGGCGCGGACCGCCTCGGTGAGCGGCGAATAGCGTTGTGGCGCAGCCTTATTGACCAGATGACGCAACCAGCTCATCGGTGTGTGACCGAACGGGACGCGTTGTTTGGGCAGGCGCGGGCTCGCAGCACGCAGCCGGAAACCGCACTCGTCGGCGACCTCGACCGTGCGCTCGATGGCACCGGGAAAACGAGCGAACCGCCGAGCCATCTCGCTGCCGCTGCGCAGGTGGGCGTGATCGGTGCCGGGCAGCCAGCCGTCCACGTCGTCAAGGCTGCGGCGGGCGCGCACGGCAGCGAGGGCGGTCGCGAGCGGATAGCGCTCGGGCACCGCGTAGTGCACGGCGTTGGTCGCCACCACCGGCACACCGGCCCTGGCTGCGACCTCGGCCAGCGCGTCGTGCTGCCGGGCATCGGAGGGGTCGCCGTGATCGATGAGTTCGGCGAGCACCCGGTCGGCTCCGAAGAGATCCTTCAACTGCTCCAACTGCCGGTATGCCGAAGCCTGGTCACCTTGCCGAATCGCCTGGGGGACAAGGCCTTTGCGGCATCCGGTCAGCACGAACCAGTGACCCCCGGAATGCCGGGCGACCGTCTCCAGGTCGTGAACCGGGCGCCCCTTCTCGGCGGCTGCGTGCAGATGCCCGTCGGTGAGCGCGGTGGCGAGCCGGCGATAGCCTTCCGTGCCGCGAGCGAGCACCACCAGGTGATGGCCCTCCGGATCGGGCACGCCGTTTTGCGGAGCGGTCAATCCGAAGGAGAGCTCGGCACCGTAGAGCGTGGTGAGGTTGCCATAGCTTTCGGCGGCCTCCGCCAGCCGGACGACGCCATACAGCCCGTCGTGGTCGGTGAGGGCGAGCCCGTGCAGGCCGAGCCGCACCGCCTCGGTGACCAACTCCTCCGGCGCGCTCGCCCCGTCGAGGAAGCTGTAGTGGCTGTGAGCGTGCAATTCGGCATACGGCACGACCGGCTCGGTGGTCGTCTCGATATCGCTGGGGCGGAAGGGTGCTCGCTTGCGCGAGAACGCCGGCCCGTCGCCACCGTCGGCGGGGAGCGGAGGCCGCGGACCGGTCGACGGTCGGGTGCCGCGCGAGAGCGCCTGCTCGAGCTGGGACCAGGGGATCTCGGGGTTGTTGAAGCCCATCAGTACTGCGCCTCGATCCACCAACCGCGGTCGCCGGCGAGCACCAACCATGCGTGGTTGAGGTCGTCGACGAGCTGAAACCTGTTGACCCGCAAGGGGTTGTCCCACCAGTGCTGCCGCACCGGCCAGGGGCCGGCCCACGAGACGATCCGCCGACGGCGGCCGGTCGACGGTCGCCACCACCGCGGTATGCCGGACAGCTCACCTCGCGTGTCGACCGTCACCGTGGCGCCGTCCTCGGTGGTCACCGTGGCCGGCCGGGCGCGCCGGAAGACGGTGGCGGGAGGCGGGCCGGGGAGGGCTCCTGGCCACGGCCGGTCCAGGCCGCGCTGGTCGGGCGCCGGGAGGGCTTCGCCCCACGGCCGCAGCAGTCGACGCTCGTGGAGCATCCGGCCGCCGCCGACCGCACACACCTGGACTCCGGCATACCCGAGCTCGTGTTGCAGGGTGAGCATCGTGTGAGTGATGTGTTCGTCGGGTCGTTCGCCCCACAGCCCTTGAGCGTGATGGCTTGCGGGAGTAGGGGATTCGGCGTGCACCTCGATCATGCTGACCGTGTCGACGAGCAACTCCTGGTCGCTCTCGGCATCCAGCTGAGTGTCGGTGACGAGGTCCTCCAGCTGCCACCGAACCCGCTCGACCAGGTCGCGCGCGGTGAACGGCCAGGCGTGCCGCCAGACGCGTTCGTGCCGCACCTCAGTCGAGGTCACCACGGTGACCCGGATCTCGTGACAGACGAGCGAGGCGGAGGTGAGCCGGGCGGTGAGATCGACCGAGGCGGGGTCACAGGCGGCCAGCAGGGCCGCGGTGTCATTGGTGGGGTGGTCGAGGACGACGCGGACGGTGAGATCGTCGGGGATCGCGTGCGTGCGCAAGACGGGCGTGTCGCGCCCGGTGGCGAGTTCGTGGATGCGCAGGCCCGGTGCACCGAATCGTGCGTGGACGTCGCTGCGGGGGAGCTCGGCCAGAGCGCCGAGCGTGCGAATCCCCATGCGCCGCAACAGGTCTGACATCTCAGGGGCGTCGACTTCGGCGCAGGCGGTGCTCACCGGCAGGCAGGCAAGGAAGGTCTGGGATTCGTGCGGCGGCAACGTGATGACCGGCCGCTCGGGCGTGGTCGCCTGGGTGACCTGGGTCGCGGCGAAGAGGCCGTCGGCGACCCCGAGCCGCACATCGGGCAGGTCGAGCTCGGCGAGCTGGTCCAGCACGAGCTCGAGCACCCGATCCTCGCTGCCATAGAACCGAGCCGCCCCAGCCACGCGCATGGCCGCGATGCCCGGGCGCACCAGGTGGACATGTGGGATGACGTGCTGCAAGGCCAGCAGGATCGGGGCGAACATCCGCTCGTCCAGCTCCGGGTCGTGCGGCAGGACGGTGAGGCCCGGGCAGCGGACCTGTGCCTCGCGCAGGCGCAGCCCGACGGTCACCGATTCGGCCGCAGCCTCAGGTGAAACCGCGACGACCTTGCCCTTGGCGATCAGGGCCAGCAGCGGCGGCGTATCGCCCTGACTGCGATGCTGGGCAAGGATCGACCAATCGGGCACGCGCACCACGACGACCCGCGCTGGAGCGGGGGTTGCGGGAAGCGAGCGGGCCGGCATACCTCCATGATCGAACAGGTGTTCGAATAGAGCAAGTGCGGATCATCCTTGCGCTTCTCCCCATCGCACCCTCCGCGCGGCAATGATGGGGGTTGGGCGGCCGGCACCGAGGCCGGGCGCAACGACAAGCCTCGAGAGGACGTTATGGCGCACGACATCGAGCAGCTGCAGAATGCGAACGTCGTTGATCAGGACGGCGAGAAGATCGGGTCGATCGGCCAGATCTACGTGGACGACATCACCGGTGACCCGACCTTCGCGACGGTCAAGACCGGGCTCTTCGGCAACAAGGAGACCTTCATCCCGCTGCGGGGGTCTCAGCAGAACGGCGACGAACTGCGCGTGCCGTACACCAAGGACTACATCAAGGACGCTCCGACGATCGACTCCGATGGCCACCTCAGCGAGGAGGACCAGGACTCGATCTACCGCTACTACGACATCCCGACCGAAGGCGACGGCCGCCGTGACGACGGTCGTGACGTCGCCGGAACGGCCGGGGACCGCTCGTATGACGCGGGTGCCGCTTCGGGTGACCGGACCGCGGCGTCGGGTGATGGCGACTTCGCCGGCCAGGGCCGCGCCGACAACGCCGGCTGGGGCACCGGTGCCGCTGCTGGCGCGGGTGCTGCGGGGGTCGGTGCCGCGGGTGTGGCTGCCGCCGGGCGCGGCGGGGACCGTCACTCGGACACCGGAGCCGGGTATGGCGACGGTCGCACGGGTGAGGCCGGGTATGGCGATGGTCGCCCCGGCTCGGCTCATGGCGACGGGCTGACCGACACCACCTACAACGACGCCCGCACGGGTGACGCTGGGTATGGCGACAGCCGCACCGGTGACGCTGGCTATGGCGACAGCCGCACGGGTGACGCCGGCTATGGCGCCGGAACCACGGGCACGACCGCGGCCGGCACCGCTGGTGGTGGCTCGTTCGGACGTGACGGTGACCAGGGCTTCGGCGACCGCCGCGACGAATTCGGTGCCGGCGGCCAGGACCGTGACCGCGACGCGACGGGCGCCCACGGAGACTCCGGCAGCGGCTGGGCGACGGGCGCGGCGGCTGGTGCCGGCGCTGCTGGTGTCGGTGCGGCTGGGGCGGCGCGTGCCGGGCGCGACGAGCGCGAAGGCCTCGGCGGCGACGACCGTTCGGGCTGGAACGACTCCGGTCGCGACCGTGGCGTCGGCGGCGACTCCGCGGGCCTGGCCGGTCAGCAGTCGATGGGTGGCAATGCCGACTCCGCTGGCTATGACACGAGTGGCGCTCCGGCCGGTGCGACCGATGGCACCGGGCTGGAGTCGCAGGGCCTCGCGGGCCGGGGCACCGACCGCGGCGTCGACGCCGAAGCGGGCGGCCTGAGCGGTGACAACCGCGGTGTCGGCCAGAGCGGCACCTACGGCGACTCGCACGAGCCGACCGGCTACTCGACCGGTGCGGGTGCTGGAACTGGTGCGGGCAGCTGGGGCGACCCGGCCGGCACGACCGGCGCTGCTGGCAGCACGGGTGGCTATGGCGAGTCGACGACCTCCGGGTATGGCGACACCGCCGGCACCACGGGCGGTTATGGCGACACCGGGCGCACCGCGGGCTACGACGACACCACGGGCACCGGCGCCACCGGTGGTTATGGCGAGTCGACGACCTCCGGGTATGGCGACACGCACGGTGGTCAGGGTGGTTTCGGTGACTCGACCACGGGTCAGGCCGGCACTGCCGGGTATGGCGGCACGGCCGGAGCCGGCACCTCGAGTGGCTACGGCGACACCGCCGGAGCCGGAACCTCGGGTGGCTTCGGTGACTCGACCACCGGTCAGACCGGCACCGCTGGCACCAGTGGGTATGGCGACACGCACGGTGGTCAGGGTGGTTTCGGTGACTCGACCACGGGTCAGGCCGGCACCGCTGGCTACGGCGGCACGGCTGGTGCTGGCACCTCAGGTGGCTATGGCGACACCGCCGGAGCCGGAACCTCGGGTGGCTTCGGCGACTCGACCACCGGCCAGACCGGGACTGCCGGCTATGGCGGCACTGCGGGCGCCGGGACCTCGGGTGGTTATGGCGACACCGCTGGCACCGCCGGTACGTCCGGCACGGCGGGCGGCTTCGGCACGACCGGGACGACCGGCACCACCGGTGGCTTCGGCGACTCGAGCGTCGGCACCACCGGCACCACCGGTACCACCGGCGGCTTCGGTGACTCCACGACGAGCACCACGGGCACGACGAGCGGAGTCGGCGGCGACGCCACCGGCACGACTGGCGCGGCCGGCACGACCTCGGGCTATGGCACCGATTCGGACCGCTCCGGCCAGGGTGGCGGCTACAAGGACCAGGCCAAGGTCGTTGGTCGCCGGCTGCGTCGCTGGGTGCACGACAAGACCGCCGAGCGCGACCAGTAAGCCCCGGTAGTCGAGACCAACGATTCGCGGCTGGGCACTTCGGTGCTCAGCCGCGAATCTGTTTCGGTCATTCCGCCGGCCAGGTGAAGGTGTGGGTCGATTGCCGGTGACCACGCCGGACTGCCAAGCGGATCCGCTGGCGCTCCAAGAGGCCGTGACCTTGCGCCAACCCCTCCCAGCCCAGGGTGTGTGCCTCGATCCGCACCTGCGCGCGCGACCAGGCGCCGACGGTGACCAAGACGGCCCGGCGTGTGCGCAACCGAGCCAGCAGCCGTTGTTCGGTGCCGGGTGACAGCACCGGCGGTGGCGCGCTGAGGACGAGATCGACCGCTTCGATCAGCGTGCAGACGATGTCGACCCAGCGCTCGGCGGGCACCTGCGGCACGAGGACCAGACGCTCCAGGTCGATATCCCAGGCAGCCGCGGCTTCAACGCCGAGGTCGGGCAAACCCATTGCGGCACACCAGGATCCGTCAGCAGAGGCGCCGGCGATCAGGCCGAGCCCGACGGTCAGCGAGCCGTCGACGGCATACGTCATCCCGCTGCGCAGGCCCTGCGGGAACGCGGCACGCAACACCGGGTGGACCGGGAAGGCATGCAGGCCGGTTCCCTCGTGGTGGGCCCGCAGCAGATGCTGGAGTTCGGCCACGGAGGCGGCGGTCGTCATACCCCAGTATCGAACATATGATCGAATATGCCAACCCGACCCCATCGTGCGGCACGATGGGCGTATGGCGGAACGCGAGATCCTCACCTATCCCGACTTCGGCGTGGCGGTCAGGGAGGTGGCGCAAGCGGTCGCGGACTCGGGTTTCGAGCCGGACATCGTGCTGTCCATCGCCCGCGGTGGCCTGCCCTTCGGCGGCGCCCTCGGTTATGCCCTCGACGTCAAGAACGTCTCGGTCGTCAATGTCGAGTTCTACACCGGCGTCGACGAGCGGTTGGACGTGCCGATCATGCTGCCGCCCACCCCGGACGTCGTCGATCTGTCCGGTATGACGGTGCTCGTGTGCGACGACGTCGCCGACACCGGGCGCACCCTGAAGCTGGTGCAGGAATATGTCGCCGACCATGTCAAGGAGTCGCGCGTCGCCTGCATCTACGAGAAGTCACACAGCATCGTGAAGTGTGACTACGTGTGGAAGCGCACCGACCAGTGGATCGACTTCCCCTGGTCGAGCCTGCCGCCGGTCACCGGTGGCGGAGCAAAACCCTGAGGTATGCCGAAGCGCCCCGGCCACTGTGCCGGGGCGCTTCGCGGTGACGGCTCAGGCCGGGCCGGAGGTGTTCTCCGTGGTCGCGACCGGGCGGGTTGCCATCTCGTCGTCGAGACGGAGCAGGCCGGGGCCGTCGTTGTCGATGAGCTTGATCCGGCCGAGGATCTCATCGACGGTCGACTCCTCCTCGACCTGCTCGCTGAGGAACCAGCTGAGCAGGGGGCGCGAGTCGAGGTCGCCTTCCTTCTCGGCGGAGCGGTAGAGCTCGCGGATCGATTCGGACACCTTCTGCTCGTGTGCCAGCGCAGCCTCGAAGACCGCCTGCACCGAGCCGCCCTTCACCTTCGGCGCGGCGATCGAGCCGATCGCGGCGTGGTTGCCGCGGTCACTCAGGTGATCGATGAACTTGTTGGCGTGCACGATCTCTTCGTCGGCCTGGTGCCGCAACCAGGCCGCCATACCGGGCAGGTCCATGTCGTCGACCTCGATGGCGAGCTGCCGGTAGGTGAGCGAGGCCTCGAACTCCAGGGTGATCTGCGCGTTGAACGCCTTCTCCAGGGATGCACTCATCTTCATGGGCACAGCCTACGAAAACCGCTGGCGGGCAGGCAGCCCCGCAAGGGCGGGATCACTGCGCGCTCCTATGATTCGGCGATGGATTGGCTTGCACGCTGGTGGTCGGTGGAGGTCGTGCACGGGGTGAAGGGACCGTTGCTGCTGAGCTTCGTGGCTTTCGTCGTCACCTTCCTCACCACGCGCACGATCACCCGGTTGATCAGGGCCGGCAAAGGCCCCTTCCACAACCTGAGCAATGGTGGCGTCCACCTGCACCACTCCACACCCGGGGTGATTCTCCTGGTCGCTGGAGGCTTCAGTTCCGTTGGGGCACAAGGGCGTTCGCCGCTCAACTACATCGGGGCGGCCCTCGTGGGCATCGGCGCCTCACTCGTGCTCGACGAGTTCGCGATGATCTTCCACCTGCAGGACGTCTACTGGTCGCAGGAGGGTCAGCTATCGGTCAATGTGGTGACCCTGGCAGCGGCGTGCGTCGGGCTCGGGGTCGTGGGTGTCTCACCCGAGAGTGCGACGGGCCTGAGCGACCAGGCGACCGCGGTGCGCGGTGGCGTGGCCGCCGGCTTGGGCGTGCACCTCGTGCTCGTCGTCGTCACCGCGCTCAAGGGCAAATACCCGATGGCCCTGCTCGCGATCTTCCTCGTGCCGCTGTCAGTAGTCGGCGCGGTGCGGATGGCGCGGCCGACTTCGATCTGGGCCAGGCGTTTCTACGACGTTCACCGCACGGCCGCAGCGGCGCGCCGGGCCCAGCATGAGGATCGGCGGTGGGGCCCGGTGCGGCAGCGCTGGGACGATCTGATTGGTGGGGCACCGAGCGCGTCGTGACTCGGCAGCGAGCGACCGTCAACCGATTCCGCTCCAGGTCGCTCGCGCCCCGGCGTCGCCGACACGGATGACCATGACGACGACGCCGACGGCCAGCGCCAGGGCCGCCATACGCAGCGTTATGGACACTGCCCGATGCATGGTGGGGCGGTCGGCCAGGGGGTCGAACCGAAACCACACCCACAGCGCGATGGCGACCACGCTCAGACCGAGCGCCCACGGCAGCAGCTGCTCACCGAGTTGCTCGTGCCGGGCCAGCAGCGGGTTGCGCGCGGTGCCACCGACCTTCGCGGCGAGCGATTCACCGGCGGCGGTCGTCGGCGGGATGAACGCCGTCGCCACGACGGCGAGCACCGGGGTCACCATGCCGAGCCGCGCTCGCGCGGCCGGCCAGGTGGCGTGCAGCACCACGGCGAGCGCGGCCAGCGGCACCAGCACCACGACCGCGTGCACGAGCATGGGGTGTGCGGGCAGACCGCCCACGGTGTATGACGTGTTCACCACCACGACACGATCTGGGGGCGCAACGAGTTCGATCGAACCGTTCACCGCTCCGCCTCGTGTCAATCCTTGGAGGTGAGGTGATGGCCAGCGATCCGGCGGTGCTGGACCGGTTGCACCGGGAGCACGCGACGGCGTTGTGGAACTACGTCGTGCGGCTGACCGGCGACCGCGTCGCAGCCCAGGACGTCGTGCAGGAGACGATGCTGCGTGCCTGGCGCCAGGGGATCACCGACGACGACCACCAGCGAGCGACCTCGGCGCGCGCCTGGCTGTTCACCGTCGCGCGGCACCTGGTCATCGACGAAGCACGCTCGGCGCGGCATCGCCGGGAGTTCCCCACCGACGAACTGCCCGAAGGTCGTATCGGTGATCAGGTGGACGCGGTCTTCGACGCCGCGCTCGTCAGCGATGCACTGGGCACCTTGCCGATGATCCACCGGGAGGTCGTCGTGCGCGCCTATTACGGACGGGCGACCGCAGCGGAGATCGCCGAGGACCTCGGCCTGCCGGTCGGCACGGTGAAATCCCGGCTGCATTACGGACTGCGCGCGCTGCGGCTGGCGCTTCAGGAACGAGGGGTGACCCGGTGAACGAGCACGACGACCTCGCCCAGTGGGACGCGGCCTATGTCCTGGGTGCCCTCTCCAGCGCGGAGCGGGCGGCCTTCGAGCGGCATCTGCCCGGGTGCGAGGTGTGCACCCGCGCGGTGGCCGATCTCGCCGCGATGCCGGGGCTGCTCGGCCGGCTGGACGCGGCGTCGGCATACGAACTCCTCGGCGGGACCCACGAGGAGCCGCCGGCAGATCTCGGCCAACGGTTGCAAGCGGCAGCCCGCGACGAACTGCGAGCGCGGCGACGCCGGCATACGGCGTCGTGGGGGATCGGTGCGGTGGCAGCGGCAGCCGCGATCCTCGCTGCGGTGGTGATCCCCGGGCAGGTGGGTGAGCGAGCGCCGGCAGCGCCGGCGGTGGCGATGAGCCAGGTCGTGCCCGGTCCCCTGGATGCGAGCGTGCGGCTCACGGCCAAGCCGTGGGGGACCGAAGTGCGGATGGACTGCCGGTATGCCACCGGCTCGGGTGCCCCCGTCACCTATGGGCTGTATGTCGTGGACGCAGCGGGCAACGCCAGTCAGATCTCCACCTGGTCGGCGCTGCCCGGCAAGCCGGCGTCATTGACCGCGGCAACTGCCTTGCCGCGCAACGGGATTCAGCAAGTTCAGGTGCGGACCATGAGCGGTGCGGTGATCCTGCGAGCCGAGCCGGGCACGTGAACCTTTGACTGCTCCGCGTCGTGTCCCTGGTGACAGATTCACCGATGAGAGGACGACGCGATGCGTGCGATGAAGGCGACGGCGGCTGGGGTGCTGATGATGGGGGCGCTCGCCGCCTGCGGCGGCAATGATGCCGGGAGTGCGGCTACGACGACGGGCACCGCATCCGGTGGCGCCGCCACCTTGTGCACGAGCTCGACGGCACTCGGCACGGTGGTCGTCGACGGTTCCGGGCGCACGGTCTATGTCTTCGACAAGGACGCCAACGGCACGACGACGAGCGCCTGCACCGGCGCGTGCGTGTCACTGTGGCCGGCGGTGACGACCAGCGGGCAGCCCACCGTCTCCGGTGTATCCGGCACGGTCGGCACCATCAAGACCGCGGACGGCAAGCAGCAGGTCACCCTCAACGGCCGGCCGCTCTACTACTACGCCAAGGACACCTCGGCCGGCGCCACGGCCGGCCAGGGGGTCAAGGGCGTGTGGTGGGTGCTGAACGCCGCCGGCGCCAAGGTCACCGCGACGCCGTCGGCGAGTGGCGCCTACTGAGGCGGCAGGATGTCCGCCTGGGCCGGCAGCTGGTCCTGGCGGACCAAACCGACCGGGCAGGTCATCCCGTTCGGGCCGTGATTGCAGTAGCCGCCTGGATTTTTGTGGAGGTACTGCTGGTGGTAGTCCTCGGCGTAGTAGAACGGGCCGGCATCCTGCGCTGAGCGGATCTCGGTCGAGATGTCGCCAAAACCGTTGTCGTGCAACACCTTCTGGAAGGCGTCGCGCGTGGCGAGCGCGGCCTGCTCCTGCTCGGGAGTGGTCCAGAAGATCGCCGAGCGGTATTGCGTGCCGACGTCATTGCCCTGCCGGTTGGCGGTGGTGGAGTCGTGGTTCTCCCAGAACGCCTTGAGCAACTGTTCCGCGTCGGTCTGGGTGGGGTCGTAGACCACCTGGACGGTCTCGGTGTGCCCGGTGCGGCCGGTGCAGGTCTCCTCGTAGGTCGGGTTGGGCGTGTAGCCGCCCATGTAACCCGCCGCGGTCGAGATGACACCGGGCAGCCGCCAGAAGATCCGCTCGGTGCCCCAGAAGCAACCCATCGCGACATACAGCACCTGGGAGCCCTCCGGCCACGGACCCTGCAGCGAGGAGTCGAGCACCTCGTGCCGATCCGGTATGCCGGGCAGCGGGGCCGAGCGACCGGGCAGCGCCTCGTCGCGGGAAACCATGGTGGTGGGACGTCCGAAACCGAAGACCATGTCAGGCACAACGCGTGAACGGACCCGGATCATTCCACCGCCGGGAGATTGAGCCCGGGGTGAGCGCGCGCCCCCTCGAAATGGGGTCGCGGCGGCGCGGCGCGCTCGCCCAGGATGGCGGTATGCCGTGGACCGTCACCCCGATCGACGCCCTCGACCCCGCCCAGCACGAGCTGTTCCAGCAGTGGGTCGAGGTGAGCGAACGCAGCAGCCGCGCCTTGTGGGGCGAGGAGCACACCGCCTTCTCCGCCGACGAACTGCGTGGCCGCCGACGGGGCGCGACCCACCGCTATGTCGATGTGGCCGTGGTCGACGCCGGTCGCGTCGTCGGTATGGCCTCGCTCGCCCTGCCCGCGCTCGACAATCCGCACTTCGCCATGCTCATGCTGCACGTCGACCCCGGCCACCGCCGGCGGGGCATCGGCACGGCCCTGCTCGACCACCTGCTCGAGGTCGCGCGGGCCGATGGCCGCGTGGTGGTCGAGGCCGATACCGAATGGGTGGAGGGCCGCGAGGACGAGTCCGGGCTGGGTTTCCCCGCGCCGCGCGGCTTCGCGCCCAGCCAGACGCTGATCCGCAGCGCCATGCACCTTCCCGCGAATCCGACTGTCCTGCAACGGTATGCCGTCGGCGCAGGTGTCGAGGATGCTGCCGCCTTCCGCATCGAGCGGGCCGTCGGTATGCCGCCCGACGCGTGGCTGGCGGGGTTGGCCCACTTGGAGCAACGGATGAGCACCGACGCTCCGCAGGGCGAGCGGGAGGTCGCCGAGGAGGCGTGGACGCCCGAGCGGATGGCGGAGAACCTGCAGTGGGCGCTGGACGCCGGCCGCAGCATCGTGCTGGCGGCGGCGTTCGAGGGCGAGGCGATGGTCGGCTTCAGCAAGGTCGAGGTGCCAGCTCAGACGCCGAGCCTGGCCTACCAGGGCGACACGATCGTCCTCGCCGAAGCGCGCGGCCACCGACTCGGCATACGGCTGAAGTCGGCGGTCGCCCTCGAACTCATGGCGACCTTCCCGCAGGTGACCAGAGTGCGCACCTGGAACGCCGACGACAACCGGCACATGCTCGCGGTCAACCGCGAACTCGGCTACCGGACCGAGGGTGCGCTGCGCGCCTGGCAGCGCACCCTCGCGACGGGTTAGCCACCCATCAGCGGCACCTGGTCCACCTCGACGACCAGGCCGTCGTTGATGGTGAGCAGGAACTGGTTAGAACCGCCGATGGAGCTCACCGCCGAGCCCGGCGAGTACGGCGAGCCGGTGAAATAGTTCGCCGGAAGCTTCGACAGCAGCGGCGTGATCGCAGCGCGCGCCGCCCACGGCGGCGCCGACGCCTCCTTGACCTTGCCCTGGTCGGTCACCAGGATCCGCCAGCTGAAGACGTCATTCCACGGCAGGTTGAAGGTCCGCTTCGCCTGCGCGGTGGGAGCCGAGACCACGAGCCGGTCGTCCGTGGCAGCCGTCCCGACGACCAGCCACTGACCGTCGGGCAGCGAGGTCGCAGACGTGTCCAGCCACTTCGGCGGAGTCTTGTCGAGATTGTCGAACGGCAGGATGTACCCCGCGCGGGTGATGTTGTCGCTGACCTTGACCAGCGTGCTGCCCTGGCCGGTCCAGCGGCGGATCGTCGGATTGCGGGTCTGCTCGGCGAAGGCCGCATCAGATTTCGGCGACCACATCGACTTGGTCTGCAGCACACCGTCGTTGAAGGTCATCGACAGTTCCGTCCCGGCGCCGCCGAGCTCGGTCATGCCACGGCCGGAGGGAGCGAGCGTCCCGTCGGGCTGAGCGGTGATCACGCTCCAGCCCTTGGCGTCGCGACCGTAGGCGAGAGCCTGGCCGGTGCCGTCGCCGGTGAACGCGCCGGTGAGCACGAAGGTCGCGTGATCCGACTTCTGCAGCAGGGCGCCGGTGATCTTGACCGGCTCCTTCGCGCCGGGAACGACCCCGGGATAGGTGCTGCTGCCGGTCTTGGTCCAGCCCGACCCCTCGTTGCTCCAGAACTCCACGGTGTTGCTGCCCTTGAGCGTCGCGGCCTCGCGGCGAGAGCCGACGGCGACAACCATCGGGTCGGCATACCCCGAGAGCGCGGCGAGCGAGCGGCCGTCGGACGACGACGGCGCGCCGGTCGAGCTGGTTGCGCTCGCCGAACCGCTTGAGCCACCTGAGTCACTCGTGCCGGTCGCGCTCGGCGCGCTGGGCGCGCTGGGCGCGCTCGAACCGGTCGACGACGTGCCCGGAGCGGTGGAGCCGGTCGGATCGCCCGTGGTGGAGGCGTCCTGGCAGGCGGTGAGTGGCAGGACGAGCGCGGTGGCGAGCAGCAGCCCCGCGGTAGTGCGTGTGCGCATGATGTTCCCCTTGTGTGATTCCCCTTGCGTCCCCGAGCGGGACTCCTTTCTGACGCTACGGCACGCCATGTGGTTCGCGCATCAACCGCTCGATTTTCTGCCGGTGTCGACCCGTCGGTAGCCTGACCCGGTGCTGACCGTTCAAGAGGCCCTGTTGACGCTCCAGCGATTCTGGACCGAGCGAGGTTGCCTGGTCGTGCAGCCCATCAACACCGAGGCCGGAGCGGGCACGATGAACCCCGCGACCGTCATGCGCGTGCTCGGTCCCGAGCCGTGGCGGGTGGCGTATGTCGAACCCTCCGTGCGTCCCGACGACAGCCGGTATGGCGAAAACCCCAACCGGCTGCAGACGCACACGCAGTTCCAGGTGATCCTCAAGCCGGACCCGGGCAATCCGCAGGAGCTCTACCTCGAATCCCTGGCGGCGCTCGGCATCGACCTGGACGCGCACGATGTGCGCTTCGTCGAGGACAACTGGCAGCAGCCGGCGATCGGCGCCTGGGGTCTGGGCTGGGAGGTCTGGCTGGACGGCATGGAGGTCACCCAGTTCACCTACTTCCAGCAGGTCGTCGGGCAGAACCTGCAGCCGGTGTCGGTCGAGCTGACCTACGGCATCGAGCGGATCATGATGGCGCTGCAAGGCGTCTCGCACTTCAAGGACATGGAGTACGCGCCGGGCATCAGCTACGGCGAGGTCTTCGCCCAGAACGAGTTCGAGATGTCCCGCTACTACCTCGACGAAGCGGACGTGCCGACCAACCGCGACCTGTTCGAGCAATACACCACCGAGGCGCAGCGGATGATCGAGGCGCGTCTGCCGGTGCCGGCCTGGACCTACGTGCTGAAGTCCTCGCACGCCTTCAATGTGCTCGATTCCCGCGGCGCGGTCTCCACCACCGAGCGCGCCCGGTCGTTCTCACTGATGCGCCGCCTGGCTCGTGAGGCGGGCGCACTGTGGACCGAGCGCCGTCAGGAGCTCGGCTTCCCGCTGCTCAAGGGTGAAGGCCCCGAGATGATCACCGGGCAGGCGGTCATGCCACCGTCGGAAGGCGAAGCGGTCGAGCCGCACGCGACCTCCGACGAGCCGCAGCTGTTCGCCCTCGAGATCGGCTGCGAGGAGTTGCCCCCGCACGTCATCGGTCAGGCGATCGAGCAGGTCCGCGCCGCGATCACCGCCGGCCTCGCCGACTCCCGCCTGACGTATGGCGAGGTGTCGGTTTTCGGGACCCCGCGCCGGATCGTCGCCACCGTCGCCGAGGTGTCCGCCCACGAACCCGACGGCGAGGTGCTGCGCAAGGGGCCCAAGGTGGCGGCGGCATACGACGCCGACGGCAACCCAACCAAGGCGGCGCAGGGCTTCGCGCGCGGGCAGCAGACCGCGGTCGAGGATCTCGTGCGCGCGGAATTCGACGGGGCCGAGCATGTCGCGGTGCGCATCGCGCAGCCGGGCCGGTCGGTGCTGGAGGTGCTCGGCGCGATCGTGCAGGACACCGTCACAGCGCTGCGCGCCGACAAGAACATGCGCTGGAGCGATCCCGAGCTGGCCTACAGCCGTCCGATCCGCTGGCTCGTGGCGCTGTGGGGCAGCGACCTGGTGCCGGCTCGGGTCTCCGAGCTGGGCACGGGGCACACGACCTATGTGCAGCGCACCGACCCGCACGCTCTGGTCACCGTGACGTCGGCGACTGACCTGCTGAAAGTGTTGCGGGACAAGGGAATCGAGATCGACCCGACCGTGCGACGGGAGTCGGTCGTCCGGCAGGCGCAGGAGCTCGCGGCGAGCGTCGGGGGCACGGTCGACGTGGAGGCCGAGTCCGGCTTGGTCGACGAGATCACCGGCCTGGTCGAGCAGCCGCACGGCATCCTCGGCTCCTTCGAGGAGCGCTATCTGCAGTTGCCGCAACAGATCCTGACCACGGTGATGCGCAAGCACCAGCGCTATCTGCCGGTGCGATCGGCGGACGGTGCGCTCATGCCGCATTTCGTCACGATGGCCAACGGCGACTGCGACGACGCGGTCGTGCGCGCCGGCAACGAGTCGGTGCTGCGGGCGCGCTACGAGGACGCGGCGTTCTTCTACGACGCCGACCTGCAGCGCCCGCTCACCGAGCTGCGCGCCGGCATCGACACGCTTACCTTCGAAGAACGGCTCGGCTCGATGGGGGACCGCGCCACCCGGATCAAGGATGTTGCCCGGGCGCTCGCGAACCAGGTCGACCTCGGCAGCGCTGACCGCGAAACCCTCATTCGCGCAGGCGAACTCGCGAAATTCGACCTGTCCTCGCAGATGGTCGTCGAGCTCTCCTCGCTCGCCGGCGTGATGGCCAAGGAGTATGCCGCCCGCGCGGGCGAGCCGGCCGAGGTCGCCGACGCGCTGTGGGAGATGGAGTTGCCGCGCTCCGCCGGTGACGACCTGCCGCAGTCGACGCCCGGTGCGTTGCTGGCGCTCGCCGACCGGTTCGACCTGCTCGCCTCGATGTTCGCCATCGGCGCCAAGCCGACCGGGTCGTCCGACCCGTTCGCGCTGCGTCGTGCGGCGCTGGGCGTGGCCAGCATCTTGCGGTCGCAGGAGTCGGTGGCGGGTGTGACGGTGCCGGCTGGGCTGGCCGCCGCCGGGGACCGCCTGCGAGCTCAGGGCGTCGACGTCTCCGACGAATCGCTCAGTGCCGCAGCCGAATTCGTCGCATCGCGGTTCGCGCAGCAGTTGCGCGACGAGGGTGTCTCGGCCGACCTGGTGTCGGCGGTGGCTCCGCTCGCGGCTTCGCCCGGCACCGCCCAGCGGGCGCTCGGCGACATCGACCGGCTGCGTGGTGACGCCGACTTCCCGGCGCTGATCCAGGCCGTGCAGCGGATCGTGCGGATCGTGCCCGAGGGGACCGACTCGGCATACGACCGGGGACGGCTCACCGAGGACGCCGAGGTGCGGCTCGCCGACGCGGTGGACGCGCTGCCCGACCACTCACGCGACGGCCTGCCCGAGTGGGCCGCCGATGCGCGCGGGCTGGTCGAGCCGCTCAACACCTTCTTCGACCAGGTGCTGGTGATGGCCGAGGATCCGCAGGTGCGCGCCGCCCGGCTCGGGCTGCTGCAGACCGTCGTCGACCGCGCCCCGAAGGGTGTCGACTGGAAGGCCCTGGACTCCGCCCTCGCCTGATGGGCGGGACTCCTCAGCGCTCCGATCCGCCTCGCAGGCTCGGCAGATCGTTCGCTTGATCGTCGTCCCGCCGGTGGGCCTCGATTGGCGGGACTCCTCAGCGCTCCGATCCGCCTCGCAGGCTCGGCAGATCGTTCGCTTGATCGTCGTCCCGCCGGTGGGCCTTGATTGGCGGGACTCCTCAGCGCTCCGATCCGCCTCGCAGGCTCGGCAGATCGTTCGCTTGATCGTCGTCCCGCCGGTGTGGTGCCGATGAATTGGCGCGGAGCGGGGCTATCTTCGCGGCCATGACCGGCCTGATCGTGGCGGCGCTGATGGCGGCGGCCGCCGGCTATCTGTGGTTCACCGCGGCGCGGGACCGACGCGAGTGGGTGTCGCACGCCTCGCAGGTGCGCCTCGTGCGCGAATGGGAGCGCCAGCAACGCACCGCGCCCTATGACCGGCAGGCTCCGGCCCGACCACCGGTCACCTCACCGTATGCCGCACCCGCCGAGGCAGCGCCGCCCGCCCTGCCCCCGGCTCCCGGCCTGACCCGGGCCCTCTGGGGCGCGATCCTGCTGTCGGTCGCGCTGCTCGTCCTCGCGGCCGAAATCGCCGCCCGCTGACCTCAGGGGCGTCGCGCCGCATCCCCCACCTGTTCGAACTCCCGGTGACCGCAGCGCCGAGGGGTGACCTGCCCTCTCCTGGCGCGCCGAACTGGGGTATGTCGGCGGGCAGTGGCAGGCTGACGCCATGTCACCGCAGCCCGCCGTCATCGCCGATGGCCTGGTCAAGCACTACAAGACGGTCAAGGCCATCGACGGGGTCTCGCTGGAGGTGCCCGAGGGCACCGTTCTCGGCGTGCTGGGACCCAACGGCGCGGGCAAGACCACCACGGTCCGGGTGCTCACCACGTTGATCCGCCCCGACGCCGGGCACGCCTTCGTCGCGGGCGCCGACGTCATCAAGCAACCGCAGGAGGTGCGCCGGCGCATCGGCGTGTCAGGGCAGTACGCCGCGGTCGACGAATATCTCACTGGCTACGAAAACCTGGAAATGGTCGGCCGGCTCTACCACCTGCCGCGCCGGGAGGCCAAGGCACGAGCTCGCGAGCTGCTGCGCCAGTTCCGGCTCGAGGACGCCGCCGACCGGCCGGCCAAGGGCTACTCCGGCGGCATGCGCCGGCGACTCGACCTGGCCGGCGCGCTGGTTGCGCGACCACCGGTGATCTTCCTCGACGAACCGACCACCGGCCTTGACCCGCGCAGCCGCGGCGACATGTGGGAGGTCATCGCCGATCTGGTCTCGGGCGGCACATCGGTGCTGCTCACCACGCAATACCTGGAGGAGGCCGACCGGCTCGCGGACGACATCGTGGTCGTCGACCACGGCACGGTCATCGCCCACGGCACGGCCGACCAGTTGAAGGACGAGGTCGGCGGTGAGCGGCTCGAGGTCACCGTCGCCGACGGTGCCCGGTTGGACGACGCCCGTCGGTTGTTGGAGCGGGTCGGTCACGGTGATGCCGACATCACCGAGCACACCCGGCGGGTGAGTGTGGCCGTCCGCGCGGGCACGCGCTCGCTGATCGAGGGCGTTCGCCTGCTCGACGAAGCGGGGGTGGAGGTCAAGGACATCGGCATACGACGTCCGACGCTGGACGACGCCTTCCTCGCGCTCACCGGGCACCGAGCCGAGGACGACGAGCAGGAGGCCGCGTCGTGAGCACCTTCTTCGCCGACGGTATGACGATCGCGCGCCGCAACCTGATCAAGATCAAGCGGGTGCCCGACCTGCTGATCTTCGCGACACTGCAGCCGATCATGTTCGTGCTGCTCTTCGGTTTCGTCTTCGGCAGCCTGGCCGGTGACGGGGACGCGGCCGGCTATCGCGAATTCATGATGGCCGGCATCTTCGCCCAGACCATCATCTTCGGTGCCACCATCACCGGCGCCGGCATGGCCGAGGACATGCAAAAGGGCGTGATCGACCGGTTCCGGACGCTGCCGATGCACCCGGGGGCGGTGCTCTTCGGACGCACGCTGGCCGATGTCGCCAACAACCTGCTCGTGCTCGTCGTCATGTCACTGACCGGCCTGGCCGTGGGCTGGCGCCTGCGTGACGGGGCGGTGAATGCCTTGATCGCCTACGGGCTGATGCTGCTGTTCGCCTATGCCTTCAGCTGGGTGATGGCGTTCATCGGGCTCAAGGTGCGCGCGCCGGAGATCGTCAACAATGCCGCGTTCATGGTGATCTTCCCGGCGACCTTCATCGCCGACACCTTCGTGCCCGGGCGCAGCCTGCCCGGCGTGCTGAAGACGATCTCGGGCTGGAACCCGGTCTCCTCGATCACGCTCGTCGCGCGCGAGCATTTCGGCAATCTCTTCGCGCTGCAGCCGCCGGGCACCAGCCGTGGCCAGCTCGAGGCCGCGACCAAGTACACCTGGGCGCTGCAGCACGCCGAGCTCTACACGCTGATCTGGATCGTGGTGATGCTGGCGGTCTTCGTGCCGCTGTCGATCCGGGCGTACTCGCGAGCGGTCGGCAAGTAGGCCCCGGCATACGGCTCGGTATGCCGACGGCCAGTGGGCGGGAGCGGACGCTGGCGGAGGGTTGCCCGGGGTCCGTGGCTCGGTGCAGCAGAGGTGCGCTGGGGCGCGGACGCTGGCCGGGGTGTTGCTCGGGGTCCGTGGCTCGGTGCAGCAGAGGTGCGCTGGGGCGCGGACGCTGACGCGGGTGCTCGCTACCGTCCGTGGGTGGCGGTGCAATCGGGGCGCAGCAAGCGGCGATAGGCGCCCGCTGGGGCGGCGATAAGTGCCCGGTCGGCAAGCAGCGAGGCGCTCCCTAACAGCACAGGGAGCGCCTCGCCGATGCAGGCCGATCAGGGGCGGTAGTTCTCCGCCTCGAGGATCTTCACCTCGACGGTCTTGCCGTTCGGCGCCTCGTAGCTCGTGGTGTCGCCGACCTTCTTGCCATTGATGGCGGCGCCCAGCGGGGACTTCTCGCTGAAAACGTCGAGGTCGGAGTCGCCGTCGGCGATCTCGCGGCTGCCGAGGAGGAACTTCTCCTTGTCGCCGAACATCTCGACGCTCACCACCATGCCCGGGGTGATCGTGCCCTTGGCGGGGTCACCCGAGCCCAGGACGGCGTTGTCGAGCAGCTGCGTCAGCTGGCGGATGCGGGCCTCCATCTTGCCCTGCTCCTCCTTGGCTGCGTGGTAGCCGCCGTTCTCCTTCAGGTCGCCCTCGAGTCGCGCCTCTTCGATCTTCTGCGCGATGTCGTGGCGGCCCTCGCCCGTGAGGTGGTCGAGCTCGGCCTTCAGTCGGTCGTATGCCTCCTGGGTGAGGAAGGTCGACGACGTGTCGGCAGTGCTGGTCACGGTCTCTCCTTGATGTCTTCGTGGGGCGACGCCGCCTTCTGGTCAGCGGCGCCGCAAAAGTCGAGGTCCGGACCGGCGGGCCGCCCGTATGCCGCCCGTGAACAGGGCGAGGGGCCGCGGTCCAGACCTGATGTGAGTACGTCAGTCTAGCAAGTGAACGCCAGATGTCACTTGTACTCGCAGTTGACGACCGTGCCGGTGACTGCCTGCGCGACCGTGGGGATGGTGCGTTGATAACGGGTGCTCTGGTAGCTGCTCGCCGGCAGGTCGACGGTGGTGATCCCGACCTGCGCGTGCCGGATGTCCATCGCCTTCAACGTGCAGCGCACCGGGCGGCCGTCCTGGTTGACGACGTCGAAGCGCATCGTGATCCGGTTGTTGGGCACCGGGTTGTCGAAGCCGGCGTCGGACCAGGACAGCCCCCGCGTCGCGGAGATCCCGAACCACACCGCCGCACCGCACGCGAGCAGGCCCGCGACGATGCCGACGAACCACCAACGGCCCTGGCCGGGCGCAGGTCGGGGGAGTGCCATGGGATGAGAGGATAGGCGGCGGTCCAACACCGCCCGATCGTGAGGTGACTTCCGGTGCCCGAACGCCTGCGGCTGCTTGCCGTGCACGCCCACCCCGATGACGAGTCCAGCAAGGGTTCGGCGACGATGGCCCGTTATGTCGCCGAAGGGCACCGGGTCATGGTGGCGACCTGCACCGGCGGCGAGCGCGGTGACGTGCTCAACCCGCGGCTCAAGGACGACGCGGACATCCTGCGCGATCTGCCGCAGGTGCGCCGCGAGGAGATGAAGCGGGCCCAGGAGGTGCTCGGCATCGAGCACGTCTGGCTGGGTTTCGTGGACTCCGGCCTGCCCGAGGGTGACCCGCTGCCGCCGCTGCCCGAAGGGTGCTTCGCGCTGGAGCCGCTGCATGTCACCACCGAGGCGCTCGTGCGCGTCATACGGGATTTCAAGCCGCACGTGATGACGACGTATGACGAGAACGGTGGCTACCCGCACCCGGACCACATCATGTGTCACGACGTGTCGGTGGCGGCCTTCCGGGCCGCCGGTGACCCTTCGCAGTTCACCCACGCCGGCGAAGCCTGGCAACCGCTGAAGCTCTACTACGACCGTGGGTTCAGCCGCGAGAAGATCGCTGCCTTCCACGAGGCGCTGCTGACCCGCGACGGTGAGTCGCCCTTCGAGGAGTGGCTCAAGCGGTGGGAGGAGCGCGAGCCCACCCGGGTGACGACGCGTGTTCAGGTCGCCGACTACTTCGGGGCGCGGGAGCGGGCGTTGCTCGCGCACGCCACCCAGATCGACCCCGACGGCAGCTTCTTCGCGTTGTCGGCGGCCGAGCAGGCGACGATCTGGCCGACCGAGGAGTTCGACCTGGCCGCGTCATACGTCCGGACTCCCGCGGACGAGGACGACCTGTTCGCGGGACTGCCGCAGGATGTCGCCGAGGCCGACCGGATGGCGACCGATCCGCCCGCCCTGCTGCGCGACGACATCGTGGCTCGCAAGGAATCCGCCTGATGGGCTCGCAGAGCACGGACGTCACCGCGGGCATCTGGGGTTTCCTGGTGCTCTTCGGTCTCGGGTTGGTGTGCTGGCTGCTGTTTCGCAGCATGAGCACTCACCTGCGCGGCGTGCGGCTGCGCGAGGAGCGCGACCAGCGCCGCCAGCGCGACGAGCCTCCCCAGCGCGACGAGCCTCCCCAGCGCGACGCGGACGAGCAACCGTAGGTCAGCTGCCGGCGACCGGGTGGTAGACCGCGATCGAGGCCGCGATGTAGTGCGCGGCGAAAGCCAGCACGGTGAAGGCGTGAAAGATCTCGTGGAAGCCGAACCACCGCGGTGACGGGTCGGGGCGTTTGAATCCGTAGACCACGGCGCCCAAGGTGTAGAGCACGCCACCGAGGGCGATGAGCGTCATGACCAGCGGTCCGCCCGCCTTCATCAGCGGGCCGAAGTAGAACACCGCCACCCAGCCGAGCGCGACATAGATCGGCACATAGAGCCAGCGCGGGGCACCCACCCAGAAGACACGAAAGAGCACCCCGCCGATGGCGCCGCCCCACACGATCAGCAGCAGCGTCGTCGCCTGCTCGCGGGGCAGCAGGCAGAGCGCGAAGGGGGTGTAGGTGCCGGCGATGATGAGGAAGATGTTGGCGTGGTCGGCGCGCTTGAGCAGCTTCTCCACCCGGGGCGACCAGCGGCCCCGGTGATAGGTCGCCGAGGTGGCGAACAACAGCACCGCGCACACCGCGAACACCGCGGCACCGATGCGGCCGCGAGCGTTCTGCGCCAAGGCGATCAGCACGATCCCACCGACGAGCGCGAGCGGTGCCATGCCGAGGTGCAACCAGCCGCGCAGCTTCGGTTTGACGCGTGCGACCAGCGCCGCAGCCTCGTCTTGGACGTGCTGGGCAGCGTCCTCGATCGCGTCTCTCACACCGACCAGGGTAGGGCTCCGGGGCGCGACGCGGGAGTAGCGTGCGCGTGGCCACCTCACCGGGCTGGCCTAGTCTGTCGGTGGCGGACGATCCAGGTGGAAGGGGCGAGCATGCGCGGGGTCAGTGACCTGGTCTACAGCGCGTATGAACGACATCTCGCCAAATCGCTGCCCACCGAGAACCTTCCGCGGCATGTCGGGGTGATGCTCGATGGCAACCGTCGGTGGGCCAAGGCCCGCGGCGCCGACACCGCCTCGGGCCACCAGGCCGGCGCCGACAACATCGCCCCGCTGCTCGGCTGGTGCGAGGAGGCCGGGGTCGAGGTCGTCACGCTGTGGCTGCTGTCCACCGACAACCTCAACCGGCCCGCCGCCGAGCTCGTGCCGCTGCTGTCGATCATCGAGGGCGTCGTGCGCGAGCTCGCCTCGCACCACCGGTGGCGGCTGAACCCGGTCGGAGCGCTTGCCATGTTGCCGCCGCACACCGCGGAGGTGCTGCGCGAAGCCGCCGAGCAGACCAGAGATGTCGACGGGCTGATCGTCAACATTGCGGTCGGGTATGGCGGCCGCCGCGAGATCGCCGACGCGGTGCGGTCGCTGCTGCAGGAACACGCCCGCAATGGCACCTCGATCGAAGAACTCGCCGAGGTGCTCGATGTCGACCACATCGCGGCCCACCTCTACACCAAGGGCCAGCCCGACCCCGACCTGGTGATCCGCACCTCCGGCGAGCAACGCCTGGGCGGATTCTTGTTGTGGCAGAGCGCCCAGAGCGAGTTCTACTTCTGCGAGGCGTTCTGGCCCGACTTCCGCCGGGTGGACTTCCTGCGGGCACTGCGGGCGTATGCCGCCCGCGAACGACGGTTCGGCTCCTAGGCGCGCCGCGGTCGGCATACCTCGATCCGAACTTTTCTGGTCAGGTATGTCGAGAACGCCCGCTCGGCTCCGTCCCCCGGGTGTCCGCACCGAAGACAAGGAGCACACCATGGCGAAGTACCTGTTGTTGAAGCACTACCGCAGCGGCAACGCGCCGGCCCCCGTGGTCGACTGCCGGCCGATGGACACCTGGACCCCGGACGAGGTCGACGCCCACATGCGGTACATGCACGATTTCGCCGGGCGGCTGCGGGGCACCGGCGAGTTCGTCGACGGGCAGGCCCTCGCACCCGAGGGCGCGTGGGTGCGGTATGGCGGCGCGGGGCAGCCGGCCGTAGTCGACGGCCCGTTCGCCGAGACCAAGGACCTCATCGCCGGCTGGATGGTCATCGACGTCGAGTCCTGGGACCGGGCGGTCGAGCTCGCCGGCGAGTTGTCCGCCGCGCCCGGCCCCGGCGGCGCGCCGATCTACGAATGGCTGGAGGTCCGCCCCTTCCTCAACGAGGCGCCCGGGCCGGCCGAGTGAACGATCTGCGAGAACTGATCCCCGCGGCGATCGGTGTCCTCGTCCGGCGCGGAGTGGACTTCGCGTCGGCCGAGGACGCTGTGCAGGAGGCGTTGATCAAGGCGCTCGCGGCGTGGCCGACCGATCCGCCACGCGATCCCAAAGCCTGGCTGGTGACCGTCGCATGGCGGGCCCACCTCGACGCCATCCGATCGGAGGCGGCGCGCCGTCGGCGGGAGGCCGTCGTCGATGCCGAACCCGAGGCCGGCCCGGCCGCGGAGCGTGACGACACGCTCGCGATGTTCTTCCTGTGCGCGCACCCGCGGCTGTCGCCGACCTCCGCGGTCGCGCTCACGTTGCGCGCGGTGGGCGGTCTCACCACGGCACAGATCGCGCGGGCTTTCCTCGTGCCGGAGGCAACGATGGCCCAGCGGATCAGTCGGGCCAAGCGACAGCTCGCCGGCGTGCCGCTCAACACCCCGGGCGATCCGACGAACGTGCTGCGGGTCCTCTATCTCGTCTTCAACGAGGGGTATACCGGTGACCTCGACCTGTCCGCTGAGGCGATCCGGCTGGCGCGGCAGCTGCGCGCGATGACCGACCACCCGGAGGTGTCCGGGCTGCTCGCGCTGATGCTGCTGCACCACGGCCGGCGTGACTCCCGGTTGACCCCCGAAGGCCGGCTGGTGCCGTTGCCGCAGCAGGACCGTTCCCGCTGGGACACCGCGGCGATCGCTGAGGGCGTGGCCTTGGTGCAGTCCGCCCTGGCCCGCGACGCGGTCGGTGAATACCAGGCCCAAGCCGCCATCGCCGCGCTGCACGCCGACGCGCAGAGCGCGGAGGAGACCGACTGGGTGCAGATCGTGCAGTGGTATGACGAATTGCTCCGGCACGCCGACACCCCCGTCGTGCGAGTCAACCGGGCGGTCGCCGTCGGCGAGGCAGACGGGGCTGCGGCTGGGTTGGCGGCGCTGCGGGCGGTCGACGCATGCACGCCCCGGCATACCGCGGCGGAGGCCTATCTCACTGCGAAGGCCGGCGACCCGTGGCGAGCCGCCGGGCTGTATGCCGACGCCGCTCGCCTCGCGACGAACCTCGCCGAGCGCGACCATCTGACGCGCGAGGCGGCCCGGCTGCGGTCGGTCGCGGACGGCTAGCCCCGGCATACCCGATGTGACAGGTGGGACGGATGGTGCGACGGGGGACTGGCCCGGTGTGAACAGTCCGTGAAGAAGGTGCGCGCGGTGCGGCGCGTCGCCGCATGACACGCCCGAGCGCGCCTACCGTCGAAGGCAACGCACCGGCACCCCGCCGGGGCGTTCGGGAGGCCCACTCGATGCAGCGAAACCTGGCTGCGGACGGAGGGCCGGCACCGGCTCTCCGCATCGGGAGAGCCCGGTCCCGGCCCCGCATCCGCGACTAGCCCAGCGGTGACGTTCAGCCGCGCGGCAGGAGGAGTCGGTATGACTGCAAAGCGAGCCACCAACAAGACGTACGTCCTCGACACGTCGGTGCTCCTGTCCGATCCGCGAGCGGCCACCAAGTTCGCCGAGCACGAGGTCGTGCTGCCGGTGGTGGTGATCACCGAGCTGGAGGCCAAACGCCACCACCCCGAGCTGGGCTATTTCGCGCGCAGCGCTCTCCGGCTCTTCGACGACCTGCGGATCGAGCACGGCAGCCTGCACGACAGCGTCCCGATCGGGGAGGGCGGCACGCTGCGGGTCGAGCTCAACCACACCGACCCGTCCTCACTGCCGGCCGGATTCCGGTTGGGAGACAACGACACTCGCATCCTGTCGGTCGCCAAGAACCTCTCCGACGAGGGTCGCGATGTCACCGTCGTCAGCAAGGACCTGCCGATGCGGGTGAAGGCCTCGGCGGTGGGCCTGCAGGCCGAGGAGTATCGCGCCGAGCTCACCACCGACTCCGGCTGGACGGGCATGGTCGAGCTCGAGTGTGGTGCCGAGGAGATGGACGCGCTCTATGACGAGGGCCGGATGGAGCACGCCGAGGCGGCCGAACTGCCGACCAACACCGGGCTGGTGATCCTGGGCCCGCGGGGGAGCGCCCTCGGCCGGGTGATGGCCGACAAGTCGGTGCGGCTGGTGCGCGGGAACCGGGACGCCTTCGGCCTGCACGGCAGGTCCGCCGAACAACGCATCGCCCTCGACCTGCTGCTCGACCTCGACGTGGGCATCGTCTCGCTCGGCGGCCGGGCCGGCACCGGCAAATCCGCCCTTGCGCTGTGCGCCGGGCTGGAAGCGGTGATGGAGCGCCGCCAGCACCGCAAGGTGATCGTCTTCCGGCCGCTGTATGCCGTCGGCGGCCAGGAGCTCGGCTATCTGCCCGGCACCGAGAACGAGAAGATGGGGCCGTGGGCGCAGGCGGTGTTCGACACCCTCTCGGCGGTGGTGTCCCGGGAGGTCGTCGAGGAGGTGCTGGACCGCGAGTTGCTCGAAGTGCTGCCGCTCACCCACATTCGCGGCCGTTCGCTGCACGACGCCTTCGTGATCGTCGACGAGGCCCAGTCGCTCGAGCGCAATGTGTTGCTCACCGTCTTGTCCCGGATCGGGCAGAACTCCCGGGTGGTGCTCACCCATGACGTCGCTCAGCGCGACAACCTGCGGGTCGGCCGGCACGACGGCGTCGCGGCGGTGATCGAGAAGCTCAAGGGCCACCCGCTCTTCGGCCATGTCACCTTGCACCGCTCCGAGCGCAGCCCGATCGCGGCGCTGGTCACCGACCTGCTGGAGGGCCCGGACGCCTGAACCTGATCGACGCGTGATGCACGGGGTGGCCGGCCGGCCACCCCGTGCGTCACATTCGTCACTCCGGCGCCAGTTTCTCCACAGATTCTGCGGTGAGATTTGGGTTTTCCGGCGGTTTCGGGCAAGGTGAAGGGGTTATCTCGGTTTGATAACGGCCCGGCGTGCGGACGTCCGCAGCAGCCGGGCTGTTGCTGCCAGGTTGTTGTTCGACGCCGTTCACGTCGCCACATGGGGGCGCGGCCGGACGGTCCGACAGAAGGGTTCACATGTCCTACTCCGGTCGCCACCGCGCTCGTCGCGCCGGCGGACTCGCCACGCTGCGCCGCCCCGCGGTCGCCGCAACCGCCTCCATCTCCGTGGTCACCGTGGCCGCCGCAACCTACGCCTCCGCCACCGACCTGGCGCAGGGCAGCAGCAGCGTCGGCGCCCTGCGCCTCGCCGGGTCCGCCCCCGCCGTCGGTGCGGATGCCGCAGCCGGTGGCGTCGCCCTCGACACCTCGGCGAAGAACGACGCGCTGGCCAAGGCCATCGCCGCCCGCCAGGCCGCCAACGCCCAGCGCGGCACCACCGCCGCTTCCCTGGCCAAGGCCGCGGCGGCCAAGCGCGCCCAGGCCGGCGCCGCCGCCGCCACCGCGCGCGCCGCCGCCAAGGCCGCCGCCCAGCGCAAGCTGGCCCAGCAGCAGGCCGCTGCCAAGAAGGCCGAGCAGGCCAAGAAGGCCGCCCAGGCGAAGAAGGCCGCTAAGGCGGCCGAAGCGACGAAGGCCACGAAGGCCCCGAGCTCCCGTTCGGCCGGCCCCACCACCTCGCGCGAGTCGGCGCGGCCGGTGATCTACAGCGGTGACCCGCGCGCGATCGCTCAGTCCATGCTCGCGTCATACGGCTGGGGTCAGGGTCAGTTCGGCTGCCTCAACAACCTGTGGAACAAGGAGTCGGGCTGGAACGTCGGCGCGACCAATGCCTCCTCGGGTGCCTACGGCATCCCGCAGTCGCTGCCGGGCGGCAAGATGGCCAGCGCCGGCGCGGACTGGCGCACCAACCCCGCCACCCAGATCCGCTGGGGCCTGGGTTATATCGCCTCGGTCTACGGCACGCCGTGCGGTGCGTGGGCGCACTCGGTGGCCACCAACTGGTACTGAGCCGACTCCCCGGCTGAGCAGAGCCGCCGTTCCCCTCCGGGGAGCGGCGGCTCTACTGTTGTGCGCCGTGCCTACTGTGAGCCTCCTCGCCGCCGATCCACCCATCAGTCAGGCCGGCTCCGGCCAGCTCGCGCTGGCGGCCCTCGCCTCGATCGCCGCCGTCGTGCTGCTGATCACCGTGCTGAAGCTGCACCCCTTCGTGTCGCTGCTGCTCGGTTGCGCCGTGCTGGCGCTGGTGGCCTGGGTGCCCGGCGCGGACGCCATCGACAGCGTGATCAAGGGTGTCGGCAATACCGCCGGGTCGGTCGGCCTGCTCATCGCGCTCGGCGCGATGCTCGGGCAGATGCTCGCCGAGTCCGGGGCCGCGGACCGGGTCGTCGGCGCGGTCACCGACCGCCTGCCGCGCCGGATGCTGCCCTGGGGCATCGCGCTGGTCGCGGCCGTTATCGGGCTGCCGATGTTCTTCGAGATTGGCGTGGTGATCCTCGTCCCGATCGTCATCCTGATCGCACGTCGCACGCGTATGCCGTTGCTGCTCATCGGGATTCCTGCGCTCGCCGGCTTGTCGATCCTGCACGGGCTGGTGCCGCCACACCCCGGGCCGCAGACCGCGATCGCGGCGTTGAAGGCCGACCAGGGGCTCACCCTGATCTACGGGCTGATCGTCGCGGTGCCGACGCTGATCGTCGCCGGGCCCTTGCTCGCGATCGTGCTGAACAAGATGATGCCGCTGCCCGCCGGGGCTGCCGGCGCGCCGAGTGTGCCCGGTGAGCAGGGCAGCGAGCCGGGGCTGGCCGCCCCGGCCAAGCACCGCCAGCCAGGCGTCGGCGCGGCGATCTTCGTGGTGCTGGTGCCGGTGCTGCTCATGCTCCCGGCCGCGATCGTCAACCTGTGGGTGAGTGACGGGATCGTCAAGAGCATCCTCGATGTGCTCGGCACGCCGGTTGTCGCGCTGCTCATCGCGGTGATCGTGGCCTACCTGCTGCTCGGCGTCGGCACCGGCATGGGCACCCGCGGGGCCAGCGACTCGCTCGCCCGCGGATTGCCGGGTGTCGCCGGCATCATCCTGATCGTCGCGGCCGGCGGCGGCTTCAAGCAGCTGCTGGTCGACGCGGGCGTCGGCAAGGTGATCGCCGATGCCGCCTCCTCCGCCCACCTGCCGGTGCTGTTGCTCGGCTGGCTGGTGGCGGTCGGCATACGGCTGGCGACCGGTTCGGCGACGGTGGCGACGATCACCGCGGCCGGCATCGTGAGCGGGCTGGCCGGCGGGCTCACGCCCTCGAACGTGGCGCTGCTGGTGCTCGCGATCGGTTGCGGGTCGCTCTTCTTCAGCCACGTCAACGACGCGGGCTTCTGGCTGGTCAAGGAGTACTTCGGGCTGACCGTCGGGCAGACCCTCAAGTCGTGGTCGGTGATGGAGACGGTGATCTCGGTGGTCGGCTTCCTGCTCGTGCTGGCGCTCAGCGTCGTCGTCTGAGGGAAGGTGCGTGGAAGTTCACCGCGCCCCGGTACATTCACCGACATGGTGAGGAACAAGGCGGCGGCCGCGATCTATTGGGTGATCGCCCTGCTGTTGTCGGTGGTAGCCGGCGTCGGAGGCGCGGCGTGGGGCAACTCGATGGCACCCACCTTCGCCAACGAGGACAAGGGTGGCCAGCCGGCGACCTCCGCGTCGCGGCTGCTGTTCAGCGTGTTCGGTGGCCTGTTGTGCGGGCTGGGCGTGCTCGCGGTTTTCGCTGGCATCTGGCTGGCCCTGTGGGTGCGGCAGCGGCGCGCGGATGCGGCGACCGCCGAGGACGACTACGACGACTACGACCACGACGCTGACCTCTTCGAAGACGACGAGGACGAGGATTCGCAGCAGCGGCTCGCCGAGCAGGACGCCTTCGAGGACGAGCACAGCCGCTGAGGCGCTACAGCTTGCGCAACCGGACCCGGCGCACCTTGTGATCGGCGTCCTTGGTCAGCACCAGCGTCGCGCGACTGCGGGTCGGCACGATGTTCTCGACCAGGTTGGGGGCGTTGATCGCCTCCCAGATCTCACCGGCCCGCTGCACCGCCTGCTCGTCGGTGAGCGAGGCGTAGCGGTGGAAATAGGACTCGGGATCGGCGAAGGCCGTTTCGCGCAGACCGAGGAAGCGCTCGACATACCAGTTCTTGATGTCCTGCTCGTGCGCGTCGACATAGACCGAGAAGTCGAAATAGTCCGACACCGCCAGGGTGTTACGCCGGCCCGGCACCGGCACCGAGGGCTGCAGCACGTTGAGCCCCTCGATGATCAGCACATCCGGCTGGCGCACCACGATCCGCTCGCCCGGGATGATGTCGTAGGTCAGGTGGGAGTAGACCGGGGCGGTCACCTCGGCCCGGCCGGATTTCACCTCGGCGACAAAGCGCACCAAGGACCGGCGGTCGTAGGACTCGGGAAAACCCTTGCGCTCCAACAGGTTTCGCCGCTCGAGCTCGGCGTTGGGGAAGAGGAAACCGTCGGTCGTGACCAACTCGACCCGTGGGGTGTCCGGCCAGTGCGCGAGCAACTCGCGCAGGATCCGCGCCGTGGTCGACTTGCCCACGGCGACCGATCCGGCGACGCCGATGACGAAGGGCGTCTTGTCCGGGCGCTCGCAGAGGAAGTCGGAGGTGACCCGGTGCAGCCGCGAGGTGGCGCCGACATAGAAGTTCAGCAGCCGGGAGAGCGGCAGGTAGATCTGCTCGACCTCCTCCATGTCCACCTGGTCACCGGTGCCGCGCAGCCGCCGCACGTCGCGTGCGGTCAGGCTCATCGGGTGCGCGTCGCGCAGCCGGGCCCAGGTCTGCCGATCGAACTCCAGGTAGGGCGACTCGGCGGCGAGTTGGGCGCGGGACACGCCCGTCATTGTGTCGGACGATGCCGTGCGGTGCGTGCTTGGGCGAGGCCCTACCCTGTTGGCCATGTGTGGAATCGTCGGTTTCGTCGGGCGTGAGGACGGTGACGTCGCCCTCGACGTCGTGATGGAGGGCTTGGCGCGGTTGGAATACCGCGGCTATGACTCGGCGGGCGTCGCGCTCGTCTGCGAGGACGAGGTCGAGGTGCGCAAGCGCGCCGGCAAGCTCGCCAACCTCACCGCCGAGATCGAGGCCCACCCGCTGCCCGCCTCACGCACGGCGATCGGGCACACCCGGTGGGCGACGCACGGCGGCCCGACCGACGCCAACGCCCACCCCCACCGAGGGGGCACGAACGGCAAGTTCGCGCTGATCCACAACGGCATCATCGAGAACTTCCACGCGCTGAAGAGCGAGTTGGCCGACGCCGGCGTCGAGTTCGCGTCGGAGACCGACACCGAGGTCGTGGCCCAGTTGCTCGCCCAGACGTATGCCGGGGACCTCACCAAGGCGATGCGTGACGTGGTGGCCCGCCTCGAAGGTGCGTTCACCCTGCTGGCGGTGCACGCCGATCAGCCGGGTGTCGTCGTCGGTGCCCGACGCAACAGCCCCCTGGTCGTCGGCCTGGGCGACGGCGCCAACTACCTCGGCTCGGATGTCGCGGCCTTCATCGGCTACACCCGCAACGCCCTCGAGCTCGAGCAGGACCAGATCGTCACCATCACCCCGGACTCGGTCGAGGTCATCGGCTTCGACGGGACGCCCGCCCAGGGCAAGACCTTCGAGGTCACCTGGGACGCCGCGGCCGCCGAGAAGGGTGGCTACGACACCTTCATGGAGAAGGAGATCAACGAGCAGCCCCAGGCGGTTGGCGACACCCTGCTGGGGCGCACCGACGAGTCCGGTGCCCTGAGCCTGGACGAGTTGCGGATCCCCGAGGAGAAACTGCGCCAGGTCGACCGGATCACGATCGTCGCGTGCGGCACCGCGGCATACGCCGGGATGGTGGCCAAATACGCGATCGAGCACTGGACCCGGATCCCGGTCGAGGTCGCGCTCGCGCACGAGTTCCGCTACTGCGACCCGATCGTGGACGAGCGCACCCTGGTGGTGTCGATCAGCCAGTCCGGCGAGACGATGGACACGCTGATGGCGGTCAAGCACGCCCGCGACCTCGGTGCGCTCACCATCTCGATCTGCAACACCCACGGCTCGACGATCCCGCGCGAGTCCGACGCGGTGCTCTACACCCACGCCGGCCCGGAGATCGCGGTGGCCTCGACCAAGGCCTTCCTCGCCCAGATCACCGCGTGCTACGTGCTCGGTCTCTACCTCGCGCAGCTGCGCGGCGGGGTGCATGCCGACAACGCCGGCCAGGTGATGAGCGAGCTGCACGAGGTGCCGGGCAAGATCGACCAGTTGCTGCACACGATGGGCCGGGTGCGCGAGATCGCGCGGTTCATGGCCGACACCCGTTCGGTGCTCTTCCTCGGTCGCCAGGTCGGTTTCCCGGTGGCGATGGAGGGCGCGCTGAAGCTGAAGGAGCTGGCCTATATCCACGCCGAGGGGTTCGCCGCGGGCGAGCTCAAGCACGGCCCGATCGCATTGATCGAGCCCGGCCAGCCGGTCTTCATCGTGGTGCCGGGGCCGGACACCCCGCACGGTCTGCACGGCAAGGTCGTCTCCAACATCCAGGAGATCCGCGCGCGCGGTGCACGCACCCTGGTCATCGCCGAGGAGGGCGACGAGGCCGTCGTGCCCTTCGCCGACGAGGTGATCCGGGTGCCGCACACCTCCCCGCTGCTGCAGCCGCTGCTCACCGTGGTGCCGCTGCAGGTCTTCGCGCTCGAACTGTCCACCGCCAAGGGCCTGGACGTGGACCAGCCGCGCAACCTGGCCAAGTCGGTCACCGTCGAGTGATCCTCGGGGTCGGGCTCGACGTCGTCGACATCGAGCGGTTCACGGCGACGCTGCAGCGCACCCCGACGCTCGCGGGCCGCCTCTTCGTCGAGTCCGAGCTCGATCTGCCGCCGGTCTCGCTGGCGGGCCGGTTCGCCGCGAAGGAGGCCATCGCCAAGGCGCTCGGAGCGCCGGCGGGGATGGCCTGGCATGACGCGGTCGTGGTCCGCGGCGAGCACGGCCAGCCCTCCTTCGCGATCTCCGGCACGGTCGCCGCACGCGCGGCCGACCTCGGAGTCGACCGCGTCCACCTGTCGATCTCCCATGATGGGGGAGTCGCCGTCGCCGTCGTCATCGTCGAAGGAGCCCCCGCATGATGCGCGCGTATGCCGTCCCTGCCGTCCGTGCCGCCGAAGCCGCGGCGATGGAGGGGCTCGAGGAGGGCGAGCTGATGCAGCGGGCTGCCCGCGGCCTCGCCGAAGTCGCGCTCACCCGGCTGGAGGAGCGGGGCGATCGGGTGGTCGTGCTTGCCGGGTCGGGTGACAACGGTGGGGACGCGCTCTGGGCGGGCGCACACCTGGCCACCTCGGACGCGAATGTCGTTGTGGTGCTGGTGGGTTCGCGCGAGCACACCGCCGGCCTGTCGGCCGCGCGGGAGGCTGGTGCGGTGGTGCTCGAGTGGCGCTCGGGGTCGGCTGCCGACTCGGTGCGGTCGGCCCTCGCCGAGGCCGACGTGGTGCTGGACGGGATCGTCGGCATCGGCGGCTCCCCGGGGCTGCCGGATCATCTGCGCGAGCTGCCCGACCTGATCGGTGACGAGGCCTATCTCATCGCGGTCGACCTGCCATCGGGATGTGACCCGGCGGGGCTGGTGGGCGCCGACTCGATCTTCGCCGACGAGACGGTGACCTTCTCCCTGCTCAAACCCTGCCACCTGATGCCGGCGACCGAGCCGGCCGTCGGGCTGCTCACGGTGGTCGACATCGGGGTGGCCGAACCGTCCTCCACGCCGGCCGTCGAGCGCCTCACCCACGACGATGTCGCCGACCTGTGGCCGGTGCCCGGACCGGCCGACGACAAATACTCCCGCGGCGTGCTGGGCTCGATCACCGGCAGTTCGGCCTTCACCGGGGCTGCCTTGCTGTCGCTGACCGCGGCCGTCACGGCGGGTGCCGGGATGGTGCGGTATGTCGGCCCCGACCACCCGGCCGAATTGCTCCGCGCGGCGGTGCCGGAGGCGGTTTTCGGTGACGGGCGTTGTCAGGCTTACGTTTTCGGCTCCGGGTGGTCGGCCGAGGATGCCGACGAGACGCAGTTGTCGGTGGCTCGCGAGCAGCTCGCCGGTGACCTGCCGATGGTGATCGACGCGGGCGGTCTCGACCTGCTGTCCGCGCCCCGCTCGGCACCGACCCTGCTCACGCCGCACGCGGGCGAGCTGAAGCGCCTCATCGAACGCCTCGACCTCGACGAACCTGCCGGCGTCGCGGGGGCTCAAGCCGTGGCCGACCACCTCAGCGTGACCGTGCTGCTCAAAGGTGCGGTGACCGCGGTGGTGAGCCCATCGGCATACGGGCAACCGGTGCGCACCCAGGCGGACGCTCCCGCGTGGCTGGGGACCGCGGGCTCCGGCGACGTGCTCGGCGGGCTCGCCGGGATGCTGCTGGCCGCAGGGCTCGAGCCCGGGGTGGCCGGCGCGCTCGCAGCGCTGGTGCACGGCGCGGCCGGCCGGCGCGCTAATCCCGGCGGTCCGGTGCGCGCGCTCGACGTGGCGCACGCGCTCGGCCCCACCATCGCGGCCCTGCTCACCGCGCGGCCCCGCTCGCAATAGCGGCCGGATTCCTCTTCTACCGTTGTAGTAGAGGAATCCGGCGGCAATAGCGACCACGTCCCCGAGGGGCGCGAGGTGGATGGAACACTGGACGGATCATGACCGCACTCGAAGGTGGGGCGCCGGCGCGCGCGACGATCGACCTGGACGCCATCGCCCACAATGTCGCGCGCCTCAAGGAGTATGCCGGGGCGGCCGAGGTGATGGCTGTCGTCAAGGGTGACGCCTACGGGCATGGTCTGGTGCCCGCTGGCCGCGCCGCTCTGCGCGGGGGCGCCACCTGGCTGGGGGTTGCCCAACTGTCGGAGGCCTTGGCCCTGAGGGCTGCGGGCATCAGCGCGCCCATCCTGAGCTGGCTGCACGCGCCCGGGCTGGACTTCACCGACGCCGTCCGCGAGGGCATCGACCTCGGGGTGCCGGCGATCTGGGAGCTCGAAGCGGTCGCTGCCGCGGCCCGCACCGTGGGACGGCCGGCCCGGGTGCAGCTCAAGGTCGACACCGGGCTCGCGCGCAACGGCGCCTACGGCAAGGACTGGCCGCTGCTGCTGGAGGCGGCGGCGCGGCTGGACGCCGAGGAGGCCGTGCGGGTCACGGGCGTCTTCACTCACTTCGCGTTCGCGGATGCGCCGACCCACCCGACGGTGCTTGCCCAGCAGGAGCGCTTCGCCGATGCGGTGCGGGACTGCGAGCGGGCCGGTTTGCGGCTCGAGGTGCGGCATATGTCCAACTCCGCCGCCACCCTCACCACGCCCGCCGCAGCCTGGGACATGGTGCGTCCGGGCCTGGCCGTCTACGGCCTCTCTCCCGTGCCCGACCTCGGCGACTCCGCGCACTTCGGGCTGGTGCCAGCAATGGAAGTGTCGGCGAATGTCACTGTCGCCAAACGGATTCCGGCCGGTCAGGGGGTGAGCTACGCGCACACCTATGTGACCGACAAGGAGACGACCGTCATCGACATCCCGTGCGGTTATGTCGACGGCGTGCCCCGTCACGCGTCCAACCGCGGACCGGTCGTGGTGCACGGGGAGCGGTTCACGATTGCCGGCCGGGTGTGCATGGATCAATTCGTGGTGGACGTCGGCGAGCTGCCGGTGCAGGCGGGGGACCGGGTCGTGCTCTTCGGCGCCGACGCGCCGACCGCGCAGGACTGGGCCGAGGCCGCCGACACCATCTCCTACGAGATCGTTGCGCGCATGAGCAGCCGGCTCCCGCGGGTCTACAAGGGGCAGGCGTGAGCGCGCTCGAACGCGGTCTGCTGGGTCTCGGCGTCGGCGTGGCCGCCACCGCTGCCGGTCTCGCGACCGACCGGCTGCTGCGTGGCCGGCGGACTGCGGAGCGGCTCGGCACGGAGCTCGACTTCACCGACGTGCCGGACGAGGAACACGTGGCGATCTCCGGCGAGGTTCCCTTGCATGTCGAGGTCGACCATCCCGATCCCGTTCCGGGACAACAGGTTTCGCCAGTCACCGTGGTGTTGTGTCACGGTTACACCCACAACCGCGCGGTGTGGCACTACCAGCGTCAGGCCCTGCGTAAGGCCGGCTATCGCGTGGTGCTGTGGGACCACCGGGGGCATGGTCTGTCCGAAGCGGGTGACCCCGAGTCCTACACGATCCCGCAACTGGGTCGCGACCTGTGCGCCGTCCTCGCCGAGGCGGTCCCGGGCGACGATCCAGTCGTCCTCGTCGGCCACTCCATGGGCGGTATGGCGGTGATGTCGCTGGCCGAGCAACACCCAGAACTGTTGGGAGACAGGGTGATTGGCGCAGCCTTCATCTCCACCTCGTCTGGCGGCTTGCAGGATCTCGACTTCGGGCTGGGTCGCAATCTGGGCCGCGTCGTGCACAAGCTCGGCCCCGGTGCGATGCGGCGGCTGTCCAGCCAGCAGGATCTGGTCGATCGCACCCTCGCCGCGGGCAAGGATGTCGAATACTTTCTGGTGCACCGTTATTCGTTCGGCACCACGGTGCCGATGGCGATCGTGCAGCACACCGCGCAGATGATCTTCCAGACGCGCATGGAGGTCATCTCGGCGTTCCTGCCGCGGCTGCTCGCCCACGACCTGCGGGCCGTGCTCGCGCGGTTCGACGGCATCGAAACGCTGGTGATGCATGGCACCCAGGACCGCATCACGCCGCGCGAACACGGCGACGTGCTGGTCACGGCCATGCCGCACGCCGAATACATCGTGGTGGAGGGGGCCGGTCACGTGCTGCCTCTTGAGTTTCCCGACATCGTCGACCGGGAGCTGGTCGGCCTGGTCCAGCGCGCCGAGCGTGCCGCGGGCACCTCGCGCGGCCGCCACAGGGCACGCGCGGTGGCCAAACACATCGTCGACATCCATGCCAAAGACCGTGTGGCGCGAGCCCGGGAGGGTGTGAAGCGCACCAGCGGCAAGCGCGGACGATCGGCCGGTGGTGGCTCGTCCTCCGGCTCGAAGGTCTCCCCATGACCGAGCAGGTGGCCACCGACCGCGCCCAGACCCAAGACCTGGGTCGCCGCCTGGGCACGGTGCTGCGGGCCGGCGACGTCGTGATCCTCACCGGCGACCTCGGAGCGGGCAAGACGACCTTCACCCAGGGCGTCGCCGAGGGGCTTCGGGTGCGTGGGCCGATCACCTCCCCGACCTTCGTCATCGCTCGCGTGCATCCCTCGCTCGCCGACGGCCCCGCCCTGGTGCATGTCGACGCCTACCGGCTGGGTGGCTCGGCCGAGCTGGACGACCTCGACCTGGACACCTCGCTGGAGGACTCAGTGACGATCATCGAGTGGGGGTCGGGCATCGCCGACGTGCTTGCCGACGACCATCTCGAGATCACGCTGGTGGCCGACCCAGCCAGCGAACACCGGCGAATCACGTTGCATGCCAACGGTCCTCGCTCGGAACAGATCGTGCGGGAGCTGTCGTGAAGCTGCTGGCCCTCGACACGGCGACGACGGCGGTCACGGTCGCGGTCCTCGATGACGACGCGGTGCTGGCCGACCGCACCCAGCTCGACGCGCGGCGGCATACCGAGATCCTTGCGCCTTGCCTCGACGAGGCGGTGCGCGCTTCGGGGATCGCCCGCACCGACCTCGAAGCGATCGCCGTCGGCGTCGGGCCGGGCCCGTTCACCGGCCTGCGGGTCGGCATCGCGACAGCGCTCACCCTGGCACATGTGCTCGGCATACCCGCGTATGGCGTCTGCAGTCTGGATGCCGTTGCGGCACAGGTGGATTCGCCGGATTTCCTCGTCGCGACCGACGCTCGCCGCCGCGAGGTCTATTGGGCGAGGTATGCCGGGGGAGCGCGCGTGACCGGTCCCGAGGTCGCCCGGCCGGGCGATCTGCCCGAGGAGTTGCGGGAGCTTCCGACGGCCGGTCGCGGGCCGGAGCTCTATCCCGACCTGTTTCCCACCCCGGTCGACGTGCTGGACGCCTCGGCCGCTGCGCTGGGGCGGCTCGCGGCGCGTGCGCTCGCCACGGGCGAGGACCTGTTGCCGGTGCGGCCGCTCTACCTGCGCGCACCGGACGCGCAGCCCTCGACCGGACCGAAGTCGGTGCTGCCGCGATGATCGACTATCGGGAGCTCGCCTGGCCCGACATCCCGCAGCTGGTGGCGCTGGATCGAGAGCTCTTCCCACGTGATGCCTGGCCCGAGACGACCTGGTGGGCGGAGTTGGCCGGTCGGCCGCAGCGCCGCTATCGGGTTGGCGTGCAAGGCGATCGGGTCGTTGCCTATGCCGGTGTGGACTGCCCGGGCGAGGTCGCCGATGTCATGACCATCGGTGTCGCCGCCGACGCCCAGGGTGGCGGAGCCGGGCGCATGTTGCTGGACTGGATGGTCGTCCAGGCGGAGGACTCGGGTGCGTCGGCGCTCATGCTCGAGGTGCGCGACAGCAACGCCCGGGCCCGGGATCTCTACTCTCGCAACGGTTTTGAGCAGATCTCGGTCCGACGCCGCTACTACCAACCGGAGGGCGAGGACGCCATCGTGATGCGCCGGTTCATCGGAGGTGCGGCATGAGCGAGCCGATCGTGCTCGGCATCGAGAGCAGCTGTGACGAGACCGGAGTCGCTCTCGTGCGCGGCACGACGCTGCTCGGTGATGCCCTCGCGAGCAGTGTCGACGAGCACGTGCGCTTCGGTGGTGTGGTGCCGGAGGTGGCCAGCCGTGCCCACCTCGAAGCGATCGTCCCGATGCTCGAACGCGCCTGTGCCGACGCCGGATTGACGCTGGCGGACGTGGATGCCGTCGCTGTCACCGCCGGCCCCGGGCTGGCCGGGGCACTCATGGTCGGAGTCTCGGCCGCCAAGGCCGTCGCCTGGGCGCTTGACCGTCCGCTCTACGGCGTCAACCACCTGTGTGCCCATGTGTGCGCCGACGTCCTCGACCACGGCCCGCTGCCCGAGCCGACCGTGGCGTTGCTGGTGTCCGGAGGACACACCGACCTGCTGCTCGTGCGGGATATCGCCACCGATGTGGAGGCGCTCGGTCGCACCATCGACGACGCGGCGGGGGAGGCTTTCGACAAGGTCGCTCGAGTGCTCGGCGTGCCCTATCCCGGTGGTCCTCATCTGGATCGCCTTGCGACACAAGGCGATTCGACCGCCATCAGGTTCCCGCGCGGCCTGACGTCGGGTCGTGACCTGGAGCGGCATCGCTTCGACTTCTCCTTCTCCGGGCTCAAGACGGCCGTGGTGCGGTGGGTCCAGGAGCGCGAGCGCGCGGGGCTCGACGTGCCCGTCGCTGATGTCGCCGCGTCTTTCGCCGAGGCAGTCGCAGATGTGTTGACGCGCAAGGCGATTGACGCCTGTCGGACGCACGGCATCACCGATCTGCAGATCGGCGGCGGCGTGACCGCCAACTCCCAGTTACGCGCGATGGCCGAAGAGCGGTGCGCTACCGCCGGCATCAACCTGCGGGTGCCACGGGTGCGGCTGTGCACCGACAACGGTGCGATGGTCGCTGCGCTGGGTGCCCAGGTCGTCGCCCGGGGGCTCCCGCCGGCCGGGCTGGGCCTGGGCACCGACTCCTCCTTGCCGGTCAGCTCGGTCTCGGTGGTCTGAGCAGGTCCTAGGACCGGCCCTCCCCGGATTTCCACCCGGGTCTGATGGCGAGTCCCTGCGGCGCCCAGCAGAGTTGTCGTCGTCGGGAAGCGACACCGCAGGGGTGAAACCTCGACATACCTGAAGGGGGAAAGACCATGTCTCACAACCGAATCCGCGCCCTTGTCGGCAGCATCGCACTCTCCGCCACCGTTGGCGGTGTCGCCTTGGCCGGTATGCCGGGCGCTCAGGCGGCGACCGAGTTGTCGGTGCCGGCGCAGGGCAGCAAGGCGCTGGGCTGGACCGCGGTGATCAAGCATCAGACCGGTGCTTATGACAACCAGGGTCAGCTTTTCCTGGCTTCGCCGACCGGCGGCGCGAAGTACATCGGCGAGGTCTCCGACAACGCCGGGATCGCGGATGTGTCCTATGACGCTCGCTATGTCGCCACCGTGCGGCAGACCTCCACTGGCCAGAAGGTGGCGGTGTGGAACACCTCGACCCGGGCGCTGCGCATCCTCGAGGTGCCCGGCAAGATCCACCTCTACGCCGACAAGGTCGTGGCGGTGACCGCGACCCAGGCGACGACCTACTCCGCGGTGACCGGCGCCAAGCTGTCGTCCTTCGCGATCAACGGAGGCTTCGGCAGCACGGTCAGCCCGCTCGGCGGCAGCCTCGTCGTGGGTGCACCCCAGGGCAAGTCGGTCAACGTCTACGACATGGCGACGCAGCGACTCGTCCGCACCGTCGACAAGCCGCAGCCGTACGAGGACTGCAAGCCGGTGGGCGGCTTCGATGCCACCAACTTCCAGATGTTGTGCAGCGTGCCCTCGGGCTTCGGCGCATGGCAGGTCTACGCGGAGGGTTATCGCACGGCTACCCCGGAGCGTTACCTCACCCCCGTCGGGCTGGACAAGGCCTACAACACCAGCCCGCGCCTCGCCCGCCAGAGTGGTGGCGACAACACCGTTCGCACCTACGACGTCGCCACCAATCGGCCGGTGGGACCGACCTGGGCCGCCCTGGGCGGCGCCTACGGCAGCAAGGTCATCGGCGGCCCGGTGACGACCGTGCCGCAGACGGCAACGTCCCTCGTCTCCTGGGATGCGGTGACCAAGACCAGCACGACCCTGATGACCGGGCTGATCACCGCCGCGAAGACGGTCGACGGCACCTGATCTCGCCAAGCGGGTATGACGGGTGGGGCGTCCTCGGACGCCCCACCTTCGCGTCTGGTCAGCCCCGGCAGCCGGGCAGCAGGCCCTGGCGCGCCTTCAGCGCGAGCACGCGGGTGACGGCTGCGCGCACCCGGGCGTCGAAGGCCGGGTCGGCCGCCGCCTTGGCCGCCAGCGCGTTGGCCATGGTCGCGGCGTCCGCCGGCCGGCCGGTGAGGGCGATGTCGCCGCCGGCGGCCACGAGTCGGACGGCCCGTTCGCCGACCGGGACCGAACGCACCGCGACCGCGGCCAGATCGTCGGAGATGACGACCCCGCTAAAACCGAGGTCTCCGCGCAACACCGTGGTCAGCACCGTGGGTGAGAAGACCGCCGGTGCGTTCGCATCGAGACGCGGATAGCGCGCCGAGGAGACCATCACCAGGCCGGCGCCCGCGCCGACGCCGGTCGCAAAGGGGGCGAAATAGGGGTCACGACGCCGGGTCTGCGCGTCGGTGATGCCGGTCGCGGAGAAGTCGGTATTGGAGCGGATCCGGCCGAGGCCGGGGAAATGTTTCACCGTGGCCAACACTCCGGCGCCATGCAGGCCGGTCACCACATCGCGCACCGACGCCCCGACCGTGGTCGGGTCAGTGCCGTATTCGCGACCGAACCGTCCGATCGGAGCATTGCTCGACGCCGTCCCGGCCGGCACCGTGTCGGCGACCGGCGCCAGGTTGACGTTGACTCCGGCGGCCTTGAGTTCACGACCGACGGTGCCGGCCAGCCGCTGTCGTTCGGCGGAGGTCATCGTGCCCTGGCGCAGCGCCGACGGCAGGCGGGTGAAGCCGGGGCCGCGCAGCTGTTGCACCTCGCCACCCTCCTGGTCCGCCGCGACGAGGAAGCGCACCCCGCCCGTGGAGCGCGAATTCGCTTGAGCCTGAACGTGATCGCTCACGGCGCGCACGCTGGTGGTCGAGCTCCAGCCGCCGAGAAACAGCACATTGCCGATGCGCGCATCGCGGATCACCTGATCGACGGCCGACGGCGCCGAGCCCGCCTGGATGCCGACCATGACCAACTGACCCGCCCGCTGCTGCGGGGTCAGGCGACCGACTGCCGAGGAGACACACGTCGGCGCCGAGGAGGTCTGGGATGCAGACGACCGCCCGGTTGCCGGACTGCTCGGCACCGCGCTCGACGACTGGGGCGGCGAACTCTCCGACTGGGCCAGGCCCGAGGTCGACGCGGCAGAGGACGGGCCCGCCGGCGAAGCCGATGACGAGCCCGACGGTGCGGTCGAGGACGAGTCGGCGCCTTGGCTGCAGCCGGCCACGGTGAGGGCGATCGCGAGCGAGGCCGGCGGCAGCAGGCGGCGGGTGCGAGCGAACGGCATACCGGCCACTGTAGGTCGGTCGGTGCGGGTTGGAGGTCTGCCGGTCAGTGGGCCGACCATCCGCCGTCCATGGAGAACGACGACCCGGTCACCGATTCCGCGGCCGGGCTGCACAGGAAGGCCACGAGCTCGGCCACCTCGATCGGCTCGACCAGCCGTTTGCGCGCGACGGGTGCGAGCATGACCTGCTCGACGACCTGGTCCTCGTCGATGCCGTGGGTGCGGGCCTGGTCGGCGATCTGCTTCTCCACCAAAGGAGTTCGCACGTATGCCGGGTTGACGCAGTTGCTTGTGACGCCGTGCTGGCCGCCCTCCAGGGCGGTCACCTTCGACAGACCCTCGAGGCCGTGCTTGGCCGCGACATAGGCGGACTTGTAGGCGCTGGCGCGCAGTCCGTGGACGCTCGACAGGTTGACGATGCGACCCCACTCCTGGGCGTACATGTGCGGGAGCGTGCGGCGGATGAGCCGGAACGGGGAGGTCAGCATCAGCCGGATGATGAGGTCCCAGGTGTCGGTCGGGAACTCCTCGATCGGGCTGACGTGCTGGATGCCCGCGTTGTTGATCAGCACGTCGGCGTCGGACGGCAATGCGTCGACCGCGTCGAGGTCGGCCAGGTCCGTCACGACCGGGACCACCGCAGTCCCTGCACCCAGCCGGGCAGCCAGCTGCTCGAGAGCCGCTGCGTCGCGGTCCACGGCATACACCCTGGCTCCCGCGGCGGCGAGACGGTCGACGCAGGCGGCACCGATGCCGCTGGCGGCCCCAGTCACCAGCGCGGTGCGTCCGGACAGGTCGAGCAGGGCAGGGGTCATCGGCATGACGGCAAGACTAGGTCTGGCGGCCGCGAGTCGTCACCTGGTGACGCCGTGGAGTTCGAGGGAGATCAGTGCGGGCTGGGCGTGAGGATCAAGGCGACCTGCGCCGTGTTGACCCGAGTGAGCAGCACCGTCGCCTCACGCGAACCGGACAGTCGCAGCTGCCGCCGGAAGGCTACTTCGTCGGTGGTCACGCCGCGCTTCTTCAGCGTCACTCGCCCGACATCGTGGTCGCGCAACCAGGCGCGAATCGCCTTGACATTGAACGGCATTGCCTCCGTCACGGCGTAGCGGCGAGCCCACGGCAGGGCGAATTCGTGCGGTGAGGTGACATAGCCCGAACCCATCGCCAGCTCGAGTCCGTCGACGGCTCGCACGAGCACCTCGGTGAGCCCGGCACGCACGACCGCCCGGTCGGCCTCGTAGAGATGCCCGCGCAGATCCTCCAACCGCGCGGCCGTGGGAATCCGGCCCTCACAGGCCGCGTCGGTCAGCCGGTAGGTCCCGCGCGGGGTGATCACCTGCGCCGACCGGCCGGCATGGGTCGCTAGCGCCCCGAACCAGATCGCGCACTCCAGGACCTCCCCGCGGTATGACGTCCACTGGGCCTCCGCGCCCATCGGCACCTTGGCGTGGGGGAAGGCGGGCGACAGCTTCGCACCGGCGCCGGGCAACTGGTGGCCGACCTCTTGCACGAACTCCCAGGAGGGTGCGAGCTCGTCCAGCCCGAAGGTGCGGCGGGTGCGCCCGGTGATGTCGGCGATGCCGGTCGTGCGGCGAGCCGGGTCGAGCCACGCGCCCACACCGTGCGCGGACCCGCCGCGAGGCAGGCGCACCGACTCGGCCGTCTGTGTGCTCACCGACGCCGACGGCCAGGGGCGAAGGTTCGCCGCGGCGATCGCGGCGGTGCCCGGGTCCGCGTCGACCGCGCACACTGTGAGGCCCGCAGCCGCGAAAGCCATTGCGTCCGAACCGATTCCACACCCCAGGTCATGGACCGTGCGCAGACCGGCGGCGACGAACCGGTCGGCATGGGTCGCGGCGATCTGTGGACGGGTCGCCTGCTCCAGGCCGTCCGCGGTGAAGAGCAGGCGGTTGGCGTCCGCGCCGAACTTCGCCCCTCCGCGGGCGCGCAGCCGCGACTGGGTCAGCGCCGCGGCCACGAGCTCGTCGTCGAATCCCGCTGTGCGCAAACGCAATCCGAGCGAGAGCGCCTGCGATTCGTCATACGGGGGAAGGGACGCGAGCAGACCGGCACCCTCACCGGAGGTGAGTCGAGCGACGAGGGCGGGGTCCATGCCGGTCATTGTGCCCGGGTCAGTCCGCCCCCGGTGACCAGGTGGAGTCCTTGCGGGAGAAGGCGGCCAGCCGTTCGGCGGGTTCGAGGGCGGCGAGCGCCTCACCCACCCGCTCGGTGAACTCGTTGACGATCGGCGGGGAGCCGAGCGGGATGCGCGAGTGGACCACGCGGTCGGCATACACATCGACCAGATCAAAACCCTGGCCGCCGTCGACGCCGACGATCAGGCCGCCCGGAGCGCCGGCGTCCAGCGAATAGCAGGAGGCAGCCGCGACCGAGACCGGCACACCGGCGAAGGTGCTGTGCGCGCCATAGTGCAGATGTCCGGCGAGGATGCCGCGCACGTCGGTGCCCCGCACCACACCGGCGAAGGCGTCCTGGTCGCGCAACTCCAAGATCGCCATCAGCTCGATCGGGGAGGGGATCGGCGGGTGATGCATCGCGAGCAGCGTGCCAAGCTCCGCCGGCGTCGCGAGCTCGGCGCGCAGCCAGTCGAGTTGGCCGGGCGTGAGCTCGCCGTGGTTGTGCCCCGGCACGGAGGTGTCGAGCGCGATCACCCGCAGCCCGCCGAGGTCGTAGACCCGGTCTTGCTCATCGACAGTTTCGTTCTCCCCGAACAGGATTCGGGCGTATGGCGGCCGCTCGTCGTGGTTGCCCATCACCCAGATCACCTCCGCGCCGAGCCGGTCGGCGACCGGCAACACCGCGGCCTTGAGGCGTTCGTAGGCATCGTCCTCACCGAGGTCGGCCAGGTCGCCGGTGAACAACAGCGCGTCGATCCGGCGGCCGCAGCGCTCCACCTGGGCGAGCGTGCGGCGCAGGTTGTCGAGCACATCGACCGCGTCATACAGGAATCGGCCGCCCGCGAGCAGATGCGGGTCGGACAGGTGGGCGATCGTGCGCAGGGGAGCGGGGTACTGGCCGAGCTGCCTCATAGCCCCCATTGTCACCGAGCCCGGTGGCGGCCAGGTGAATCGTGTCGACCGTCCAGCCGGCGATCCATGGGGTGGACACCCAGTTGGCACTCGAGTTGACCGAGTGCTAATCGCGAGCCTAGATTCAGCAGTGGCACTCAGCCTGCGACAGTGCCAGGCGACGCTCGCCGATCGACCCCCGCGACGGCGGTCGGCGAAGTCGCCCGGGAGCTGCCGCGGGACCATCTTCCAACGCCCGCCGGGCGGGCGCGTGACAGAAAGGATCGCCGTGTCGGTGAACATCAAGCCGCTCGAGGATCGCATCGTGGTCAAGTCGGTCGAGGCGGAGCAGACCACCGCCTCGGGTCTGGTCATCCCGGACACCGCCAAGGAGAAGCCGCAGGAGGGTGAGGTCCTGGCGATCGGCCCGGGCCGCATCGACGACAACGGCAACCGCGTCGAGATGGACGTCAAGGTCGGCGACCGCGTCATCTACTCCAAGTACGGCGGCACCGAGGTCAAGGTCGGCGGCGACGAGGTGCTCATCCTCTCGGCGCGCGACGTCCTCGCGATCGTCGAGAAGTGACGGTCTCGCACCCCTGATCAACGTATGACGGCGCCCCGGCTCGCCCGCTCCTGGCGGGTCGAGGCTGGGGCGCCGTTCACGTCATACCCGAAGCTTTCGTAAGGAAACGCAATGGCCAAGACCCTGGAATTCAACGACGACGCCCGCAAGGCGCTCGAGCGCGGAGTCGACGCGCTCGCCAATGCGGTCAAGGTGACGCTCGGTCCCAAGGGCCGCAATGTCGTCATCGACAAGAAGTGGGGCGCTCCCACGATCACCAACGACGGTGTGACCATCGCCCGTGAGGTCGAGCTCGAGGACCCCTACGAGAACCTCGGCGCGCAGCTCGCCAAGGAGGTCGCCACCAAGACCAATGACGTTGCCGGTGACGGCACGACCACCGCGACCGTGCTCGCCCAGGCGATGGTCAAGGAGGGCCTGCGCAATGTCGCCGCGGGCGCCGCCCCGGCCGCGCTCAAGCGCGGCATGGACACCGCGGTCGAGGCGGTCAACAACCAGCTGCTGCAGACCGCGCGCGAGCTGGAGGGCAAGGAGGAGATCGCCCAGGTCGCCTCCCTGTCCGCGCAGGACACCGAGATCGGCGGGCTCATCGCCGAGGCCTTCGACAAGGTCGGCAAGGACGGCGTGATCACCGTCGAGGAGTCCTCGACCGCGCAGACCGAGCTGGAGTTCACCGAGGGCATGCAGTTCGACAAGGGCTACATCTCCCCCTACTTCGTCTCCGACCCCGAGCGCATGGAGGCCGTCCTCGAGGACGCCTACATCCTGATCAACCAGGGCAAGATCTCGGCCATCGCCGACGTGCTGCCGCTGCTGGAGAAGGTCGTGCAGGCCGGCAAGCCGCTGCTCATCATCGCCGAGGACATCGACGGTGAGGCGCTCTCGACCCTGGTGGTCAACAAGATCCGCGGCACCTTTAATGTCGCCGCGGTGAAGGCGCCCGGCTTCGGCGACCGCCGCAAGGCGATGCTGCAGGACATGGCCATCCTCACCGGCGGCCAGGTCGTCGCCGAAGAGGTCGGCCTCAAGCTGGACCAGGTCGGTCTGGAGGTGCTCGGCCAGGCGCGTCGCGTGGTCGTCACCAAGGACACCACCACGATCATCGACGGCCAGGGCAATGCCGCCGACGTCGAGGGCCGGGTCAAGGAGCTCAAGGCCGAGATCGAGCGCACCGACTCCGACTGGGACCGCGAGAAGCTGCAGGAGCGCCTCGCCAAGCTCGCCGGCGGCGTCTGCGTGATCAAGGTCGGCGCGCACACCGAGGTCGAGCTCAAGGAGAAGAAGCACCGCATCGAGGACGCGATCTCCGCGACCCGCGCCGCGATCGAGGAGGGCATCGTCGCCGGTGGTGGCTCGGCGCTCATCCACGCCGTGTCCGCGGTCGACGGCCTGTCCCTCGAGGGTGACGAGGCCACCGGCGCCACGATCGTGCGCAAGGCCGCCGCCGAGCCGCTGCGCTGGATCGCCGAGAACGCCGGCCTGCAGGGCTATGTCGCGGTCTCCAAGGTCTCGGAGCTGCCGGCCGGTCAGGGCCTCAACGCCGCCACCGGTGACTACGGCGACCTGATCAAGGCCGGTGTCATCGACCCGGTCAAGGTGACCCGCTCCGCGCTGCGCAACGCCGCGTCGATCGCCTCGATGGTGCTCACCACCGACACCCTCGTGGTCGACAAGCCGGAGGAAGAAGAGCCGGCCGCGGCCGGTCACGGTCACGCGCACTGACCGCTGCACACCAGCCGACCGGCCCGGTTCCGCGTGGGACCGGGCCGGTCGGTTGTCCCCAACATTCTTTACTCGCACTTGACCTTCGGCGGCCCGCTCCGCCTACTCTGGACCGGGCAGACCGGCAGTCGGCAGCGAAGGTGGTGAGCACTGCGTGTCGCAGGCGACGTCTTCTTTCGACAACCCGGTCGTAACGTCTGCGCCTCCCGATGCGATGTCATCGGTGGACGCGCAGACACCGCTGCGCGATCTGGTGCCGCTCGCCCAGGCCGGCGAGGACACCGCAACGCAGCAACTCATGGCCGGCGTTCACCGCATCGCCCTGCGCTATGCGCGAGCCCGGCTCGGGCGCTACTCCGGCACCGGCGATGCTGCATCGGATATCGCCCAGGAGGTGTGCGTGGCCGTGCTGACCGCCCTGCCGCGGTATGCCGACCGGGGCGCCCCTTTCGAGGCGTTCGTCTACCGCATCGCTGCCCGCAAGGTCGCCGATCTGCAGCGAGACATCTACCGACTGCCCGCGCCGACCGACGAGGTGCCCGACACCGAGGACCTCGCGCCCGGTCCTGAGGCCGTCGCGCTCAACCTCGAGACCGCCGCCGAGCTCGGCCGCCTCCTCGACGCGCTCAGTGAGCAGCACCGCGAGATCCTCGTGCTCCGAGTCGCCGTCGGCCTGTCCGCCGAAGAAACTGCGTCGGCTCTCGGTATGTCGGCCGGTGCCGTCCGCGTCGCCCAGCACCGCGCGCTCACCAAGCTGCGCCAGCTCGTCGCCACACAAGGGGGTCGCCCGTGACGCCCTCGATCGACGACATCCGCCATGACGACGAACTGCTGAACGCGCTCGGCGGACGCGAGCCGGTCCGGCATACCGACGCCACGACCGAACTGCTGCAGGCCTGGACGAGCGCGATCGACGCTCCGCCCGCCCGCGCGGCAGGGCGCTATGCCCGCGGCACCCGGCGCGGCAGCGTGCGCGTCGGCGCTGCGGCGTTGATCGCCCTGGGCACGCTGTCGATGGGCGGAGTCGCCGCCGCGGTGTCCGGCACCCAGGTGCCGGTGCTGCGCCAGCTCGGCCAGGCGACGCGACTGCTCGTCTTCGGCTCCGATGCGACACCGCAGCCGGGCGATAGCCCGCGCCCGGGCGCGCCGACGAGCCGGGCCAGCGCACCGGCGGGCAGCGGCACGGCAACCTCCTCGCACACCGCACCGGGCAGTTCCGCGGCCACCGCGACGCCGACCGCTTCGGCGACCCGCGAGACCCCGTGGTCGCCGCGCTCCAGTTGGACGCCGACGCGGGGCGGCGTGGGCCTGCCGGGCACCTCGACGTCCGCACGCGTGCCGTCGTCCTCGGCCACCGCGCCGACGACCGTGCCGACCTCGCCGCTGCCGCAGCCGACGACTCCGGCCCCGACGAGCACCCCGACGACCACTCCGGCTCCGCCGAGCCGGACTCCGTCGCCGACCAGCACGAGCACCCCGACGTCCTCGCCGTCGTCGTCCAAGGAGACCGGGCCCAACCCGAGCCGGTCGCTCGTGCCGACCCCATCGAGCTCGGTGACGCGCGGCCGCCCGAGTCCGCCGGTGAAGCCCACCGGCGAGTCGGACCGCGTCACACCGTCGGTGCCGACACAGGCCGCCAGGCCGTCGCGGATGGTCGTGCCCGACCCGGCCGCTCGCTGAGCCACATCCGGCCGTGGTCGGAGCACCGGCGGCGGGCTCCTATCCTTGATGTATGTCGCCTGCCTCCTCCGCGTTCGACGTCCCCGGCCACTTCGGTCAGCTCGGCCTGACCTATGACGATGTGCTCCTGCTGCCCGGCGAGACCGATGTCGTGCCCAGCGAGGTCGACACCACTGCCCAGCTCACTCGCGAACTGACGATCCGGGTCCCCGTCGTGTCCGCCGCCATGGACACCGTCACCGAAGCCCGGATGGCGATCGCGATGGCCCGGCAGGGCGGCATCGGTGTGCTGCACCGCAATCTGTCGATCGACGATCAGGCCGAGCAGGTCGACCTGGTCAAGCGCACCCAGACCGGCATCATCTCCAACCCGGTGACGATCGGGCCGGACGCCACCTTGGAGGAGCTCGACCAGTTGTGCGGCCGTTACCGCGTCTCCGGGCTGCCGGTGGTCGACGCCGACCAGAAGCTCATCGGCATCATCACCAACCGCGACCTGCGCTTCACGCCCGTCGCGGAATGGGCCACGACGCGCGTGCACGAGATGATGACCCCGATGCCGTTGGTCACCGCGCCGGTCGGCATCAGCCGGGACGACGCGACGACCCTGTTGCGCCGCCACAAGCGTGAGCGACTGCCGTTGCTCAACGACGACGGCACCCTCGCCGGGCTGATCACGGTGAAGGACTTCGTGAAGTCCGAGCAGTTCCCGCACGCCACCAAGGACGACCAGGGCCGCCTGCTCGTCGCGGCGGCCATCGGCTATTTCGGTGACGCCTGGGACCGCGCCGCCCGCCTGGTCGAGGCCGGTGTCGACATCCTCGTGCCGGATGTCGCCAATGGTCACGCCCGGCTCATGCTCGACATGATCAAGAAGCTCAAGTCCGACCCGGCCACCCGCTACGTGCAGGTCATCGGCGGCAATGTCGCCACCCGGGCCGGCGCGCAGGCCCTGGTGGACGCCGGGGTGGACGCGGTCAAGGTCGGCGTCGGGCCGGGCTCGATCTGCACCACCCGGGTCGTCGCCGGCGTCGGCGTGCCGCAGGTGACCGCGATCTACGAAGCCGCCCAGGCGTGTGGCCCGGCCGGCGTGCCGGTCATCGGCGACGGCGGTCTGCAGCACTCCGGTGACATCGCCAAGGCTCTGGTCGCCGGTGCGTCCACGGTGATGATCGGCTCGCTCTTCGCCGGCTGCGAGGAATCACCCGGCGACCTGATGCTCATCAACGGCAAGCAGTTCAAGACCTACCGCGGCATGGGCTCGCTCGGGGCGATGGCCTCGCGCGGCAAGAAGTCCTTCTCCAAGGACCGCTACTTCCAGGCCGATGTCGCCTCCGACGACGAGTTGGTGCCCGAGGGCATCGAGGGTCGGGTGCCCTATCGCGGGCCGCTCGGCAGCGTGCTGCACCAGCTGGTCGGCGGCCTGCACCAGTCGATGTTCTATGTCGGGGCGCGCACCATCCCCGAGTTGCAGGAGCGCGGTCAGTTCATCCGGATCACCACCGCCGGGCTGAAGGAGTCCCACCCGCACGACGTGCAGGGCATCGTCGAGGCGCCGAACTACTCCGGCTGACCCGGCACAGCTGGGACCCGGTCGTAGGCCGATTCCGGCCGAACTTCCACCCGGGTCTGATGGCGGCCGAAGAGCGTCGCCGACAGACTTCTCGGCAAGGCAACAGGCCGCCTCAGGGTGAGGCGGTCGGCATACCGAGGGGGATGAAGACCATGGTGAAGAAGCTGCTGATCGCCGGGGTGATCGGGCTGAGCGTGACCGCCTGCAACACCGAGGTGACCACCGGCCCGGCGACGACGAGCTCGAGCACGTCGACGAGTTCGGTGAGCACGCCGGCGTCGAGCGGGGCCGACTCCTCGAGCGCTGCGGCGCCGGCGCCGACGTCGACCTCGACGGTCACCGCGCCCGCACCAACGGCCACCGAGACCACCACGGTGGTCGTGCCCGCGCCGACGAGTTCGCCCCCGTCGGCCACCGCCACGCAGTCGACATCGGCGTATGCCGTGCCGGCCGTGTGGACGCGTGCGTGGTACGGCCACACCCGCATGCTCACGGTGCGGGCCGACGGCACAGCCACCGAGCGCGTCGACTCCGGGTGCTGCACCAACGGGTGGGTCGCGACCTACCGCTTGCAGCCGGCCAAGGAGCGCGTGCTCGCCGACGGCACCCGAGTCATGCCGATCGTGCTGACCAGCTTCACCACCGGACCGGCGTGGGAGCGCTCGCAGCCTGCGCCGAAGGTCGGCACGGCCAGCACGTTGCGGCTGCGCCAGGACATGGTGAGCAACCTGCTGCTGACGGGCGACGGCAACGCCCCGGTGACCTTCTGCGGGCCGACATCGCGCGAATGCGGAGCCTGACGCCACCACACCCGTAGTAGAGGAATCCGGCGGCTATCGCGACCGCCGCCCGAGCTCGGCATACGACACCCGTAGTAGAGGAATCCGGCGGCTATCGCGACCGCCGCCGCGCGGCAGGGCGGCTCACCGTCGGCGGCGGCCGATAGGCTCCACCGGTGACTGAGATCGAGATCGGCCGGGGCAAGCGCGGCCGCCGGGCCTTTTCCTTCGACGACGTGGCGATCGTGCCCTCGCGACGCACCCGAGACCCCGAAGAGGTCTCCACCGCCTGGCAGATCGACGCCTACCATTTCGAGCTGCCCGTGGTCGCGGCGCCGATGGACTCGGTGATGTCCCCGGCGAGCGCCATCGCCTTCGGCCAGCTCGGCGGTCTGCCGGTGCTCGACCTCGAGGGCCTGTGGACCCGTTACGAAAGCCCCGAGCCGCTGCTCGCCGAGATCGCCGGTCTCGACCCGGCCGAGTCGACCCGGCGGATGCGCGAGATCTACTCCGAGCCGATCCGCGAGGACCTGATCACCTTGCGGCTCAAGGAGATTCGCGATGCCGGTGTCGTCGTGGCGGGAGCGCTCACGCCGCAACGCACCCAGGAGTTGTGGCGGACCGTCGTCGATGCCGGGGTCGACATTTTCGTCATCCGCGGCACCACCGTGTCCGCCGAGCATGTCTCCGGCCGCGCCGAACCGCTCAACCTCAAGCGATTCATCTACGAGCTCGACGTGCCGGTCATCGTCGGCGGGGTCGCGACCTACACCGCGGCGCTGCACCTGATGCGCACCGGAGCCGCCGGTGTCCTCGTCGGCTTCGGCGGGGGAGCGGCGCACACGACGAGGCGAGCACTCGGCATACATGCTCCGATGGCGTCCGCCGTCGCCGACGTCGCGGCTGCGCGCCGGGACTATATGGACGAGACCGGCGGACGCTATGTGCACGTGATCGCCGACGGCGGCATGGGCACGAGCGGAGATGTCGTCAAGGCGGTCGCCTGCGGCGCGGACGCGGTGATGCTGGGAGCGGCGCTCGCGCGCGCGACCGACGCGCCCGGGCGCGGATTTCACTGGGGCGCAGAGGCACACCACCCGCAACTGCCGCGGGGCGAACGCGTCGAGGTCGGCACCGTCGGCTCGCTCCAGGAGATCCTCACCGGCCCGGCGGCCAGCGCCGACGGCACGAGCAACCTGGTCGGTGCGCTGCGGCGGTCGATGGCGACCACCGGATACTCCGATCTCAAGGAGTTCCAGCGGGTCGAAGTCGTCGTCGCGCCCTACCAGCACAGCTGATGAGACAACTTTTGTGACTTGGCCCACAGGGTGGGTCACTCTGCTTACTCTGGAGTAATGACCCAGGCAGTCAGCTCACCTCCCCGGACCTCCTCCTCGCGGTATGCCGTGCCGCCCGGCCTGGCCGCGCGGCTCGCCCGTCGCGTCGTGGCCTCCCCGTCGGCGCCCACGCAGGAGTGCATCACGCCGATGGACGGCTCGGTGCTCGCCACCTTGCCGACCAGCACGGTCGAGAACGTCGAGGTCGCCTATCGCGCGGCGCGGACGGCGCAGCAGCGGTGGGCGCGCACCCCGCTGCGCACGCGCTCGGCGGTTCTGCTGCGCTTGCACGACCTGGTGTTGCAGCACCAGGACGAACTGCTCGACCTCATCCAACTGGAGTCGGGCAAGGCCCGCCGGCACGCCTTCGATGAGGTGCTCGACACCGCGGGCGTGTGCCGGCATTACGCCCGCAAGGCGTCCAGCTATCTCAAGCCGCGACGTCACCTCGGCGCGATTCCGGTGCTCAGCCAGTCGCGCGAACTGCATCACCCGAAGGGCGTCGTCGGCATCGTCGGCCCGTGGAACTACCCGCTGTCGATGTCGATCACCGACGCGATCCCTGCGCTGCTGGCGGGCAACGCCGTCGTGCTGCGCCCCGACCAGAAGGCTGCGCTGACGGCGCTGCGGGCGGTCGAGCTCTTCGACGAGGCCGGCTTGCCCGAGGGCTTGCTGCAGGTGGTGCTGGGCAGCGGTTCGACGGTGGGTCAGGCGGTGCTGGACCGTGGTGACTATGTGATGTTCACCGGCTCGACCAAGACCGGGCGCACCGTCGCGGCGCGGGCTGCCGAACGCCTGGTCGGCGCCTCGCTCGAGCTCGGTGGCAAGAACCCGATGTATGTCGCTGACGACGCCGACATCGACCGAGCGGCGGAATGCGCCGTGCGGTCGTGCTTCTCCTCCGCGGGGCAGCTGTGCATCTCGATCGAGCGCCTCTATGTGCACGAGAAGATCGCCGACAAGTTCACCGCCGCGTTCGTCGAGCGGGTGCAGCAGATGCGGATCGGCACCGCATTGGACTGGGGCTACGACATGGGCTCGCTCATCAGCCCCGAACAGCTCGAGCGGGTCGAGGCGCATGTCGAGGACGCTCGCATCAAGGGCGCCCAGGTGCTCACCGGCGGCAAGGCCCGCCCGGACATCGGCCCGTGGGTCTACGAGCCGACCGTGCTCGCCGGAGTCACCGAGGGTATGGCGTGCTTCGGCGACGAGACCTTCGGCCCGGTGGTGGCGGTGCACCCGGTGAGCAGCGACGCCGAAGCGATCCAGCTCGCCAACGCCTCGCCCTACGGCCTCAACGCCTCGGTGTGGACCGGTGACCTGCGCCGCGGCCGGCGCCTGGGTGAGGCGATCCACGCCGGCACGGTCAACGTCAACGAGGGGTATGCCGCCGCGTGGGCGAGCAACGGTTCACCGATGGGCGGCATGGGCGATTCCGGGCTCGGCCGCCGGCACGGCGCCGAGGGCATCTTGAAGTACACCGAGAGCCAGAACGTCACCGTGCAGCACCTCATGGGCTTCGAGGTGCGCAAACCGCTCACCGAGAAATCCTGGGCGAAGCTGATGACCACGAGCATGCGAGCGATGAAGATGGGACGGCTGTCATGACCACTGTTGACTACGACGTCGTTGTCGTCGGCTCCGGCTTCGGCGGCGCGGTGAGTGCGCTGCGATTGGCCGAGAAGGGCTACTCGGTGCTGGTCTATGAGGCCGGTCGCCGGTTCGAGGATGCCGACTTCGCCAAGACCTCGTGGCGAGTGCGCAGCTATCTGTGGGCGCCGGCGCTGAAATGCTTTGGCGTGCAACGGATTCACAAGCTGCCCGATGTGATGATCCTGGCCGGCGCCGGTGTCGGAGGTGGCTCGCTCAACTACGCGAACACGCTCTACAAACCCACCGGCCCGTTCTTCAAGGACCCGCAATGGGCCAATATCACCGACTGGGAGGAAGAGCTCAGCCCGCACTACGAGGTCGCCTCGCAGATGCTCGGCGTGGTCGACAACACCATCAATGGGCCGGTTGAACGGCTGATGCGCGAAGCCGCGCGCGATCTGGGAGTCGAGGACAGCTTCCGGCATACGCCCGTCGGGGTCTTCTTCGGCGAGCCGGGCCAGCAGGTGCCCGATCCCTACTTCGGCGGTGAGGGCCCGGCCCGCACCGGCTGCACCGAGTGCGGCAACTGCATGGTCGGCTGTCGCGTCGGTGCCAAGAACACGCTGATGAAGAACTACCTTGCGCTCGCCGAGCGGCTGGGGGTGCGGATCGAGCCGATGCGCACGGTGGTCGACCTGGAAGCATTGGGAGACAACGGTTTCCGCGTCACCACCGAGACCTCGGGCGCCTGGCTGAAGAAGGATCGACGCAGCGTGACGGCCGGACAGGTGGTGCTTGCGGCGGGCACCTGGGGCACCCAGACGTTGCTGCACACGATCGTCGCGCAGGGTCGCCTGCCGCGGATGTCCGATCGGCTCGGTGTGCTCACCCGCACCAACTCCGAGGCGCTCGGTGGTGCGGCCGCGGCCAAGGTGCCGCCGTCGATGGATATCGCCAAGGGCGTCGCGATCACCACCTCCTTCCATGTCGACGACACCACCCACGTCGAGAACGTGCGCTACGGCCCGGGGTCCAACCTCATGGGGTTGCTGTCGACGCTGCTCGTGCCGGGTGACAAGGCCCTGCCGGGTCGCCTCGGATCCTTCACGGTGGACTTCGTCAAGGCGCCGATCACCAACCTGCGTGCGGCCTTCGGGCCGCGGTGGAGCGAGCGGACGATCATCGCCCTCGTGATGCAGAACCTCGACAACTCGATCACCGTGTCGGCGCGCAAGCGGTTCGGCAAGCTGCGGCTGACCAGCACGCAGGGTCACGGTCGACCCAACCCCTCGTGGATTCCCAACGGGCACAAGGCAATTCGCGCCATTGCCGCGCGACTCACCGAGATGGGTGGCGTCACGGCGATCCCGGGTGGCACGTGGGGCGAGATCTTCGGCATACCGCTGACGGCGCACTTCCTCGGTGGCGCGCCGATCTCGGAGTCGCCGGAGACCGGTGTGATCGACGCCTACCACCGGGTGTGGGGTTATCCCGGCCTGCACATCGTCGACGGCACGGCGGTGTCGGCCAACCTCGGCGTCAACCCCTCGCTCACGATCACCGCGCAGGCTGAGCGGGCGATGTCGATGTGGCCGGCCAAGGGAGAAGTCGACGAGCGACCCGCGCAGGGCGAGCCCTATCGCCGGTTCGAGCCCCGGCCGGGACGGGTGCCTGGGCTCGCCGGCCGGGTGTCGGGTCACACGGTGCCGCTCGGTATGCCGGCGGTCTCCTGACGCCCTACACCCGTAGTAAAGGAATCCGGCGGTTATAGCGGCCGGCCAGCCGCCGGCATACGACACCCGTAGTAGAGGAATCCGGTGGTTATAGCCGCCGGGCCGCCGCCCGGGGTTATCCACAGGTTGCGTTCGCGCCCCGCGGCGCGACCCGTGATTGCCCAACCCTGGGGCGATGACCACGAGAGACGAACGACTGGCGCGGCGGGCCCGAGTCGAGGCAGTGGCGCGATGTCAGGGCGGCTTGGTGTCGCGCCGACAGTTGGCTGAACTGGCGGTGAGCCGCGCCGCAATCCGGGCCGAGCTCGACGCCCACCGCTGGGAGGTGCGCGGCGCGCAGACCGTCGCGGCCATCCCGTCGATGCACGGCGACGACACGACCTGGTGGCATGCCGTGCTCGAGGTCGGGCGCACGGCGGCGCTCGATGGTGTGACCGCGCTCGCGGCGGCCGGGCTCAGCAATTTCGATGACGAACTCGTGCACGTCTCGGTGCCGCGGTTCGAGGCGCGCCTGGAGGTGCCCGGGGTCCTGGTGCACAACATCAACCGGCGCACCGAGGGCGAACTCGACGGTGGGCCGCTGCCGTGCGTGGGCGTCGGGGTGGCGGCGATCAGAGCGGCCGGCTGGGCGCGTTCGAACGCGCAGGCGGCACTCGTGATGGTGATGGCGGTGCAGCAGCGCCTGCTGAGCGGCGAGCAACTCATGGCGGCGGCGGCGTCGACGCGGACCCGCGCTCGGCGCGCCTTCATCCAACAGATGGCCTTCGACATCGGCAATGGAGCGCAGTCGATGGGTGAGTTGGACTTCGCCCAGCTCTGTCGCGAGTACGGCCTGCCGGAGCCGGAACGACAGGCGCTCTGCCACGGGCCGAACGGCCGCGTCTACCTCGATGTGCGCTGGCCATGCGGCCTGGTGGTGGAGATCGACGGCATCCACCACGGTGAGGGGCTGAACCCGATCAACGACGCGTTGCGTCAGAATCACGTTGTCCTGCAAGAGAATCGGGTGCTGCGCATCCCGCTGATGGGGTTGCGGCTGCAGCCGGACGCCTTCATGCGCCAGGTCGTGCTCGCGCTGCAGATGTGCGGCGGCTTGCCGACCTGAGTCGTATGCCGGTCGCGGGCGGCGGTCGCTATAGCCGCCGGATTCCTTTACTACGGGTGTCGTGGGAGCGGACGCGGGCGGCGGTCGCTATAGCCGCCGGATTCCTCTACTACGGGTGTCGTGGGAGCGGCCGGGGTCGGGGGAACGGGCCGACGTAGGCTGGACGCCATGCTCCGGACCGCGCTCAAGCCCCGCTGGCTGGGGCTTTTCGCGGTCCTCGTCGTCATCGTAGTCTCCTTCAGCCTGCTCGGCCTGTGGCAGCTCAATGTCGCCCGCGACAAGGGCACCCGCGCCGCCGAGAAGACCACCGACCGGCCGCGCGTCGCCCTCGAGCAGATCGTCACGCCGCACCAGCCATTCCCGAAGGACGGGTCGCTGCGCAAGGTCACGGTGCGTGGCCGCTACAACCCCGGCCAGCAGGTGCTGGTCAGCGGGCGGCTCTACCAGGGCCGTCAGGGCTACTGGGTGGTCACCGGCTTCCGGGTCGCCTCGACCGGAGCGACGATCCCGATCGTGCGCGGCTTCGTCACCACGACCTCCGGCATACCGGCTCCGACGAGCGCTCAGGTGACGCTGGACGGCGCCCTCGCACCCGGGGAATCCCCGGCCAGCGAACAATCCCCGCCTGGGCAACTCAGCACGGTGAACCTGGCCGAACTTCTCTCGGCCTGGGGCGGCTCGTTCTACAACGCCTTCGTCTTCATGACAGCTGAGCGCCCCGCGGTGACCGTCGCGCCGGTGCAGCCGTTCCCGCCGCCGCGCCCGGCGGTGAGCGGGCTGCAGATCCGCAACCTCGGTTACGCCCTGCAGTGGTGGGTGTTCGCGCTCTTCGCGGTCTACATCTGGTGGCGCATGGTCCGTGACGACTACCGCGACGGACTCCGCCGTCGCGCCGCCGGAAACGCGACGGCGGACACCCCGGGGGACCAGCCGGACAGCAGCACAGCCGAGCAGGTGACAATGGACGCCGACCGCAGCACCCGGCATACGGAGACGACCTCCTCATGACCCAGACCGACCTGATCGAACCCGACAGCGTGCGCCGCGCGCTCACGCTCTTCAAGGTCACCGCGATCCTCGTGGGCATCGGCCTGCTGCTCATGGTCGCCGAGGTGATCCTCAACTACGGCTTCGACAACAAGGCGCTCGCTTGGTGGCCGCAGCCGCACGGTCTGCTCTTCCTCGCGTATGTCGCTGCCGTGGCCAACCTCGCGTTCAAGGTGCGGTGGCCGCTCGGGAAAATGGTCCTGGTGATGCTCGCGGGCTGCGTGCCGTTCCTGTCCTTCTGGGTGGAGCGGAAGATGGCCGCCGACGTCGAGCGGACGCTGGCCGGCGTGGAAGGCGAGCGGCGGCAGCCGACTACCCTGGGCGCGTGACGTCCCCCTTGCAAGACCACCCCGTTCTGGTCCTCGACTTCGGTGCGCAATACGCCCAGCTGATCGCCCGCCGCGTGCGTGAGGCGAACCTCTACAGCGAAGTCGTCCCGCACACTGCCGACGCCGCCGAGCTGCTGGCGCGCGAGCCCGCGGCGATCATCCTGTCCGGTGGTCCGTCCTCGGTGTATGCCGATGGCGCGCCGCCGCTCGACCCGGCCCTGCTCGAGGCGGGCGTCCCGGTCTTCGGCATCTGCTACGGCTTCCAGTCGATGGTGCGGGCGCTCGGCGGTGAGGTCGAGCGCACCGGGTTGCGCGAATACGGCTCGACGATGGCCAACATCAGCGACACCGGCTCCACGCTGTTCAACGGCCAGCCCAGCGAACAGTCGGTCTGGATGAGCCACGGCGACTCCGCCTCGACACCGCCCGAGGGCGTGCGGGTGACCGCGACGACGCCCGGCGCGCCCGTGGCCGCCTTCGAGGACGACGAACGCAAGCTGTATGGCGTGCAATGGCACCCCGAGGTCATGCACTCCACCTTCGGGCAGCGGGTGCTGGAGAACTTCCTGTATGCCGGAGCCGGGCTCACCGGCGACTGGACCGCCGAGAACGTCGTGGAGACCCTGGTCGAGCAGGTCCGCGAGCAGATCGGCGAGGACCGGGTGTTGTGTGCGCTCTCCGGTGGCGTCGACTCCTCGGTCGCGGCGGCGCTGGTGCAGAAGGCCGTCGGGGACCAGCTGACCTGCGTCTTCGTTGACCACGGTTTGCTGCGCGAAGGCGAGGCCGAGCAGGTCGAGCAGGATTTCGTCGAGGCGACCGGGGTGAAACTGGTGGTCAACGACGCCAAGAAGCAGTTCCTCGAGGCGCTCGACGGGGTGACCGACCCCGAAGAGAAGCGCAAGGCGATCGGCCGCGAGTTCATCCGCGCCCTGGAGCGGGCGGCGCGTGAGGTGGTCGGCTCAGCCGAGGCCGACGGCCATCCGGTGAAATTCCTGGTCCAGGGCACGCTCTACCCCGACGTGGTCGAGTCCGGCGGCGGCGAGGGCGCCGCGAACATCAAGAGCCACCACAATGTCGGCGGCCTGCCGGACGACCTGCAGTTCGAGCTGATCGAGCCGCTGCGGTCGCTCTTCAAGGACGAGGTGCGCCAGGTCGGTCTCGAGCTGGGCGTGCCCGAAGGGATTGTCTGGCGCCAGCCCTTCCCCGGCCCCGGCCTGGGCATCCGCATCGTCGGCGCGGTCACCGAGGAGCGGCTGGACGTCTTGCGCCGCGCGGACAAGATCGCTCGTGAAGAACTGACCGCTGCCGGGTTGGACCGCGACATCTGGCAGTGCCCGGTCGTGCTGCTCGCCGACGTCCGCTCGGTGGGCGTCCAGGGTGACGGCCGCACCTATGGCCACCCGATCGTGCTGCGGCCGGTGTCCTCGGAGGATGCGATGACGGCCGACTGGTCGCGGCTGCCCTATGACGTGCTGGCCAAGATCTCCGGTCGCATCACCAACGAGGTCGAAGAGGTCAACCGGGTCGTGCTCGATGTGACGAGCAAGCCGCCGGGCACCATCGAGTGGGAGTAGCACCTCGGGGAAGCACAGGTGCGGCATAGGTCGAGGCCGCACACTAGGGGGTATGCCGACCGCCCCACCGGACCGTTCAGTGCTGCGTCCCGCGCTGCACCTGCTCGGTATCGCGCTGCTCTCACTCGCCGGGATGTGGGTGCTCATGCGGTTCGCGCTGCACAGTTACACCGGCCGCCAGTGGGACACCCTCGGCATGTACTCCGTCGGTGGCACCATCGCCCGCTACGACCGGATGGTGCTCTTCTTGTCGATCGTGACGGTGCCGCATCTGATCCAGGCGACCCTGGTCTGCACGGTGCTGGCGGCGATCCAGCGCCGGTGGGCGGTCGCCGCCGCGATCCCGGTGATGATCGCGGGCGCGTCGGTCACCACCCAGGTGCTGAAGAACTACGTCTTCCACGCGGTCACCGGCCCCAACACGCTGCCGAGCGGGCACTCCACCACCGGGGTGATCCTCGCCGTCGCCTCGGTCTGGGCGGTCCCGCGGATCGCCCGACCGTATGCCGTCGCCGCGGCCGGGTTCGTCGCGGTCAGCATCGGCATGGGCACGGTGGCGGCCTACTGGCACCGGCCCTCGGACGTGTATGCCGCGGCGCTCGTCTGCCTGGCCTGGCTGGGTCTCGGCGCCGCCGGTGTCCTCGCCCTGCGGGCCCGTTCGACGACTCGGCTGAGCTCGGGCCGCCCGTGGCCGCTGCTGGCCGCCAGCATCCTGGCGATGGTCGGGGCGTGGCTATTCATCTTCGGGCTCATCGGTTACCGCTTCAACGGGGCGAGCGCCGCGATGTATCTGTTCGACGCCTTCGTGACCGTGACCGTCACCGGTGGGTGCGCGCTCGTGGTGTGGTGGGCGGCGCTGTGGGCCGACCGCTTCGACCCGCGTCCGGAGCCCGCCCCCCGTCAGGGGTCGCTCGGTTCGACCTTCGGTGACAGCCACCAGGCGAGCCACCCGAGCGCGCCGATCGGCACCTCCAGCAGGTGAGAGAAGAGCGCGAACACCAGCACGCCCGCGGCGGCGCTGGAGGGTTCGGCTCCCCACGCGACCAGCACCGCCAGCGTGCCCGCTTCGGTGATCCCGAGTCCGCCGGGGGTGACGCCGACCGCGGAGAGCAACCGGCCCACGGCATACGCCGCGAAGAGGTCCGACCACGACAAGGTGACCCCGACCGCGGTCAGGCAGCGCACGAACAGCAGGTAGTAGATGCCGAGGAAGGCGACCACGCCGAAGGTCATCGGCAGCCAGCCATGCGCGGTGACCGTGGAGATGCGGCTGCGCTGGTCGACCAGCAGTTCGGCGAGGTTGACGCGCGCGCCGCGGCGGGTGCGGCGCAGCAGGGCGCCGATCGATCGGTCCAGAATGCGGCCGAGGCGCGCGGTCGCGCCCGGGCTGATCAGCACCGCGATGAAGGCCAGCAGCACCACCAGGCCGGTGCTGCCGCCGACGAAGGCGCCGGTGCGCACGCCCTTGGGCAGGGCGTTGCCGGCCTCGGCGACCACCGCGACACCGAGCAGCGGCATGGCGACGCGGGCGAGCACATTCCACACCGAGGTGACGATCACCGAGGTGGAGATGTCGCGCCGGGCGAAACCCCATGACCGCAGGATCAGATAGCTCGCGGCCGCGCCCACCGCACCGCCGCCCGGCAGCAGGTTGCTCACCGCGGAGCCGGCAACGTTGAGAATCAACGCTTTTGAGTGGCTGAGGCCGCGCAGCGATCCGGTGAGGGTGAAGGTGTAGCACCACAGCCCGAAGGCCATCAGCCCGAACAGTTCGAGCCCGGCCAGCCAGCCGACCTGGCCGAGGTGACTGAGGATCCGCGACCAACTGGTGTGCGCGAAGAACGGCATACCGAAGGCGATGATGGCCACCGCGGCCGCGATGCCGACCAGGGCCTGCAGCACCTGCCGCCAGCCGATGCTGGGAAAGGCCGGATGCTCGGTCATGGCAGCCCGTCGAAGATGTCACGGGCGACCGGGCCGCGGTGGGCCGGGTCGATGAACCACTCGCGTCCGAAGACCAGGTCGTAGAGCGGCCGCGGGATGCGCAGGAAGGCCGCCAGGGTGCGGTCGGCCCCGTCATCGGCCGAGGCCTGCGACGCGTGCGCGCGCATCGAGGCGCGCTTGGCGCGGATCTGCCGCAGCACGGTGACCCGGTGGGTGATCTGCGAGCGCGGGCTGAAGGCCCGCTCGAAGGCCGCCGCGTCGAAGTCGGCGGGGAACCGGTAGACCCGGCGGGCCAGCCGCAGCGCCCGCACGATCGTGTCGCGCGGCACGGTCGCCTGCACCACCCGGCGCACCGGCGCGAGTTCGGCCGCGCGGGCCCCGACCTGGTGCACGCGCACGTGGTCGCGGTGGCCGTAACCACCCTGGGCGTCATACGTCATCAGCACGTCGGCACGCTGGTCGCGCAGGATCCGCGCGAGACGCTGCGCCGCCTCCTCCACCGGCGCCGCGACGAACGAGCCGGGGGGAGCTTCCTGCGGACCCATGCCCGAGTCGGCATACCCCAGATGTATGACGTCCGCGACCCCCAGCGCCTCCGCGCTGCGCCGCAACTCGGCCAGCCGGCGCTGCGCGAGCTGCCCGTCACCACGGAAGTCGACCGACGCGAGCCCGGCCGCGCCGTCGGTCGCCACCACGATGACCACCCGGTGACCGGCGGCGGCCGCCTTGGCGAGGGTGCCGCTGGTGAGCAGCGCCTCGTCGTCCGGGTGGGCGTGGAAGGCCACGAGCGTGTGCGACATCGGCGCCATTGTCACGCATGGGATCATCGAGCCCGTGAAGGTGGCCCTGATCTCGGACTGTTACCTGCCGCGATTGGGTGGCATCGAGGTGCAGGTGCACGACCTCGCGCGCCATCTGCGCGCGGCGGGCCACGAGGTGACGGCCTTCACCGCGACCCGCGAACCGGGCCAGAAGCGCAATGAATGCGAGTTCATCGACGGGGTCCCGGTGCACCGGCTGGCGATCCCGATGCCGCGCGGACTGCCGATCAATCCACTCGCGCCCCCGACGCTGCGCCGGCTGCTCGTCGCCGGGCAGTATGACGTCGCGCACGTCCACCTCGGGGTCGTGGCGCCCTTCGCCAATGACGCGGTGCGGGTGACCGACCAGATCGGGCTGCCGACCGCCGTCACCTGGCACTCCATGCAGAGCTGGATGACCACGCCGATCAAACTGCTCGGGTATGTCGGCCGCTGGGCTCGCCAGGGCGTGGCGCTGTCCGCAGTGTCTGGGCCGGCGGCGCTGCCGATCATGGATCTGGCCGGGCCGCGGCATCCGGTGTCGATCCTGCCCAACGGCATCGACGTGTCCCAGTGGCAGCCGGGGGAGCGGCCGGTGCGCGCGACGGGCGACCCGGTGCGGGTCGTGTCGGCGATGCGGCTGGCCGGCCGCAAACGACCGCTGGAACTGCTCGACATCGTGGCAGAGGCGAGGCGGCGCGCGCCCGAGGTGGACCTGCGGCTGGAGGTGCTGGGCGAGGGGCCGTTGCGACCCCGGCTGGAGGCGGCGGTGGCGGCCAAGGGCGCGAGGTCGTGGTTCTCCGCGCCGGGGCGGCGAACCCGGGACGAGGTGCGCGAGGTCTATCGCACCAGCGATCTCTACATCGCGCCGGCCGAACTCGAGGCCTTCGGCATCGCCGCGCTGGAGGCGCGCACGACCGGGCTGCCGGTGGTGGCGCCGCGGCGCAGCGGCGTGTCCGAGTTCGTCGCGGACGGCGTCAACGGGGTGCTGTGCGGTGACGACGCGGCGATGGTCGAAGCGCTGGTGCGTCTCGGGCGGGACGAGCCGCTGCGCGAGCGGATGACCGAGACCAACCGCACCCAGCTGCCCAAGGAGTCCTGGCCGAGCGTCGTGGACATGGTCATCGCCGAATACGAGCGCGCCCGCGACCAGCAGCGACACCGGCATACCGGCTGATTTCACCCGTTCACCCTTCCCATCGGTTCGGCGGCGGGTTCTACTGGTGGGATGAAGCACGCCGTCCGGCCCCTGGTGACCGCATCCTGGATGCGATCGTCGGCCGCGGGCGTGCGCCGCGAAGAGGTCGAGGCACCGGTGGTGTTCGACCCGGACGCGCTCCGGGAACACCGCGCGCAGCACCCGCTCTGGCGGGCGTTGCCGGTGCTGCAGGATGTCGTCGGCCAGGCGGCCGAGCGGTGCGATGCGTTGATGGCGGTCGCGGACGAACTCGGTCAGTTGCTCTTCGTCCAGGGCAGCCGGTCGGCGTTGCGCCAGGCGGAGGGCATCGGTTTCGTCGAGGGCTCGACCTGGGACGAGCGGCTCGCCGGCACCAATGCGCCGGGCACGGCGCTCGCGCTCGGGCGGCCGGTGGAGGTGTTCGGCGCCGAGCACTTCCGGGAGTCGGTGCACCGCTGGTCGTGTGCCGCCGTGCCGATCCGTGATCTGCGCACCGGTGGCATCGTCGGAGCGGTCGACGTGACCGGCGGTGACGCGATCGCGGTGCCGCAGACCATGGCGATGCTGCGGGCCGCCGCTCGCCTCGCCGAGTGGGAGCTGGTGCGGGCCGATGCCGGCTTCGCCCTGGCGGACCCGCCGCCGAGCGGCACCGAGCTCACCGGGCTGGGAGCCGACGCGTTGACGGTCCGGGGAGGCGGTCGGCATACGGTCTTGAGCCCGCGGCACAGCGAGATCGTGGCGGTGCTCACCGAGCACCCGGATGGCCTGCGCGGTGACGAAATCGCTTGTCAGCTCTACGAATCCGACGGTGGGGAGTCGACGGTGCGGGCCGAGCTGATCCGGCTGCGCAAGGTGCTCGGCGATGACGTGCTCGGGTCGCGGCCCTACCGGCTGACCGTGCAGGTCGCCACCGACTGGTCGGCCGTCGAGGCGATGGTCGCGGTGGGGGACGTGGCTGGAGCGGTGCGGGCTTATCCGGGGCCGCTGCTGCCGCACTCGATGGCGCCCGGGGTGGTCGAGATCCGCGATCGGGTGCACGCGGCGTTGTCGCGGGCGGTGGCGACATCCTGCCGGCCGGACCTGCTGGCCACCTGGACGCGCTCGGAGTGGGGCGCGGACGACCTCGGCGCATGGCGTGCGCTCGCCGGGCTGGCCAGCGGCCCGATGCGCACCCTGGCCGCTACACACCTGCGCAGGCTCGATCAGGCGGCGCGCAGCACGTAGTGGAAGTAGTCGGCGTCGCTGTCCTCGTCGGCGGTCACGTCCCGGCCCCTGTCGGTGTAGATCGCAACCACGGTGAGCCCTGCCGTCGCCCACTCCTCGCGCAGCCGGGAGAGCGTCGAGAAGTGCGCGAGCACGCCGCATTCGTGGGCGTCGAGGGGAAGGTGCGCCCAGCCATCGCCGCGCCGCACGTGACTTTGGGCCCGCCGGTAGTTGAGCGCTGACCGGCCCAGCCGGCGCGCTCGGCGGATGGGCGTGAGCAGCCCCTCGTCGCGGGACAGCAGCCGGTGGAAGCGGGGCCGCGCGGACCGGCCGTGCAGGTTGAGGCTGGACAGGACGGCATACCCGCCGGGCTCGAGGACGCGCACGATCTCGGCCAGCACGCCGGCCCGATCCTCATGAGCGACCGCGTCGATTCCGTTGTAGGAGAACATGATCAGTCGCGCACTGTGATCAGGTATGCCGTCCAGCCGGCGCGCGTCACCGTCGCGCAGGTCGACCCCGGGGAAGCGTTCGCGCGCCTTCGCCAGCATGCGCGGCGCATAGTCCAGGCCGACATAGTCGTCACTGAGCAAGGTGAGCAGACCCGTCGTGCGGCCGGTGCCGACGCCGAGGTCGACGATGCGGCCGCCGCGGCACTCGCGGGCAACCCGACGGATGCTGCGCTCCTCGCCGGGGTCGAGCCACCCCGTGGCCGAGTAGACGGCGACGACCCGAGGGTCGTTGAACGTGCGGGCGTTGTCTGCAGGCATCGGTTCCTCCATTCCGTGCAGATCTGCGAAACAAAGCTGCATCGATGAGTGGTTCCGGCCTCCCGATCCGTACCGTAGGCGGCAATCCTGAGAGAGGGCTTCAGATGGCACAGATGTCACGCCGCGCCGTGGTCAAGGGGACCGCGTGGGCGACGCCCGTCCTGATCGTCGGGCGTCCCGCCGCGGCGCAGGCGAGCTCGCTGCAGGACGTCGCCGTGACGGGTGCGGGGTACACGAGCAGCAACAACTCCGCGACCGTCAACTTCAGCGTCTGCGCGGTGGGCTCGGCACTCGCGTCCGGCAGCACCTTCACCCTGACCGTCACGGGCACAACCTCCGTGGCGCTGTCCGGGACGCTGGTCACGAACAGCACCGTGGTCCAGGCCGGCACGACCTACACCTTCACCACGACCGGCACGCTGGCTGCCGGGGCGTGCTGGACACTCGGCGTGGCGCTGTCGTCCATCGGCGGCAACAACACCGCGACGGCCACCCTCAAGGTCGGGACCACGAACGGCAACGCCAACTCCGACACGACCAATGACAGCGCGGCGTACACCTGCGTGCGTACGAATGGCAGCGCGGCTGCCTGCAGCTGAAGCCGCCACCACCCGCCACGGCGGGAGTAGAGCTTTCTGGTGCAACGTGATTGCAACGTCGGTGTGATTAGCGTCACGGGCAGCCGGGGCGAGCCCGCCCCGATGGCGAAAGGAAGCCCGCAATGCCCGTGTTCGAACGGCCGGGAAGCTCCGGCTCGCAGATCAAGGTCGAGGACAAGTACGGCCACTTCATCGGCGGCGAGTTCGTCGCGCCGAAGAAGGGCGAGTATTTCGACAACTACGCCCCGCAGACCGGTCAGGTCTTCACCCAGGTGGGCCGGGGCACCGCCGAGGACATCGAGGCCGCCCTCGACGCCGCACACAACGCGGCCGACTCGTGGGGCCGCACCGCGCCGACCGAGCGCGCCAACCTGCTGCTCAAACTCGCCGACACCATGGAGGCGAACCTCGAGGACATCGCGGTCATCGAGTCGTGGGACAACGGCAAGGCGGTCCGCGAAACCCTCGCGGCCGACATACCGCTTGCGATCGACCACTTCCGGTATTTCGCCGGGGTGCTGCGCGCCCAGGAGGGCACGATCAGCGAGATCGACGAGCACACGGTGGCCTATCACTACCACGAGCCGCTCGGCGTGGTCGGCCAGATCATCCCGTGGAATTTCCCGATCCTGATGGCGGTCTGGAAGCTCGCACCGGCGCTCGCCGCCGGCAACGCGGTCGTGCTGAAGCCGGCCGAGCAGACCCCGTGGTCGATCCTGAAGCTGATGGAGCTCATCGGCGACCAGCTGCCGCCCGGCGTCCTCAACGTCGTCAACGGATTCGGCACCGAGGCCGGCAAGCCGCTCGCCAGCAACAAGCGGATCGCCAAGATCGCCTTCACCGGCGAGACCACCACCGGCCGGTTGATCATGCAGTACGCCAGCCAGAACCTCATCCCGGTCACCCTCGAACTCGGTGGCAAGTCCCCGAACATCTTCTTCGAAGACGTTGCAGCACAACGGGATGCGTTCTACGACAAGGCGCAGGAGGGCTTCGCGATGTTCGCCCTCAACCAGGGTGAGGTGTGCACCTGTCCCTCTCGCGCACTCGTGCAGAGCAGCATCTACAGCGAGTTCATGAAGGACGCCGTCGCCCGCGTCGAGAAGATCAAGATGGGCAACCCGCTCGACACCGACACCACGATGGGCGCTCAGGCCAGCAACGACCAGCTGGAGAAGATCAAGTCCTACCTCGAGATCGGCAAGGAGGAGGGCGCCAAGGTGCTCACCGGCGGCGAGGTCGCCAAGCTCGGTGGCGACCTCGACGGCGGGTACTACGTGCAGCCCACGGTCTTCGAGGGCGACAACTCGATGCGGATCTTCCAGGAGGAGATCTTCGGCCCGGTCGTGTCGGTGACGCAGTTCAACGACGAGGCGGACGCGCTCAAGACCGCCAACGACACCCTCTATGGTCTCGGCGCCGGTGTGTGGTCGCGCGACGGCGGCACGTCATACCGGATGGGCCGCGGCATCAAGGCCGGTCGGGTGTGGGTGAACAACTACCACGCCTACCCGGCGCACGCGGCATTCGGCGGCTACAAGCAGTCCGGCATCGGGCGCGAGACGCACAAGATGATGCTCGACCACTACCAGCAGACCAAGAACCTCCTGGTCTCCTACAGCCCCGACGCGCTCGGCTTCTTCTGATCGAACGGGGGCGGTATGCCGCTCGCTCGCGCTCGCGTGCGTACCGCCCCGTTCGATCAGATGTCCTTTGATTCGGCTCCTCCCCGCATCGGCTCGCAGGCTCGCCCGTGCGGATCGTCGACCGAATCGTTGATCGAACCAGGGGGCGGTATGCCGCTCGTGCGTGCTGCCCCTTGTCGATCGGCAGCTGAATTCATCGGTGAGAGGAGCGGACATGACCGAGGTCGAGCGGGTGGGTTACACCGAGGCCGCCGCGGAACTGATCCGCCGGTTGGTGGAGCGCAACGGACCGGTGATGTTCCACCAGTCCGGCGGCTGCTGCGACGGGAGCGCGCCGATGTGTTATCCGGACGGCGACTTCCTCATCGGTGACGTCGATGTGTTGCTGCAGGAGTTGCGCATTGACGGGGTCGTCGAGCCGGTGCCGTTCTACATGTCGGAGTCGCAGTTCGAATATTGGAAGCACACCCACCTGACGCTCGACGTGGTGCCTGGCCGAGGAAGCGGGTTCTCCCTCGAGGCGCCGGAGGGCGTGCGCTTCCTGATCCGGTCGCGCGTCTTCGACGAGGCCGAACTCACCGCGCTCGGTCTGCTCTAGGGGGTATGCCGGAGCTGGCCCGGTGTCCGCGCGTGCGCACCAGCCGTGGTGCGCACACGCGGACACTTCACGCGTGCAGGGGCACGAACCGGTAACGGCCGTGCCGGGTCACCTCGACCTCGGCTCCGACGCGTCGCACCAGCAGCATCTCGCCGGCGACCGGGATGACCATCCGGCCGCTAGGACCGAGCTGGTCGACCAGTTGCTGCGGTAGCTCGGGCGGGGATGCCGAGACGAGGATGCGGTCGAAGGGCGCGAACTGTGGCAGGCCGAGCCTGCCCGGCGCGGCGGCCCGGATCGAGGACCACGGCTGGTCGGTGGCGGCCAGGTTGCGGGCACCGAAGGTGACCAGCTGCGGCACGATCTCGACACCGAACACCTCACCCGACGCGCCCACCAGGTGAGCCAAAAGCGCTGTGGTCCAACCGGATCCGGAGCCGACATCGAGCACGCGCTGCCCGGGGTGCGGCTGCAGCAAGCGCAGCATGTCGGCCACCGTGCGGGGCTGAGAGTTGGTCTGGCCATGCCCGATCTCGATGGGCGCATCGACCCGCGGGTCAGCGGTGCCTTCGGGCAGGAACCCGCGCCGGTCGATCGCGGCGAAGGCGGCGTCGATGGCGTCCACGACGTCGAGGGTATGCCGCGGCGCCCCGTGGATTGAGCGAGCGGGCACCTTCTTCGTCGGTTGAGCGAGCGGGCACCTTCTTCGTCGGTTGAGCGAGCGGGCACCTTCTTCGTCGGTTGAGCGAGCGGAGCGAGTCGAAACCTCCTGGGTTCATCGGGTTTCGACGCGGACTCGGCTGGCGCCTCGTCCTCGCTCAACCAACGAGAAGTTCAGGCGGGGGCGGTGGAGGGGTTGTCCTTCTCGGCCCGCCGGGAGGCGGCGAAGGCTTCGACATTGCGTTCCAGCCGCCGCCGGAGCACGGTCGAGGCGAGGATGCCGAGAATGACAGCGAGCGCGAGCCCGGCATACGAGAAGTTCTTCAGATAGGCCTCGGCGGCCCGGCCGGCGTAATAGACGGCATAGGTGGTGCCGCCGGCCCAACAGATCGCGCCGAGCACGTTCGCGGCGAGGAACTTCGGATAGGACAGCCGCAACATCCCCGACAGCGGCCCTGCGAAGATGCGCAGCAGCGCCACGAACCGGCCGAAGAAGACGGCGAGCACGCCATACCGCTGGAAGACATGTTCGGCATAGGCGACGACATCGTCGTTGACATGCCGCGGGAAGCGACGGGCGAGCAGCCGGAAGAGCCGGTCGCCATAACGCCGGCCGATGGCATAGCCGATCGAGTCGCCGATGACCGCCCCGAGGATCGCGCCGATGGCGATGCCGTGCGGGGTGAGCTGCGACCCGCCGCGGGAGGACAGCACCGACGCCGCGACGAGCACGACCTCGCCGGGCAGCGGGATGCCGAGGCTCTCGATGCCGACCACCAGACCGACGAGCCCGTAGACGGCGTCGGCCGGGATCGTCTGCAGCAGGTGGTCGATGTTCATCGAGGGCGATCGTACGTCCGTTGGGGTGGGGGCTCAGTGCCAACCCGCCGGGCCCGCGCCGCCCGGAGTCGACGCCTCACCCAGGATGTGCTTCGTCGTCGAGGTTCACGGGGACGTCCGGATCCAGTAGCGGCGCTTGCCGGCGCGCTCGTCCTCGAGGACGCCGCCGCACCGCTCGATGGTGCGGGCGGAGGCGAGATTGTCCAGATCGCAGGTCAGCAAGACCCGGTCGATGCCGAGACCATGCGCCCGGCGCACCGCCTCACGCAAGGCCGCGGTCGCGACACCTCGGCCGCGCGCCGAGCGGCGCACGCCATAGCCGATGTGGCCGCCTTCGTTGAGCAGGAATGGCGTGGCCACCGTATGCCGCAACTGCAGCGCGCCCAGCACGATGTCGGAATCGTCGGTGATCCAGAAACAGGTCGCCGGCACATAACCCTCGGGCAGTTCGCGTCCATAGGCACCGGCCAGCTGCCGGCGCACCACCTCGGCAAAATGGGCAGGGTCGCGCAGCTGCGCCGGATCCTCCAGATAGACCCCGAAACCATGGCGCACCGCGCCGTCGTCGAAGTCGTCGTAGGCCGCCAGCCAGTCGGCGTGCCGTTGCGGATCGGGGTCGACGAGTCGGATCACGTCGCCGAGCGTATGCCGGATGTCCCGGCGAGGCTTCCCCCACACGCCAGCCGCTGTCGGTGCCGGCACGTAGGCTGGAGCACGAGATGAGCAGCCTGTTCGACGACCTTCCCCTGCCCGGTTTCGGCGCCGACTCGGCGTCCCCACATCGCTCGCCGGGGCGGATCGGCGAGGTGGACGAGCACGGCATACCGACCTGGGCGAGCGACGCCCCGCGCGACGCATCGGAGGCGGCCCCGCCCGCGCCCAACCGGCCCACGATGCGCGACCCGGAGTCGCTGCTGGAGGGCCTCAATCCGCAGCAGCGGGAGGCGGTCGTGCACGAGGGTTCGCCGCTGCTGATCGTCGCCGGCGCGGGCTCGGGCAAGACCCGGGTGCTGACCCACCGGATCGCCTACCTGCTCGGCCAGCGGCACGCCCAGCCCGGGCAGATCCTGGCGATCACCTTCACCAACAAGGCGGCCGCCGAGATGCGTGAGCGGGTCGAGGCCCTCGTCGGCCCGGCGGCCAAGGCGATGTGGGTGTCGACCTTCCACTCCGCGTGCGTGCGCATCCTGCGGCGCGAGGCTGCGACCGTGGGGCTGAAGTCGTCCTTCTCGATCTATGACGCGGCAGACTCCCAGCGGCTGATGGCGATGGTCGTGCGCGATCTCGACCTCGACCCCAAGCGTTATCCGCCCAAGTCGTTCAGCCACCAGGTCTCCAACCTCAAGAACGAGCTCGTCGACGAGGAGACCTATGCCGCCCGGGTCGCCGCCGAGGACTCCTCGCACCAGGACCGGATGCTCGCCGAGGCCTACACCGGTTATCAGCGGCGGCTGCGGCAGGCCAACGCGCTCGACTTCGACGACCTGATCATGACGACGGTGCACATGCTGCAGGCCTTCCCGGATGTCGCTGAGCACTACCACCGGCGCTTCCGGCATGTCCTGGTCGACGAATACCAGGACACCAACCACGCGCAATATGTGCTCGTGCGCGAGCTCGTCGGCACCGGCACGCCCGACCCAGCCGTCGGTCAGGTGCCCCCGGCAGAGCTGTGTGTCGTCGGTGACGCCGACCAGTCGATCTATGCCTTCCGTGGCGCGACGATCCGCAACATCGTCGAGTTCGAAGAGGACTACCCGGACGCCAAAACCATTCTGCTGGAACAGAATTACCGCTCCACCCAGACGATCCTGCAGGCCGCCAATGCGGTCATCGCCAAGAACCCCGACCGCCGGCCCAAGAACCTGTGGACCTCCTCCGGGGACGGGGAGAAGATCGTTGGCTATGTCGCCGACTCCGAGCACGACGAGGCGGCCTTCGTCGCCCGAGCGATCGACCAGCTGGGCGACGAGCACGGGGTCAAGCCACGCGATGTGGCGGTCTTCTATCGCACCAACGCCCAGTCGCGTGCGCTGGAAGAAGTGTTCGTGCGGGTCGGGCTGCCCTACAAGGTGGTCGGCGGCACCCGCTTCTACGAGCGCAAGGAGGTCAAGGACGCGCTCGCCTATCTGCGGGTGGTCTCCAATCCGGCCGACACGGTCAACCTGCGCCGCATCCTCAATGTGCCCAAGCGAGGCATCGGCGACCGCGCGGAGGCGTGCGTCTCGGCCCTGGCCGACCGCGAGCGCATCCCGTTCATCGCCGCGCTCGGCCGGGCAGCCGATGCGCCGGGCATCGCGACCCGGTCGGTTGCAGCCATCGAGGGTTTCACCTCCCTGCTCGAAAAGCTCAGGCAGACAAGGGAATCTGGCGCCGGAGTAGGTGACCTGCTCGAGCAGATCCTCGACCTCAGCGGCTATATCGCCGAGCTGCGCGCCAGCCACGACCCGCAGGACGAGACCCGCATCGAGAACCTCGCCGAACTCGTCGCAGTCGCGCGCGAATTCGACGACAACTATCCCGGGCAGCCGCTGGAGGACTTCCTGGAGCAGGTGTCGCTCGTCGCCGACGCCGACGAGATCCCCGACGGTGACGACACCCAGGACCTCGGGGTGGTCACGCTGATGACGCTGCACACCGCCAAGGGCCTGGAGTTCCCGGTCGTCTTCCTCACCGGGCTGGAGGACGGCACCTTCCCGCACCTGCGCGCGCTCGGTGACCCCAAGGAGCTCGAGGAGGAGCGTCGTCTGGCGTATGTCGGGATCACGCGCGCCCGCGAGCGCCTGCACCTGTCGCGTGCGGAGGTGCGCTCGGCGTGGGGCGCTCCGCAGTACAACCCGCCGTCGCGTTTTCTCGGTGAGATCCCCGACGACCTGGTGCGCTGGGACCGGATCACTGGTGCGACCTCCTCGCCGCGGTCCTCGACTCCTGCCGTGGCGCGGCTGGCGCAGAAGCCGGGCGTGCGCAGCCCGGGCAACCGGCCGGTGATCTCCCTCGAGGCGGGCGACCGCGTCACGCATGACACGTTCGGCCTCGGCACGGTGATCCGGATCGAGGGTCAGGGCGAGCGAGCGATGGCGCATGTCGACTTCGGCGGCGATGCCGGGGTCAAGCGCCTGCTGCTGCGGTACGCGCCCGTCGAAAAGCTCTGATCCGCAGCGTCCTCAGCCGCATGCGGTGACCTCACTTGCATGCGCTGAGTTCACCCGCATGCGGTGACCTCACTCGCAGACGGTGATCACGGCATGCGAGTCAGTTGTGCGCACGCGAGTGGGTTATCCGCATGCGAGTGACGCGGGCTACCAGAGACCGCGGGCCTGCAGCCACGGCTGCGGGTTGACCGGCACGCCACCGATGTGGATCTCGATGTGCAGGTGCGGCCCGGTGGAATTGCCGGTGTTGCCGGACAGGCCCACGACCTCGCCGGCGGCGACGCGCTGGCCGGCGGAGACGTTGAGGGCGGACATGTGCGCGTAGACCGCGCTGACCCCGCCGCCGAAGTCGATGACGACCCGCTTGCCCTGGCCGCCATACCAGCCCGCGGCGACGATCGTGCCGGCGTTCATGGCGCGCAGCGGAGTGCCTGTTGGGGTGGGGAAGTCGTTGCCCTTGTGGTCGGTCGAGCCGATGCCGCCGGGGGAGACCCGGCCGCCGAAACCGGAGGCGAAGGTCGCACCGCAGCTGGCCATCGGGCACACCCAGCCGGTGGCGCTGCGGGTGGCGCCGGAACGTGAGGTGGACGGCGTCGCGGCCCGAGCCGCGAGGGCCGAGGGGGTAGAGGGAGCGGCGGCTGGGGGCGGCGCCTGCTCGTCGGCCTTGGCGGGCAGCGCGTCGGTGCCGACGGTCATCTTGGCCGCGAGGGCGGCGCGGGCCGCGGCGGCGCGCGAGATGGCGATCCGCTGACCGGCGGCGCGCTGGGCCGCTGCGCGGGCCGCCCGAGCCTTGGCGACCGAACCGGCGAGGCTGGCGTCGGGAGAGGGCGCCGCAACGGGCACCGGGGCGGCCGCGACGCGCAGGTCGCTGCCGAGTTGTCCGGTCGATCCGCTGGCGATGTCGGCGTGGTAGGTCACGGCAACGGCGGCGGTCGCCACGGCGATCCCCGAGGTGGGCAGCACCACCGACGGGCGCTTGATCAGCGGAGTGCGGACCGGGCGGTGCCGACCTCGATAACGAGCCACGTCACATCTTTCTCGCAAGGCCTGGGTGGACTCCAGCACCCTAACGTGATCAATTCGTAATCCGCACATCGACCGATGCCGCTGTGGAAAAGGCCACAGTGCGGCCACGCATCACGCCGACGCGTCGGCGTGCTCACCCTGCTGGTGCGCCTGCAGTCGCCGCGCTTCAGCCAGCGCGGGTGTCTCGACATAGCTTCCGGCGGCCTCGGCGCGCTCGACCAGCATCCGCAACACCGATCCGCCACCGACCCCGCCACCGGGCTGCACCACGCCGTCGAGCACCGGCATACCCGCTGGTGTGCCGGGCACCCCGAGCGCGGCGGAGGCATCGATGTCGACGGTCTGCAGCACCGGCCCGGTCAAGCCCTGGGCGCGCACCGAGGCGATCGGCTCGTTGATCAGCAACACGACCTCGCCGCGCTCGGAGAACTGCCGCAGTTCGGCGGCGATCTCACCGCAGTAGGGGCAGGAGTCCCGCCAGGCCACCACCGGTATGCCGTCCTCGCTCACCTCGCGGATCGCGTCCCGGAAGGCCTGCCGGCGGCCGGACTCGTCCACCACCTCGAACGGCGCGAGCAGGCTCCCGGCCGCCGGCAGATGTTCGGTGCCCTGGTCTTCTCCGCCGAGCGGACGCGCCTGCCGGGTCTGGTGGGCGGTGCCGGTCATCACGTTGACCCCGATGGCCTGCACGATCGCGGTGATCAGCTCCATGATCGCCTCACCACCGAGCGCCGGTCCTGCTGCGACCTTGCCGTTGGTGCCGAGCAGCACGGCACCCGGCGTGCCCGAGATGCCGAGTGAGGTGAGTGCGAAGCCGGCCGGGTCGGCATACAGGAATTCGCTCTGGTCACCGTAGTGGTCGAGCGCTTCGGGCAGCCCGCCCCACGACACGATCGTCACGCCCACCTCGGCCCGCAAGGCCTCCCGCCAGCCGGCGAAGGCCGGCGCGAGCTCCTTGCAGTTGCCGCACGCCGGCGCGACACCGATCAGCAGTTGGGCCCGCTCCCGCGACAACTCTGCGAGCGAGACCGGCTCGCCATCGGCGCGCAGCACCGACGACTGCGGGATCGGCGAGGCGACGAAGGTGCCCGCCGGTATGCCGGCCCGGCTCGCCGCCTCGCGCGCGGTCGCCAGATCGCGGTGCAGGGAGGCCGCGTGCAGCAGCGACCAGCTGGCGGCTGCCGCCGCGGCGACGGTGGTGATCAGCAGGATGCGCTCGGCGCCGGTCTGGTCGGCGATGGTGCGAGGAACCCCGGGGAAGGACCGGGAGAGGGTGAGCAACGCGATCACCACGAGGGCGATATTGCGCACCAGCGTCCATCGCGAGATCGGCTCCGCTGTGGCCTCACCGAAGCAGTGACACGACGGTGCCTCGCCGCGGGCGAGGCTGATGCCGACCACCAGGGTGAACCCGAGCAGCAACACCGTGGCGAGGACGCCGGCAGCCCGATAGCCGGCCTGCCAGGTGACGACGAGCAGCACGCCGATGCCGATCTCGGCATACGGCAGCAGTCGGCCGATCGGCCCGGCCAGTCGATCCGGTATGACGGCGAACTCGCCGACCGCGGCGGTGGCGCCCTCGCGGTCGCGCAGTTTGAGCACGCCGCTGGTGACGAGCACGCCGGCGATGCCCAGGCAGGCGAGCAACTGGATGGTAGTGATCATCGAATCGCTATCCCCCAACAGCGGTGGTGATCAGGGCGTGCAGGCCGCGAACCCTTGGTTGGAGGCGAAGGGTGTCGGGTCGCCCGGGCCGCAGGTCTTGGTCTGCGGCGGGCACTGGCAAAAACCGATGCCGATCTGGACGCCGAAGCCGCCGGTCCCAAGGACGCCGGCGTAGCTGAACGCCGCGCTGCCGATGTCGTTGCACACCAGGCCGTCCGCGCACTTCGGTGAGACGAGGACGCCGAGGTTGCTCAGGGTGGAGATCATCGTGTTGTAGGCGCCGGTCACCGTCCGGATCAGCCCGTCGACGACGGCGTTGCTCCCGCAGGATGCGGAATACGAGCACAGCGCCCCGAGCCGCCCGTCGTTGAACGGCGCGACGCAGATATTGGTGGGCAGCCCCGGCTGGTTGACGCAGCTGCGCAGGCCGAGCAGGTCGAGGGTGCCGACGGCGCTGGCGAAGGCGGTCAGGGCGGCGAGGAAGGTGTTGATCGCGGTCACGATCGCCCCGCCCGGGGCCAGGCACACGCCCGCGCATTGCGCGCCGCCGCACGTGCTGAGCGCGAGGTCGGTGCCCACACAGACGTTGAGCAGACCGAGTGGCCCGGTGCCGACGCAGACCAGTCCGGGCGCGCAGGTGCAGTGGCCACCGTTGTTGCCACCGCCGGGGAAGGCGATGAAGCAGTCGGTGGGATTGGTGCCGCCCGCGCAGCGGTCGCAGATCGGCGGCGAGGCGGCGTATGCCGGAGCCGCGATGGCGGTGGAGATCGTCGGCAGGCTCCACGCCAGACCCTTGGCGACGGTGCGGCGGCTGACGCGAGACGGCTCGGCCGCAGGAGCCTGCGGATCCGGTGGCGCCGCGATGGCTTCAGCAATGAGATCGGTATCGAGCATGACCATGACAATGAACCCCGAGAATCTGTCATCACCCCCGCAATCACCGATCAGGTGCGCGGTGCAGAACGATCCAATAGTCCACCGGGCATCGTGGGCCGGTAAACAGCGTCGCGAATTATTGACAGGATTTCTGGGCCCGAAATTTTTACCGGTCGAGGGGCAGGGGTTGCCGTGGTCGTCGGCTGCCTCGCGTGTCGCGGTGCGGGTGTCGCCGGCTGGCCTGGCGCTGCGGGGTTTCGGTGAGAGCGGCTGCCCTGTGAGCCCCGTCACGGGCGCGGTCTAAGCTGCCGGTCATGAGTCAACAGGCTGCTCCGCTGCGGATCGTCGTCGCCAAACCCGGGCTCGACGGCCATGACCGCGGCGCCAAGGTGGTTGCTCGCGCACTGCGGGACGCGGGCATGGAGGTCATCTACACCGGGCTGCACCAGACACCGGAGCAGATCGTCGAGGCCGCCATCCAGGAGGACGCCGACGCGGTCGGGCTGTCCGTGCTGTCCGGCGCGCACATGACGCTCTTCGCCAAGGTCATCGAGTTGCTCAAGGCCAAGGACGCCGACGACATCGTCGTCTTCGGCGGCGGGATCATCCCCGAGGAGGACATCCCGCAACTGGAGGCGATGGGGGTGGCCAAGGTCTTCACCCCAGGCGCGCCCACGACCGCGATCAGCGACTGGGTGCGTGACAACGTCGGAGAACACGCCGACGCCTGAGGCTGACGCGAGTTCGCCCGCCGTCGGCGCGGCGCGGCGCTCGGCGGCGAGCGCGGCGCGGCGCGGCGCTTGGCGAGCGCGCGGCGAGTGCGAGCTTCGCTGGGAGGCGAGCTGATCGGCATACCGCGCAGCTCGTCACGGTAGGCGGCCTGCCCGCCACTCGGCGCGGAACGGCGCGGGTCTAGTCTTCGGTGCGGACAATCCCTTCGAGGACGAGGATGGATTCCGCGTGGATCTTTTCGAATACCAGGCGCGCGACATGTTCGAGGCGCACGGCGTCCCGGTGCTGGCTGGCAAGACCGCCACGACGCCGCAGGACGCCCGGGCCGCAGCTGAGGAGATCGGGGGCGGCGGAGTCACCGTCGTGAAGGCCCAGGTCAAGACCGGCGGCCGCGGCAAGGCCGGCGGCGTGAAGGTCGCCAAAACCCCCGACGAGGCGCAGCAGTATGCCGAGCAGATCCTCGGCATGGACATCAAGGGCCACACCGTCGGCACCGTGATGATCGCCCAGGGCGCCGACATCGCCGAGGAGTACTACTTCTCGATCCTGCTCGACCGCACCAACCGCCGCTACCTCGCGATGTGCAGCAAGGAGGGCGGCGTCGAGATCGAGCAGCTCGCGGTCGAGCGGCCCGAGGCGCTCGCGCGCGTCGAGGTCGACCCGAATGTCGGTGTCGATGAGGCCAAGGCGAAGCAGATCGTCGAGCAGGCCGGCTTCGACGCCGAGACCGGCGCCAAGATCGTGCCGGTGCTGCAGAAGTTGTGGGAGGTCTACCGCGACGAGGACGCCACGCTGGTCGAGGTCAACCCGCTGGTCAAGACCGGCGACGGGCAGATCATCGCCCTCGACGGCAAGGTGACGCTGGACGGCAATGCCGACTTCCGCCACCCCGACCACGCAGCGCTGGAGGACAAGGCCGCCGCCGACCCGCTGGAGGCCAAGGCCAAGGAGAAGCACCTCAACTACGTCAAGCTCGACGGCGAGGTCGGCATCATCGGCAACGGGGCGGGCCTGGTCATGTCCACCCTCGATGTGGTCGCCTACGCGGGCGAGCAGTATGGCGTCAAGCCCGCCAACTTCCTCGACATCGGCGGCGGCGCCAACGCCCAGGTGATGGCTGACGGTCTGGACGTCATCCTCGGTGACGATCAGGTGCGTGCGGTGTTCGTCAACGTCTTCGGTGGCATCACCGCGTGCGACGAGGTCGCCAACGGCATCAAGGGCGCGCTGGAGATCCTCGGCGACAACGCCACCAAGCCGCTGGTCGTGCGCCTCGACGGCAACAACGTCAACGAGGGCCGGGCCATCCTCAACGAGCTGAACCACCCGCTCGTGACCCAGGTCGACACGATGGACGGGGCGGCGGCCAAGGCTGCTGAACTTGCCCGCACGAAGTGACCCGCTGACAGCTGACGAACGAGGGAATCATCAATAATGTCAATCTTTTTGAACGCTGACAGCAAGATCATCGTCCAGGGCATGACCGGCGGGATGGGCTCCAAGCACACCGCGCTGATGCTCGAGGCGGGGTCGAATATCGTCGGCGGCGTCAACGCTCGCAAGGCCGGCACCACGGCCGAGATCGGTGGCAAGGAGTTGCCGGTCTTCGGCACGGTCAAGGAGGCGATGGAGGCGACCGGCGCGAATGTGTCGGTGGCCTTCGTGCCGCCGCAGTTCGCCAAGGACGCCGCGGTCGAGGCGATCGACGCGCAGATCCCGCTGCTGGTCGTCATCACCGAGGGCATCCCGGTGAAGGACACCGCCGAGTTCTACAACTACTCGATCGGCAAGCAGACGCGGATCATCGGTCCGAACTGCCCCGGCATCATCACCCCGGAGGAGTCGCTCGCGGGCATCACCCCGCACACGATCGCCGGCAAGGGCCCGATCGGGCTGGTCTCCAAGTCGGGCACGCTGACCTACCAGATGATGTATGAACTGCGTGACTTCGGTTTCACCACCGCGATCGGCATCGGCGGCGACCCGGTGATCGGCACCACGCACATCGACGCTCTTGAGGCGTTCGAGGCGGACCCGGACACCAAGGCGATCGTCATGATCGGTGAGATCGGCGGGGACGCCGAGGAGCGGGCCGCGGCATACATCAAGGAGCACGTGACCAAGCCGGTCGTCGGCTATGTCGCCGGGTTCACCGCTCCGGAGGGCAAGACGATGGGCCACGCGGGTGCGATCGTCTCCGGCTCGTCCGGCACGGCCGCGGCCAAGAAGGAAGCCCTCGAGGCGGCCGGGGTCAAGGTCGGCAAGACGCCGTCCGAGACCGCCGCGCTGATGCGCGAGATCATCTCCTCCCTCCCGCAGTAACCCCAGCAGTCGTATGACGGGTGGTCGCCTCACGAGGTGACCACCCGTCGCGCTTTCGTCATACCTCCGGCGTGGTGCGCGAGTGATCGCTGGGGCGCGGGTGACCATGGAGCCCTCATGAGTCTGCTCGAGCGCATCACACCGACGTCCGCTTCCGGCCCCTCGTCCGGCCCCGATCGCGCGGTCTTGCTGACCGCGGCGGGGTATGGCGTGATGGCCGCCGCAGCGGGCTATTTGGTCCTGCTGGTCCCCGTGCTCGCCGCCTGGACGCTCGACCCGCGCAGCTCGACCTCGTGGACCGACTGCCTGGCACTGGCGGCCAGCCTCTGGGGGCTGGTGCATCACGGCCGGGTGAGCGTGCCGACCAACGCGATCTCAGCGGTGACCTTCTCGCCGCTGCTGATGACCGCGCTCGCGGTCGTGCTGGTGCGGGTCGCGGCCCGTGGCGTGCTGGCCCAGCTCGACGACACACCCGACGAGCGCACCTGGTGGCGGCCGTGGGCGGTCTTCGCCGGTGGGTATGTCGTGGCCGGCTTCGCGCTCGCCGCGCTCTCGCAGGCCGGTCCGGCCCCGCTCGCCGGGTGGTCGGTGCTGGCCGGGCCGCTGCTCGTGGTGGCCCTCGGAGCGGGCTGGGCGCTGGCTCGCGACGGCGAGCACCCGCTGCGGGCGATCATCGACCGGCTGATCGACCGGGGTGGGGTGCCCTTGCGACGCGCGCTGCGCCCGGCCGCCGAAGGCGCGGCCGCGCTCGCCGGACTCGGGCTGCTGGTCCTGCTCGGCTCGGTCCTGATGCATCTCGACCGCATCAGCGCGGTATCGCGGCTGTTGGACACCTCCGGTTCGGGCACAGCCCTGCTGTGGCTCGGTCAGCTCAGCGCGGTGCCCAACCTGATCGTCCACTCCGCCCTCTGGGCCACCGGCGCGCCGGTCCACGTGGGCAGTGCGGCCATCTCGACCAGCAGCGTGGAGCCGGGAGCGCTGCCGACCATTCCGCTGCTCGGTGCCCTCCCCGAAGCCGGCGCCCTGCCCGGCTGGGCCGCCCTGATGCCGCTGCTGCCACTCATCGTCGGGGGCTTCGTCGGACATCGCGTCGCCGCCCGCTTCGCAGCCCTCAGCCCGCTGCGGTCCAAGCTGCAATCCGGAGCGGCGGCCATCGGCGTCCTGGTGGCCGGCGCGGTGCTCACGCTGTGGCTGTCGCGGATGGGTGTCGCCCCCGGGCGACTGGCCGCGGTTGGTGCGTCCTGGTGGTCGATTCCGTTGCTAGCGCTGGAGTTTGGCGCCGGCGTGCTCGTCGCGATCGCTGGCGCCCACTGGGCGACTGCCCGCCGTGGAGGGCTCGTCCGCCGCGACTAAGGCGGTAGGCCGGGCCTGACCGGCCTGGCCCGGCGGGCACCATCGTGCGCGTGGACGGATCGCATTGCACAACGTCGGGTCGGTTGGCCGATCTGGTCGCCTCGGTGACCTATCGTCGTTGAGTGGGTCGGACCTCGACGCAAGGAGGCGGTCCGGATGACGCGGTCGGACGACGATCACGTCGGTGACAGTGCCGAACTGGCAGCGCAATCGCACTTGGCCTCACGAGCCGCGGGCTCGCTGGAGCAGTTGAGTCGCGACCTGCGCGATCAGCGCGAGCGTGCCGCCACCATCGATGATCCGTCGGTCGCAGCAGCGACGGCCAAGGCGCTCGAAGCTCTGTCCGCCGAAGCCGAGGGACTGGTCGTTCAGGTGCGTAGGCTCGCCGGGATGACCGAGGAGGAGAGCACGTGACGGACGCCGGACCCGATCCGGCGTCAGTTCTGCGCGGAATCGCCGAGTCACTCTCGGCCCAGGTCCGACCCCTCGAACGCTGCCGCGCCACCGTCTCCGGCGTCGCCGCCGCGACGATCACCCACCTGCCGGCCGACCACGTCGACCAGGCCGCGCGGGTCGCGGCCGGGCTCGACCTCGGCCTGGCCACCCTCACCGACTCGGTGCGGCAGGTCGCCGACGTGCTCACGCGGTATGCCGGGGATCCCGACCCCAGCGACGCCGACCGTGACGACTTCCTGATGGCCATGGACGGTGATTACGCCACTCCGCAGCGCGCGCCGCACGACGGGGCGCCGCGCGCGGTGCGCGGGTCGGTCATCGAGCTTCCGCGCGGCGACTGACGACACCCTCTGCTACAGCGGTAGTAGGGGAATCTGGCGGTTATAGCGACCGCATCCCCTTACCACGGGTGTCGGCTCTCTCTACAGCGGTAGTAGGGGAATGTGGCGGTTATAGCGACCGGATCCCCTTACTACGGGTGTCGCTCCCGCCGCGGTGTGGCGGTCAGGGGCCGATGAGCACCCGCCGGCCCTCGAGGCGATAGCCCTCGCGAGCCAGTCGGCCGACATACTCCACGAGCTGCGGCCGCTCGACCGACTTGATCCGCTCGGTCAGCGAGTCGACGGTGTCGTCATCGAGCACGGGCACCGCGGCCTGGGCGATGATCGCGCCGGTGTCGACGCCGCGGTCCACCACGAAGAGCGTCGCGCCGGTGATCTTCACGCCATACGCGAGCGCGTCGGCCGGGCCATGGATCCCCGGAAAACTCGGCAGCAGGGCGTTGTGGCTGTTGAGATAGCGCCCGCCGAACCGGTCCAGGAAGGTCTCGCCCACCAGCTTCAAGAACCCCGCCGACACCACCAGCTCCGGCTGGAAGGACGCGACCTGCTCGGTGAGGGCGGCATCCCAGGCGGCCCGGTCGGGGAAGTCGCGCACCCGGCATACGAAGGTCGGTATGCCGGCCCGCTCGGCTCGCGCGAGCCCTTCGACCCCCGCGCGGTCGGCTCCCACGGCGACCACGCGGACGCCATACGCCGGATCCGCGCTGGCGTCGATAAGGGCCTGGCACAGCGAACCGGCTCCGGACAGCAGCACGACGACGGGGGCGGGGGAGCTCACGGTGGCTCACGCTAGCGTGAGCCACGATGGACACCCCGATGCCCCCGGAGCAGGCGCAGGACGCCTTCCGCCAGTCCCGCCGCGCGACCGGGTATTTGCTGCTCGCGTTCCTCGCGTCGTTCATGCCGGTGCCGTTCAATGCGGTGGCCTTCCTGCCGCTCACCGCCTCGCTCGTCGCATCGGCCCGGTGCTATGGCGCGCTGCGAGAGGCGAGCGCCCCGCGCAACGCGCGCTGGTGGACGATCAGCGGAATGGCGATCACCGCGATGCTCGGCGTCAGCCTCGCGCTGCCGTACATCTTCTGGGGTGCGGCGGCGCCCTATCGCGACTGCCTCGAGGGCGCGAACACCAAGGCTGCGGTCACCGCGTGCGACAACCGGTTCGACGATGGGCAGCATTCCTTCCTGGCCGACCTGTCCGGTTAGAGCCGCCGACCCGCGCGCCGATAAGCTCGGCGGCACACGACTGGCGCAGGTGGACCACCACCGGGAAGTGAACCGCATCGACGCGCATCGCCCGCCTGGGTGCGCCTCGGACTTCGCTACGACCCACGAGGGAGCATTCATGTCCCAGCAGCGTCCGATCAAGCGCGCACTCATCTCGGTCTACGACAAGACCGGCCTGGAGGAGTTGGCGCGCGGGCTGCACGACGCCGGCGTCGAGTTGGTCTCCACCGGTGGCTCGGCCGCGCTCATCGAGTCGCTCGGCCTGCCGGTCACCAAGGTCGAGGACCTCACCGGCTTCCCCGAATGCCTCGACGGGCGGGTCAAAACGCTGCACCCGCGGGTGCACGCCGGCATCCTGGCCGACTCGCGCAAAGACACGCACGTGCAGCAGCTCGCCGACCTCGGCGTCGAGCCGTTCGACCTGGTCGTGTCCAACCTCTATCCCTTCACCGAGACGGTGCTGTCCGGCGCGTCCGCCGACGAGTGCGTCGAGCAGATCGACATCGGCGGTCCCTCGATGGTGCGGGCGGCCGCGAAGAATCACCCCACCGTCGCGATCGTCACCGATCCCTCGACGTATGACGACGTGCTCGCCGCCGTGCGCGCCGGCGGGTTCACCCTCGAGCAGCGGCAGCGGCTGGCCGCCGAGGCGTTCGTTCACACCGCGACATATGACGTCCACGTCGCCTCCTGGATGGGCAACGTGCTGGTCGACACCTCCGATGGTCAGGGCTACCCGGCGTGGATGGGTGCCACCTGGACCAAGCGGGAGACGCTGCGCTATGGCGAGAACCCGCATCAGTCGGCTGCGTTGTACGACAACGGTTTTCGCCCCGACGGCGACGGTCTGGCGCAGGGCGAGCTGTTGCACGGCAAGGCGATGAGCTTCAACAACTATGTCGACGCGGACGCGGCCCACCGGGCGGCATACGACCACGGCGACCAGCCGACGGTGGCGATCATCAAGCACGCCAACCCGTGCGGCATCGCCGTCGGCGCCGACATCGCCGAGGCCCACCGCAAGGCGCACGAGTGCGACCCGGTGTCGGCATACGGCGGGGTGATCGCCGCCAACCGGCCGGTGACCCGCGAGCTCGCCGAAGGCCTCAAGGGGATCCTGACCGAGGTGATCGTGGCGCCCGACTTCGAGGCCGACGCGCTCGACGTGCTCACCCAGCGCAAGAACATCCGGCTGCTCAAGGTCGGCGACCGCCAACCGGCGATGGAGCGGCGGCAGATCTCCGGCGGCCTGTTGATGCAGGAAGGCGACGCACTCGACGCGGTGGTGCGCGGCGAGGCGGGCGAGATCGTCGGTGGCGACGACGCGGCCAACTGGCGGCTGGTGAGTGGCGACCCGGCCGACGAGCCGACGCTGGCCGACCTGCAGTTCGCCTGGCGGGCGGTGCGTGCGGTGAAGTCCAACGCGATCCTGCTCGCGCGCGGTGGCGCGTCGGTCGGTGTCGGCATGGGCCAGGTGAACCGGGTCGACTCCAGCCGGCTCGCGGTGCAGCGTGCGGGCGAGGAGCGGGCGCGCGGTGCGGTCGCGGCGTCGGACGCGTTCTTCCCCTTCGCCGACGGGTTGCAGGTGCTGATCGACGCCGGGGTGAAGGCGGTCGTGGCGCCGGGCGGGTCCAAGCGGGACGAGGAGGTCATCGCCGCGGCGCAAGAGGCGGGCGTGACGATGTACTTCACCGGAACCCGGCATTTTGCCCACTGAGGCTTCGCCGCCGGCCACGGTCGGCGACTCGCGGCATCACCTGCTCGCAATGGTGGGCGCCTTCGCCGCCGGCGTCGGCTTGTCGCTGCAGTCACGCATGAACGGCGCGGTGGCCGCGCATTCGGGGCAGTGGATCGTGGCGGCGCTGTGGAGCTTCGGCTCGGGCCTGATCGTGCTCACCCTCGGCTTGCTGGTCTCGCGCTCGATGCGGGCCGGATGGTTCGGCATCCGCGATGCGCTGCGCGAGGGCCGGTTGCGCTGGTGGCAGTGCATCGGCGGCATCGCCGGGGCGATCCTGGTCGCGGTGCAGTCCTGGTCGGTGCCGATCGTCGGGGTGGCAATCTTCAGCGTCGGCGTGGTCGGTGGGCAGACGCTCAACGCGCTGCTGGTCGATCGGCTGGGACTCGGCCCGGCCGGCATACAGGCGGTGACGGTGTCCCGGGTGGTCGCGGCGGTGGTGGCGGTCGTCGGTGTGGTCGTGTCGGCGACGGCGCATCGCAGTGGTGGGTCGTTCGCGGTCTGGCCGGCGCTCGCGGCGTTCGCGGCCGGTGCGCTGATGGCCGGCCAGCAGGCGACCAACGCGCGGGTCTCGGTCGCCAACGGCAGCCCGATGGCGACCACCTGGCAAAACTTCTTCGTCGGCACGATCGCGCTGCTGGTGATGAGCGCGGTGATCCTGGCGCGGACGGGAACGGCCGGGTGGGGCCCGCCGACCGGCGTGCCGTGGTGGGCCTGGTGGGGTGGTCTCGTCGGCATCGTCTTCATCGCGATCACGGCGTGGGCGGTGCGGCACACCGGAGTGCTGCTCTTCGGGCTGCTGTCGGTGGCGGGGCAGTTGCTGGCGGCTCTGTGCCTCGATCTGCTCGACCCGGTGACCCGCGGTGACGTGAGCGCGCAGTTGGTGCTCGGGTTGGGCATCACGCTGCTGGCGGCGATGGGTGCGGGTGTGGCGGCGCGCCGGCGCTGAGTCGAAGAGGCGGGCGCGCGGGTGTCCGCGTGTGCGCACGAGCGGTGGGGCGGATCTGCGGACACTCGGTATGGCGGGTGCGTGGGTGTCCGCGTCTGCGCACGTGCCGTGGCGCGTTGCTGCGGACACGCCGATGTCGGACCCGGGTTGCACGATTAGGTAAGGCTTGCCTAACGTTGGTCGCATGAGCCCGACCTCCGTCACTGCCAGCGACCTGCAGCTCGCCCACGGTCGCACCGATGTCGTGCGCGGCGCCGGCCTGGACCTGCGGCCCGGCGAGGTCACGGCGCTGGTCGGGCCGAACGGCAGCGGCAAGTCCACCTTGCTGCGCGGCATTGCTCGGCTGCACCCGCTCTCGGGGGGCACGGTGCAGTTCGTCGCCGACGACGGCTCGACCGACGCGGCCGACTTGTCCTCGCGCGAGGTGGCCCGCCGCATCGCCATGCTGTGCCAGCAGCGACCGGTGCCGGCCGGCGTCACGGTGCGCGATGCGGTCGGTTTCGGCCGCTACCCGCATCGGCAGCGGTTCACCGGGCGGGACGACGATGGCGCCGCGGCGGTGGATCGGGCCCTGGCGACCTGCGGGCTGACCGAGCTCGCCGACCGTGCGGTGGACGCGCTGTCCGGCGGCCAGGTCCAGCGCGTCTGGCTCGCCGCCTGCCTCGCCCAGGACACCCCGGTGCTGCTGCTCGACGAACCCACCAACCACCTCGATCTGCGTCACCAAGTCGCCGTGCTGGAACTCCTGCGCGCCCTCGCCACCGATGGCGCGGCGGTCGGTGTCGTCCTGCACGACCTCAACCACGCCGCGGCCATCGCCGACCGGGTCGTGCTGCTGGTCGACGGCGAGGTCGTCGCCGACGGCACGCCCGCGCAGGTGCTGACCGCCGGCCGGCTGAGCGATGCCTTCGGCGTGCCGGTGTCCACCGGACACACCGCCGACGGACGTTTGCGGGTGGATGCCTTCGGGCACCTGCGCGCGCTCACGGCCACCGCCTGATTCACGCCAAGCCAAGCACACGTCATACCGAATCTCGTTCTCTCACAACGGAAGTCATTATGTCCCTGAAGTCCGCTCTGCCCATGCTCGCCGTCGCCTCGTTGCTCGCCGGATGCGGGAGCACCGCCACTGCCGTCAACCAAGGAGGCAAAAGTGCGGGCGGCCAGGTCACCGTCACCGATGGCAAAGGGCAGCGTGTCACGCTGAACGCCCCGGCCAAGCGGATCGTCACGCTGGAATGGGCGCAGACCGAGGACGCGATCACCCTCGGCGTGCAGCCGGTCGGGGTGGCCGATGTCAAGGGCTTCGGCAGATGGGACAGCGCGGCCAAGATCAGCGGGCAGCCGATCGATGTCGGTCTGCGTGCGACGCCGAGCCTGGAGGCGATCGCCAAGGCCAAGCCGGACGTGATCGTCGGTGTCGAGGAGTCGGTGCCCGCCAATGTGCTCGGGCGGCTGAAGCAGATCGCTCCGGTCGTGCTGCTGAAGGGCGCCGATGCGAGCAATCCGATGGGCAAGATGGAGTCGAACTTCCGTGCGGTGGCCACGCTGCTCGGCAAGCAGGACAAGGCGAACACTGTGCTGGCGAGCATGAATTCCTATCTCGGCACGCTGCGCACCAAGGTGCAGGCGACGCCGGCGGGCAAGCGGCCCTATGTGCTCGCCTATCCCAACGCCCAGGGCAACACCGTTGACTTCCGGATGCACGCGACCGGGTCGCTGCCGGGGGCCGTCGCGCAGCGGCTCGGGCTGGTCAACGCGTGGAAGGGCAAGGGTGACCCGGTCTGGGGCGTCGGTTCGAGCGACCTCGAGGGCCTGTCCACCCTGCCGGCCAACACGACCTTCCTCTACTGGGGCAGCAGCGAATCGGACCCGGTCAAGACCGTGCTGCCCAAGAGCGCCGCGTGGACCGGCCTGCCGTTCGTCAAGTCGGGGCAGGTGGTGCGCACCGCCGACGGCGTCTGGCTGTATGGCGGTCCCGCCTCCGTGCGCCAGTGGGCCGACCGATTGGTCGCCGACCTCGCGACGGCGTGACCCTCACGCACGCGGTGCCGGTGGTGCAGCCCAGCCGGGCGCGCCACCGGCTCCTCGGCGCGCTGCTGGGGCTCGGGATCGTCGCGGCGCTCGGCATCGCGCATCTGGCCCAGGGCACGACGGGTGCCCACGTCCTGTGGGACGCGCTCGCCGGTGACCCGTCCGCTCGAGCGCTGGTGCTCGACGGGCGGCTGCCGCGGCTGGCCGCCGCCCTGGTGGTCGGGATCTGTCTCGGGATGGCCGGTTGCGTGTTGCAGTCGATCACCCGCAACCCGCTCGCCTCCCCGGACACGCTGGCGGTCAACGCTGGTGCAGCGCTGACCCTCGCGGTCGGTGCCATCGTCGGCTGGCCGGTCGCGGGCTTCGCGGGGATGGGCCTGGCCTTCGTCGGCGGCCTTGCCGCGGCGGCGATCGCGCTGCTCGCGGCGGGGGACCGGTCGCCCGTGCGATTGGTGCTGGCCGGGTCGGTGCTCACCCTTGGGTTGTCATCGGTGACCGGCATGCTGATCCTGCTCGACAGCCAACGCACTCAGGGGCTATTCGCTTGGGGCGCAGGCAGTTTGGACCAATCCGGTATGGCGGGCGTGCTGCAGCCGGTCCCTCTCGTCCTCGTCGGTGTGGTGCTGCTGCTGGCGCTCGCACCCCGTCTGGATCTGCTCGGTCTCGGCGATGACGCCGCGGCCTCGCTCGGGGTGCCGGTGGGTCGGACCAAGGGCGCACTCGTGGTCGTTGCGGTGCTGCTGTCAGCGGTCGCGGTGACCTTGTGCGGCCCGCTCGGTTTCGTCGGGTTGTGCGCTCCGGTGGCGGTGACTGGGCTCGCGCGGCGGTATCCCGGCTTGCGCCCGCACCGGGTGCGCGTGCCCGCCAGTGGGCTCGCCGGTGCCGCCGTGGTCATCGTCGCCGACCTCGTGGTCCGGGCGACGCTGGGAGCGCAGGCCGCGGTCGACATACCGACGGGCGTCGTGACCACGATCGTCGGCGCGGTGGTGCTGATCGGGCTGTCCCGGGGGATGCGTTCGGGCCGGTCGGACGTCGGCGCGACGGGCATGGGCCGCACGCTCGAGCGCACCGCACGCCACCCGCGGCTGGTGGTCGCCGTCACTGCGGCCGCCCTGGCTGCCGCGATCCCCGGTGCCTTGCTCCTCGGCGATGGGCTGCTGCTCGGCGGCGATCTCGTCAACTGGGTGCGCGGTGTCGCGCCGGGGTCGGTGTCCTTCGTGGTGGAGTCTCGGCTGCCGCGCGTGGTCGCGGCCGTGACCGCAGGCGTCGCCCTGGCGGTTGCGGGCACGCTGGTGCAGGCGGTCAGTCGCAATCCGCTGGCTGATCCCGGCCTGCTCGGGGTCAGCTCGGGAGCCGGTCTGGGCGCCATCCTGGCACTGGTTGGCGGACCTCTGGTGGGGTTCACCGCCGGATCGGGGGCAGTCTTGCTGGGTGCCTTGACCGGTGCGGCTGCGAGCGCCGTTGTCATCGTTTTCGCTTGTGCGAGAAGCGGATTCGACCCGACTCGAGTCGTGCTCGTGGGTCTCGGCGTGCAGGCGGGGACCACTGCGCTGACGACCTTCCTGATCGCGCGGACCGACCCTTCCGATCAGAGTCGCGCGCTCACCTGGCTCGGCGGCTCGACGTATGGCGCGAGCCTGGCCGGTGCGCTTGTCGTCGGCGTCATCGCGGTCGCCGGGTTGGCGGCGGGGGTGTGGGCGCACCACCGACTGGATCTGATCCAGCTGGACGCTGACACCCCGGCGCTGCTCGGTGTCTCGACCATGCGCGTGCGCGCCGGCGCGATCGTCGTCTCGGTGGTGCTGGTCGCGGCCGCGACCAGCGTGGTCGGGGTGGTGGGCTTCGTCGGCCTCGTCGCACCGCACCTTGCCCGCGTGCTCCTCGGGGCGCGGCACCGGGGGCTGCTCGTGCTGGCGGCGCTGCTCGGCGGGCTATTGGCCTTGGTCGCCGACACCGTCGGTCGTGCCGTTCTCGCTCCTGTCCAACTGCCGATGGGATTGGTGTGCGCCTTGATCGGCACCCCGGTCTTCGCCCGGCTCCTGATCGCCACCCGAGGTGACCGATGAGCGCCTACCGACCGTTCGATGTCCGGCTCGCCCGGCGGGAGGTGAGGAGTCCGTCATACCTGCGAATCACGTTGTCCGGCAACGACTTACGCGAGTGCGGTGATGTGGTCCTCGACCAGCGGGTGAAGCTGCTGCTCGGGGGTGACCTGGATGCGGTGCTGGGCCAGGACGAGTGGTTCGCGGCGCTGCGGGCGCTGCCAGCGCAGCAGCAGCCGAGCCTGCGCACCTTCACGCTGGCGGCGGTGCGGCGCGAGGTGGGCGAGGTCGACATCGACGTCGTGCTGCACGAGCCGTGCGAGGGGCCGGCGGCTTCGTTCGCCGCGACCGAGCCGATCGGCACGCGCGCGGGACTGGTAGCGCCAGTGCGCGGAGCCGAGGGGGCCGACGAGATCGGCGTCGCGTGGCGTCCCGGTGCGGCGCGCGAGGTGTGGGTGGTCGCCGACGAGACTGCGGTGCCCGCGGCTGCCAATATCGCGACTGCGCTCACACCCGGCCACGCTGCGACGCTCGTGCTGGAGGTGCCGCGCGCGGACGACATACGGCCTCTGGATGCCCCTTCGGGCACGACGGTCCGCTGGTGTGCGCGCGACCGTGGCGAGAGCGCACTCGATCACCTGCCGTTCCCGTGCGGGCCGGTGCAGGCCTTCACCGCCGAGGAAGCGCTGTGGGACGAAACGAGTGGTGAGGGGCGCTACCTGTGGGTCGCGGGGGAGATGAGCTGGGTTGCGACCATCCGTCGTTCCGCGCGCGCGGCGGGCATCGATCGGCAGGGCTCGTCCTTCATGGGCTACTGGCGCCGGGGAGGAACCATCAGCTGAGTTCCTTTGCATAGCAACGGGATTCGGCGTCGTCGGCGTAGTGACGAAGGGTTCGGTCGGCCGGTAGCCGCGATCTTCGTAAAGTGCGGTCGCCTCGGGCTGGCGGGTATGCCCTCGAGTGGACCCCGCCAGCAGCCGCCCCATCCGCCGGCTGTGAGCCGGACCTCGAGTGCCGCCGTGGCAGGATACGGGGCGTGACGGCGACGGTTCTGGACGGCAAGGCGGTCTTCGCGACCATCAAGGACGAGCTGCGGGCGCGCGTCGCCCGGCTGGCCGAGCAGGGCGTCGTGCCCGGGCTCGGGACCGTCCTCGTCGGTGACGACCCGGCGAGCAAGTGGTATGTCGGAGCCAAGCACCGCGACACGGCCGAGCTGGGCATCAATTCGTTCCGTCACGACCTCCCGGCGTCCGCGACTCAGGCCGAGGTCGAGGCCGTGATCGACCAGCTCAACGCCGACCCTGCGGTGACCGGTTTCCTGGTGCAGCAGCCGACGGGGCTCGACGAATTCGCTTTGCTGTCAAGGGTTTTGCCCACCAAGGACATTGACGGCCTGCACCCGATGAACCTCGGCAAGCTGGTCCTCGGCGAAGACGGCCCGCTGCCGTGCACGCCGATCGGCTGCATCGAGCTGCTGCGGCGGTATGACGTCCCGCTCGACGGGGCTGAGGTGGTCGTCGTCGGCCGCGGCCTCACCGTCGGCCGTCCGCTCGGGCTGCTGCTGACGCGTCGGTCGGAGAACGCGACAACCACGTTGTGCCACACCGGAACTCGTGACCTCGCGGCACATGTGCGAGGCGCAGACGTGGTGATTTCCGCGGCTGGACGACCGGGGCTGATCACCCGCGACATGGTCAAGCCGGGCGCTGCCGTGCTCGATGTGGGTGTGTCTCGGGTGGACGGCAAGATCGCCGGTGACGTCGATCCGGCAGTCGCCGAGGTTGCTGGTTATCTGACGCCTAACCCCGGCGGGGTCGGGCCGATGACCCGCGCGATGCTGATGGCCAACCTGGTCACCCTCGCCGAGCAGCAGGCGGCGTCGCGGTGATGAGCCATGGATTGCGTCAGCCGGCCGCGCTTGCGACCGAGGGTGGTTTGGCAATGGCCGGTGCGTCGCGGAAGCTGGCCGTGCTTGCGACCGAGGGTGGTTTGGCAATGGCCGGTGCGTCGCGGAAGCTGGCCGTGCTTGCGACCGAGGGTGGTTTGGCAATGACCGGTGCGTCGCGGAAGCTGGCCGTGCTTGCAACGGCCCGCACTGTTGATCCGTGAAGTCGGCAGAACTCGGCCACTTCTGGTGGCTGATCGCGAGCGCGGCCGTGGTGGGGGTCGCACTGATCGGGGTCGGCCAGGTGCGCCTCGGCGGGTATGTCGTCGCCGCCGGCCTCGCGCTGGGGGGCTTGTTACGGCTCGCCATACCGCGTCGATCGGCTGGGGCTGTTGCGCTGCGGTCGCGAATGCTTGACCTGGTGATCTACCTAGGGCTGGCCGTGGCCGTCTTCGTCGCGGTCTCCGAAGTCAAGCTCTAACCCCGAAACGTCACTAAATCCCCCCGAAACGTCACTAAATCCCCCCGAAGCGTCAGTAATACCTCGCGAGACGTCACTATATCTCTCGAAGCGTCACTAATACCTCGCGAGACGTCAATAAATCCCCACGAAGCGTCAGTAATGCGTCGCGAGACGTCACTGAGTCCAGCCCCCACACCGTCGAGCGAGCGGGCAGTTATCACCGCGTGAACGGCTAGCACTTTGCGTGTCGGTCAGGACTTCGGGTCGACTGCTCCCCAGAATTGCTGCCACTCACCTCATGGACCAGATCTCTTCGGCTGCGTCAGTGGGCAGCTCGAAGAAGCCGTAGCGGATGCGTGAGGTCGGCAGCAGGTGTCGGATCTCCGCAAGCGTAATCGGGGTAATCTCGCGCAGCATGGCCGCTCGCCGATAGCCACCTTCGATGACGGTGCTCGGCTCAACGTCCGCGCCAGTCACTTCACCGACGATGGTGATTGCTCGGAGCGGCTTACCCTCCGGATACGTGGTCGTGGGGGAGTAGACGAGGACTCGATCGCCGAGGCTCATCCTGGCGACCGGCGCTCGCTTGCCGTGGTTGGCCATGATGAAGCCGCCTTCGACACCGCGGCGCGCGTGGTCGCGGGAGGCCACGATCACCCAGGTGCGTGGTTCGCTCATGCCCGTCAGCGTACGGAAGACACTCGACAGGCTGCTGCCGGAACGCGCTCACACGGACGACATCCGTAGTCGAGGAATCGGGCGGTTATAGCGACCGTTTCCCCGGCGCTCCGCGGCGACGAATGGTGCCCGCTCGCGCGACGAATACTGCCCGCTCGGGGATAAGTGACGTTTCGCGAGGATCTAGTGACGTTTCGGGGCGTGCATGACGAAGGCCCGGCGCAGCGGGTGCTGCGCCGGGCCTTCGCCGCTCACGTGCCGCTCTGCGGGAGTGACGTCTCGCGAGGAACTGGTGACGTTTCGCGGAACTTAAGCGACGTCTCGCGAGGAACTGGTGACGTTTCGCGGAACTTAAGTGACGTTTCGTGAGGATCTAGTGACGTTTCGCGGAACTTAAGGGACGTTTCGCGAGGGTCAGATGAGGCCGAGCTGCTTGACCTGGTCGCGCTCGTCCTCCAGGCGCTTGGCCGAGGCCATGATCCGCTCCTTGGAGAAGTCGTTCAGCTCCAGACCCTGCACGATCTCCCACTGGCCGTTCTTCACCCGGCAGGGGAAGGAGGACACGATGCCCTCGGGCACGCCATACGAACCATCGGAGGGGACCGACATCGAGACGATCTCGTCGGTGCCGACATACCAGTCGTGCATGTGGTCGATCGTCGCCGCCGCAGCGGACGCGGCCGACGACGCACCGCGCGCCTTGATGATGGCGCCGCCGCGCTTGGCCACGGTCGGGATGAACTCGTCCTTGATCCACGCCTCGTCGACCAGATCGGCCGCAACCTTGCCGTCGACCTTGGTGTTGTAGAGGTCGGGGTACATCGAGTCGTCGTGGTTGCCCCAGATCGCCAGGTCCTTGATCGCATCGACCGAGACCTCGAGCTTCTTGGCGAGCTGACCCTTGGCCCGGTTGTGGTCCAGGCGGGTGAGCGCGTTGAAGCGCTCCTTGGGGATGTCGGGCGCGTTGGAGAGCGCGATGAGCGCGTTGGTGTTGGCGGGGTTGCCGGTGACGAGCACCTTGATGTCGTCGGCGGCGACCTTGTTGAGCGCCGCGCCCTGACCGGTGAAGATCTTGCCGTTGGCCGACAACAGGTCCGCGCGGTCCATGCCGTCCTTGCGCGGCATGGCGCCGACGAGGAGGGCGACATTCGCGCCGTCGAAGATCTGCTCGGGGTTGTCACCGGTGACGACCGACGACAGCAGCGGGAACGCGCAGTCGTCGAGCTCCATCACGACACCCTCAAGCGCGGGCAGCGCGGGGGTGACTTCGAGCAGCCGCAACTCGACCGGAGTGTCCGGACCGAGCAGGGCACCGCTCGCGATGCGGAAGAGAAGGCTGTAACCGATCTGACCGGCGGCGCCGGTGACGGCGACCTTGACTGGCGTGGTGCTCACGTTCAAACCCCTAGGGAGGCGTGCGGACGATGTCCCTTCTGACGCTAGCAGCGCCGGTATGCCGGGCGGCCGCCGCGTCGGAATCCGGTGCCGTAGCTCACCTTCCCGGGTGCGAGCCGTGCCGCCCGGCAACGCCACCCCAAGGCGCGCCGCGCCACGGGTGCCACCAGGTCGGACGAGGCCGCCGCCGGCGGGCGCAATAGCAGCCGGAAACCTCTACTACGGGTGTAGCAGGGTCGGCCCCGGAGGGAGCGCTATAGCAGCCGGAAACCTCTACTACGGGTGTAGCGGGGGTTCGTGCCCAGAAGGGAGCGCTATAACAGCCGGAAACCTCTACTACGGGTGTAGGGCGATCACTCGGTGGGGCGCAGCGCGTAGGTGAGCATGACGTTGCCGGCGCTGGTCGGTTGCGAGTTCACCAGCTGCAACCGAGTGAGCGGCACCGACTCGTCGAACAGCCGCCGACCCTGTGCGGGCGCGACGGGATGCGTGGTCAGCGTCAGCTCGTCGATGGCGCCGCCGACGAACAGCGACCGCACTGTCTCGATGCCGCCCGCGACGCTGATGTCGCCGCCCTCCTGCTCGCGCAGGCGAGCGACATACGCGATCGGGTCGCCCTCGACGAGCGTGCTGTTCCACGGCAGGTCTCCCGACAGCGTGGTGGAGATGACGTGCTTGCGCACCGGGTTGATCCACTGGGCGAAGGGGTCGTCGTTGCCGGGCCAGTACTCCTTCCACTCCTGCCACAGCTTGCGCCCGATGACGACATCGGTGACGGGCGCAATCGCCGCGCCCATCGCCTCGCCTTCCTCGGGGCCGAAGGCGTCGAACTGCCATTCGTTGGGGCTCTCGACGACGCCGTTGACGGAGTTGAACAGGTGGGCGACGACCTTGCGGCTCATGTGGCGGACCTTTCGATGGTGGAGACGGACGGCACACTCATCGTTTCCACCCTTGAGGCGGTCGCGACGAACGACTAGGTGAACGTAGCGTCGCAGGATGACGTTCTGGAGCACCACAGTGCGCGCTACTCATCTGGTGACCAATGCCGCCTGGTTCGGCGGGTCGTTGATGGGAGCGGTCGCCCTCAACCCCGCGGCCCATGCGGCCGGTGACGAGCAAACGGCCAATCGAGTCACCTCCGCCGGCTGGAAGCGCTGGGGTCCGGTGCAGGGCAGCGCGATCGCGGCGCACCTGGCGAGCGGCCTGGCGATCGTGGCCGACAACCGCCGCCGGGCGTTCGGGCATCGGCGCACCCGTGGCGACGTGGTCGCCAAGACCGTGCTCACCGCCCTGGCCGTCGGCAGCTCGGCGGCGGCATACCAACAGGGCAGCAGGCTGGGCGCGGCGCGCTCGGCCGGTGACGACCGGACCGCGCGCACACTGCACGACCGGATGCGGGCGCTGCAGTGGGTCACGCCGGCCCTGACCGGCGCGCTGCTCGTGCTCGACGCCGATCTCGGCGAGCAGCAGCGCGGGCTGGCCGGTCTGCTGGACCGACCGTTCGGGTCATAGCTGCGCGCGGCCGGCCGCCACACGGCTGGCCATCCGTGCCCGGCCGGCCGCCACACGGCTGGCCATCAGTGCCCGGCCGGCCACCACACGGCTGGCCATCCGTGCCCGGCCGGTCATAGGTGCACCGCCGACCCGGCGGCCTGCCACCACCGAGCGCGCGCCGCCCGGATCCCGTCGCTCTGGTCGTCGGCGAGCTCCTCCAGCAGCGCCGAGCCGCTCATGCCCGCGGCATACATCGCCGCGTCGGTGGTGGCGGGATCGGCGACCTGAGCGCGCAGGTCGACTGATTCCGGCACGCCTCCGGCGTGGGCGAGGGCGCGCAGGGCGTGCGCCCGAACGTCCGGCGCCGGCGAGTTGAGCAGCGGCAGCAAGGCCGTCGCCTGCTGCGCGGTCACGACGAAGCTCAACAGGTGACCGGCCGCCGAGCGGCGCGTCGCGTCGGCGCTGCCGAGCTGCTCCACGGCAACGTCGGCGACGACCTGCCGATAGGGGCTGACCGCGAGCAGCATCGAGGAATGAGTGCGCCGCTCGACGAAATCGGTCGACAGCGCCTCCCGCAGCAACCGCTCGAACATCTGGTCATCGAGGCCGCTCAACTCGGCGCCGGCCTGCACGAAAGCCTCCAGCCCAGCCGGTGACTCCAGCCGCGCACCGGCGGGCTCGGCCGGAGGGTCGGTCTCGGACAGCCGAAGCACCCGCGCGCTCAACTCCGGTGACATCCGCTGCGCGACCTTGTATGCCGCGGCCACCGCGTCGGGTGCGTCGGTGCTCGCCAACTGCATCGCCGCCTCCCGCACCCGGTCGACGTGATCGCCCTTGAGCGAGCCGGTGCTGATCGGCTGCAGCAGGGCGTAGGTCGCACCCCAACGCTGCGCGGCGGTCCCGGTCAGGAAGAAGTCGAGGATCTGGGTGAGTGACGTGGCGGTCAGCGCATCGCCCAGCACCGCGATGATGTCGGCGACGCCTTGGGCACCCTCCGCTCCAGCCGCGCGGGTGATCTCCGCGACCACCGTGCGATGCGTATGCGGGTTGCTGATCATCACCGACAGCGTTTCCAGGCGGGTGGCATAGCCGACCCGCACCGACCGCATCAGTTCGCTGACGAGCAGTCGCACCCACCCTGACATCACCGACGGCGGCAAAAAGACGGTGTCGGCGGCAATCACCGCCTCGGCGAAGGTGAGCCAGTCTGCACCGGTCATCGTCCCGGCCGCGATCAGCTCGTCGGTGCGGCTGAGCACTGCGTAGGCCTGATCGCGCGGATGGGGCGGTCGGGCGAGCAGCGGCTCGTCTCCGAGCGAGCGCCGCATCGCCGCGATCGGCCCGAGCAGCGTCCCGGCCGGCAGCTCGAGCGCCTGCTCGTAGGCGCCGATCATCGGCCGGGGGATGTCGTCGAGCGCGCTCTCCCGGCGGCTGATCACACTGCCGCTCGTCGAAAACCCCGCCGCCGCCAAGCGCGCGGTGAAGCTGTCGCCGGTGCCACCCAGCGGCGAGCCCATCCGGCTGACTCGCAGCAACCAGGCAGTGCGCGCGTCGACATCGACATGTCGCCCCCGCAACGGTGTGCGGTCCACGGGCAGCGTCCGTCGCCGCCCACGACCCGTGACCCAATTCATCGCAGAGCTCACCCCCTTTCACCAACCCCACCTACGGGGAGGGAGCCCAGCAGGACGGAGTATTCCCGAGGGAAGGCCGTTCTGTCTCCCCTCCGCGTCGTGCCTTCCCAGCGTTTTCCCGGCTGGCCGCTACTCTGACGGGCGTTGCGGACCGTTCGAGGCAGGGAGTCTGGGGTTGGCCGGGAAACTCGCGAACGGGGGACTGATCGCCCTCGTCGTCCTCGACATCGGCCTGGTCGGGTTCGCCCTGCACCAGCAAAGTGCCGCCCCGTCGGATGCCGCCGTCGCCGGCGGACCGACCGGTAACTCCGCCCCAGGTGCCAGCACCGGGTCGCCGTCCAGCTCACCCACCGCGTCCGCCAGCGCAGGTATGCCGGGGCCCGCGCGACTCGCCGTCTCGGCCACGAGCCAGACCTCGTTCTGGCGGGCGTCCGGCCCGAGCGGGTGTGCTCAGGGTGGCTCGGTGCGCCTGGAGCACTCGACGGACGCCGGCGCGAAGTGGACCCCGGTCACCGTGCCGGCGGCGTCGATCGCGGCGCTCAGCTCGGCCGACAATCGCGTGACGCTCGCCGGCGGCGACGCCTCGTGCGCACCCAAGGCGTGGTCGGTGAACAACGATGGCGCGGTCTCCGCAGGCACCGCTCCGCAGTGGTCGGTGGACACCAAGGACACCAGCAAAGTCGTTGTGGGACAACGCACTTCGGCGCCGTGCGGCGCGAAGCGGGTGACCGACATCGCCTCCGACAGCGACCTCACCGGGTCGGTGCTCTGCGAGGGCGGCGCGGTGAAACGCACCACCAACGGCGGCCAGCAATGGAGCGACCAGGGCACCGTCGACGGCGCCCTCGCCATCGCCAGCAGCGGTGGCGCGGTCTACGCCGCGGCCAAGGCCGACTGCGGAGTGCAGGTGGCGCGCGTGGGGCAGAGCGCCAATGGGTGCATCCCGGGCACCGGCACGGTGAACGGCCCGGCCGACGTCACGTCATACGGCAACCTGCTCGTGCTGGTGACCGCGGACGCGACCTGGACCGCCCGCACGGGCGACCTGACCAGCTGGCATGTCGCCAAGGGCTGAGCCGAGCGCCAGCCGCCGAGCACCCAAGGGCTGAGCCCCCATCTCGCTCACCGGCACCGCTGGAATAGCCTGATCCGCGGACCACCCGCACCGGATCAGGAGCCAGACACCCCATGGAGAAGATCAAGGTCAAGAACCCCGTCGTCGAACTCGACGGGGACGAGATGACGCGCATCATCTGGCAGTTCATCAAGGACCGGCTGATCCATCCTTATCTCGACGTCGACCTGAAGTACTACGACCTCGGGATCGAAAACCGCGACGCGACCGACGACCAGGTCACCGTCGATGCGGCCAACGCCATCAAGGAGCACGGCGTCGGCGTCAAGTGCGCGACCATCACCCCGGATGAGGCGCGGGTCGAGGAGTTCGGGCTCAAGGAGATGTGGCGCAGCCCCAACGGCACGATCCGCAACATCCTGGGTGGCGTGATCTTCCGCGAGCCGATCATCATCAGCAACATCCCGCGGCTGGTGCCGGGCTGGACCAAGCCGATCATCATCGGCCGGCACGCGCACGGCGACCAGTACAAGGCGCAGAACTTCAAGGTGCCCGGTGCGGGCAAGGTCACGATCAGCTACACCCCGGCCGACGGCTCGCAGCCGCTGGAGCTGGAGGTCGCCGAATTCGGCGACGACGGTGGTGTCGCGATGGGCATGTACAACTTCAACAAGTCCATCGAGGACTTCGCGCGGGCGTCCTTCAACTACGGCCTGCAGCGCGAGGTGCCGGTCTATCTGTCCACCAAGAACACCATCCTCAAGGCCTACGACGGCCAGTTCAAGGACATCTTCCAGCGCATCTTCGACACCGAGTTCAAGGACAAGTTCGACGCGCTCGGCATCACCTACGAACACCGCCTGATCGACGACATGGTCGCGGCGGCGCTGAAGTGGGAGGGCGGTTATGTCTGGGCCTGCAAGAACTACGACGGCGACGTCCAGTCCGACATCGTCGCGCAGGGTTTCGGCTCGCTCGGCCTGATGACCAGCGTGCTGATGACCCCGGACGGCAAGACCGTGGAGGCGGAGGCGGCGCACGGCACCGTCACCCGCCACTACCGCCAGCACCAGCAGGGCAAGGCGACGTCGACCAACCCGATCGCCTCGATCTTCGCGTGGACGCGTGGCCTGGCCAAGCGCGGCGAGCTCGACGAGACGCCCGAGGTGACCAAATTCGCCGAGACCCTCGAGCAGGTCTGCATCAAGACCGTCGAGGAGGGGCAGATGACCAAGGACCTCGCGCTGCTCATCGGCCCGGACCAGCCCTACCTCACCACCGAGGAATTCCTGAGCGCGATCGACGCCAATCTGCAGAAGGCGATGGGTGCGCACGGCTGAACCTGCCCAGCCTGAACGCTGCCTGAAGTAGCATCAGCCCGACACATTCGTCGGGGAAGGGTTCGCCTCACCGATGATCGGTAGGGCGGAGTCGGATGTAGGCAGCGTGGAACTCGGCATCGACATAGAGGCGCTGGACGATGTCGCGCGGGCATACGCGCGATTCGGACAGAGGTATGTCGACCGGGTGCTCGCTCCGCACGAACGTCGTGACCTGCGGGACCGGTCGCGTCAGGTGCGGTACATCGCAGGGCGGTTCGCGGCCAAGGAGGCGGCGATCAAGGCCTGGGGTGTCACCGCCGCGACGCCGGTCGCGTGGTCGCGGGTGGTGGTCGAGCAGACCCGGTCCGGGTTGATCGTCACCGCCCCGCACCTCGGTGCGGCGCCCGTGCGGGTCAGCCTCTCGGTCACCGAGCAGGCGGCGTATGCCGTGGCGCTCGGCGGCCGCCGCGACCCGGCGAATGCGGTCGACACTGTCGGGCACGGGGAAGGATTGGGGATGGCGCAGGACACGGTCGACGCGACGATCATCGAGGTGCTCGACGAGCAGGCTCGACTGGTCGGGCCGGCAGGCGATTTGGCGCGCGACGCCAATCTGTTCGAGGCGGGCATGACCTCGCATGCGAGCGTGAATGTGATGCTCGGCGTCGAGGATGCCTTCGACATCGAGTTCCCCGATGCGCTGCTCACCAAGAAGACCTTCACCTCGATCGCCTCGATCGCCGACGCGGTGCAACAGATCCAGGGCGACGAGGCAACGTTATGAGTGTGGACGCGGCGGAGCGCACCGCGCAGGTTGGCCAGATCGCCACGGTGGCCGCCGAGCACGCCGACGCGGTCGATGCCGACAACCGGTTCCCCGCCGAGGCGATCGCCGTCGCGCGCGACTCCGGCTTCCTGGCCGCGCTGATCCCGGTCGAGGAGGGTGGGCTCGGCCTCAGCCTGCGGGAGGTCGCGGAGGTGGTGCGCGCGGTCGGCGCGTCCTGCTCGTCGACCGCGATGGTGCTCGCGATGCACCACAGCCAGCTGGAGATCCTGGTCAAGCACGGTGACACCGACACCCTGCGCGCGCTGCGCCGCGATGTCGCCGAGCGCGGACTGCTCATCGCCTCGTGCACGACCGAGATCAATCTCGGTGGGGCACATGCGAGTTCGTCGTGTGCGGTGGAGGTGTCCGGTGACCGCGCGACGCTCACCAAGACCGCGCCGGTCATCTCGTATGGCGAGGAAGCGGACGTGATCTTCTCGACCGCCCGCCGCAGCCCCGACGCCGAGGCCAACGACCAGTCGTTGGTCGCGTCACGCAAGGACGAGACCACCCTGGAGCGCACCACCACCTGGAACGCCCTGGGCATGCGCGGCACCTGCTCGCACGGTTTCCAGCTGCAGGCCGAGGTGCCCGCCGACGCGGTCTTCCCGACCCCCTATGGCGACATCCACACCGTCACGATGGTGCCCGGCGCGCACATCCTGTGGGCGAGCGCGTGGCACGGGATCGCGCGCGGTGCGGCCGCCAAGGCCCGCTCCTTCGTGCAGAAGGCCGCCCGCCGCTCGCCCGGCTCGACCCCCCCGGGTGCGCTGCGCCTGGCCGAACTCGAGGTCGCGCTGCAGTCGATGGGCGGGCTGATCGACGGCGCGCTGCGCCGCTACGAGACCGAGACCAGCGAGGCCGCCGACCGCTCGGTCGGCTTCACCGTTGCGATGAACACCCTCAAGGTCGGAGCCTCCCAACACCTGCTCGATTGCGTCAGCAAGGCGATGGTGATCGTCGGGATCGCCGGCTATGTCAACGGCACGCCGTTCAGCATCGGGCGGCCCTACCGCGACGCGATGGCGCCGCTGGTGATGGTCAACAACGACCGCATCCTGTCGACCAATGCCGGGCTCGAACTGCTGATGCGGGGCCAGGCATGAGCGCGCTGGCCGACTTCCGCGCCGAGCTGGTCGAGCGCGGCTGGCTGCTGGTCGACCGCGACGGGCTGGTCGCCGGCACCGGCGATCCGCTGGAGCGGGTCGTCGCCGGTCTGGTGGCGGCGATCGACGACGTGAGCGCGCAGGCCGGCCGGCCGGTGCAGCGGGTGCGCTTCGCGCCGGTCACCGGTCAGCAGCTGCTCGAACAGACCGGCTATCACACCTCCTTCCCCCAGCTGATCGGCGTGGTGCACGGCCTGCCGCGCGATGCTTCGGCGCGTCGCCGGGTGCCCGAGGGCGAGGCCTGGGACCACGACTTCGGTCGCTCCGGCTTCGGGCTGGTGCCCTCGGCCTGCCACCCGCTTTACGCCTGGCTGCGGGGCACCCAGGTGACCGGGACGGCATACACCCTGACCGGCGACTGCTTCCGCAACGAGCCGTCCGAGGATCCCTTCCGCCGGGTGTCCTTCCGCATGCGCGAAGTCGTCGTGCTCGGCACGCCCGCGCAGGCGCGCGAGCACCAGCGGGTATGGCGGTCCGCCGGCCTTGCGCTCTATCGCTCGCTCGGGCTGCAGGTGCACGACGCGGCGGCCAACGATCCCTTCTTCGGGCGGCAGGGCGCGATGCTCGCCAACAACCAGCGCGACGAACAGCTGAAGTTCGAGTTCGTGGTCGAGCCGGTGCCGGGGCATGAGGTCGCGATCGGCTCGGCGAACTATCACGAGGACCATTTCGGCGTGGACTTCGCGATGACCACACCGGACGGTCAGCCCGCGCACAGCGCGTGTTACGGCATGGGCCTGGAGCGCACCGCGCTCGCGCTGGCTGCGACGCACGGCTTCGATCCGGGTCGATGGCCCGACGAGGTGCGGGTGGCTTTGCGGTTGTCATGACGCGCGTCCGCACCCCGCTCGCAGGGGACTTCCGCCGGCACCCGTTGCACGATCCGTCGGGGCCCTGGCCGCAGACCGACTGCTATCTGGATGTGTGGATCAGCGTGCTGCACGGGCTGGGTCTGGACCCGGTGCCGGCGCTGGCGCCGGTGCTGGCGTTGTCCGCCGACGACGACCAGCTGACCTTCGTCAAGACCGACGAGCGGGATCTGCGCGAGCTCTACGGCATCCGGTATGGCGAGCACCCGTTGTGGGTGTCGTTGCTGGAGCACGTGGTGACCCAGGCCGAGGCGGGCCACCTGCTGGTGGTCGAGGCCGATTCGTTCTACCTGCCCGACACCGCCGGCACGTCCTATCGCACCGAGCATCTGAAGTCCTCCATCGTGCCGGTCGAGCTGGACCCCGACGCGCAGGTGATGACCTATCTGCACAACAACGTGCAGGGTCAGTTGTGCGATGACGACTTCGCCGCGATCTTCCGGTCCGACGCGCTGACGGGGGAGGCGTCCACCTGGGTGCCGCTGCCCTATGTTGAACGCGTGGATCTGTCTGGGCTGCAACGACTTTCGAGTGATGAGCTCGCCGAGGCGGCGCGTGCGGTTGCCGTACGGCAGCTCGCCGACAGCACTGCCGCTCCCTTGGGATCGCTGCCCCAGTGGGTCGATCGGCATGGTGAGCGGATGGCGCGGGAGGGGATGCCCTTCTTCCACCGCTTCGCGTTCGCGACCACCCGGCCGGCCGGTTTCGCGGCCCACCTGGCCGGCGCGCTCGCCTCGTGGTTCGGGGAGCGCGGCGCTGACCCGGTGGCCAGCAGGGAGGCGGCCAGCGCCTTCGAGGAGGCCAGTGGCCGGGCCCAGCAGGCGCAGCTGAAACTCACCCGGGTGGCCCGCGGACGGAGCGTCGACGTGGAGGCGCTGGCGACGGCATACGACACCGCGTGGTCGACGGGAATCGACCGGCTCGGAGCGGCTCTGCGGTGACCTCACCGATCCGGCTGGCGTGGCAGGTCATCTGGTGCCAACCCGGCGACTACGAGCTGGGCACCTTGCCCGACAAGGGATGGAATGCCGTCCCGGTGCCGCAAAGCCTTTGTGACGCAGCGGGATTCGAGGGTGACGCGGACGAGGTGGACTGGTGGTATCGCACCAGGACGACCCTTGCCGAGGGCTCGTGGACGCTCGAGCTGGCCGGCGCCGCGACCTACGCCGAGGTCTATGCCGATGGCGAACTCGTGGCCTCCGGCCGGTCGGCGTTCACCCCGCTGCGCGTCGTGCTCACCGGGGGACGGACCGTGTCGCTGGTGGTGCACATCCGGTCGTTGCGGGCCGAGCCGGTGCCGAGCCGACCGCGTGCTCGCTGGCGCAGCTCCCTCGTGCCGGACAACGCGCTGCGCTGGCATCGCACCAGCCTGCAGGGTCACATGCCGGGTCAGGGCAGCAGCCCGATCGTCGGCCTCTGGCGACCGGTGACCTTGCAACCGACCCCGCCGGTGCGGATCGCGTCCTTGTGCACCGAATGGGCCAGCGGGTCGGGTCTGCTGACCCTGGAGCTTGTCTGCGAGCGACCGGGGGAGGTGCACCTCACCTGCGCCGGGGCGGCAACCTCGTTGCCGGTCGACGGCCCGGCCACCATCGAGCTCGACGTGGGCGCGGTGCGGCCGTGGTGGCCGCACACCCACGGCGAACCGGTGACCTATCCGCTGCGGCTCGAAGTCGACGGTGTGCTCGTGCACGAGCGTCAGGTGGGCTTCCGGCATATCGCCGCGGATCACACCGATGGCGGATTTGCGTTGCAGGTCAACGGAATTGAGATCTTCGCTCGGGGTGCGGTGTGGACACCGGTCGAGCCGGTGGGCGACCCCGAGGTGCCGGTGCTGCGTCGCGAGGCGCTGGTCGCCTTGCGCGACGCCGGGGCCAATGTGGTGCGGGTGCCGGGGACTTCCTGGTATGCCGACGACGAGTTCCTCACCGCCTGCGACGACCTCGGCCTGCTGGTCTGGCAGGACCTCATGCTCGCCACCTTCGATCCCCCCTTCGCCGACGAACGGTGGACCCAGACGCTGCACGAGGAGGTCGAGGCCAATATCTCCCGCGGAGCCGCCCATCCCAGCCTGGCGGTGATCAGTGGCGGCACCGAGACGCTGCAGCAGCCGGTGCTGTCCGGACTCTCGGCCGAGCGGCGCGAGCTGCCGGGGCTGTATGAGTTGGTGGGACGGGTGACCGCCCTGGCACCGGGCTGCGTGGTCGTGCCGTCCTCGCCGTGCAGCGGTGTGCCCCAAGTAGCTGGTTCACGGGGAGGTGCGCTCGCCACCAGTGCCCGGCGCGGCCTCAGCCACTGGTTCGGCGTCGGGGGATACCGGCGTCCGCTGTCCGAGGCACGCACCTCCGGCGTGCGCTTCGCGGCCGAATGCCTGGCGCTCGGGTGCCCACCTCCGGCATACGTCGTGCGCGAATCCTGGGGTCCCGATCCCTTCGGTGACCCGGTGTGGACGGCCGGCGACGCGCGCGACACGGGCGCGGACTGGACCTTCCTCGAGGTCACCGAGCACTACGCGAACGAGCTCTTCCCGAGCTACCAATGTGGCCGGCTGCACCGGCTGCGGGTGACGGCCTTCGAGGTGATTCGTCGCACTCTCGCCGAATGGCGTCGGACCGCCTCGGTCACCAAGGGTGCGATCGTGCTCTCGGCGCGCGATGTCGTCCCCGGTCCGGGATATGGCGTGCTCACCGTCGACGGCGCCCGCAAGGCCGGCTGGTATGCCATGGCGCGGGCGCTGGGCTCGACCTCCCTGCAGATCGTCGACGAGGGCTTGGACGGCCTCGACCTGCACGTGCACCACGACGGGCCGAGGCCGCTCGCCGGCGTGCTGACCCTGAGCGTGCTGCGCGCCGACGGCACGGAGTTGGAGAGCGCGCAGCGCGCGGTCGAGGTGGCACCGCGCGGGTCGCTCGTGGTCAACATCGAGGCCGAGCTGGGTGCCTTCCGCGATCTCAACGGGGCGTGGCGGGCCGGTTTCGGCGGCGACAGCCCCTATGCCGCGGTGCGTGCCGAAGTCGCCGGGGTCGATGAGGTGATCCACCTGTTGCAGCCGTTGCCGCCGGTCGAGATCGCCCGGCTCACCATCCGGGTGTTGCGCGACGCGGTCGAGCTGGAGACCGACACCGCCCTCGCGTATGCCGATGTCACCGTGCCCGGCCGTGAACTCGACCGAGCGTTCGTCCACCTGCTGCCGGGCATTCCGCTGCGCGTCACCACCAAGCCGGCCCCGGTGTCCGGGCAGGCGCGGGCCGCGGCGCTCAACGCGCAGCGGGTGCGGCCGGTGGTGATCGCCGAAGCCCCTGACGCCGAGCCCGATCGTCGCGGCCGCTAGGGCCTGGCTGGACCTGGCCGGAACCCGGCCCGACCTGGCCGCAAAAGCCGAAGCCCGCTGACGCTCGGCGTCAACGGGCTTCGGGGCGGCATCCGCCGCGAGGGCGGCATACGCGAGGGGGTTCAGCGCGCGCCGTCGCCCATCAGGACGGCCTTGATCGTGCGCGCGATGATCTTGATGTCCAGCCAGACCGTCCAGTTGTGGGCGTAGTCGACGTCGAGGGCGACGGCCTGCTCCCAGCTGAGGCGCGAACGGCCGGAGACCTGCCACAGGCCGGTCAGGCCGGGGCGCACCCCGAGCCGGTGGTAGTCGGTCGAGTCGTAGAGCGCGACCTCGGCGCGCCGCTGCGGGCGCGGGCCGACCAGGCTCATCGAACCACCGAGCGCGTTGAACAGCTGGGGCAGCTCGTCGATCGAGTAGCGGCGGATGAAGCGGCCGAGCGGGGTGATCCGCGGGTCGTCCTCGGGCTTGAACAGGGGAGTGCCGTCGGTGCCCTGGGCGGCGAGGAGCGCCTGCAGCTCGCTGTCGGCGTCCTCCTTCATCGAGCGGAACTTGAAGATCTCGAAGTCCTCGCCGTTGCGGCCGACGCGGGTCTGGCGGTAGATGACCGGGCCGCGCGAGGTGGTCTTGACCAGGATGGCGACGACGGCCAGCAGCGGCGCGAAGGCGATGATCAGCCAGATCGAGCCGAGCACATCGAAGACGCGCTTGGCGACATTGCTGCGCAGGCCCGGGGTCGGCTCGGCGACCTCGAGGGCGGCGGTGCCGCCATGGGTGAGCGCACGGGTGCGGGTCGAGCGCAGCTGGCCGGTGGCAACCAGGAACCGCAGCGGGATGCGCTCGTCGCGCAGCGCCCAGGCCAGGTGCTGGACGGCGTCGGAGCTGAGCCGCACGTCGGGCTCCACCTCGACCGCGGTGGCGAGCGAGCGGTCCACCTCACGACGCACCTGCTCGACCAGCTCGGTGGTGGCCGAGGAGTCCAGCGACGGCGCGGTGGTGACCAGGGACACGACGCTGGGGTCCATCGGCGTCTCGCACGGCTGGCCGGGGGTCGGCTCGGCGACGATGCGCAGGGTGCGCTCAGGGAAGCGTCGCGAGGCGAGGATGAATGTCGCGTAGTGCACGACGCTCAGGGTGGCGACGAGCATCAGCGCGCCGAGCTCACCGTGCGGCCGGCGGTCGATCGCGTCGACCAGCGTGCAGCCGATGAGCGCGATGGCTGCGCTGATCAGCGTGCCGGTGCCGTGCATGCCGCGCAGCGAGCGGCCGATGCCGATCGTGGCGGCGGCGGCGAACCAGACGACGAACCAGGAGATCGGGCGCCAGTCGTGGCTCAGGCCGAACCGGTCGCTCTCGAACTGGCTGACGGCGCCGGCGACGAGGAGACCGACGAGGGCGTCGATGACGAGGGTGGTGATGGTCAGCTGCGCGCGCATCTGACGGGCGCCGCGCCGAGACCGAAGTCGCGTCGCGGTCGTCTGAATGGTGACCATCGTGCTGAGCTCCCCTGGGTGTGTGGGTGTCGGATGGTCGTCTGTCCCCGCGGCTGCGACCTAACTTACGTTTTGGTTACTGTAAAGGAACGGTAAAGGTCCCTGCAAGCTGAGCGCGCCGTGCGGTATGCCGTTCGCCCACCGGGAGCTTGCCACCCAGGTCTGCAGTTCCCTGCAAAACCGGGGCGTGATCAGTATCAACGGTAATTTGAACGTTCCAAGCCAAGGTGGGCTATGGCGCTGCTCACATGGTCAAGATTCGGTCAGGATGACGGCTCACCCCGGGGGAGGGGGTGACCGAACTCACCGGTGCGGGCGGCTATCGTGCGGGCGTGGCGACGACCGGAACGATCCTCATCGTGTGCAGCGGCAATGTCTGCCGGTCCCCCTATATCGACCTGCTGTTGCAGGACGCGCTGCGCGGCAGCGGGGTGCAGGTGGCCAGCGCCGGCACCACCGCGCTCGTCGACCGCCCGATGGAGGAGGGGTCGCTGGTGCGGCTGCGCGATCGCCACGGCATCGACGGCTCGGGCTTCCGGGCTCGGCAGTTGACGCCGGCGATGATCGCCGCGGCCGATCTGGTGTTGTGCGCGACTCGCGACCATCGGGCCGAGGTCGTGCGGATCGAGCCGGCCGGTCTGCGCCGGACCTTCGCCCTGACCGACTTCAGCGACCTGGTGCGGGAGATGGCGCCGGGCGTGCCGGCCCCGTCCTTCCTCGACGAGCCCGGTATGTCGGAGGTCGCGCTCGTCGTCAGTGGCGCTGCCCGGCGGCGCTCGCTCGTGCATCCGCGCAGCGAGGAGTCGGCCGACATACCTGACCCATTCCGTCGTGGCGACGCGGCCTTCGAGCGGATGGCGGACGAGATCGACGCGGTGATCGGCCCGGTCATCCGCGCGCTGCGCAGCTGAGCTCTTCGTCATACGCCCCAGGATTGCGGGACCGGACCGAATCCCGCTGTGGCGCTTGTGGATAACCCTCAGTCGGGCAGCGCGCGCAGCACCGTCGCGACCGCGTCCTCGTCGGCCAGCCCGGTGGTGTCGATGACGAGATCGGCATCCAGCGGCGCCTCGTAGGGGGCGGAGATGCCGGTGAAGTCGGGGATCTCGCCGCGGCGGGCACGAGCGTAGAGCCCCTTGCGGTCGCGGCGCTCGCATTCGGTGAGCGGGGTGGCCACGTGCACCAGCACCAGCCGGGCCCCGGCGCGCTCCACCGTGCGGCGCACATCCCGTCGCGTCGCGTCATACGGCGCAATCGGGCAGGCGAGCACGAAGCCGCCGTGGGCCGCGATCTGCGCGCCGACCCAGCCGATCCGCCGGACATTGGTGTCGCGGTCCTGCGGGGAGAAGCCGAGGCCGGCGGACAGTTCGCGCCGCACCACGTCACCGTCGAGCAGGGTGACGGTTTCGCCGCGCGCGGTGAGGGCCTCGCGCACGCCGCGGGCGAGGGTCGACTTGCCCGAACCCGACAGACCGGTGAACAGCACGAAAGTGCCTGTGCTGCTTGGCTTTCCGTCAAGCGTGATCGTCTCGCCGATGCCGTATGCCGCTTCGATGGCTCGGCGGCGCTGCGGATGGGTCTCGAGGTTGACCGGCACGGCGGCGACGGTGAGGTCGGGGCGGGTCGCTGCGGCGGTGAGCGCGGATCGCAGGGCCGCGGCTGCGCGGTGCGACAGGTCGTGGCTGGGGGAGGTGGGCACCAGCAGCACGGCGTCGCGGGGTGCGTGCTCGGCGAGGTGGTCCGCGGCGTGCTCGACCCAGACCCCAGGTTTCGACGCGGAAGATCTCGGTGGTTGAGCAAGGGGCGAGCTTGCGGAAGATTTCGGTGGTTGAGCAAGGGGCGAGCTTGCGAGCCCCGCGTCGAAACCACTGGGCTCGTCGGGTTTCGAGGCGGTCGCTCGTTCCTCGCGCCCTTCCTCAACCAGCGACGAGCCATACAGCCCTGCGAACGCGCGGGAATCGTCTGTGCCCCAACGCAATTCGCCAGCCTCGACGGTCGCGACGACCACCCCTTCGAGGTCGACGAACTGCGCACCCTCCACCAGCTGCGGCAATTCCACCTCGGTCACCGGCAGCAGTCCGTCGCGCACGAGCATCAGCTCGTCCAGCGCGTCGGCGTCGAGCCGCACGGTGGTGGTCGCGAGGGTCACCGGCATACCTCTTTCGTCGTTCGGGGTCTGCCATATGGACGTCAGTCGCCGCAGGCATCCTTACCGATAACATAACGACGAGTTTTAGCAATGCCACCGGGCACCAAGGAGTGAGACGTTGAGCATCGAGGCACGCGCCGCCGACGCCGTCAACGACGCGCAGGACCAGCCGGACCAGCTCGACCAGCAGCGGCTCAGCGAGCTTGATCTGCTGGAGGCTGAGTCGATTCACATCCTGCGTGAGGTCGCGGCCGAGTTCGAGCGGCCGGTGCTGCTCTTCTCCGGCGGCAAGGACTCCATCACGATGCTTCGCTTGGCGCAGAAGGCTTTTCACCCGGCGCGCATCCCGTTCCCGCTGCTGCAGGTCGACACGGGTTACGACTTCCCGGAGGTGCTGCAGACGCGCGACAACTGGGTCGAGCGGCTCGGTGCGCGCCTCATTGTCGCGTCGGTCGAGCAGGCCATCGCCGATGGCGTCGTGGTCGACGACGGGCGCACCAGCCGCAACCGGCTGCAGATCGGCACGCTGCTGCACGCCATCGAGGAGCACGGGTTCACCGCGGCCTTCGGTGGCGGCCGCCGCGACGAGGAGAAGGCCCGGGCCAAGGAGCGCATCTACTCCCACCGCGACGACTTCGGCCAGTGGGACCCCAAGAACCAACGGCCCGAGCTGTGGTCGCTCTACAACGGCCGCATCCACCCCGGCGAGCACATGCGCGTCTTCCCGCTGTCCAACTGGACCGAGCTGGACATCTGGCACTACCTCGCGCGCGAGCAGGTGGAGATCCCGTCGATCTATTTCGCCCACCGCAGAAGGGTTTTCGAGCGCGACGGGATGTTGCTGTCGGAGTCGCCGCACAACCCGCTGCGCGACGGGGAGGTCGTCACCGAGCGTGAGGTCCGCTTCCGCACCGTGGGCGATCTGACCCTCACCGGATGCCTCGAGAGCACGGCCTCGTCATACGACCAGATCGTGCAGGAGGTGGCGGTGGCGCGGGTGACCGAGCGCGGCGCGACCCGCGGCGATGACCGGTTCTCCGAGGCCGCCATGGAGGACCGCAAGAAGGAGGGTTACTTCTAAATGGACCTGTTGCGTTTCGCCACCGCCGGCTCGGTCGACGACGGCAAGTCGACGCTCATCGGGCGGCTGCTGCTGGACTCCAAGGCGATCTTCGAAGACCAGCTCGAAGCGGTCGAATCCACTTCTCGCTCAAAGGGATACGACTACACCGACTTGGCGCTGCTGACTGACGGGTTGCGCTCGGAGCGGGAGCAGGGCATCACGATCGACGTGGCCTATCGCTATTTCGCGACGCCGCGGCGCAAGTTCATCATCGCCGACACCCCGGGGCACGTGGAGTACACCCGCAACATGGTCACCGGCGCCTCGACCGCCGACCTCGGGCTGGTGCTCGTCGACGCGCGGCGCGGGCTGTCCGAGCAGTCCCGGCGGCACGCGGTGTTGCTGTCGCTGCTCGGTGTGCCGCACATCGTGCTGGCGGTCAACAAGATGGACCTCGTCGATTACGACCAGGCCGTCTTCGACCGGATCGACGAGGAGTTCACCGCGTTCGCGGCCAAGCTCGACGTGCCGGGCATCAGCGTGATCCCGGTGTCCGCACTGCGCGGCGACAACGTCGTCGAGCGCTCGCAGCACATGCCGTGGTACGAGGGGCCGGCGCTGCTGGACTATCTCGAGACGGTCGAGGTGCGCCGCCGCTCCCGGGTCGCCGCGCGGCTGCCTGTGCAGTACGTCATCCGGCCCAAGTCGCAGGAGCATCACGACTATCGCGGGTATGCCGGCCGCGTTACCGGAGGTGCCTTCGCGCCGGGCGACGAGGTGGTCGTCCTGCCGAGCGGCCAGCGCTCGCGCATCGCCGGCATCGACCTGTTCGACCGCACGCTGGAGACGGCGCCCGACGGGCTCTCGGTGACCCTGCGGCTCGAGGACGACATCGACATCTCCCGCGGCGACGTGATCTGCGCGGTCGAGGCCGCGCCGGAGGTGACGCGCGCGGTCGAGGCCACGGTGTGCTGGATGGCGTCCGCCCCGCTGCGCACCGGGCAGAAGCTCGCGTTCAAGCACACGACGCGCACCGGCCGGGCCGTGGTCGGAGCGCTCGCCACCCAGCTCGACGTCAACACCCTCGAACCGCTCGGCTCGCCAGAATCGTTGGGGCTCAACGAAATCGGTCAGGTCACCTTGCGCTTGTCGCAGCCGATCGTCACCGACTCGTATGCCGACAATCGCACCACCGGCTCGTTCATCCTGATCGACGAGGCCACCGGGGTGACGGTCGGCGCCGGGCTCATCGCGTGAGCAGCTACTCGAACGAAATGTGAGAGTAGAAGTTTAGAGTAGCCCGTGCGAAGGCCAGGCTCATCTGACGGTTGGCCGGGCTGGGAGGCGCGGCACTCGGCATACCCAATGGTGCCCGGTGGCGGCGAAAGAATTTCGCACCTGTGGGTGGTGGGGCGAGCGGGGCCGCTGCCATACGGTGTGCCCATGACCTCTGAAACCACTCCGAAAAAGTCGGCCAAGGCTCCAGAGCGCGCCCCGTCCAAGACGCCCGAACCCACCGAGGTCGGCGACGTCAGCTACGGCAACGGCGGTGAACTGCACCAGAGCCCGAGCGAAGGCCAGGTGATGACCACCGCGCAGGGCGTCCCCATGTCGGACGACCAGAACAGCCTCAAGGTGGGCGACCGCGGCCCGACCCTGCTGGAAGACTTCGCGATGCGCGAGAAGATCTTCCACTTCGACCACGAGCGCATCCCGGAGCGGGTGGTGCACGCCCGCGGTTACGGCGCGCACGGCGTCTTCGAGTGCACCGACCCGATCCCGGAGATCACCCAGGCCGGCCTGTTCGCCGAGAAGGGCAAGCAGACCGAGACCTTCGTGCGGTTCTCGACCGTGGCGGGCAACCTGGGTTCGCCGGACCTCGCCCGCGATGTGCGCGGTTTCGCGGTGAAGTTCTACACCGACGAGGGCAACTGGGACCTGGTCGGCAACAACATCCCGGTCTTCTTCATCCAGGACGCGATCAAGTTCCCCGACCTCGTTCACTCGGTGAAGGAGGAGCAGGACAAGGGCTGGCCGCAGGCGCAGTCGGCGCACGACACCTTCTGGGATTTCGTGTCGCTCATGCCCGAGGCCACGCACATGACGTTGTGGCAGATGTCGGACCGGGCGATCCCGCGGTCGCTGCGGTTCATGCAGGGCTTCGGCGTGCACACCTTCCGGTTCGTCAACGCCGAGGGTGGCTCGACCTACGTGAAGTTCCACTGGACGCCGGTGCAGGGCGTGCAGTCGGTGGTGTGGAACGAAGCGGTCAAGATCAACGGTGCCGACCCCGACTTCCACCGCCGGGACCTGTGGGATGCGATCCAGTCCGGTGACTTCCCGCAGTGGGACCTCGGCGTGCAGTTGTTCGACGACGAGTTCGCCGACTCCTTCGACTTCGACATCCTCGACCCGACCAAGGTCGTGCCGGAGGAGCTGGTGCCGATCCGCACGATCGGGCGGATGACGCTCAACCGGGTCGTCGACAATGTCTTCGACGAGACCGAGCAGGTGGCGTTCTGCACCGGCAACGTCGTGCCGGGCATCGACTTCACCAACGACCCGCTGCTGCAGGGCCGCAACTTCTCCTATCTGGACACCCAGCTGAAGCGGCTCGGCAGCACCAATTTCACCCAGATCCCGGTGAACGCACCCCGCTGCCCGGTCGCGCACTTCCAGCGCGACGGTCACATGCAGATGGCGCAGCACTCCGGCACCGCCAACTACGAGCCCAATTCGTATGCCGGGGCCAACCGCGGCCCGCGTGCCGATGCCGAGCAGGGCTACCGCACGGTGGCGCGGGAGGAAGCCGGCCCGACGCGTCGCGTGCGGGCGGAGTCCTTCGCCGACCACTACAGCCAGGCGCGGCAGTTCTGGATCAGCCAGAGCGAGGTGGAGCAGCAGCACATCATCGACGGCTACACCTTCGAGCTGGGCAAGGTCGTCTCGCCCGACATCCGCAGCCGCGTGCTCGCCAACCTGCGCAATGTCGACGAGCAGCTCGCCGCGACGATCGCCGACGGGCTCGGCCTGGACCTGCCCAAGGCGTCGAAGCCGGCCGCGAAGGTCCGCACCGACCTCGACCCGTCGCCGAAGCTGTCGATGACGGCATACCTGCCGGAGTCCTTCGCGGGCCGCAAGATCGGCCTGCTGATCAGCGACGGCGCGGACGCCAAGCTGGTCAAGGCGATCCAGACGACCGCCAACAAGGCGGGCGTGCTGGTGAGCGTCGTCGCGCCGAAGGCCGGTGGGGCGAAGCTGTCCGACGGCACGCTGCTGGAGGCCGAGGACGCCATCGCCGGTGGCCCGTCGGTGCTCTTCGACGCTGTCGCGCTGGTGCCGGGGGAGGAGTCCGTCGCGCAGCTGGCCAAGCACCCGGCCGCCAAGGACTTCGTCAACGACGCCTTCAACCACTTCAAGTTCGTCGCGTATGCCGAGAGCGCCCAGCCGCTCTTCGACGCCACCGGGGTAGAGCCGGACGACGGCTTCGTCAAGGTGGGCGCGGCGAAGGACGTCACGACCTTCCTCGAGACCTGCGCCGCGCTGCGGTTCTGGGACCGCGAGGTCTTCACCGGCTGACGCTGAATCGTTCCAGCCGTTGAGGCCCCCGGTGCTCATATGCCGGGGGCCTCAACGCGTCACGAGACCGCTCAGAAACCCGCGTTCGCACACCGGTCACGCAGGAGCGAGGCCCTCCAGCGACAGTTCCCGCAGGTTGCTCACGGGCGATGCGCGGTGACGAGGTCGTTGATGATCTCGAAGTCGGCCAGGTTATGGGTGAGCAGCGGCGCTTCTTCGGCGATGGCGGTCGCCGCGATGGCCAGGTCCAGCTGACGGCGGCGTGGATTCCCACCTCGCTGGGTGACCGCGGCGGCCAGGCGACCCCAAATGCGGGCCACTTCGGCGCTGACGGGCAACGGATCGAAGGTCGCCTCCACGGCTGCCAGCCGCTGCACCCGGCGGGCGCGCTCGTCGTCATCTCGAGCCACCAGCACACCGAAGTGCAGTTCCGTGATCGACACGACGCTGATCCCAGCCTCCACGCCGGTCGGCGCATCGTCACCGATGAGCACCGAGGTGTCGAGGATGGCTTTCACTGCTCGAAGGGGTCGACCACACCCGCCTGCAGCTTGGCCAGGTCGTCGCTCAACGTGCGCGGGGCCAGGCCGTGCCAGACGGCATCGAGTGCCGGCCCGGCAACCCAGCGTCGCCGTTGGGCCGGGCTCAACTCCGCCACCGGGCGGCCGGCAACCGTCACCGTCAACGTTTCTCCAGCCTCGACGCGACGCAGGACATCGCTGACATCGTTGCGCAACTGCTTCTGCGGGATGGTGGCCATACCCAAGGGTAGCAGTTCTGCACCCGCGGGCCGATCGCGAGATCATCACCGCCAGGGCCTGCAGACCGTCCGCGTCACCGCCCGCATCCTCGGCCAGACTGCATCAGACTTCTTGCGGCCTGTTCAGGAGGTCGGCTGCGTGAGGGCTCGGGCGAAGAGTGTCCGCAGCCGCCAGCTCTCGGCCTGGGTGATGTGGACGCCGTCGCGGTAGATCCACTCCGTGTCCTGGTTCACGGCGCAGCGCGCGTTGGGACAGAGAGCGTCCCTGACCACGATGAGTCGCGCCGGTGTCCCTTGCAGTGCGTTGGCCTGGGCATCGAGAAGAAGTCGTTGGTCCCGGTCAGCCTGTGCGCGGCTGATGCTCGGCGCGCAGGTGCTGAGGGAGGTGCGCAGCTTCCAGTTTGGGCAGTCAGCAGGGTTCCACCAGTCCTCATAGGGGGTGACCGGGAAGTGGGGAGCGATTTGCACCACGTAGACGGGGTGTCCGGCGGCGGACAATGCCAGGACTGTCCGTCGGAGGCCGGCTGTCCACACCTTCGCCTTCTCTGCAGCGCTGGTCGCTCGCTCGCCGGTCGCCGGATCGATGAGGGCGGTCCGCGGGTTCGACAGTTCGGCTGCGCTCATGCCGAGGATGACGGGTGCCCCGTCGCGGTGGCTGGTGAGCCATGACGTTGAGCCGGTGACATAGCGACGGCATCCGGCGGGATCGCGTCGGCCGGATTCGATCACGATGTCGATGAGCGGGCACGACGACCAGGTGGCGACCTGAACCCTGCGGGTCTTTTGCAGGGCTCCGATCACCGCCAGGTCGTACATGGCCGCGTTGGTCGGTCGCTGGTCACCACATGGTCATCATGGAGTCGCACGGTCCGACCGTGCAAGGCGAGACCGTGCGGCCGGTCTGGTTGACCGAGTTGCCGGTCGACTGGCTGCTGGACGTCGGGTTGACCGCCACCCAGCCGTTGTCGAACTCACGCACCCACACGCCATTGGACAGCAGCTTGGGCGCGGTGAGCGGCCGGCCGAGGTTGGTGCAGGCGACCGGCAGGTTGGAGGTGCCGGCGACATTGGAGGGGATGTAGATCGACGCGCCGCCGCTCTTGCAGCCGCTTTGCATGAGGAAGGTCGCGCGGTGGTAGCGCTGGGTCTTGTAGTCGGTCGGGTCACCCCAGGTGATGCCGACGGCCTGGCGACCACGGGCTTCGATGCGCGCGACCTGCTGGCGGCGCCACTCCCAGTCGCCGCCGCCATAGAGCGGCCACTGCGAGGAGGAGTAGTCGCCCGGCTTGGCGTAGTGCTCGATCGACAGGCCGTTGAAGTAGGTCGTCCAGGTGTCGATGATGCTCGGCCAGTTGCCGTTGAAGGAGGTGTTGGCCAGGACCGTGAGACCGGCCGCCTGCAGTTGCGGCGCAACGGCTTTGGCCCACGCGATCTCGGCATTCCACACCGATCCGCCGGTGAAATTCACCGGGAAGCCGGTGCTCGGGTGCGACCACTCGCAGACGACATCGTCCAGGAAGATCCCGTCGAAGCCGGCCGCGCGGCAGGTGGAGATCAGGACTGGAGAACTGCGAGTGGTGCTGACCGATGAACAACGGGCCGTCCGGGCTCCTGCGGTAGCCGGACGCATCGAGCGTCATACGGGATGAGACATGGGTGAACACCACGGCCGTCGACTGGTCGAGTCCTTCCACCAAGCGGCGCAGGCGCGTCAGGCTGCGCCGCCGGTCTCCTCGCTTGCGGACCAGCCGGGCGAGCCCGCGCGTGCGCGCAGCGACCCCGGTCGTGCCGCGGAAGACCGGTCCCCGGTGCAGGCCCTCGTCGGTGAAAACGGTGAGATCGGCGTGACCCAGCGCCGCATCGCCCGGCCAGATCGAGACGATCTGCACCTCGACGCCGGCGCGGCGGAGCGCGAGCGTGAAATTGCGCACGAAGGTCGACCCGCCGCTGATCTCGGGATGACGGGGAGCGATCAGCAGGACCCGCCGACAGCGCTCCGGCCACGCCGGAAGGTCCCGGGCCGCGGCCTCAGAGGTCATCGGTCACCCCGGATCCGCGGGCGTATCCGGCGACGGCCGCGGCCTCGACGACCGCGGCGACCGCCTTGCGCGCGACCGGGGTGGGCAGGTGCTCGATCGCCGCATCGATTCGTCGGCTCAGCGCTTCGGTTCGCCGGTAGTCCAGGCCGCGGGACAACCCGCTGACCACCGCGGTCCACGCGCTCGTCACCCGCAGGTCGCTCGGGCCCGAGGTGCCGGGGCCGTGAATGTCGTCGAAGAGATGTCGCGCCTGCCCGGACAGGAAGGCTCGTCGCGCGCGGCTGAGGGTCGTGGTGGCCGCCGCGTGGTGGCTGATCTCGAGCGAGGGATCGAGCACGATCGGCACGCCGTGCTGGTGCAGGCGGTAGCCATAGTCGATGTCCTCCCAGCCGTAGGCGCGATAGCGCACGTCATACGGTCCGACCTGCTCCCAGGTCGACCGGGAGATGGAGCAGTTGCCGGCCCAGAATCGCCAGCGGTCCTGCGCGCCCGCGCGGTAGGCGGCGGCCCGGTGCAGCTCGTCCGCGTGGTTGCCATAGACCCGCGCGTATGCCGTGGCCGCCAGCTGGTTGCGGACCAGCCCGACCACCCCGATCGGCCCCGATGCGCTGGCGTGCTGGCGGACATGCCTGCTGAGGTATGACGGATCCGGCTCGAGGTCGTCATCGCAGCGGATCAACACCTGTCCGCTCGCACGCTCGAAGCCGGCGTTGAGGGCAGCGACTCGGCCCCGGTTGTCCGGGAAGACCACCGTCCGCAGCGGCAGCCCGGCATACCCCTGGACGATGGCGGCACTGTCGTCGACCGCTCCGTCGATGACGATGACGGCTTCCCAGTCGTCGTGATCCTGGCGGCTCAGCGCCTCGATCAGCCGAGGAAGTCGTGCTGCGCCCCGATAGGTCGGCACCACCACCGAAGCCTTCATGGGCCCTCCTGTGCGTCGCTGATGCCGAGGTCGTGCAGCAGTCGAGCGAACCGGTCCCGACCGGCGTCGGGGGAGAACTCGGCGAGCCAGCGGCCGTATGACGCCTCGACCCGCTGCGGCCAGGACGCCCTCGAGGCGCGCGCGATCATCGTGGCGAGCGAGCGAGGGTCACCGGCACGCGCGATCCACGGGTAGGTGTGGCCCGCGACTTCCGGCAGCGCGCCGGCGTCACTGATGACGAAGGGGCAGCGTGCCGCCATCGCCTCGGCGACGACGAGTCCGAAGGGCTCGTCCCAGGTGGAGGGGAAGATGGCCAGATCAATGGCCGAGAAGAACTCCTCCCGGTCGATCCAGCCTCGCTGGTCCACCAGGTGGGCCACCGGCGCGAGCGATGCGTGCACCTTCGCGGCGTCCCGTGAGTCCACGAACCGTGACTCTCCCGCGAGCACCAGCCGGTAGGCGTCGGGTTCGGCTGCGTGCAGCTGCTGCAGCGCCTCACCGAGCACGGCGACACCCTTGTCGGTGGACAGCCGCCCCAGATAACCCAGCACCATCGGTCGGTGCGGATCACCCTCGGCTCGTGCCTCCCGAGGGGCTGCTGATGGCAACTCGGCCGTCCAGTTCCACAGCGCGGTGCTGCCGGATATCCGGTCGGCGACGAAATGCGAGGGCACCACGGTCGCGATCGTGCCGGCCCGGGCAGTGCGCGCGGCCGCGACGAGCTTGCCGGTCGGGATCTGGTGCAGGTGGACCACCCTGCGGGGATGTCCGGCTGTGGCGAGTGCGGGGCGTAATCCGTTGCACCACAACGCGCCCCGGCGACAGCGCCGGTCCCAGCGGCGCAGGTTGGCCAGATAGGACCGGGCCGAGGTGCCAGGAATCTCCACAACGTCGAAGTGCTCGTCTCGCAGCAGCCGCGCCGTGCCCGCGGGCTGGGCCGGTGCCGCGACCACGGGCTGGTGGCCGAGTGCGCGGAGCGCCTGTGCGATGCGCAGGAGCATCACCTCACCTCCACCGATCTCGCCTTGGTTGGCCGCGATGGTCACCGTGGGTGGTGCCGCTCCCGCGCCGCTCATCCGGTAGACCGCGACGATCTTTTCGGTCATCTGCGTGACCGTCGGGATCGCCTCGGGCACGGCCGGCCGAGCGCTCGGGTCGGTGCCCTGCTCCAGTGTGGCCGCAACCATCCGGTCGGTGTCGGTCACCGGGGCAAGGCAGTGCGGCGGCAGGATCTCGCCGTTGCCGCCGATGTCGCTCGCGACCACGCCCATGCCGTGATTGACCGCATCGAGCAAGGTGTAGGACAGGTTGTCGGCGCGGGAGGGCTGCAGCAGCACGTCATGTGACTGCATCGCCTCGACCGGGTCGACATGCCCCGGGAAGGAGACCCGGTCGGTGACCCCGAGCTCCGATGCCAGAGCGTGCAACCGAGGGCCCTCGGGTCCGTCACCGGCGATGGTCAGCGACGCGTCCGGGTGCTCCTGCACCAACCGCGCGAAGACCGCCAAGGTCTGGTCGATGTTCTTCTCCGGCGACAACCGGGCGAGCGACAAGATCCGCAATCCGGACCCGCGCGGAGCGCGCGGGAGGCGGTCGATTCCGTTGCGCACCACCGAGATTGGCGTGCTGGGCTGCCAGTGCCGGCGCATATCGCGCGCGGTCGACTCGCTGACCGCGATGAGGTGGGCGAACCGGCGGATGCGCACCCGGTGGGCGACCTGCCGGGTGACCGCCTTGGCCCGGGTGCCGTGGAAGATCAGCGGGTCTTCGGGGATGTGGTGCTCGGTCGAGACGAGCGTCGTCGGCAACCCCGTGGTGGCCATCGCCGCGAGGAAGTCCGCCTTGGCCAGATGGGAGTGGACCACCTGCGGGCGCAGCGTCGTCACCGTCCGTCGCAAGTCGGCCACGGTATGCCGGACCGACTGGCCATCGACATCGAGCGGGATCACCGGGCAGTCCAGACCCCGCAACTCGTCGAGCAACGGCCCCTCAGGAGCGGTCACCACCAGCCGCCAGCCGGGCAGGCCGACCCGGGCGACGTCGAGGATGTGGCGCGCCACCCTGGCGAGGTTGGCGACCGGCGCGACCCACAGCACCACCGGGTCAGGCATTGGTCGGCTCCCCGCCGGCGCTTGGGGCATGAGGTGGAGCTGGTCGAGCCCGGAGCCGGACGCTGATGGCCCGGGTCAGGCGTCGCTCGATCACTTCGTGCACTCCCCAGGCAAGTGCGAGCACCACCGCGAACGCGATCAACCGGGACCCATAGGGGCCGAGCCGTTCATCGGTGCGGACGATGATCGCGTACCCGATGTTCTGATGGAGCAGATAGAGCGGGTAGCTCACGGCCCCCAGCCACAGCAGGACCCGGGTGTTCAGCCAGGCGAAGCGGTTGGTCAGGGTGACGGCCGCGAAGGCGAGCGTCAGCAGGAACACGACAGGCGCAAGCCGCCAGCCCTCGATTAGCCCCTGGGTCGCGGTGGCCGCCAGCGCGAGGAAGGCCGGGAGCAGCAGGCCCCGTCGTTGTCCCAGTCGCATTTCATACATCACCATGCCGAAGCTGAACAGCGGCGCATACTGGCTGGCCGTCGCGCTGACCAGCAAGTGAGTCACGTTGCCGGGACGCATCCAGGACAGCGTGCACAAAGCAAGTCCGAAGAGGGTCCAGACCACGGCGATGCGGGTCGTGACGCGCGAGGTCAGGCGTCCGCGCATGACCACGAGTGCGGCCGCGACGATCAGGTAGAACGTGATCTCCCGGGCGAGCGACCAGTACGCGCCGTCCAGGTCGCGCACCCGAAGGAAGCTCTGCAGCATCGTGTAGTTCACGGCGACCACGTCGGCCGGTTGACCCAGCACGCTGACACCGGTCGCAGAGGTGACGAGCAGCGTCACGGTGACGCAGGCCCAGTACGTCGGGTAGAGGCGAACGGCCCGGGCCAGGCCGAAGGCGCGCGCGGAGCGCTTCTGGCGCGCGGTCATGAGGATGACGAACCCGCTGATCATGAAGAACAGCTGGACCCCGAGAGCGCCAGCCCGGAAGGTCACCGGAAATCGTCGATGCCCGGGGAAGAACTCGTCGAACAAGGTCGTGTAATGAAAGGCGACCACCGCGCACGCCGCGATGCCACGCAGCGCGTCCAGCTCACCGAAGCGCCCACGTGCGCGATCTTCCACCGGGACGCTCACAACCAGGCCTCGAGCCGGTCGAGCGCGGTCCAGAAACCTTCCCCGTCGTTGACATGCCCCTGCCAGATCTCCGGGATGAACGGGACGCCCGGCGCGAGTCGGTCGAGCTGCAAAGCCGTTGCGGGCCAATCGATTTCGCCTTCGCCGATCTGCGGTCCCTCACCGTCGACGCCCTCCGCGTCGACGACGTGCAGGTGCTCGGCCAGGGGAGCCAGGCGCTCGACATACTCGCTGAACGGGCGCTTGGTGAAATTCGCGGCGAGCTTGGAGTGCGACAGGTCGAGCGTGAGGCGACGGCCGTGCTGCTCGCAGAAGTCCACGGTGTCGTCGAGCGCCATGAACAGGTTGTGGTGCTGCTGGCCGCCCATCAGCCACGGATAAGGCGGCAGCGTCTGCGCGGTGAGTCGCACCCCGGACTCGTCGATCCGTTCGAGCGCCTGCGCGACCCGGGCGTAGCGCGCCGGCCGGTCCTCGGGGGCGATGAACGCGTCGCGGGTGAATCCGCCCATCGTGCAGATGACCACCGGGGGCTGTGGAGTGTCGAACCATCGGCCGAGGTCGCGGGTGATGCCGATGACCCGCTGCACCTCGGCGATCGAGCGCTCCCAGGTGGCGTCGTCGGCGCTGGCGAGGTCGATGATGAAATCCCCGGCATACAGATCGGGGCAGTGCACGGTGTGGAAGATCCCCTCGAACCGGCCGCCGAGCAGGCGGCCGATGGTGTCGGCGTCCATCTCGACGTCCTTGTAGGACAGGTGGAACTCCAGGAAGTTGGGGTTGGCCTCGCCATTGGCCAGCAGCCGCCGCGCGTCGTGGTAACGGACCGGCAGACCCCACGGGCGGCGGAAGGCATAGGCGCGGCCCCGCGAGACGGTGTCGGTGAGATCGGTCGGATAGAAGAAGTCACCGGCCGCGATCGGCCGACGCAGCGTCCGCCCGAGCAGCTCCTCCAGATGGTTGGGCTGCAGGCCACGACCGGGTGACTTGACCGCCACGGCGTCCCGCGTGATGGTGTCGCCCTCGGCGAGCGCGCGGGTGGCCACCAGCGATTTGGCGAGATTGGCGCGGTTCATCAGCTCGCCGGTCGACACGGTGCGGGCCTCGCCGCTGCCGAGGGCGCTCTCGACATCGCGGATGCGCAGCACCATCTCGGCGAACTCCTCGGGCAGCAGCGACACCTGGTGGTCGTTGCCTTCGAGTGACTTGTCGATGGTGAAATGCTTTTCGATGACGTGCGCGCCGCGGGCGACGGCAGCGACCGGCACGTGGAAGCCGCGCTCGTGCCCGGAATATCCGACCGGGCAGGAGCCCAGCTCGGCGAGCCGGTCCATATAGCGCAGGTGGACATCCTTGTAGGGCGCCGGATAGGTCGACTGGCATTGCAGCAGCACGAATTGCGCTCCCGCGCGTTGCAGCACCTCGATGCTGGCGGCGATCTCGTCCTCGGTCGACATACCGGTCGAGACCAGCAGCGGCAGGTGCTCGGCCGCGCAGGCCCGCAGCAATTGGTGGTTGGTCAGGTCGGCGCTCGCGATCTTCAGCGCGGGCACGCCGTAGTCGGCCAGCACCCGCAGCGACGGCTCGTCCCAGGGCGTGCAGAACGCGTCGATATCGACTGCCCGGCAGTGGTCCAGCACCTCGACCATTTGCTCGGGGGAGAAGGAGTATTTCGCCAGCAGGTTCATCGTGTATTGCGGGCCGAGGTCCTCCCCGGCGCTCGCGCTCACATCGCCCTGACGGTAGAGCGAGCTCAGGTCGCGCAGCTGGAATTTCACCGCGTCCGCCCCGGCGCGCTTGGCCAGATCGACGAGTTGCTTGGCCAGCGCCACATCGCCCTGGTGGTTGTTGCCGATCTCGGCGATGACCAGCGCGCGATGGCCGTCACCGACCGTATGCCGCCCGATCCGGATCTCCTGCGTCGACGGACGAGCGATGGCCTCCAGATGGCCACGCTCGTCGACCAGCGGCACCACCTCGACGCCGGGCCGGAAGGCGGCTCGCACTGTCGCGGTGTCCGAACCGAAGGCCACCTTCACCGGGTTGCGGTTGGCGGCAGCCAGGACGGCGGTGTCGAGGTCGATCGGCGATTGCGTGGTCACCCAGCGCCGGAAGTCGCCGTCGGAGAAGGAGCCCTGCAGGATGCCGTGCCCGTCGACGCAGAAGACGATGCCGGCCTTGTTGTCGTTGATCTTGGTGAGTGCCGTGAGGATCGAGTCCTCGCCGTGGACGGTGAACGGGCGGACCTGGCGCTCGATGCTGGTCATCGTTGCCCCCGGTGCACCAGGAACTCAGCCAGGGCGAAATCCTCGACCGTGTCGATGTCGAGACCCTCGACCGGATCCATCACGAACAGCCCGATCCGCCCGCCGAGCCGGTTGTGCTCGCGTTCGTAGATGTCGGTGCGGGTGAGGTATGCCGATCCGGTCTCGCGGTAGCGCAGTTGGTCCGGCGCCATGTCCTGGCGGCGCGGACGGGCGGTGTAGGGATAAAGCGGCCTCACCTCGGGCTCCTTCTGCCAGAGGAAGATCTCGGCGGGCACGACGCCGACCATCGAGTCCACGCCGCTCTCGTCGAACTCCCGCAGCATGCGGGCGAGCGTCCCCTCCAACCGGATCGGCGAGGTGACCTGCAGGAACATCACTCGCTCGGGGCGCTGCGGCAGTTGTGCGATCGCGTGCCCGATCACCGGCTCGGAGGCCGTGGTGTCCTGGGCGAGATCGTCGGGGCGGCGGATGACCTGGGCGCCGGCGTGCGCGGCAATCTCGGCGATTTCGTCGTCCTCGGTCGAGACATAGGGGACCAGCCCCTCGGTCGCCAGCACTTGCTCGATGGTCCAGCTGATCAGCGGTTTGCCACCGAGCGGCTTGAGGTTTTTGCGAGGGACGCCCTTCGAGCCACCGCGGGCCGGGATGATCGCTGGAGTGATCATGGCGTGCCCCCGGTCACCAGCCAGTAGGTCTCGGTCGGCGCGAATTCGTCCCGGCGGGACAGGCGGTTGCGCTCATCGAGGGCGGGCAGCTGGGAGGCATAGGCCTGCACGTGGCGAAACTTGTCGGCGACATCGACGGGCAGCTCGACCGCCTCGGCGGTGAGTCCGCGCGACCGGGCTAGCCGGGCGATCTCGCGCGCGCCGCGGGCGTGCCACAGATAGGGCAGGTCCTCGAAACAGACGACGGTCCGCCCGGGGGTGCATAGCTCGAGCACGGCGTCGCGCACGTCCAGATGGTCGGGATTGGCGGCCATGCCGGCTCGCTGGGCCTTGCGCCGCCGGCGTTGGTAGTCGGCGTGCATCGCCCATCGGATCGCTCCGACGGTTCGCCCTCGCAGCCCGGACGGGGAGCCCGAATCCGTTGGGGGAGAGGCAGATTCGTCCGGATCCGTGGCCGGGGTGCTGGGTCGGAACCGTTCGCGCAGGATCTCCCAGGCCGCACGCTGCACGTGCACGCCCGCCCCCGCTGGCGCCACGACAACGCCCGTCGGATTGGTGGCGAGCCACTCCGCCAGCTCGGTCCGGAAGGCCGCAAGATCGCGCCGGCGGTGAGCCCGGTCGGCATACGCGCCGTCGAGATAGGGCAACCGGCGCACAATCAGGCCGGTGCCGGCGAAGGCACGCGAGTCCTCCTCCAGTCGCGCCGCCATCGTCTCGGAGGAGTCGGCGAAACCGGACGCCTCGTCCCAGCGGGTGCGGCGCGGCGGCTGCGGGATGCCGGCGAAGACCGTCCACACCTCGCACCGCACCGACTGCAGGACCGCGGCGGCACTCAGCCAGGCATCGTCCAGGTGGGGTGACAGCACGAGCACCGGTCGGTCGGCAAGGCCGAGATCCGCGACCGTCCCCATGTCCCCTCCAAGCCGCCGGTGTGCGGGCGATTCGAATACTAGGGTGCCGGTGGCGGAGAAAGGACGAGGATGCACCAGGTGAGCGTGATCGTGCCCTGCCACGACGCGACCGCCACGCTGCCGCTGCAGCTCGAAGCGCTCGCTCGTCAGGAGGGTGCGCCGGACTTCGAGGTCGTGCTCGTCGACAACCGTTCGCGCGACGCGCTCACCGGCCTGGCCGCCCAGTGGCAGGCTAGGGTGCCGGGTTTGCAGGTGGTGGCAGCGACCGCGCGCGCCGGCGCCGGCTACGCCCGCAATGTCGGAGTAGCCAAGTCGTCGGGGGAGCGGCTGCTCTTCTGCGATGCCGACGACGTCGTTGCGCGGGACTGGGTCGCCGCCGGTGCGGCCGCGTTGGACGAGGTCGAGCTCGCCTGCGGGATGGACGTCACCCTCGCCGACCGTGAGTTCACCACCGTCGAGCAGGTATGGCGGACCCGCCTCGACTCCCTGCCGGGCGGGCGGTTGCAGCGCGCGGCGGGGCCAACGGCATACCCGATTGTGCTTGGGGGCAACCTGGCGATCCGACGCGAAACCTATTGTGCAATAGGCGGATTCGACGCCTCCCTCGTTCGGGGCAATGAGGACAACGACTTCGCCGTCCGCGCTCAGCAGCACGGCTTCCTCATCCACCGGGCACCGGCGATGCGGATCGCCATCCGGCAGCGTGCCGACCTGCGATCCAGCTTCCGGCGGGCGCGGCTGGCCGGCCGCGGGCATATCGAACTCTGCGACCGGCACGGCCTGCGCGACACCTCCCCGCACTTGCGCGGCCAGGCCTGGCGACTCGACCTGCCGCGCGCCGCAGCCGCCGGGGCGCTGATGTGGCGCCGCCCTGGGGCACAACGGGATTGGCACGCGGTGGCGGTCCGGCTCGGTGTCGGCCTCGGGCTCTGGGAGGGTGACATCCGGGCGTTGACTCGCCGGCGGTCCGAGCCGGCGATCGGGGAGGGGTTGCAGGAATGACCGGGGGATTGCGGTTCACCAGCGTGGAGGACTGGCAGCGCTGGACGGGCGGCCACCGGCGGGCCGAGCGTGCGCTGCGCGCCGCACGGGGCCGACTGAAGCCGCGAGTGCCGCAGGTGGCGAAACTGCTTCTGCCACAAGGTGATCCGACGATCCTCGTCGTCCTGGACAAGCTGACCTCCAGCCACCGGGCCGCGGTGCACGCCCCGCTCGCTCATCTCGACCTGGCCCGCACCGCGGTGCTGACAGTCGATGACCCGGAGCTCGACGGGGCTTGGACCGAGCAGACGTGGACCGGGCCGCAGCAGCTCCCGACGAGCATCCGCGGCGTGCTCTCGCTGGGCTCCTTCCTCGCACTCAGTGGATCGGTGAAGCCCTGGGCGACCGCGCGCGACATCCCCTTCGTGGTTGCGCAACACGGTCTGCTCACCCCGTGGTCGCCGCCCGCGGCCGATGGCGACCTCGTGCTCGCCTGGACCGAAGCCGACGCGGGCTACTGGACCGCCGGTCGTCCGTCCGTCACCGCCACGGTGGTCGGCTCTGAACTGCTGTGGCGGACAACGCAATTGCCACCGGCGACGGCGAAGGGGGATCGGTTGCTCATGCTCGGCCAACTGCACGGTGAAGAGCTGCCGCGATCGCAGACGCTGCGGACCTATTGGGAGTTCTGCCGCCGCGAAGACGCCGACTATCGACCCCATCCCAACGAGGCCGATGTCGTCTCCCGAGCGCTGCATCGCGCGATGCGGGCCGGCGGCATCACCTTCGAGCAGTCGGGACGCGACCTGGCCGAGCTCGGCCGCCCGGTCGTGTCGATCTTCTCGACCGGCACCGTCGAGGCTGCGCAGCGCGGCCTGCCCGCCTGGGTGACCCACCCCGATCCGCCGGGCTGGGTGCGCGACTTCTGGGACCGCTATGGCCTGTCCAGGTGGGGGAGCGACCCGACGCCGGCCTGGCCGATGCCCGAGCAGGCGCCGGCCGCGACCGTCGCCCGCATCCTGGAGACGGTATGACGGGGCCGCGGGTCGCGATCGCTCACGACTACCTCACCCAGCTCGGCGGTGCCGAACGCGTCGTGCTGTCGATGGCGCGGGCCTTCCCGGGAGCACCGATCTACACCACGCTCTACGAGCCGGAGCTGACCTTCCCCGAGTTTCGTGACCTGCCGGTGAAACCCAGCCCGCTCAACCGAATTCGCACCCTGCGGCAGCGGCATCGCTTCGCGTTGCCGCTGCTTCCGGCGGCTTCCTCGGCCGTCCACATCGACGCCGATGTCGTGCTCGCTTCGACCTCGGGCTGGGCGCACGGCTTCCGCACCAACGGCCGGCTGATCGCCTACTGCCACTCACCGGCCCGGTGGCTCTATCTGGCCGACCAATATCTCGGCGAACAACCCGGCTGGGTGCGCCCCGCGCTGCGCGCCATGCACCCCGCGCTGCTGCACTGGGACCAGCAAGCCGCGCGCCGGCCGGCCCGCTATCTCGCCAACTCGACGGTCGTGCGCGACCGGATCAAGACGGCATACGGTCGCGACGCCACGATCGTCCACCCGCCGCACAGCATCGACGCCAGCGCACCGCGCGCCCCGATCGCCGAACTCAACGGCTGGGGCGATCCCGGCATACGTCACCACCTGCTGGTCTCGCGGCTGCTGCCCTACAAGAACGTCCCCGAAGCGATCGCCGCCTTCCGCGATCTGCCCGGCCAGCGCTTGCTCGTGGTCGGGCGCGGCCCGCTCGAAGCGCGCCTGCGGGCGGACCTACCCGGCAATGTGCGCATCCTCAGTGGCATCAGTGACGCGCAACTGCGCTGGGCGTATGCCGAAGCCGCCGCCGTCATCGCGACATCGTTCGAGGATTTCGGGCTGACTCCGTTGGAGGGCAACGCTTTTGGCGTCCCGACCCTCGCGTTGCGCGCGGGCGGCTATCTCGACACGGTGGTCGACGGGGTCAACGGCAGCTTCTTCGAGCAGCCCAACGCCGAGGGCATCCGCGCCGCGGTCGTCACCAACCTGGAGCATCGCTGGGACCGGGACCGGGTGCGCCGGCATGCCGACCGGTTCAGCGAGGAGGCCTTCGCTGCCGCCCTGCGTGAGGAGGTCGAGCAGGTATGGCGAGCTAGCGGCGGCTGAGGCGCCGCCGGTGAGGCTCAAGATTTCGGCTGAGCCGGGGGCTTCGGGTTGCGTGTCTTTTACGCTGGGTCTTGCGCGATATCGCGCGGTCGCCTAAGGTTCAGTCATTCCGCCCCGCCTCCCTCATGGGAATGGCGGGGTTTTTTTGTCCTGGGGAGGTGGCGACGCTCGTGCCAGTGAATGGTCTGGACCGCGTGACGGTTCTCCTTGACTATGAGAACGTCCAGAGAACCGCGCAGCGGCGGTTCCTGAGCTACGGATCGGACCGCGGCGCAAGTGGGCACGTGTACCCGCGCCGGGTGGCCGACCTGATCGTGGGTCGTCGCCGACGGCCGAGCATGTTGCACGAAGTGCGCGTGTACCGCGGCCGCCCCAATCCTTGGAAGCAAGAGCTTTCGGCCGCAGCGAACGATAGGCAAGCTGCAGACTGGGCCGCCGAGGGCGTCACCGTGATTCGGCGAAATCTGTCCTACCCGGACGAGTGGCCGGCGATCCCGCCCGCGGAGAAGGGCATCGACGTAGCTCTCGCGGTGGACGCAGTGCGGCTCGCCGCCGTTCATCTTCTCCCACGACAAGGACCTGCTACCGGCGGTTGAAACGGTCTTCGACCTGCCTCAGTGTCACGTCGAAGTTGCAGCCTGGTCTGAATGCCATCGGCTGCGCTTCAGCGACACCCAGCGTCCGTGGTGCCATTACCTCAGCGAGGCCGACTTCGAATCCGTGCGCGACCACACCGACTATGCCCAAGGGTGACCAAGACGAGCCCGAGGGCAGGTATGGCGAGCTAGCGGCGGCTGAGGCGCCGCCGGTGAGCTCGTGACTTGGGCTCCTCAGCCGGCGTGGCCTCCGCCGCTGCGGCCGCCGGACGAGTGGCCGGGTCGGAGTCGGGCATCACCGCCGGAGCCTGCGGTGCCTTCTTGGACTTCGAGCCGTAGCCGTAGCCATAACCGCCATACGCCTTGCCGCCGTAGCCGTAACCGTAAATGACCGACCCGAGACCGCGACGCGGCGCCATATTGAGCACGACGCCGTAGAGGCGCGCCTTGACGTGGTCCATCATCTTGGCGCTCAGCTGCGCGTGCTCGACGCGCGATTTGCCGACCTGCAGCACGAGGATCGCGCCATCGCAGTGCGCGCTCAGCAACCCGGCATCGGTGACCGGCAGCAGGGGCGGGGCATCGAGCAGGACGAGATAGTCCTTGGCGAGATATTGCACGAGCTGGGCCATCCGCTGCGAGCCGAGCAGTTCGCTCGGGTTCGGCGGCACCCGGCCGGCGGGCAGGACGTGGAGATTCTCGTGCTCGCTCGCCACGATGACATCGGCCGGGGCGACGTCACCGGCCAGCACCTGGGTCAGCCCCACGCTCGCGTCGACATCGAAGATGGTGGCGGCCATCGGCTTGCGCAGGTCGGCGTCGACGAGCACGACCGGCTGCCCGGCCTCGGCCAGCACCCGGGCCAGGTTGGCCGACACCGTCGACTTGCCCTCGCCCGGGTTGGCGCTGGTGATGACGATGCTGCGCGGCGGGTTGTCGACGTCGACGAACCGCAGGTTGGTGCGCAACATGCGCATCGCCTCGGACGCCGGGCCGAGCCGGCCGAGACCACCACGGCGCTTGCCCGATAGTTCGTTCACCTTCGGGATCACGCCGAGCACGCTCGCGTGCACGATCTTCTCGATCTCGGCGACGTGGTTGACGCGGCGGTCCAGCTTGCGCCGCACCAGCACATAGGCGAAGGCTGCGAGCGCGCCGAGGATGCCGCCGAGCGTCAGATAGAGCGGGATATTCGGCGAGAACGGCTTGGACGGCTGCGTCGCGTTGTCGAACGGGAAGATCGACACCACGCTGTTGCCGGCATTCCCACCGGTCGCGGTGAGCGTGTCCATCTTGCGGCCCTCGTCACGGGTCGCGGTCACCGCCGCGTCCGCCAGCTTGCGGGCCACCTCCGGGTCGCGGGAGGTGACGGTGAAGTTGATGATCGTGCCCCCGGTGCCCGGCGCCGCCGAGATGCTGCCCGCCCCGACCGGCACGCCCGCTGTCTTGGCCGCCGCTTGCGCCACCGGGCCGCTGCTCGCCAGCGCGGCATACTGCTGGGCCTTGGAGGTGGCGAGCGACATGCTGGAGAACGCATCCCCGGTCGACGCGCTGCTGCCCGCGACCACCGCTCCCTGCGCGGTCGCCTGGTAGAGCTTGGGCTTGGTGAAGCTGTAGCCGAAGCCCAGCAGGACGCCGAGGAGCAGGCCGAGCAGCAGCACCCGCGCGCTGGCCCGGAGTACGCGGACGAAATCGATAATGGTCACTGCTGGCCGCTCTTCCCCCTCGGAACACCCTTTCGGGTCTGAGACGGGCTCATGATACGGCGACCCGGCCCGAGTGGGCCCCGCGCGCCCGGCATACTCGCGCGTCGAGCATCCGGCCGGAAGAATGCCGGTATGACGACCAACCGCCGCCCCGTGGACTGCTGGCTCACCGACATGGATGGTGTGCTCGTGCACGAGGAGCACGCCATTCCCGGCGCCAAGGAGTTCCTGGAGGTGTTGCAGCGGCTCGGTCTTCGCTTCCTCGTGCTCACCAACAACTCGATCTTCACCCCGCGCGATCTGCGCGCCCGGCTGCACGCCAGCGGCATCGACCTGCCGGAGGACGCGATCTGGACCTCCGCGCTGGCCACCGCGCAGTTCCTCGCCGACCAGCGCAGCGGCGGCAGCGCGTATGTCGTCGGCGAGGCCGGCCTCACGACCGCGATCCACGACGTGGGTTATGTGATGTCCTCGCGCGACCCCGATTATGTCGTGCTGGGGGAGACGCGCACCTACTCCTTCGAGGCGATCACCCGGGCAATCCGGTTGATCGACAACGGATCTCGCTTCATCGCGACCAACCCCGACCCGAGCGGTCCGTCGCCCGAGGGCAAGCTGCCCGCGACCGGATCGATCGCCGCGCTGATCACCAAGGCGACCGGCGTCGAGCCCTACTACGTCGGCAAGCCCAACCCGCTGATGATGCGCAGCGCGCTCAACAAGATCGAGGCGCACTCCGAGACCACGGTGATGATCGGCGACCGGATGGACACCGACATCGTCAGCGGGCTGGAGGCCGGGCTGCGGTCGATCCTGGTGCTGAGCGGGTCGACCCGCCGCGACCAGGTGGAGCGCTTCCCGTTCCTGCCGACCCGGGTGGTGGACTCGATCGCCGACGTTGTGCCGCTGGTCGAGGAGTTCAATCCCGGCCGGGCCGGTTAGTTCTCCTGGGCCACGATCAGCTGCACGCCGTGCTCGCTGATCTCCCGTCGTGCTTCCTCATCGAGGTTGGCGTCGGTGACCAGGATGTGGATGTCGTCGAGCGTGGCGATCGTCGACAGGCCGATGACGCCCCACTTGCTGTGGTCGGCCACCACGACGACGCGCTTGGCGGACTTGATCAGCGCCCGATTCGTCTGTGCCTCTTGCAGATTCGGCGTGGTGAGCCCGGCTTCCAGGTCGATGCCGTGCACGCCGAGGATGAGGGTGTCCACATGCGTGGTCGCCAGCATCGCATTGGCCACCGGGCCGGCCAGAGCGTCCGAGGGCGTCCGCACCCCGCCGGTCAACACCACCAACCGGTCGTCCCGCTCGGGGTCGTGCAGCACCTCCTCGACGCGCGGCGAATTGGTGACCACGGTGAGCCTTTTGAGGGGTTGCAGGGCGACGGCGACGGCATACGCCGTGGTGCCAGCAGAGACGGCGACCGAGGACCCGGGCTGGATCAAACTCGCTGCGGTGCGGGCGATTTCGGACTTCAGCAGGGTGTTCATCTCCGACTTCACCTGGAAGCCGGGCTCGTCCACGCTCCGCTCTGTGGCCCGGGTCGCGCCGCCGTGCACGCGGTCGACCAGACCCTTGGCGGCGAGGGCTTCGATATCGCGCCGGACGGTCATGTCGCTGACCCCGAACTGCGTCACGAGATCGGTGACGCGCACCCCACCGCTCTCCTGCACCTGCCGCAAGATCTGTTCCTGCCGTTGACGGGCGAGCATGGGGGCATCCTCGCATCCGCGGCGAATTCGCGCGCCGCGAGTGGGTGCACCATCGGCTCCGCCCGTCTACGGTGAGCGCTGGGGTTGGGAGAAGGGCACCGTTATGGGAGAACGATCTGCGCGACGCGAGCGTCGCGAACAAGCACTGGCCGCGCGCCGCAACCGCGCAGGTATGGCGATCGCCGCCGCCGTGGTCGTCGTCGGCGCGGGCGCTGGGGTCGCCTGGGCGACGATGCGAGATGGCGGTGGCACCGATGCCACCCGCACCACCGTGCAGGGCACGGCCGGCGACGGCGGTGGGGGAGCGGCCGGTGACTCGTCGTCGGCCGACGGCAACGCGAGCACCGACACAACCAGCAGCGGCACCGCCAGCAGTGACGGTGCCAGCAGCGACAGCGCCAACGCGACCACGGCAGCCACCGGCACCGCGGCCTGCGTCGCCCGGATCAAGGCCGGCGAGGCCGTGGCCGCCACGCTGGTGCCGATCACCACGCACTGGAACCAGCACACCTCGGCCCAGCGCGGCGTCAACGCCGGCACCATGCCGGTCGCCAAGGCCAAGGCGACCTGGGCCGCCAGCAAGAAGAACGGCGACCAGGAGGTCGCCGCCTACCGCACGGCGCAGACGGCATACGACAAGACACCGAACGGCTGCGCGTCCCAGGACATCCCGCAGGCCTGCCGCGACCGGGCGAGCAAGGTCGCCGGGGTGCTCACCGCGGGCCAGCCGATTGCCGCCGACTGGAGCAGCCACCTGGGTGCGATGAAGACCAAGGAGCATGCCGAGTTCGGCAGCTACCTGAAGTCCTGGATGTCGCTGGTCAACCGGGCGCCGGGCCGCCTGGCGTCCTACGACAAGGCCGCCGCCGCGCTGAAGTCGGCGCCCAGCTGCACGGCCTGACCCGAGGTGCCGTCGGCGCTTTGCAAGAATGACGGCTCATGACGTCCGCGCAGCCGCGCATCCTGTCCGGGATGCAGCCCACCCACGACTCGCTCCACCTCGGCAATTACCTTGGGGCGCAGGTGAATTGGGTGCGCATGCAGGCCGACTACGACGCATTCTTCTGTGTCGTGGACCAGCACGCGCTGACCGTCAATCCCGATCCTGCGGACCTGCGCCGGCGCACCCTCATCACCGCCGCCCAATACATTGCCGGCGGCATCGACCCCGAGCAGTCCACGCTCTTCGTGCAGTCGCAGGTGCCCGAGCACAGCCAGCTCGCCTGGATCCTCAACTGCATCACCGGGTATGGCGAGGCCGCCCGGATGACGCAGTTCAAGGACAAGGCCGGCAAGCGCGGCGCGGAGGGCACCACCGTCGGGCTGTTCACCTACCCGATGCTGATGGCCGCCGACATCCTGCTCTACGACACCGCCGCGGTGCCGGTCGGTGAGGACCAGCGCCAGCATCTGGAGCTCACCCGCGATCTGGCCCAGCGGTTCAACGCGCGCTACGGCGAGACCTTCGTGGTGCCCGAGCCGCACATCCCGGCCGAGACCGCCAAGATCATGTCGCTGGTCGAGCCGACCGCCAAGATGAGCAAATCGGCCGACAACCAGAACGGCAACCTGATGATGCTCGACGAGCCGAAGGTCAACGCCAAGAAGATCCGCTCGGCCGTCACCGATCTGGACAATGCCGTGCGCTACGACCCGGAGGCCAAGCCGGGGATCGCCAACCTGCTGCGCATCCACTCCGCGCTCTCCGGCGACCCGGTCGGCGTGCTCGTCGAGCGCTACGCGGGGGAGAACCAGTACGGCAGGCTGAAGAAGGATGTCGCCGAGCTCGTCGCCCAGGTGCAGGTGCCGTTCAAGGCGCGGGTGGAGGAGTTGCTCGCCGACCCGGCCGAGCTCGACGCCATCCTCGCCCGCGGCGCCGAGCGGGCCCGCGCGGTCTCCGCGGTCGTGCTGCGCCGGGCGTATGACGCCGTCGGCTTCGTGCCCAGCGCCTGATGCGCACCGTCGGGGTCTCGATCCCCATCCCGCCGCCGTATGGCGCCCGCCTCGCCGCGGCGCGTGAAGCGGCGGGAGATCCGCTCGCGCATGCGGTGCCGCCGCATGTGACGCTGCTGCCGCCGACCGAGGTGGCCAAGATCGGACTGGAGGACTTCGAGACCCACTTGCGCGAGGTGGCGGCCCGGCATACGGCATTCCGGATGACGCTGCGCGGGACGGGCAGCTTCCGGCCCATCTCGCCGGTGGTGTTCGTCGCGGTCGCCGAGGGCATCGGCCAGTGCGAACTGCTGCAGGCGCAGGTGCGCTCCGGGCCGGTCGACCGGGCGCTGGAGTTTCCCTATCACCCGCACGTGACGATCGCCCAGAATGTGCCGGAGGAGCGTTTGCAGGCGGCCTTCGATGAGCTGGCGACCTTCGACGCGAGCTTCGAGGTGGACGGCTTCGACCTCTATCACCAGCACGAGGACGGCGTCTGGCAGTCGGTGCGACGGTTCACCCTTGCGGCGGCGAATGTGAGCTAGCTAACTCAGGCGAGCCTCACCCCAACCCGTCTGGGAGCAGGGTCTAACCTGAGCTTTTGTGGCAACCCAAACCCTTCCCGCGACGCGGCGGACCGGCAAGGCAGGGAGCACGATCTTCCTGAAGACCCTGATGGCGGTCACCGGGATCATCTTCATCCTGTTCGTCCTCGCGCACATGTACGGCAACCTCAAGTTGTTCTCCGGCGAGCGGTCGTTCAACACCTACGCCGAGCACCTGCGGACCATCGGTGAGCCGATGCTCCCGCGGCGCGGTCTGCTGACGATCCTGGAGGTCGTGCTCGGGCTCAGCCTGATCCTGCATGTCTACAGCGCGGTGGCCCTCTGGCGGCGCGCCAACGAGGCGCGGCCGCAGAAGTACGCCGTGAAAAAGGCTGTCTCCCAGTCGCTTTCGAGCAAGACGATGCGCTGGGGCGGGCTCTTCCTGCTGCTGTTCGTGATCTGGCACCTGCTGCAGTTCACCATCGTGAAGTTCAACGTCGGCAGCGGCGGGGGAGCCTTCCAGCACAACCCCTTCCAGCTGACCGTGCACGCCTTCCAGGTGTGGTGGCTGACGCTGCTCTACATCCTCGCGATGATCGCGTTGGGCTTCCACCTGCACCACGGCGTGTGGAGCGCCGCGCAGACGCTGGGGTGGACCACCACTCCGCGGGCGCGCCGGATCGCTAAGACGGCGGGCCTGGTGATCGCGCTCGTCGTCGCGATCGGCTTCATCCTCCCGCCGCTGTTCATTCTGTTCGGCGTCATCAAGTAAGGGGCACACACCATGACGCAGGTCGACGACCTCTACACCGTCGGTGACCCCATCGCCGACACCAAGGCACCCAAGGATCTGCCGATCGAGCAGATCTGGACGCGCGCGAAGTTCACCAACAAGCTGGTCAACCCGGCCAACCGCCGCAAGCTGTCGGTGATCATCGTCGGGACCGGCCTGGCCGGAGCCTCGGCCGCCGCCACGCTGGGCGAGGCGGGCTATCACGTGAAGTCCTTCTGCTACCAGGACAGCCCGCGGCGCGCGCACTCGATCGCCGCGCAGGGTGGCATCAACGCCGCGAAGAACTACAACGACGACGGCGACTCCACCTACCGGTTGTTCTACGACACGGTCAAGGGTGGCGACTACCGCTCGCGCGAGACGAATGTCTACCGCCTGGCCGAGGTCAGCACCAACATCATCGACCAGTGCGTCGCCCAGGGCGTGCCCTTCGCGCGCGACTACGGCGGCCTGCTCGACAACCGCTCCTTCGGCGGCGTGCAGGTGGCCCGCACCTTCTACGCTCGCGGCCAGACCGGCCAGCAGCTGCTGATCGGCGCCTACCAGGCGATGGAGCGCCAGGTCACCGCCGGCACCGTCGAGCAGTTCACCCGGCACGAGATGCTCGAGCTGATCGTGGTCGACGGCCGCGCCCGCGGCATCGTCACCCGCGACATGGTCACCGGCAAGATCGAGTCGCATCTGGCCGACGCGGTCGTGCTCGCCTCCGGCGGCTACGGCAATGTGTTCTTCCTGTCGACCAACGCGATGGGCTGCAACACCACCGCCACCTGGCGCGCGCACCGCAAGGGCGCCTACTTCGGCAACCCCTGCTACACCCAGATCCACCCGACCTGCATCCCGGTCTCGGGTGACCACCAGAGCAAGCTGACGCTGATGTCGGAGTCGCTGCGCAATGACGGGCGCATCTGGGTGCCCAAGCGCAAGGAGGACGCCGACAAGGACCCGCGCGATATCCCCGAGGAGGACCGCGACTACTACCTGGAGCGGATCTATCCCTCCTTCGGCAACCTCGTGCCGCGCGATATCGCCTCCCGTCAGGCGAAGTACATGTGCGACGAGGGCCGCGGGGTCGGACCGCTGGTCGGCGACTTCCGCCGCGGCGTCTACCTCGACTTCTCCGACGCGCTCTCGCGGATGAGCCGGGCGGCGATCGACGCCAAATACGGCAACCTGTTCGACATGTACCAGCGGATCACCGGTGAGGATCCGCGCGAGGTGCCGATGCGCATCTACCCGGCCGTGCACTACACGATGGGCGGGCTGTGGGTCGACTACGACCTGGAGACCACCATCACCGGCCTGTATGCCGTCGGTGAGGCCAACTTCTCCGACCACGGCGCCAACCGGCTGGGTGCCTCCTCGCTGATGCAGTGCCTCGGTGACGGCTACTTCGTGCTGCCCAACACCATCCGCAACTACCTCGCCGACGGCCCGTTCGAGCCGGTCGCGCAGGACGCGCCCGAGGTGATCGAGGCGGTGGAGTCGGTGCGTGGCCGCATCGAGAAGCTGCTGTCGATCAACGGCGAGCGCACCGTCGACTCCTTCCACAAGGAACTCGGCCACATCATGTGGGAGTACTGCGGCATGGAGCGCACCGAGGAGGGTCTGCGCAAGGCGATCGACCTGATCCGCTCACTGCGCGCGGAGTTCTGGCGCAATGTGCGGGTGCTCGGCACTGCCGACTCGCTCAACCAGTCGCTGGAGAAGGCCGGCCGGGTGGCCGACTTCCTCGAGCTCGGCGAGCTCATGTGCATCGACGCGCTGCACCGCCGGGAGTCCTGCGGCGGTCACTTCCGCGCCGAGTCCCAGACCGAGGACGGCGAGGCGCTGCGCGACGACGAGCACTTCGCGTATGTCGCTGCCTGGCAGTTCGGGGAGGGCGCGGACCGCCTGAACCCGGTGCTGCACAAGGAAGACCTCGTCTACAAGTTCATCGAACTCAAGCAGCGCAGCTACAAGTGACGAGCGACCTGCTTCTCCCCAAGACCATGCGAGGAATTCAGTGAATCTCACCCTGAAGATCTGGCGGCAGAACGACGCCGCGGATGCCGGCCGGCTCGTCGACTACCCGGTCGAGGGCATCACCGAGGACATGTCCTTCCTGGAGATGCTCGACGTGCTCAACGAGCAGCTGCAGGCGCGCGGCGAGGAGCCGGTCGCCTTCGACAGCGACTGTCGCGAAGGCATCTGCGGCATGTGCTCGCTGATGATCAACGGCGAGGCACACGGGCCCGAGGTCACCACGACCTGCCAGCTGCACATGCGCTCGTTCAAGGACGGCGAGACCATCACCATCGAGCCGTGGCGCGCCTCGGCCTTCCCGATCATCCGCGACCTGGTCGTGGACCGGTCGGCCTTCGACCGGATCATCCAGGCCGGCGGTTACATCTCGGTCAACACCGGTGCCGCCCCGGAGGCCAACAACATCCAGGTGCCGAAGGTCGCCGCCGACCGGGCCTTCGACACCGCGACCTGCATCGGCTGCGGTGCGTGCGCCGCGGCCTGCCCGAACGCCTCGGCGATGCTCTTCCTCGGCGCGAAGGTGACCCACCTCGGCGAGCTGCCGCAGGGTCAAGCCGAGCGGTCACCCCGCGTGGTGAACATGCTCAACCAGCACGACGCCGAAGGCTTCGGCGGCTGCACCAACATCGGTGAGTGCGCCACCGCGTGCCCCAAGGAGATCCCGCTGGACGTCATCAGCCAGCTCAACAAGGACTTCCGCACCGCCAAGAAGTACGCCGGCTGAGCCACTCCTTTCCTCGACTCCGCTGCCGCTCGCGATCGCGCGGGCGGCAGCGGATTCTTGTGGCCACCACACCATTTCCCTGGCACAGCTCCCGCACATCGTCCGACTGCTGCCACACTGCGAGCGTGAGCCTGAAATCGCAGGTGCGGCGGTGGGGACCGCCGACGGGGGTATGGCGGACGGGGGCCGTGCGCCTCGGCTCCGCGGCGGTGCCCGCCGCACGCGGCAACTTCGGTGACCAGCTGGCACCGATCGTCGTGAGCACGATCTTCGGGGTGCAGGTCAAGGCGGCCTCGCTGGCCAACTGCGACCTGATGGCGCAGGGCTCCCTGCTGGAGTGGTTGCAGGAGGAACGCAATCCGCTGCGTCCGCACGTCTGGGGCACCGGCTTCATCGAGGACGGCGGGGCGTGGAGCGGGGCGCCCCTCCGGGTCCACGCCGTGCGCGGCCAGCTCTCCCGCGAACGGCTGGCCGCCGGCCGCGCGGCGAAGGTGGCACTCGGTGACCCCGGCATACTGCTGGATCTGGTCTATCCCGATCTGCTGAGCATCCCCAAGCGGTATGACGTGAGCGTCGTGCCGCATTTCGTCGACTTCGACGATGCGGACCTGCGGGCGGCGCTGCGACGGCACCCACAGGTGCATGTCGTCGACGTGATGGCGCCGGCCCGGCAGGTCGCCGCCGAGATCGCGGCGAGCCGTCTGGTGCTGTCCTCCAGCCTGCACGGGCTGATCGCGGCCGAAGCCTTCGGTGTGCCGGGTCACTGGATGCCGATCTCGGGGCGGGTGACCGGCGGTGGCTACAAATACGCCGACTACTACTCGGCGTTCGGCGTCGAGGTGGCGCCGCTCGCGCTGGATGAGGGCCTGGCCCGTGCGTGCGCCGGGCGGCTGCGCTCCGAGCCGTTGCCGCGGTGGCAGGAGCGCCGGCGAGAGTTGCTCGCCGCGGTGCCGCTGCGACCGACTCAGGCGACCCGGCGCAGGTGGGCCGGGGTGACCACGTCGGCGTAGAACTCCAGCAGCTGATCGACCATCCGCGCCCAGCCGCGCTGCTCGACCTTGCCGCGCGCGCTGACGCCCATCCGGGTGCGCATCGCCTCGTCGTTGACCAGGCCGCCAACCGCCTGGCGCAGCGCACCGGGGTGGGCCGGGTCGAAGAGCAGCCCCGTCACACCCGGCTTGACGATGTCGAGCGGGCCGCCCATTGCCGGTGCGACGACCGGCAGCCCGGCCGCCATCGCCTCCTGCAGGGTCTGCCCGAAGGTCTCCCGAGTGCCGGTGTGCATGAAGACGTCGAGGGCGGCATACGCCTGCGCGAGGGGCACACCCGAGCGGTAGCCGAGGAAGTGCGCCTTGGGCAGCAGCCGTTCGAGCCGGTCGCGGGTCGGGCCGTCGCCGACGATGACGAGGCAGGTGCCGGGGAGGTCGTGCACCTCCTGCAGTCGGTGCACTTCCTTCTCGGGGGCGAGGCGGCCGACATACCCGATGATCGTTTCGCCGTTCGGGGCGACGCAGGCGCGCAGCGCCTCGACATCCGGGTCGCTGCGGCGCGCCGGGTCGTAGAGCTCGGTGTCGACGCCGCGCGACCACAGCGCGACCCGCGGAATGCCATGTGCCGCAAGCTCATCCATCGTTGCCGAGCTCGGCGCGAGGGTGATGTCCGCGAGCGAGTGCAGGTGACGGATCCAGCGCCATGAGGTGCTCTCGATGCGGCCGCGCAGCGGGCCGGCGTGCTGGCCGAGATAGGACGGCATGTCGGTCTGGTAGATCGCCACCGTCGGGATGCCGAGGTTGCGCGCGGCGGCCAGACCGCGAGCGCCGAGTCCGAAGGGCGAGGCGGCGTGGACCACGTCCGGGCGGAACGCGCGCAGCGCCGACTCGATCTCCCAGCTCGGCAGGCCGACCCGGAACTGCCGCAAGGTCACCCCGCGAACGGTGTGCACGCGGAATCCGCGGTAGGTCTCTGGCGCGGGGCCGGGGCAGACGACCAGGGCCTCGTGGCCGAGGTCGGCCAAGCGATCCAGCACCCGGCAGACGCTCGTCGTCACACCGTTGAGGCTCGGCAGAAAGGACTCCGACACGATTGCTATTCGCACGATCTTCAGGGTCACCACGCCGGGTGGAATCGCGGTGAATGCCAAGCGGACGCTCCGGTGAGCGTCACATGAACGTCGCGGGGAGCTCCGTCGATAGAGTCGGTGCCGTGATCGACCCGCGAACCTCCCTGACCGGTCTCGGGTATCGCGCGGTGCGACCTGGGTTGTTCCGCCTGGGCGGGGGTGATGCCGAGACCGCACACCACGCGACCTTGCACCGGCTCGCCCAGGTGTCGTCCCGGCCCCGCGCGCTGCGGGCGCTGCGCGCCTCCCTCGGCCGTATGCCGGGGTCTGCGGTCACGGTTGCCGGGATCGAGTTCCCCAATCGGGTCGGGCTGGCCGCCGGCGTGGACAAGGACGGCGTCGCCGTGCGGGCTTGGCCCGCAATGGGTTTCGGCCATGTCGAGCTCGGCACGGTCACCGCGCAGGCCCAGCCGGGCAACGAGCGGCCGCGGCTGTTCCGGTTGCAGGACAGCCGGGCGATCATCAACCGGATGGGCTTCAACAACCACGGCGCACCCGCCTTGGCGACGACGCTGCGGGAGGCGGGCGCGGTCGGCATACCGGTGGGAGTGAGCATCGGCAAGACCAAGGTGACGCCGGTCGAAGACGCGACCGAGGACTATCTGACCTCGTTGCGCGCGCTCGACGGCCTGGCCGACTATGTGGCGGTCAATGTCTCCAGCCCCAATACGCCCGGGCTGCGCTCGCTGCAGGACAAGGAGCCGCTCGCCCTGCTGCTCGCCGAAATCGTCACTGCCGCAACGGAACTCGCGCGCGCTCGGGGTGCCGCGCCGACCCCGGTCTTCGTCAAGATCGCGCCCGATCTGACCGACGGCGCGATTGACGACGTGCTCGAGGTCGCCCAGCGGGCGGACGCCAGCGGCATCATCGCGACCAACACCACGCTGTCACGCGACGGACTGGCCGCGGCCGATCTGCCGCTCGCGAGCGAAACCGGCGGCTTGTCGGGTGCGCCCCTCACCCGACGATCGCGGTATGTCGTGCAGCGCGTCGCCGCCGCGACCTCCCTGCCGGTGATCGGGGTCGGCGGGGTGATGACCGGTGCGGACGCGCGGGCCCTGGCCGACGCCGGGGCTTCGCTGGTGCAGATCTACACCGGGTTCATCTACCGCGGCCCGGCGTTGGTCCGCGAGGTGGCGGAGGCGCTGGGTTAGCGGCGGGCGCTCAGCGCGGCCGGTTGTCGGCGCGGACCCAGACCTGGAAGCTGTCCTCACCCCTGGCGGGGGACTGGTTGACGGTCATCGGTGGGCCGGCGGGGCGCATCCCGGTGAGCAGGCGCTTCTGTGCGACATTGTCGGCAGGGACGACCTTCTCGACGCCGGCGAGGCTGGCCGCGATGACGCAATCGGGCTTGAGCTGCAGCTGCCGGTCCATCGGCACCGCGTGCAGATCGCGGCGGCTGATCCAGGTGGAGACCGAGGCGCTGCGCGCGGGCAGCCAGAGGTAGGCACCCGGCACGTCGATGATGAGCGCGCGTGCGTTGGCCGGGCAGAGGCCGGTCATCCGGGTCACCCGGGCGTTGGCGCGGCTGGAATAGTCCGACAGCCACAGGCCGGCGGCCGGGCCGGAGGTGGCCGGGGCGCGGTGCTGCAGCACCGGGCCGTCATAGAAGACCACGGCGGTCAGGCAGGCGAGCACGGCCGCCGCGGGCAGCACCATCGCGGCGCGCAACGGCCGGGGGAGGCAGGCATCGCGCAGGTGCAGGGCGTAGCCGAGCACCACCGCGGTGAACAGCGGCGTGGCGCCGGTCATGGCCGCGCCGAAGTCCCAGCCCGAGGCGGTGGACTGCTGCACGCCGGCTGCTGCCAGCAGTCCCACCAGTGACAGGCGTAGCAGGCGGCGGTAGTCGCGGTGGTCGCGGGCCACGCGGACCGCGATGGGCGCCAACACCACCGTGAGGTGCAGACCCATGGTCGCCGGATAGGTGTTCGTGTTGAGGTGCAGCGTGTTGGCGCTGGGCGGTTCGATGGCCGGGTCGAGCATCAGCAGGCCGGCGACGATCGCGGCTGCGCTGGTGACGAGCCGGCGCCGGGAGAGGGCCGCGATCACGCTGAGCACCAAGGCGAGCGCCGGCCGCCAGGTGGTGAAGACGAAGCCGAGCTCGTGGCGCAGCAGGCGGGCGATCGCGAGGGTCGACTTCGACTCCGGGCGCATCGCCGACTGCAGTTCGAGGGCCGAGCGCAGCGACTCGAAGCCGAGCAGCGCCAGCGCGAGTGTGAAGAGCACGACCAGCGTCAGCCAGGGCGCGCCGATGTCGCGCAGCACGGTGCGCCAGGGGGTGCCGCGGTGGTGCGCGACATAGCCGACGAGGCAGAGCAGGGCCGCGGTGCCGAGACCGACCGCGGGGAAGCCGATGGTGGCGAGGGTCGCGGCGATCGCAGTCGTGACCGCCCAGCCGCGGTGATAGCTCGTGATCGTCCGGAAGCCCGCGCAGAACGCCAGCAGCAGTCCGAACATCGACACGGTGTTGTAGCTCGTGACGATCAGCGCGTAGGGGATCGCCATACCGGCGGCGCAGATCGCCGCGGCGCAGGGCACCTTGGGGAGGGTGAACGAGAGGGCGCGGTAGGCGGCATACAGCAGGGGACAGATCCATGCGACGGTGAACAGACGTTCGGCCAGGATCAGGCCGGTCGTGTCGAACAGCCGCAGCCAGACCCAGGTGAACGGCACCGCGAACGCCGACCCCAGGGTGTGGAAGGACAGTTCGTCGCGGAATGGCAGATCGCCGGCGGCCATCCGGCGCGACAGAGCGATGACGTAGGTGCCGTCGCGCAGGTCGTTGCCGACGAAGGCCCGCAGGGTCAGGTAGACGAAGGTGACCCCGAAGAGGGCGCCGGTCGCAAGTCGGGGCGCGCGCGGCCGGTCGGGCGCGAGGCGGGGTGCACGCGGCCGGTCGGTCGTGGTCATTTCGCCGAGGGTAGTGGGCGGCGGCGGTCGTTCCCGGGTCCGCTTGGCTGGTGTGTCCGCGGGTGCGCACGAGCGGTGGTGCGGATCTGCGGACGCTGGGCGGGGCCCGCGGCGTGTGTCCGCGTTTGTGCACGAGCGGTGGTGCGGATCTGCGGACACTGGGCGGGGTCCGCCGCGGGTGTCCGCGTTTGTGCACGAGCGGTGGTGCGGATCTGCGGACACTGGGCGGGGCCCGCGGCGTGTGTCCGCGTTTGTGCACGAGCGGTGGTGCGGATCTGCGGACGCTGGGCGGGGCCCGCGGCGTGTGGCCGCGGGTGCGCACGAGCGGTGCTGCGGATCTGCGGACACTGGTTATCCCCAGGCTCGTCGGCGGTGTGGGTCGCGATGTCCACAGCTCATCGATCACCCGCTTTTCGCGCAGATGGCGGGAGCGCAGGCTCGGCGTATGCCGAAACTCGATGTGCCTACTCGCCGCACGATGCTCGCACTCCTCGAAGCGCAGGGCGGGGCCGCTTCACGCGCCGAGTTACGCAGTGTGGGCCTGACGAGGGGCATGCTCGTGCGCGAAGTGAGGCAAGGTCGTCTCGCGATCGACGGAGCAGCCGTTCGCGCGATCGGTTCGCCACCCGGTCGGCTCGCCCTCATGCGAAGGACGTTGGCCAATGCAGCGCCCATGGCAACCCTCGACGGTATGACCGCGTTGGAATTCGTGGGACTTGAAGGCTTCACCGACGAGCGCGTTCACGTGAGCATCCCCAAAGGCGCGCGGGTGCACCGCCGTCGACCGCCGGTCGCCGTCCACGAGTTGCGATGGTGGTCCGAGGACGATGTGCGACTGCGCGATGGGCTGCGGTATGTCGCCCCGCCCGTCGCCGCTTTGCGCGCAGCCCTGTGGGCCGACACCGTACGCGCCGGCGAAACCATCCTGGCGATGGCCGCTCAGCAGCACGTGGTGGATCCGATCGACTTGGCCGAGGCCGCGGATCGCCTGCCCCGGCTACCTCGGCGGACGCGGGTCTGCTTCGCAGTATCCGAGATCTGCGGCGGCGCGGAGTCCATCGCCGAACTCGACCTCGGAGCGGCCTGCCGCGAGCTCGGATTGCCGGAGCCGACTCGGCAGCGCCGACTGCGTAGGCCGAGCGGGACCTATTACCTCGACGCCGAATGGCGGGATTACAAGGTAACGCTCGAGGTCGACGGCATACAGCATCTGCTTCCGGACCGGCAACAGCGAGACCTGTTGAAACACAACGAGATCACCCTTTCCGGCGGGACGCATTTACGGGCGACGACGTCGGCGGTTCGAGACCGTGACCTTCGCACCTTTGGGCAGTTGCGCGAGGCTCTCCGCCGCAATGGCTGGCGCGGTTGACGCGTGGGGCGTGCTGGTGTGTCCGCGTTTGTGCACGAGTGGTGGTGCGGATCTGCGGACGCTGGGCGGGGCCCGCGGCGTGTGTCCGCGGGTGCGCACGAGCGGTGGTGCGGATCTGCGGACGCTGGGCGGGATCCGCGGCGTGTGTCCGCGTTTGTGCGCGAGCGGTGGTGCGGATCTGCGGACGCTGGGCGGGGCCCGCGGTTATCCCCAGGGCGGCGTCGGGCCAAGGTGCGGTTATCCCCACCGAGTGTGCGTGCGTCTTCCGGGTATGCCGTCGCCGGGCGAGGCTGACCGTATGACGCAGCACGGTGCCGCCCGCAGGGAGACGTTCCGAGCCGAACGGTTCCGACCGAGGAATCGCTCGACGGTGCTGTTGCTGACCCTGCCCATCGAGCAGCGCAGGTTCGCGACGCTGTTGCGCCGCGCCGGCTGCACCTCGCGCCGCGGGTTTGGAGATCTGGAGGTGTGGACCTGTCCGTGCGAAGAGCATCGTGCAGTGGTGCCGGACGCCGGCACGATCTCGCGCGGCGTGATCGCCGACACGGTGCGCAAGCTGAGCTGTCTGCCGCTGGGGTGGTGGCGATGACTCTCGTGCACTGCGCGCTCAGCCTGCCGGGCGCTGGGGTGGTCGCGGTGGCTCACCCACAAGTGACGCTAAACGGCGCGCCCGACGAGAGGTGGTGGCGATGATCTACAAGGTGCGCGCGAAGCCATGGCGCAACGGCTGGGAGCTGCATATCGACGACATCGGTGTGACTCAATCCCGCACCCTCGAAGCCGCCTCGCAGCAGATCCTGGATTATGTCGGGTGCTTCACCGGCAAGCGCGTCCCGGTGGAACTCCTCGCCGCCGAGGCGATGATCGGCGGGGGCGAGGTGCAACTGTCGATCTATCCCGACCTCGGATCCGTGACCGACCTCGTCAAAGCTGCCCTGGCCGCGGCGACCGAGGCCGCGCGACAGCAGGACGAGGCCGAGCGGCAGGCTCGGGCGGCCGCGCGGGCCCTGCGGGACGAAGGCGTCTCGGTCGCCGACGCCGCCTACCTGCTCTGCGTCAGCAAGGCCCGGGTGAGCAGGTGGTCGCGTGACCCCTGACCGGCACACCACGTCGCGGACAACCTTCCCAGGGCCCGCCCGCGCCCCACAGCCTGCGCATTACGCTGCGCCCTATGGCGACGACGGAGTCCGGGCTGCCCTTCGAGGCGGTCTACGACGCATCAGCACTGGACGGATTCGACCCGCAGCAGCGACTCGGCGAGCCCGGCCAGTACCCGTTCACCCGCGGCGTCTACCCCAACATGTACACCGGTCGGCCGTGGACGATGCGGCAGTATGCCGGGTTCGGCACGGCCAAGGAGTCCAACGAGCGTTACCGCGAACTCGTGGCCCACGGCACCGGTGGGCTGAGCGTCGCCTTCGACCTGCCGACCCAGATGGGCTTCGACTCGGACGCGCCGGTCGCGCACGGCGAGGTCGGCAAGGTGGGGGTGGCGATCGACTCCCTGGACGACATGCAGGTGCTCTTCGACGGGTTGCCGCTCGACGAGGTCAGCACCAGCATGACGATCAACGCACCGGCCAGCACGCTGCTGTTGCTCTACCAGCTCACCGCCGAGAGCCAGGGCATCGCGGCGAGCAAGCTCACCGGCACGATCCAGAACGACGTGCTCAAGGAATACATCGCCCGCGGCACCTACATCTACCCGCCGGCCGAGTCGTTGCGGCTGATCTCGGACATCTTCGCCTACTGCCACCAGGAGATCCCGCGCTGGAACACGATCTCCATCAGCGGCTATCACATGGCCGAGGCGGGCGCGACGCCCGTGCAGGAGATCGCCTTCACCCTCGCCAACGCCATCGAATACGTCCGCGCGGCGCAGGCCGCCGGCCTCGCGGTCGACGACTTTGCCCCGCGGCTGTCCTTCTTCTTCGTCGCGCGCACCACGCTGCTGGAGGAGGTCGCCAAGTTCCGCGCGGCCCGCCGCATCTGGGCGCGGGTCATGAAGGAGGACTTCGGCGCCCAGAACCCCAAGTCGATGATGCTGCGCTTCCACACCCAGACCGCGGGCGTGCAGCTCACCGCCCAGCAGCCCGAGGTCAACCTGGTCCGGGTCGCACTCCAGGGGCTCGGCGCCGTCCTCGGCGGCACGCAGTCGCTGCACACCAATTCCTACGACGAGGCCATCGCCCTACCGACCGCGAAGGCCGCCCGGCTCGCGCTGCGCACCCAGCAGGTGCTCGCCTACGAAACCGATGTCACCAAAACCGTCGACCCCTTCGCCGGCTCGTATGTCGTGGAGTCGCTCACCGACGACATCGAGGCCGCAGCGCTCGACCTGATGCGCCAGGTCGAGGACAAAGGCGGTGCAGTCGCCGCGATCGAGGAGGGATTCCAGAAGAACGAGATCGAACGCTCGGCATACGCCACGGCGCTCGAGATCGACTCGGGCGAGCGGATCGTGGTGGGGCAGAACCGCTTCGCGCTCGACGTCGAGGACCCCTACGAGCCGCTGCGGGTGGACCCGCGGATCGAGGCCAACCAGAGCGAACGGCTGGCAGCGCTGCGTGCCGACCGCGACAACGACGAGGTGCAACGCCGACTCGAAGATGTGCGCACGGCCGCCCGCGGCACCGACAACGTGCTCTACCCGCTGCGCGAAGCCCTGCGGGTCCGGGCGACCGTCGGCGAAGTCAGCGATGCGCTGCGCGATGTCTGGGGCGTCTACGTCCCGCGCGACGCGTTCTGAACGACCTGACGATGACCGACCTCTGGCACCAGCTCCGAGACAAGCACCGGTTCTTCTGGCGGCACTTCATGGCGATCGGCGTCGCCGTGCTGGCGCTCATCCTGTGCCTGGTGTTGCTCGCCGGCTGCGGCACCGCCACGCCCACCACCCCCGCCCGAACCGGCACGACCGGCGCGACGGACACCACCTCGGACACCACCTCGACCGGGCCGACCGCCTCCACCGCGAGTGACACCCCCAGCGACGGCCTGGCAACCGTCGCCTTCGACGACCTGCCGCGTGAGGCGCGCGACACGATCGCGCTCATCGACCGCGGCGGCCCTTATCCCTACAAGCAGGATGGCGCCGTCTTCGGAAATTTCGAACAGGTCTTGCCGAAGCGTCCGCGCGGCTACTATCACGAGTTCACCGTGCGGACGCCAGGGGAGCGGACCCGCGGAGCGCGGCGGATCGTCCAGGGCAAGGACGGCACGCTGTATTACACCGACGACCACTACACAACGTTCCGGAGGATTCTGCGATGAGCAGCCTCACCACCGCCCTGACGGACGGCACGTCGGGCGTGTTCTCGGCGGGTGATCCCGCACAGCGCGTGCTCGACCTCGCGCGCGATCACGGCTGGCGGACGTATGCCGTCCGCCTCACCCAACCGACCGACAAGAAGGCCTTCCTGAAGCGGGCGGCCAAGGACCTGGACCTGCCTGACTACTTCGGGCACACCTGGGACTCGCTCGCCGACTGCCTGCGCGACTTCGAGGACGAGCCGGGCACGCTGCTGTCCTTCGAAGGCATCGAGCAGCTCGGCGCCAAGGACCGGGCGACGCTGATCGACATCTTCACCGAGCGGGTCGAGGAGGGCACCAAGCCCTTCCTCGTCGTGGTCGCCGACTGAGGCTGCCGGACGCCTGTCGGGGGTTGGGCCAGGGGCGGCGTACCATCCTTGATTTGTGAGCACCACCGCGATCTCCTCCGAGGAACTCCTGCGAGCGGTCGCCAAGCAGGTGCGATCGCTCACCCCGGACCTGGTGCAGTTGCGCCGCCGGATCCACCGGCACCCGGAGGTCGCGTTCACCGAATATGTCACCACCGACCTGATCTGCGAGACCCTCGCCGCGGCCGGCATCCGGTTCCGCCGGTTCGAGGGCACCGGCCTGGTCGCCGAGGTCGGTGCGGAGCAGCCGAGCTACCGCACCGGCCTGCGAGCAGATATCGACGCGCTGCCGATCCCGGAGCGCAGCGGGCTGGACTTCGCCTCCGAGGTCCCCAATGTCACCCACGCCTGCGGCCACGATGTCCACACCACCGCCGTGCTCGGCGCGCTGCTCGCCCTGCACGAGCACCAGGACGCCCTCGCCCTGCAGGACCTGGCCGTGCGCGCGGTCTTCCAGCCCGCCGAGGAGGTCGTCCCCGGCGGGGCGCACCAGGCGATCGAGGAGCATGCGCTCGACGGCGTCGACCGCATCTTCGCCGTCCACTGCGACCCGAGCATCGACGTCGGCACGGTCGGGCTGGCCAGCGGTCCGATCACCGCAGCCTGCGACAGCGTGCACGTCATGCTGTCCGGCCGGGGCGGTCACACCTCTCGGCCGCACCTGAGCCAGGACATCACCTTCGCGCTCGGCAAGGTTTTGGTCGACCTGCCGGCCGTCCTTTCGCGCCGCCTCGACCCGCGCTCTGGTGCGGCCCTGGTCTGGGGCGAGGTGCACTCCGGCAACGCGGTCAACGTCATACCGGTCGCCGGGGAGGCACACGGCACCCTGCGGGTGCTGGATGCCGAGGTGTGGAAAACCCTCGACGGGCTGGTGGAGAAGACCGTGCACGAACTCGTGGCGCCCTATCGGGTGCGCGCCGAGGTGCGCCATGTGCGTGGCGTGCCGCCCGTGGTCAACGACGCGGCCGCGATCGAGGCCTTCCGGTTCGCGACTCGCGCGACCGTGGGCCGCAGCAGCGTGGTGCCGACCAAGCAGTCGCTCGGCGGCGAGGACTTCTCCTGGATGCTGCGCGACTGCCCCGGCGCGATGGCCCGGCTGGGCACGCGCACGCCCGGCGGGTCGACATACGAACTGCATCAAGGCGACCTGGTGGTCGACGAGCGCGCGATCGGCATCGGCGCGCGCATCCTGGCCGGCGCCGCCCTGCGGCAACCGGCGACGATCGGATAACGAAGACCGCGGTCCCACCTCAGAGGGGTGAGATGTCTCACCCGGACCACTAGAGTGCGGCTGATCGTCCGCCGCCGACCCGTGCGCGTGGGGCGTGTTCCTCAGGACAAAAGGAGACACCGTGCGTTCGGTGATGAAGATTGCGGCCGTCACAGCAGCCGCCACGATGGTCCTCGCCGGCTGCGGCAGCAAGCCCGGCACCGGCGGAGGGGCCGGGGGGTCGGGCTCCGGCTCGGACAGCGGCACCGGCACCGCCTCGGGCAAGAAGATCAGCGCCTGCATGGTGCTCGACACCGGTGGTGTCGACGACAAGTCCTTCAACGAGAACTCGTGGGCCGGCATGCAGAAGGCGGCCAAGGACAACCCGAACATCACGATCAAGTACGTGCCGTCCAACTCCGGCACCGACTACACCCCCAACCTCACCAAATACGCCCAGGGCGGCTGCAGCACCGTCATCGCCGTCGGCGGCCTGATGGGCGATGCGGTCAAGGGCGTCGCGGCGAAGTTCCCGAAGGTCCAGTTCGCCGAGATCGACAACTCCAACCAGGGTGTCTCCAACATCTACGGCATCGAGTACAACACCGCGCAGGGCGGCTTCCTCGCCGGTTATCTCGCGGCCGGCATGACCAAGACCGGCACCGTCGGCACCTGGGGCGGCCTGCCGATCCCGCCGGTGACGATCTACATGGACGGCTTCTGGGAGGGCGTGCAGTACTACAACAAGGCCAAGGGCAAGAACGTCAAGGTCCTCGGCTGGGATGAGAAGAACCAGAAGGGCGGCACCTTCGCCAGCTCCTTCACCGACCAGAACAAGGGCAAGTCGATCACCCAGTCGATGCAGTCCCAGGGCGCCGACATCGTCTTCCCGGTCGCCGGTGGCGCGGGCGTCGGCGCTGGCGCAGCGGCTGCGGCCGCGGGCGGCAAGCTCAACCTGATCTGGGTCGACACCGACGGCTGCACGAGCGCGGCGCAGTACTGCAAGTACTTCATCTCCAGCGCCACCAAGAACCTCTCCGGTGGTGTGGAGACCTACCTCAAGGCCGCCAGCTCGGGCAACTTCCCGACCGGCAACTACATCGGCGACCTCAAGAACGGCGGTGTCGGCCTCGCGCCCTACAACCAGTTCGACAGCAAGGTCCCGGACGCCTTGAAGAAGGAAGTCGACCAGGTCAAGGCCGACATCATCTCCGGCAAGATCACGATCACCTCGCCCAGCCAGCCGAAGTGATCCCCGTATGACGGGTGGGCCGGGTGCGCGAGCACCCGGCCTGTCCGTTGTCGACCGGCGGATGACACGATCGCCGGAGGAGAAAGGAAGTCCGGGTGAAGCTGGAACTGCGGGGCATCACCAAGAAGTTCGGCACCTTCGTCGCCAACGATCACATCGACCTGGTGGTCGAACCGGGGGAGATCCACGCCCTCCTGGGTGAGAACGGCGCCGGCAAGTCGACGCTGATGAATGTGCTCTACGGGCTCTATCGGCCGACGTCCGGTGAGATTCTGCTGGACGGCAAGAGCGTCACCTTCGGTGGCCCCGGCGACGCCATGCGCGCGGGCATCGGCATGGTGCACCAGCACTTCATGCTCGTGCCGGTGCTCACGGTCGCCGAGAACGTCATGCTCGGCGACGAGTTCACCAAGGGCGCGGGCGTGCTCGACCGCGCCAAGGCGCACCAGGTCGTGCGCGAGATGTCCGCCCGCCACCACCTCGAGGTCAACCCGGACGTGCTCGTCGAGCAGCTGCCGGTCGGTCTGCAGCAACGGGTGGAGATCCTCAAGGCGCTCGCCCGCAACGCGAAGGTGCTCATCCTGGACGAGCCGACCGCCGTGCTCACGCCGCAGGAGACCGACAACCTGATGGAGGTCATGCGCTCGCTCAAGGAGGGCGGCACCTCGATCGTCTTCATCAGCCACAAGCTGCGCGAGGTTCGCGCGGTCGCCGACCGGATCACCGTGATCCGCCGCGGCAAGGTCGTCGGCACCGCCGAGCCCACCGCCACGCCGGCCGAACTGGCCGCACTGATGGTCGGGCGGACGGTGCAGCTGCAGGTCGACAAGCAGCCGGCCGAGCCGGGGGAGCCGGTGCTCGACATCCAGGACCTGCGGATCATCGACCCGACCGGGCACGTCCTCGTCGACGACGTCAGCCTGCAGGTGCGCGCCGGTGAGATCTATGGCATCGCCGGTGTGCAGGGCAACGGGCAGTCCGAGCTCACCGAGGCGATCGTCGGGCTTGCCGAACCCGAGCAGGGCCGAATCTCGTTGGACGGCAAGGACATCACCGATGCCAGCACCGACCAGGTGCTCGCGCTCGGCGTCGGTTATGTGCCCGAGGACCGCAGCGACGACGGGTTGATCGGCAGCTTCTCGATCGCCGAGAATCTCGTGCTCGACATGTATGACGAGGAGCCCTTCGGCTCGAAGCTGTCGTTGAACCTCAAGGAGATCGAGCAGAACGCCGAGCACCGGGTCGAGGAATTCGATGTGCGCACCCAGTCGATCGACGCGCCCGCGTCGTCGCTGTCCGGCGGCAACCAGCAGAAGGTCGTGCTGGCCCGGGAGATGTCCCGGCCGCTGCGGCTGCTGGTGGTCTCCCAGCCGACGCGCGGCGTCGACGTCGGCTCGATGGAGTTCGTGCACAAGCGGATCGTCGCCGAGCGCGACCGGGGCACCGCGGTGCTGCTGGTCAGCACCGAGCTGGACGAGATCGTCGGGCTCGCCGACCGCATCGGCGTGATGTATGGCGGCCGCATCATCGGCGAACTTCCGCCGACCGCCACGGCCGAGGAGTTCGGCCTGCTGATGGCAGGGCACACCGAGGGTGAGAAGGACTCAGCATGACCCCGGATCTCGGGAAACCCGACAAGGACCGGCCCGACCTGGTAAAGGCCGACAAGGATCGGCCCGACGCGGACACGGCGCAGCCGATGGCGCCGGCCAACCAGACGCTCGACCAGGCGGCCGACCGGCCGGGCATCGGCACGATGCTGCGCTCGGACCACCCCTTCGTGGTGACGGTGCTTGCGGTGATCTCGGCGATGATCGTCGGCGCGATCTTGATCATCGCCTCCGATGGCCCCACCCGGCAGGCGATCGGCTACTTCTTCCAGGCCCCGCTGGACACCTTCAATGCTGCCGGCTGGGCCGTGCGTGATGCCTATGTGGCGCTCTTCGAAGGCTCGATCTACAACCCAGGCGGTGGTCAAGCACTCGCCCCGCTGTCCGAGACGTTGGTCTATGCCACCCCGCTGATCCTGGCCGGGCTGTCGGTCACCCTCGCCTTCCGCGCCGGGCTGTTCAACATCGGTGCGCAGGGCCAGATCCTGATGTCGGCTGCGCTCGCGGGCTATATCGGCTTCGCCTGGCATCTGCCGTGGGCGGTGCACATCATCGTGGCGATCCTCGGCGGCGTCATCGGCGGCGCGATCTGGGCGGCCATCGCCGGTGCGCTCAAGGCTCGCACCGGTGCCCACGAGGTCATCACCACGATCATGCTCAACTACATCGCGGTGAATTTCGTCAACTACCTGCTCGGCGTGACCTGGTTCCAGGCGCCGCCGTACAACCAGGCCGTCTCCCGCACGGTCGAGGGCAACGCCCGCTTCTGGCCGCTCTTCGGGGCCGACCTGCGCGTCAACTTCAGTTTCATCCTGGCGATCGCCGCGACGGCATTCGTGTGGTGGCTGCTCAAATACGGCACCTTCGGCTTCCGCGTCCGCGCGGTCGGCGCCAACCAGAACGCCTCGCGCACCGCCGGCATCAGCGTGTCCTCGACCTATATCTGGGTGATGGTGCTCGTCGGCGCGCTCTCCGGGCTCGCCGGTGTCGCCCAGATCCTCGGCTCGGCCAATAACTACCAGGTCACCGCCAGTGTCGACGCCGGCGTCGGCTTCACCGCGATCACCGTCGCGCTGCTCGGCCGCGGCACCGCGTGGGGCACCTTCTGGGCCGGACTGCTCTTCGGCGCGCTCACCGCCGGCAGCGGTCAGCTGCAGGTCGCCACGACGACGCCGCCGGACCTGGTGCAGGTGTTGCAGGCCCTGGTCGTGCTGTTCATCGCCGCGCCGGGCCTGATCCGGTTGATCTTCCGGTTGCGCCGGTCCGATTCCTCCGGCTCCGCCGTGCTCGCGAAGGGATGGAACGGATGAGCGACCCGGTCAAGACCGACCAGCCCGAGGTCACCACCGAGACCGTCGAGGTGGCCCCGGGCGAGGTCGTCGCCCAGCGCAGCGTCGATGTGCGGATGTCGACCGCTCGCCGCGTCGGGATCGGCGTCGCGATCGTGCTGATCGGCCTGGTCACCGTGCTCGGCCTCGGCCTGTCGGCGGGCAGCGGGTCGACCAGCTTCGACCTCAACGCGGGCGACGTCGGCATACAGCTGCCGAAGGTGAACGTGCCCGGCACGGTCACCGTGATCGTCCTCGGGATCCTGATCGTGCTCGTCGGGGTGTGGCAGTTGGTCCGCGGCCTGCAGGGCGCGGCACTGCGCTGGGCCGGGATCGCGGTCGCGCTGCTGTTCATCATCGCCTTCCTCACCTGGGCCGGCTCGGCCGGCAAGCAGTCGGTGCAGATCGCCTCGCTGCTGCAGCAGACGCTGTTGCTCGCCACCCCGCTGATCCTCGGCGCGATGGCCGGCGTGATGTGCGAGAAGACCGGTGTCATCAATGTCGCCATCGAGGGGCAGATGCTCTTCGGGGCCTTCGCCGGCGCGCTCTTCGGCACCATCGCCGGCACCTGGGTGGGCCTGGTGGCTGCCGCGGTGATCGGCGGTGTGATGGGCGCGCTGCTCGCGGTCTTCTCCATCCGCTTCCTGGTCAACCAGGTCATCCTCGGCGTCGTCCTCAACGCCTTCGCGATCGGCCTCACCGGTTATCTGTATGGCGCGGTCATGGCCAAGGACCCCACCGGCACCAACACGCCCGCGACCTTCAGTCCGATCAAGATCCCGGTGCTCGGCGACATCCCGGTGATCGGGCCGCTGCTGTTCGACCAGAACATCATGGTCTACCTGATGTACCTCATCGTCGCGGTCATCGACATCATGCTGATCCGCTCGCGCTGGGGCCTGCGCACCCGCGCGGTCGGCGAGCACCCCAAGGCCGCCGACACCGTCGGGATCAACGTGCTGCGGCTGCGCTACCAGAACGTCATCATCGGCGGCTGCATCGCCGGCATCGCCGGTGCCGCGCTCACCATCGGGTCGGTGGGCCAGTTCAACAAGGGCATCACCTCCGGCCAGGGCTTCATCGCGCTCGCCGCGCTGATCTTCGGCCGCTGGACGCCCAGGGGCGCCCTGGGTGCGGCGTTGTTCTTCGGTTTCGCGACCGCCCTGCAGACCGCGCTGTCGCTCTTCCAGTCCCTGCCGGTGCGGATCGACTCCGATCTGCTCGCGATGCTGCCCTATCTGGCGACGCTGTTCGCGGTGGCCGGCCTGGTCGGCCGGGTGCGGGCGCCCGCGGCCGACGGCGAGCCCTACGTCAAGGGGTGAGTCGTGGCCACCGTCGACTGGAACGCGCTGCGCAACCTCGCCGTCGAGGCGATGGGAACGGCATACGCGCCCTATAGCAACTTCCCGGTGGGGGTCGCGGGGCTCGTCGACGACGGCCGGCTGGTGAGCGGGTGCAATGTCGAGAACGCCGCGTATGGCGTGACGTTGTGCGCCGAGTGCGGAATGGTGAGCGAACTGCAGCGCACCGGCGGAGGCCGGCTGGTCGCGGTGTCGTGCGTGAACCGCGACGGCGAGCCGCTGATGCCGTGCGGACGCTGCCGTCAGCTGCTGTGGGAGCACGGTGGCCCGGACTGCCAGGTGATGACGCCGCTGGGCGTGCAGTCGATGAGTCAGGTGTTGCCGCAGGCGTTCGGGGCGCACGACCTGGCGTGAGGTCGGGCGCCCCGATCAGCCCGCGTCAGGAGCGCTCGGTGCGCGTCAGGAGCGCTCGGCGCTCGTCGAGGACGCCGACGTGCGTCAGGCAGCCGACGTGCGGCAGGCAGCCGACGTGCGTCAGGAAGCCGACGGCAGGCTGGTGGGCAACGAACCCGCGCCCGTCTTGACCGCGCACTGGGTGGAGACCTTGGTGAAACTGGCGGTGTCGGCCGGGTCCATGTCGGTCGGCTTGCCGTCCCGCATGGCGATCAGCGTCTTGGGGGAGAACTGGTCATAACCGTCATCGACGATGCAGCCGGCGAGCTTGTCGGCCTTGTCGCCGGTGACGCCCTGGGTGCCGTAGAACTTCACCAGCCCGGTCTTGACCTCGTCCTTGCTCGGCTTGCCCGCAGCGTCACCGCCACCGGAGCTGCCGCTCCCGGACGGCGCCCCCTGGTCGCCCGAGGTCGGTGCTGCAGCGCTGCTCTGGGCGCCGCTGCCCTTGTCCGAGGAACCGCAGGCGGTGAGGCCGAGCGGCAGCGCGAGCAACAGAGCGCTGGTCGTGAGAGCGAACGTACGCGAACGGTGCATGAATCCTCCTGCTGAGTCGCCCGGCCGGCCCGGGGCGAGACACTCATTGCCGCGGGTACGACGCGGGTGGTCGTCGTCTGGTTCCACGAGGTGCGTGGAAAGATTCGCGGCATGAGCCAAGCCTTCGATGCCGTCGATGTGATCCGCACCAAGCGTGACAGAGGCCGGCTCAGCCCGGAGCAGATCGACTGGGTGATCGACGCCTACACCCAAGGTGAGGTCGCCGAGGAGCAGATGTCGGCGCTTGCGATGGCGATCCTGCTCAACGGGATGGACCGGGAGGAGATCTCGCGCTGGACGGCGGCGATGATCGCTTCGGGCGAGCGACTGGACTTCTCCAGCCTCGGCCGCCCGACCGCCGACAAGCACTCCACCGGCGGCGTCGGTGACAAGATCACCCTCCCGCTCGCCCCGCTGGTCGCCGCCTGCGGTGTCGCGGTGCCGCAACTGTCCGGTCGCGGCCTCGGCCACACCGGCGGCACGCTCGACAAGCTCGAGGCGATCCCCGGCTGGCAGGCGGCGCTGTCCACCGAGGCGATGCTGGCCCAGCTGCGCGACGTGGGCGCGGTCATCTGTGCGGCCGGGTCGGGGCTGGCACCAGCCGACAAGAAGCTCTACGCGCTGCGCGATGTCACCGGCACGGTCGAGGCGATCCCACTGATCGCGAGCTCGATCATGTCCAAGAAGGTCGCCGAGGGCACCGGCGCGCTCGTGCTGGACGTGAAGGTCGGCAGTGGCGCGTTCATGAAATCGCTGGACCAGGCGCGCGAGCTGGCCCGCACCATGGTCGACCTCGGCACCGACGCCGGCGTGACGACGGTCGCGCTGCTCACCGACATGTCGACCCCGCTCGGCCTGACCGCCGGCAACGCGCTCGAGGTGCGCGAGTCGGTCGAGGTGCTCGACGGCGGCGGACCAGCGGATGTCGTGGACCTCACGATCGCGCTCGCTCGGGAGATGGTGGCGGCCGCCGGGGTGTCCGACGTCGACCCGGCGGACGCGCTGCGCGACGGCCGGGCGATGGATGTCTGGCGCCGGATGATCGCTGCGCAAGGCGGTGACCCGTCGGCGGCGCTGCCGGTGGCGCGCGAGCAGCAGGTGATCGAGGCGGACGCCGACGGCGTGCTCACCCGGCTCGACGCGCTCGCGGTCGGTGTAGCGGCCTGGCGGCTCGGGGCCGGGCGCGCCCGCAAGGAGGACACGGTGCAGGCCGGTGCGGGCGTCGAGCTGCACGCCAAGCCGGGTGACCGGGTGAAGCGCGGCCAGCCATTGCTGACCTTGCACACCGACACGCCCGAGCGTTTCGCTCGGGCGCAGGAGACGTTGGCCGGCGCCTGGGAGGTCGGCACCGACGCTCCCGAGCGCAAGGGGATCGTGCTGGAGGAGGTGCGATGACGTCGGCATACGCTGAAGGCATGCCCGAACTGCAGACCGCACCGGTCCGGATCCCCGTGCCCGGCGGCAAGATCATCGACGAATACGCCGGCCTGGCGAGCACCGGGGAGGGGCGCGTCTCGATCGCCCGGATGGTTGCGCCCGCGGGCTGGGAGGAGCCGGCGCAGACCCCGGAGTTCGACGAGTGGACGGTGGTGCTGAGCGGCCAGGTCGTCATCGAGTATGACGCAGGGCGTCTCGAGGTCAACGCTGGCCAGTCGGTGAAAACTGTTGCAGGACAACGGATTCGCTACACGGTCGGGCCCGAGGGTGCGGAATATGTCGCGGTCTGTTTGCCGGCCTTCAGCCCGGACACGGTGCACCGCGATGAGTGAACTCGAGCTGCGACCGGAGATCGTCGCGCTGCCCAAGGTGCTGCTGCACGACCACCTCGACGGCGGGGTGCGCCCGCAGACCGTGCTGGAACTCGCCGAGGAGACCGGGTATGACGGGTTGCCGGCAAGCGACGCCGCCGGGCTCGCGCGGTGGTTCCGGGAGAGCTCGGACTCCGGCTCGCTCGTGCGCTATCTGGAGACCTTCGCCCAGACGGTCGCGGTGCTGCAGACCGAGTCGGCGCTGTTCCGGGTCGCCTCGGAGTGCGCGCAGGATCTCGCCGCCGACGGAGTGGTGTATGCCGAGGTCCGCTACGCGCCCGAGCAGCACCTGGAGGCAGGGCTCACCCTGGAGCAGGTCGTCGAGGCGGTCAACGCCGGCTTCCGCGACGGTGAGGCGCGGTCGGGGCACCGCATCCGGGTGCGCGCGCTGCTCACCGCGATGCGGCATGCGGCCAAGAGCAGCGAGATCGCCGAACTGGTGGTGCGCTATCGCGACCAGGAGGTCGGTGGTTTCGACATCGCCGGTGCCGAGGCGGGCTATCCGCCTACCCGGCACCTGGACGCCTTCGAATACCTGCGCCGTGAAAATGCGCACTTCACCATCCACGCCGGCGAGGCCTTCGGGCTGCCGAGCATCTGGGAGGCGATCCAGTGGTGTGGCGCGGAGCGGCTCGGTCATGGCGTGCGGATCGTCGACGACATCTCCGCCTCGGATGAGTTGGGGCTGCTCGCGGGGTTCGTGCGCGACCGGCGCATCCCGCTGGAGATGTGCCCGTCGTCGAACATCCAGACCGGCGCCGCCACCGATATCGCCTCGCACCCGATCACCCGGCTGAAGGATCTGCGCTTCCGGGTCACGCTCAACACCGACAACCGGTTGATGAGCGATACCTCGATGAGCAAGGAGATGCAGTTGCTCGTCGACGAGGCGGGCTGGACCAAGGACGACCTGCGCTGGGTGACGGTCAATGCGATGAAGTCGGCGTTCCTGCCCTTCGACGAACGCCTCGCGTTGATCGAGGACACGATCAAACCGGCATACGCATAGTTCGAGAGCTGCCACCTGGCCGGTTGAGAGCCGCTCCGCTGATTGAGCGCCCACCCCCGTTGATTGCGCAAGCGAGCGACGAAGGAGTGAGCGCGTCGAAATCACTGAGCGCTGCGGGTGTGCGCCCCTTCGCTGATTGAGCAAGCGAGCGACGAAGGAGTGAGCGCGTCGAAATCACTGAGCGCTTGCCCGGTAGTGCTGACGCCGCGGGCCGGGAGCACGGTGCGTCAGGGGTTGCGGCCCGTTGTGTGCCGGTGGTGCTGACGCCGTAGGCGCCGAGGGAGGTGCGTCAGGGGTTGCGGCCCGTTGTGTGCCGGTGGTGCTGACGGCGGCGGCGTAGCGCGTGAAGTGTCAGGTGTTGCGGCCAGTTTGGGGCCGGTGGTGCTGACGCCGCGGGCGGTGACCTCTGGGTGTCAGGGGTTGCGGCCCGTTGTGTGCCGGTGGTGCTGACGCCGCAGGCGCCGAGGGAGGTGCGTCAGGGGTTGCGGCCCGTTGTGTGCCGGTGGTGCTGACGGCGGCGGCGTGGCGCATGGTGTCCGCAGATTGGCGGCAGGGGTGGTGCGTTCGTGCGGACGGTCGCGGGGGCCGGGGGCATGGTGTCCGCAGATTGGCGGCAGGGGTGGTGCGTTCGTGCGGACATGTCGTCGATCGCGGAAGCGACGCGTCGCCCAGGGTCACCGAACTCGCCATCATGGCGACTTTTGGGTGGGAGAGCGCCGATTTCGGGGGTTGGCGCCCGAGGAACTCGACACAATGGCGACTTTCGCCGGCGCGGGCCTTTACACCGACGGGGGCAGCAGCCGGGCGCGGGTTACGGCGTCGCGCTGTAGGCGCTCGGCGTCCCGGCGACGGCGCTCGGCGAGCACGGCGGCCAGCACTGAGTCGGGCGGTGCGTGGGCGGGCGGGGGAGGCGACACCAGCGCAAGAGTGCGGTGGAGCAGGTCCGAGCCCACCGCCATACGGGCTGAGGGACTGAGCTGCTCGGAGCGCAGGAGGAACTGCCGGATCGCCAGCGCGAGTCCGTCGGGCAGCGGGGCGATATCCGCGCCGGCCGCCCAGGGCTGCAACGCGGGCGGCATGTGCGGCGGGTACTGCAGCCGCATCGCGGTCTCCTCCCGCACCGTGTAGGTGCCGGCGGCCATATCGCCCAAGCGTTTCGACCGTTTGCTGACCATCGCCGCGATCACCGCGGGCACGCCCTGGAACATGTGGATCTCGACCAGCGCGATCAGCCCCCGCACGAAGGCATGCCGGAACACGATCGGGCCGCCGTCGTCGCGCACGACGCGCAGCTTCATGACCAGCTTGCCGACGCTGCGGCCCCGGCTGAGCGTCTCGATGGTCACCGGCACCACCAGGTAGACCAGCACGATCACGATGACGACGGCCGACGCCCCCACGGCCTCATTAACGCGGATCAGGCTGGTGGCGAGCACTATCGCCAGCAACAGCAACACGAGCATGGTGAGGATGACGTCGATCAGACCGGCCACCAGCAGGACGCCCAGCGAGGCTGCGGGAGAATCGATCAGCACGCCCTCGCCGGTCACGGCGTGGTCGACTTCGCTGCCGCGCAGGGCGCGTCGATCGGTCGCGATCGTCATACCGGCACCGTACAGTCGTCGGCGTGGACCTGGATGCGTACGTCGCGGCGCACGAGGGTGAGTGGCGCCGCCTGCAGGAGCTCACCAAACGGCGCAGGCTGTCGGGCCAGGAATCCGACGAACTGCTCGATCTTTATCAGCGCACAGCTACCCACCTGTCCTATCTCCGGTCGGCAGCGCCGGATCCGACTGTGCTGCAATACCTTTCGACGGTGCTGGCGCGGGCGCGATCCCGAGCCGTCGGCACCCGGACCGCGGCCTGGGCGGGCTTCGCCGAGTTCTTCGTGCGCACCTTCCCCGCCATGCTCTATCGCGCGCGCTGGTGGTGGCTGACGACGATGGCGGTCAACCTGCTCGTGGCCTTCGCGATCGGCTGGTGGGTGGTGCAGCACCCGGGAGTGCAGACCCAGTTCATCCCGCCGGATCAGCTCGACCAACTCGTCAACAAAGACTTCGAGAGCTACTACAGCGAGTATGCCGCGACCGATTTCGCCTTCCGGGTATGGACCAACAATGTCTATGTCGCGGCAATCTGTCTGGCCGGGGGAGCGCTCGGCTTCCCGGTGCTGCTGAGCCTGTGGAGCAACGTCCTCAACCTCGGCATCATCGGCGGAGTGATGACGGCGCACGGGCGAGCCGCGCTGTTCTTCGGGTTGATCCTGCCGCACGGAATGCTTGAGCTGACAGCGGTTTTCGTCGCCGGCGGGGTCGGTTTGCGGATGTTCTGGGCGTGGGTCGAGCCCGGCCCGCGCCCGCGCCTGGCCAATCTCGCCCACGAAGCTCGAGCCTCGGTCACCATCGCGCTTGGCCTGATCGTGGTGCTGCTCGTCACCGGCATCATCGAGGCCTTCGTGACGCCGTCGGGTCTGCCGACCTGGGCGCGCATCGGCATCGGTGTGCTTGCCGAGGTGCTCTTCTTCGCCTATGTCTTCGGCCCAGGCCGCCGAGCCGTGCTCGCCGGCGACACGGGTGACGTCGAGGAATGGGACCGCGAAGCCCTCGTGCCGACCGCCGGCTAACCCCGACGTATGCCGAACTCGGTCGCCGACCGTGCCGGCCGGCTCACAGCAGGCCCTGCCGCTTGAGCGCCAGGTAGTGGTCGACGAGCGCCACCGGCAGCACCTCGGGCGGTTCGTCCAGCACGGTGACCCCGAGCCGTCCGACGGCGTCGCGCACTTGCTGACGCAGGGCGATGGTCCGCTCGGCCGCGGCCGCGTCATAGCTCGACCGCACCGACGTGCGGTCCCGCGCCATCGCCAGCACCGACCGATCGGCGACCGAGGCGATCACCACCCGGTGGTGCTGCACCAGACTCGGCAGGACGGGCAGCAACCCCTCGGAGATCGCGGCGGGCTCCAAGGTCGTTAACAGCACGACCAGTGCCCGGCGCCGGGTCAGCGAGGTGACAGCCCCGGCGAGTGCGGTCCAATTCGCTTCCACCAGAGCGGGTTCCAGCGGTGCCATCGCCTCGACGACGGCGTGCAGCAGCTCGTTGCGGTCGGTGCGTCCGCTCACCCGCGCCCGCACCTGACGGTCGCCGGCGATCAGGTCGATGCGGTCGCCGGCGCGGGAGGCGAGCGCTGTCAGCAGCAGCGCAGCATCCATCGCGCTGTCCAGCCGCGGCAGGTCGTCGATCCGTCCGGCACTGGTGCGGGAGGTGTCGAGCACCAGGATGATCCGGCGGTCGCGCTCCGGCTGCCAGGTGCGCACCACCGGCTTTTGCCGACGCGCCGTCGCCCGCCAGTCGATGCTGCGCACGTCGTCGCCCTCGACATAGTCACGCAGCGAGTCGAATTCGGTGCCCTGCCCCCTGATCCGCACCGCCGAGCGTCCGTCGATCTGTCGCAGTTGGGCGAGCCGGCTCGGCAGGTGTCGCCGTGACGGGAACGCCGGCAACGAGCGCAGCTGCCCGCCGACCGGCACCGACCGTTGCCGGGCCGCGAGCCTCATCGGGCCGAACGACCGCACGGTCACCGCATCCGCCTTCAGGTCACCGCGTCGCGTCGGCGACAGGCGGGTCGTCAATCGCGCCGCCTCACCGCCGGGCATGGTCACCGTATGCCGTTCGCCGGACGTCCCAGCCGACGGTTGCCAGGCGTCGCGCACCAGGGCCCGGACGGTCCGCGAGCCGGGATTGCGGCCGACGAGGGAGGTCGTTGTCTGCTCGCCGAGGCGCACCTGACCGACTGGATCCCGTTGCCACTGAAGGGTTTTCGGGGACACCGCGACCAGCACGTCGACCGCGATGAGCACGGCCACCGCACCGAGCCACCACAACACCGTGGACGGCACCGGACGCAGCACGACGAGCACCAGCCCCAGCAGGGCCAGTGCGACGGCGCGCCCGGTGATCGCCATACCTCAGCGGGGGACCGGCACCGACGCGATGGCGGATTCGAGCACGGAGGCGACCCCGATGCCTTCGAGCTCGGCCTCTGGGCGGAGCGACAGCCGGTGCGCCAGCGTCGATCCCGACATCGTCTTCACATCGTCCGGGGTGACATAGTCGCGGCCGTTGAGCCAGGCCCAGCCGCGCGCTGTCGCCAGCAGGGCGGTCGCGCCTCGGGGGCTGACTCCCAGTGCGAGAGAAGGGGATTGGCGGGTTGCCCGGGCGATGTCGACGATGTATGCCGCGACATCGGAGCGGACCTGAACCTCCCGGATGGCCGCCGCGCCCGCATCGAGGTCGGCGATGCTCGCCACCGGCTGCACCCCGGCAGCCGCGAGATCGCGCGGGTCGAAACCCGCCGCATGCCGTTGCAGCACCTGGATCTCGTCGGCACGCTGCGGCAGCGGCACGGTGACCTTGAGCAGGAACCGGTCGAGCTGTGCTTCCGGCAGCGGGTAGGTGCCCTCGTATTCGACCGGGTTCTGGGTGGCGGCGACGAGGAAGGGGCTCGGCAGGGCGCGCGGCATACCGTCGACCGTGACCTGGCGTTCCTCCATCGCCTCCAGCAACGCCGACTGCGTCTTGGGCGGCGTGCGGTTGATCTCGTCGGCGAGCAGCAGGTTGGTGAAGACCGGACCCGGCCGGAAGCTGAAATCGGTCCGGTCGTTGTCGTAGACGAGGGAGCCGGTGATATCGCCGGGCATCAGGTCGGGTGTGAACTGCACCCGCTTGCTCTCGACCTGCAGCGCGCGCGCCAGCGAGCGCACCAGCAGGGTCTTGGCCACGCCCGGCACACCTTCGAGCAGCACGTGGCCGCGCACGAGCAACGCGATGACGAGCGCGGACACCGCGGCGTCCTGCCCGACGACGGCCTTGGCCACCTCGGCGCGCACCCGGCGCAGTGCCTCGCGGGCGCGGGCCGCGTCACCACCCGGTGGCGTCTGCTGGGAGAGATCGGTCATCTGCGACGAACCTGCCTTTCGAGGGTTTCCAGGTCTTGGGCGACCTTCGCCAGTGCCGGCTCGGTCGTGGTGTCGGGGCCGTGCAGCAGCTCACCGACGCGTTGCGGCTGCTCGCCGGCCGCGCGGGCGACCTCGTCGACCAGTTGGGTGGGATCGGTGTGGGGGGACAGCCCGAGGTATGCCGACAGCCGCGTGCTGCTCGCCTGCCGCAGAATCTGTCCGGCCCGCACAGTGTCGCGGGACCGCCGGTAGAGCTCGCCACGGGCACGGGCGGTCTCGTCGGCCTTGACCACCACGGGCAGCGGCTCGGTGACGAGTCGCCCCAGGCGGCGGCCGCGCCACACCATGGTCAGCAGGATGCAGGCGACCAGCAGCAACACCGCGGGGCTGACCCACAGCGGCCACGGGCTCGGTGGCGGCGGCGCGCTGGCGTCGAAATCGCCTGAGTACCAGACCAATCGGGGCTGGCTGCCGAGGGCGCGAAGCGCGATGGCGGCGTTGTCGCCCTTGTCGATCAGCTCGTTGGACAGGATCGAGACGCTGCCGATGACCAGCACCGCCGGCCGGTCCTCGACGGCGGGAAGTTGGAAGACCGGCGCTCCGTTGAGTGGGTCACCGAAGCAGGTTTGGGCATCGGAGGGCAGACCCACATACGCATTGCCGACCCCGAGCGGGCTGAGCCCTTGCAGGCTCGGCAGTTCGCAGGCCGACCCGCTGACGCCGCTCCACGGGGTCGTGGTGGTGTCGGTGCCCAGCACGGTGTTGAGCTGAGCCGCGCCGGGTCGGATCAGCACGACGAGCGCGGCCCCTGAGGAGGCACGCAGGACTTGGCGCAGCCGTTCGCTGCTGACCGCGGACGGCATACTCACCAGCACGGTGCTGGCCGCATCCGGCTGCGCGGCGGCCACAGCATCGCGCGAGGACGCGGAGATCACCGTGACCCCCTGCTCGGACAGCACGCGGGCGACCGCCTCGGCCCCGTCCGGCTCGGGATTGCGCGGGTCGAGCGGCACGCCGCTGGAGCCGCGGAGCAGCACCACGAGCAGCGCGGAGCCGACGAGCAGCAGGCCGACCACCGCCCAGAAGGCAGCGCGGCGCCGGTTCACCCCGTCACCTCGGGCACGGCGTGGACCGGCCGGGCGGCGTCGAGCTGCCGGTCGAGTGCTGCCAGCCGTTCGGCGTCGGCCGCGGAGGCCGCGCGACCGCCATACCGCACATCGTCGAAGACGCGCGCCGCACCGCGCAGATCCTCCCGGTGCCCGGGGAAGAAGCCGGCGAGGCTGTCACCCACCTCGCGGGCGGTCGTGCCCGGCCGGGGCGGCAGCAGCGCGCGCTCCTCGGACCGCCGGGCGATGGCCCGGAAACGGTCGAGGACGGCAGCCGCGTAGTCGCCGCGGCGAGCGGCCTGCTCGGCCGAGCGACGCAGTTCGGTCGCCGAGGCGGTGACCTCGGCGAGCACTCCCGCTTCCTCGCTCGCGGCCCGGTTGCGTCCGCCGCGGCGCCGCATTCGGGTGGCGCCGAAGCCGATGGCCGCCAGGATCACGATGAGCCCGATGACCAGCATGACCGGGGGCAGGTTCAAGACCTTGAGGTTGGGGCTTCTCCCGTCGCCGAACAGCCAGTTCAGCAGGCGCTCGATCACCCCGGGCTGGCGGCCGTATTTGCCCTTGGACAGTTCGTGCGCGAGCCACTCCTGCGCCTGTTTCGCATCCGGCGTGAGCGGTGGCTGGCGCAGCATCAGCGCTTCGCGGCGGCGGCCATCAAGGTCACGTCCAGAGCCTCCCGGCGGATCCGCTGGTCGATATAGAGCAGGCCGCTGACGCTGGCGAGGAAGGGCGCAGTGATGATCTGACCGATCGCCGAGGCGAGTTGCAGGATCACCAGCGCGATCGTGGCGCTGCTCATCGACACCGAGCCGCCTGGCGCGGTCGACCCGATGGTGGCCATCACGATCATCATCGCGGGCAGCGTGACGATCGAGGACACCAGACCCGCGAGCAGCGAGGCGAGCAGATAGATGCCGAAGATCCGCCAGAACTGTCCGCGAGTGAGCGCCCACGAGCGCTTCATCGCCGCGACGACGCCCTGTCGCTCGAGGACGATCACCGCGCTGGCGAAGAGCATCCGGGTCGCGACGAAGACCGCGGCGACGACGAAGGCAATGGCGAGCAGGCCCCCGACGACGACGGCCGTGGCGGCGCCCGCCGCGGCATAACTGCCGGCGACGACGGCCACGATCACGCCGAGGACGAGCAGTGCGGCCAGCGCCAGCAGCACGGTCAGCCCGAGCAGCGGCAGCAGTCGGCCCTTCCCGCGCTGCCAGGCCTGACCGATCGAGATGCGGTGACCGAGCACGGCTTCGGACAGCACGACGATGAGCAGCCCGCCGAGGATGACCCCGGCGAGCATGCCGAAGGCCTGGCCGGGATATTGCCCGAGGCCCAGCAGGGCTTCGCCCGAGGTCGAATCCCCGGCGATGCCGCCGACCGCCACCGTGAGCAGCGTGGTCGGGATCGCGACGGTGAGCAGCACCAGCGCAGCCAGGCCGAGGGTGGCGCCCGGGTTGCCGCGCACCGTGCGGAAGGCGCCGTCGAACAGGTCACCGAGCGACAGCGGCCGCAGGGGGATGACGCCGGGCTTGGGTGCGAAGGCCTGTTGGTAGGGCGAGCCGAGCGGAGGACGGCCGTATGCCGGTCCCTGCGGAGGGGTGCCGTATGCCGGTGCTTGCGGTGGGCCGCCGTATGCCGGGCCCTGCGGTGGGCCGCCGTATGCCGGGCCCTGCGGCGCGCTGCCGTATGCCGGTCCGCCCGGCTGGCCGTAACCCGGCGCCGGTGGCGGCCCGCCATACGCCGGTCCGGCAGATCCGTCATACTCCGGTCGGCGCCCCTCGGCTCCGCCCGCGTCCCCCGCCGGGCTGGCCCATTCGCTCATGCCCAGAGGGTAGCCGCCCGTTCTACTGCTCGGGGCGTGCTTGGCCGCGCGCCGAGCCGTTCGTGGGCCGCGACGATCCGGGGTTCGAGGCGCATCAGGTGCCACCCGCGACGCAGCAGCACCGGCACCGGCTTGCGGCGTTCGCGCACATCGCGCACGAACCGGCGGGCCATCGTGAGCTGTCGCTGCTGACGGATGCAGTAAGCGGCTGCAAGCAGGTCGAGAGCGCGCAGCCCGGCGATCGTCTCGGCGGCGAAGATGCCCTCGGCGATGACGATCGGTGCGTCGCCGCGATCGACCACATGGCAGCCGGTGACCGACGAGGTGGCGATGTCGTAGACCGGCAGCTCCGCGCGACCATCGAGGCACAGGTCACGCAGGGCATCGAGGGCCGACTGCAGGTTCCAGGAGCGGGCATTGTCCCAGTCGGGCACGCCGAAGTCGGTCATCGGCAGACTCGGGTCGTCACCGGCCTTGTAGAAATCGTCGAGCCGGATCGTCGGCCAGCCGTGCGTGCGGGACAGCCGGTCGGCGAGGCGGCTCTTGCCCGATCCGCTCGGCCCGCACAGGACCAGCACCCTGGCGGCAGCAGTCATAGCCCCTTGGGATGCCAGACGGTCTTGGTCTCGGTGAAGATCCGCAGGCGCTCGAGATCCGTTGTGCCCCAGTCGGGTTCGTCGGCCGCCGGCCGCAGGACGCGCTTGAGGTTGTCGGCAGCGGCCACCTCCAGAGCGGTCGCGTCGACACCGTCCGCGCCGGCGCACCCGGTCAGGTCGATGCCGTCGACATCACGGTGCGCCGCCAGCCAGGGCGCCAGCTCGGCCGTGGGACCGGTGACGACATTGACGACACCGCCGGGCACATCGGAGGTCGCGAGCACCTCGCTCAGGGTGATCGCGGGCAGCGGCCGCTGCTCGCTGGTCAGGACCACGCAACTGTTGCCCGCGGCGATCACCGGGGCAACCACGCTCACCAGTCCGAGCAGCGAACTGCGTTGCGGCGCAACGATTCCGATCACGCCCGTGGGCTCCGGGGCCGAGACGTTGAAGTAAGGGCCGGCCACCGGGTTGAGGTTGCCGAGCACCTGGGCGATCTTGTCGGTCCAGCCGGCCCACCAGACCCAGCGGTCAATCGCGGCGTCGACGATCGTGGTGGCGCGCGGCTTGGTGACCCCTTCGCTCGCGGCCACCTCGGCGACGAACTGCTCGCGCCGGCCCTCCATGATCTCGGCGACCCGATAGAGCACCTGCCCCCTGTTGTATGCCGTGGCGCCCGCCCAGCCGGGCTGTGCGGACCGGGCGGCGGTGACCGCGTCGCGCACGTCCTTGCGGGAGCCCCACGCCGCGTTGGCGAGGAAGGCGCCGCGGGCGCTGGTCACCTCGTAGGTGCGACCGGATTCGCTGCGCGGGAACTTGCCGCCGACATACAGCTTGTAGGTCTTCTTGACCTCCAGGCGGGTGGCCATCAGTGCGTTCCTTCCGCGGTGACATAGGCGGCCAATCCGTGGCGACCGCCCTCGCGGCCGTACCCACTCTCGGCATACCCGCCGAAGGGCGAGGTCGGGTCGAACCGGTTGAAGGTGTTGGCCCACACCACGCCGGCGCGCAGCTTGTCGGCCATCCACAGGATGCGTGAGCCCTTCTCGGTCCACACCCCGGCCGACAGCCCGTAGGTGGTGTTGTTGGCGCGGGCGACGGCTTCCTCAGGGGTGCGGAAGGTCAGCACCGACAGCACCGGGCCGAAGATCTCCTCGCGGGCGATCCGGTGGGCCTGCGACACATCGGTGAAAACCGTTGGGGCGAACCAGAATCCGCGATCCGGCAGTTCGCACGGCGGCGACCAGCGGGTCGCGCCCTCGGCCTCGCCAGCCGCGGTGAGCTCGGTGATGCGGTCGAGCTGGGCCTGGGAGTTGATCGCGCCGATGTCGGTGTTCTTGTCCAGCGGGTCACCGAGTCGCAGGGTCTGCAGCCGGCGTTGCAGCCGGTGCACGACCTCCTCGGCCACCGACTCCTGCACGAGCAGCCGGGACCCGGCGCAGCACACATGCCCCTGGTTGAAGAAGATCCCGTTGACGATCCCCTCGACGGCCTGGTCGATCGGCGCGTCGTCGAAGACCACATTGGCGGCCTTGCCACCGAGTTCGAGGGTCACCCGCTTGTCGGTGCCGGCGACGGATCGGGCGATCTGCTTGCCGACCTCGGTCGACCCGGTGAAGGCGATCTTGTCGATATCGGGATGCTCGACGAGCGCCTGCCCGGTCTCGCCGGCACCGGTGACGATGTTGACCACGCCGGGCGGCAGGTCGGCCTGGCGGCAGACGTCGGCGAAGAGCAGCGCGGTGAGTGGAGTCGTCTCGGCGGGCTTGAGCACGACCGTGTTGCCGGTGGCCAGCGCGGGCGCGATCTTCCACGCGAGCATCAGCAGCGGGAAGTTCCAGGGGATCACCTGGCCGACGACTCCGAGCGGGGCCGGCGCGGCACCGAGCCCGGCATACTCCAGCTTGTCCGCCCAGCCGGCGTGGTAGAAGAAATGCGCCGCGGCGGTCGGCACGTCGACATCGCGCGACTCCTTGATCGGTTTGCCGTTGTCGAGCGTCTCCAGCACCGCGAACTCGCGCGAGCGCTCGGCGAGGATGCGCGCGATCCGGTAGAGATATTTGGCGCGCTCGGCGCCCGGCATCGGACCCCAGACCCGGGTATAGGCGCGCCGGGCGGCCTTGACCGCACGGTCCACGTCGTCGGCGCCGGCGGCTGCCACCTGGGACAGTTTCTCCTCGGTGGCCGGGTTGATCGTGGCGAAGGTGCGCTCGGACAGCGGCGCGGTGAACTCGCCGTTGATGAACAGGTCGTATGACGGGGCGATGTCGACGACCGCGGTGGATTCGGGCGCCGGCGCATAGTCGAAGCGGGGACTCATGGGGCCTCTCAGTCGATCGTCACGTCGCGGGAGCCGGTGTAGACACCGGTGGCGAGCTTGCGGCGCTGCTGCAGCAGATCGCCGAGCAGGCTGGACGCGCCGAACCGGAACCACTGCGGGGTCAGCCAGTCCTCGCCGGCGATCTCGTTGAGGGTGACCAGATATTTCAGCGCGTCCTTGGTGGTCTTGATGCCACCCGCGGGTTTGACACCGATCTGCACGCCGGTGAGGTCACGCCAGTCGCGGACGGCCTCGAGCATCACCAGGGTCACCGGCAGGGTGGCCGCGGGGGAGATCTTGCCGGTCGAGGTCTTGATGAAGTCGGCGCCGGCGAGCATCGCCAGCCAGCTCGCGCGCCGCACGTTGTCGTAAGTCGCAAGCTCGCCGGTCTCGAGGATGACCTTGAGATGGGCCTCGCCGCAGGCCTCCTTGACCGCGACGATCTGGTCGAAGACCGTGCGGTAGTCGCCGGCGAGGAAGGCCCCGCGGTCGATCACCATGTCGATCTCGTCGGCCCCGAGGTCGACGGCGTCCTGGGTGTCGGCCAGCTTGACCTCGAGGCTCGCACGGCCCGAAGGGAAGGCGGTCGCGACGGCGGCAACGTGAATCCCGCTGTCGCCCAAGGCTTCTCGGGCGATGCCGACCAGGTCGTTGTAGACGCAGATCGCGGCCGGACGCGGCGTCGTTGGGTCGACCGGATCGGGCGTCACGGCTTTCGCGCAGAGCGCCCGGACCTTGCCCGGGGTGTCGGCGCCCTCGAGGGTGGTCAGGTCGATCATCGAGATCGCGGTGTCGATCGCCCAGGCCTTGGCGTCGGTCTTGATCGACCGGGTGCTGAGCGCCGCGGCTCGTCCCTCGCAGCCGACCGCGTCGATGCCGGGCAAGCCGTGCAGCCAACTGGTCAACGCCTTGTTGGTGAGGGCCGAGACTCCGAGCAGCTCGCGGGCGCGGGACGGGGCGGCGGATGCGCTCACCAGGGCACGCGACGTTGCAGATGATGCGCTCACCAGGGCAGCCTAGCGTTCGTGCCGAACCCGCTCCGCCGACCTGACCGCCCCGCTACGCCTCGTCGGGTCTTCCGGCAACGCGGCGCCCTGATCACCGGCTGGCTGCTCATCGCGGTGCTGGTGCTCTTCGTCGGACTGTCGGTCTTCGCCGATCACAATCTCGGTGCCGCGCTGCCGCTGATCGCCGGGGCCGGCATCGCCTGGGTGGTGCTGGTGCGGCCCGCGGTCGAGCTCGCGCCCGATGGAGTGCTGCTGCGCAATCTGGTGCGGGACGTGCTGATCAGCTGGCCGGCCGTCTCGATGCTCGAGGAGCGGTGGAATCTCAAGGTGGTCACGCCCGACGACCGGGCCTTCGGGTCATGGGCCGTGAGCGCCCAACGGCCCAAGGGACGTATGGCGGGCAGCGCGGCCGGCGGTCTCGGCCCACGGGTGCTGCCGACCACGTCGGCACCCGGCGCAGCCGGTGAGGTCGTCGCCGAGCATCGCGCCGCCTCGGCTGGTGCGGTCGCCAGCGCGATCCGGGCCGCCAAGGAGGATTACGAGCGGGCGGTGAGCAGCGGCGGCATACCGGAGCAGGAGGCCCGCGCGGTCCGTCGCCCGGCAGTCGCGCCGCTCGTCGTGCTCGCGCTCGCTGTCGTGCTGATCGCGGTGTGGTTCCTGCGGTGACAACTACCCGATCGGGTGGCGACAACTGCCCGCTCGGGTGGCGAAAACTGCCCGCTCGGGCGGTGAAATGTGCCCGCTCGGGTGGTGAGGTGCCGTCCTTCAGGGGCGGGTGAGTGACTCCAGGTCGGCCCGGGTGGCGGCCAGCCGAGCGGTGGTCTCCGCCCGGTCGGCACCGATCGCCTCGAGATAGACCTTGAGCTTGGGTTCGGTGCCGGACGGCCGGACGATCACCCGGGTGTCGTCGGCGGTGAACCACCGCAGACCGTCGGTCGGAGGCAATGCCGCCGATCCCTCAGCGAGGTCATCGAAGCGCGAAACCGGTTGTCCACCAAGGGTTTTCGGGGGGTCAGAACGCAGCCGGCTCATGATCGTGCCGATCACCGCCAGGTCGTCGACCCGCACCGAGAAGCTGTCCGACAGGTGCCAGCCGTGCGCCGCGGCCAGGTCATCCAGGACGTCGGTCAGCGAGCGGCCCGCCGCGCGCTGGGTGGCAGCGAGTTCGGCGAGCAGCAGCGCCGCGCTCACCCCGTCCTTGTCGCGCACCGACGCCGGGTCGACGCAATAGCCGAGCGCCTCCTCGTAGCCATAGGTCAGTCCCGGCACCCGGCTGATCCACTTGAACCCGGTCAGGGTTTCGTGGTGCTCGACACCCGCGGCGAGCGACATTGCCGCGAGCAGCCGCGAGCTCACGATCGAGTTGGCGAAGACCGCATCATCCGGCACGCCACCCCTCAGCAGGTGGTGCCCGAGCAGCGCGCCCACCTCGTCGCCGCGCAACATCCGCCAGTCGGCACCGTCGCGGATCGCCGCGGCGCACCGGTCGGCATCCGGGTCATTGGCGATCACCAGGTCGGCGTCGTGGCGGCGCGCCGTCTCCAGCGCCCGGTCGATGGCGCCCGGCTCTTCGGGATTCGGGAAGGCCACGGTCGGGAAGTCGGGGTCCGGCTCGGCCTGCTCCGCGACGCTCACCACCTCACCAAAACCGCTGCGCCGCAACGCATCCAGCGCGATCGACGAACCCACGCCGTGCAGCGCCGTGTGCACGATGCGCAACGCGCGCGGGCCCTCGGGGGTGACCACCCGGCATACGGCATCGAGATAGTCCTCGACCAGGTCGTCGCTGACGGTCTCCCAGCCGTCCTGCGCCAGCGGGATGCCGGCGGCGAGCGGGAAGCGGTCGATCGACGCGGCGATCTGCGCATCGGCCGGCGGCACGATCTGCGACCCGTCGCCGAGGTAGACCTTGTAGCCATTGTCCTGCGGCGGGTTGTGACTGGCGGTGACCATCACGCCCGCGTCGGCGCCGAGGTGACGGATGGCGAAGGCGAGCACCGGCGTCGGCAGCGGGCGCGGCAGCACGAGCGCTCGCCCGCCGGCCGCAGTCACGACCGCGGCCGTGTCGCGCGCGAAGACATCGGAGTTGTGCCGCGCGTCATACCCGATCACGACCGTCACGTCCGCGCGACCGAGGCTTTCCTGCAGGTATGCCGTGAGCCCGGCCGCCGCGCGAATCACCACCACCCGGTTCATCCGGTGCGGTCCACCGCCCAGCGCGCCGCGCAACCCGGCGGTGCCGAACTCGAGCAGGCCGGAGAAGCGGTCGGCCAGCTCGTCGGCGGCGTCCTCGCGCAGCAGCGTGGACAGTTCCTGCCGGGTCACCGGGTCGGGGTCGTCGGCGATCCAGGCCTCGACTCGCGAGCGCAGGTCGGCGTCCACGCTCACAGTTCCTTCACGATCGCCGACAACAAGGTGGCGCAGCGGTCGGCGGCGGCCTTGCCCGCGTCGATCACCTCGGCATGCGAGAGGGGTTGGTCGCTCACACCCGCAGCGGCATTCGTGACCAGCGAGATGCCGAGCACCTCCAGGCCGGCCTGCCTCGCGGCGATCGCCTCCAGCGCGGTCGACATACCGACCAGGTCGGCTCCGAGGATGCCGGCCATCCGCACCTCGGCAGGCGTTTCGTACTGCGGCCCACGGAACTGGGCGTAGACGCCCTCGGGCAGCTGCGGGTCGATCCGCCGGGCCAGCTCGCGCAGGCGCGTGGAGTACAGGTCGGTGAGGTCGACGAAGGTCGCGCCCTCCAGCGGCGAGGCCGCGGTGAGGTTGAGGTGGTCACTGATGAGCACCGGCGTGCCCGGCGCCCACTCCGGTCGCAGGCCGCCGCAGCCGTTGGTCAGCACCAGCGTCTGGACGCCGAGCGCTGCCGCGGTGCGCACGCCGTGCACGACCGCGCGCACGCCGCGGCCCTCGTAGAAGTGCGTGCGGGTGCCGAAGACGAGGGCGTGCTTGCCGGAGCCGTCGATGCGGATCGAGCGCATCGACCCGGTGTGCCCCGCGACGGCCGCGGCGGTGAAGCCCGGCACATCGGTGTTGTCGATGGTCGCGACGGTCTGACCGATCCGGTCCGCCGTCTCGCCCCACCCGGAGCCGAGGACGAGCGCCACATCGTGCCGGTCGACGCCCGAACGCTCCCGGATGGCGGCGGCCGCGCGGCCGGCGAGTTCGAAGGGGTCCTCGAAGGTGGCTGGGTTCTGCGTCACCGGGCCAGGCTAACGGCCGGCGACATGATTGGATGAAGGCCGTGACGGGACGCAAGAAGCAGGTAGTCGTGGTCGGCGGAGGGCCGGGCGGCTATGAAGCGGCACTCGTGGGAGCGCAGCTCGGCGCGCAGGTCACGGTCATCGAGAAGGAGGGCCTCGGCGGCGCCGCCGTGCTCACCGACTGTGTCCCGAGCAAGACGCTGATCGCGACCTCGGACTTCATGTCCCGGTTCGCGGCGGCGGGCCGGCTCGGCGTGGGTTTCGAGGGCACCGAGGAGGACCAGCACGCCGAGGCGCACATGCGCGAGGTCAACTCCCGCATCCTCGACCTGGCCAAGGCGCAGAGCCACGACATCAAGGCCCAGGTGGAAAGTGTCGGCGGCCGGGTGATCCACGGCACCGGCCGGATCCTCGGCCCGTCGACGGTCGAGGCGATCACCGAGACCGGGCACGAGGAGCTGCGCGCCGACGTCATTCTCGTTGCGACGGGCACGCGCCCGCGGGTGATGGCGACCGCGCAGCCGGACGGCGAGCGCATCCTCACCTGGCAGCAGATCTACGACCTCGCCGAACTCCCCGAAAAGCTCATCGTGGTCGGCTCGGGCGTCACCGGTGCCGAACTCGCGCACGCCTATCTCGGCCTCGGCAGCGAGGTGACCCTGGTGTCCTCGCGCGACCGGGTGCTGCCCGGCTCGGACGCCGACGCCGCCACCGTGATCGAGAACGTCTTCCGCCGTCGCGGCATGAAGGTCCTCAACCGCTCCCGGATGACCGCGGTGGAGCGCCGCGGTGACAGTGTGCTCGTCACACTTGAGGACGGCCGCCAGGTCGAGGGTTCGCACGCGCTGCTCGCGGTCGGCTCGATCCCGCAGACCAAGGACATCGGCCTGGACGACATCGGCGTCGAGCTGTCCGACTCCGGTCACATCGTCGTCGACCGCGTCTCGCGCACCTCCGTGCCCGGGGTGTATGCCGCCGGCGACTGCACCGGCGTGATGCCGCTCGCCTCGGTCGCCGCGATGCAGGGGCGCATCGCGATGGCGCACTCGCTCGGCGACGCGGTGTCACCGCTCAACCTGCGCGGTGTCTGCGCCAATATCTTCACCGACCCCGAGATCGCCACCGTCGGCTACAGCCAGCAGGACATCGACGAGGGCCGCATCGAGGCGCGCATCGTCACCCTGCCGCTGTCGACCAACCCGCGCGCCAAGATGCGCAACATCAAGGACGGCTTCGTCAAGCTCATCACCCGGCCGGGCTCCAACACCCTGGTCGGGGGAGTCGTGGTGGCCCCGCAGGCCTCCGAGCTGATCTATCCGATCGGTCTGGCGGTGCAAAACCGCCTCACCGTGGACCAGATCGCCTCGACCTTCTCGGTCTATCCGTCGATGACCGGATCGATCGCCGAGGCCGCTCGCCGGCTGCACGAAACCGACATCTGACGCCTCGTCATACCGCGTGACGCAGTTCACGTCATCCCGATTTGCACCCTCACCACTACAGGCGTAGTGTCTTACCCATCAGACCACTACACATGTAGAAGGGATGAAGCCCATGGCTTCGATCACCACGTTCTTCGTCGGTTTCACCATCATCGTCGCGATCGCCCTGGCGATCACCGCCGCGACCGTGGGCGTCTGGACCTACCAGTTCTTCGCCCGCAACCGCCGCGAGCGCCTCGCGCAGCAGCGTCCGTTCGTGAGCTACTACCGCGACCTGGGACAGCACGCCTTCGCGAACTGATCCCCGCACGCCAACGAGGCGGCACCCCCCGCACGGGGTGCCGCCTCGTTCTTGTTCTCTCCCTGCCGTATGCCGGTCTCAGCCGGGTCCGTGGCCGGCGTCCCGCCCGTGGTCGGCGTCCCGCCGGGCGCGCTCGGCCTCGGCCCGGCGCAGCCGCTCGCCCTCGGGGTCGAGTTGCTCGGGCAGCAGGCCGGCGTCGGCCCACCGCCGCCGTCGGGCCTCGCGCAGCCGGGGCCGCACGAGCAGGAAGAAGCCCACGACGGCGGCGGTGAAGATCAGCAGCGGGATCAGGTTGGCCCAGTGCATCGGCGTCCTTCGATGGTCGAGGTGGAATCACGAATCTAGGCCGACCTGGTGCGCCTGCTGCACCCGGGGGCGCCAGGTGTGGCACGCTTCGCGGTGATGACCACGACGACTTCCAGCGCCCAGCAACGCCAGCAACTGCTCCTCGACTGCGCGATCGCAGTGGTGGGCCAACACGGGCTGCGTGGCCTGACGCACCGCGCGGTGGACCGCGCCGCCGATGTGCCCGAGGGCACCTGTTCGGTCTACTTCCGCACCCGGCTGGCGTTGCTCACCGCCCTCACCGATCATGTCGCCGCGGTCGTGACCGGCGACGTGCAGGCGGTGGCCGAGTCGCTCGCCGGCAAGGGCGAGGACACCCAGGCCGCGATCGAGGCGACGACCGAGTTGCTCGTGCGCTGGATTCGCAGCCCCGACCTGATCGTCACGATGACCGAACTGCAGTTGGAGGGCGTGCGCACCTCCTCGCTCAGGGAGTCCTCGCTGCGCGGGCGACGCCAGCTGACCGCGATCGTGCAGCAGGCGCTGGAGGAGTCCGACAAGCCTCATGCCGAGCGGCGGGCGCAGACGGTCGTCGCCAGCCTCGAGGGTGTCATCGTCTCCGCCCTCGCCGAGCCCGCCTCGCAACGCCGCGAGTACGTCCGCACCACCGTCGAGATGGTGATGAACTCACTGGCGGCGCAGGACGACTGACTCGCGGGAGGTCGACCGCCTCGTCCGGGCGGCTGCTCAGTCGGCGATCTCGGCGATGACCGACCCGGCCGTCACGGTCTGACCGATCTCGGCCTTCAGCCCGGTGACCGTCCCGTCCTTGTGCGCGGTGATCGGCTGCTCCATCTTCATCGCCTCGAGCACGACGATTGTGTCGCCGCTCTTGACGGTGGCGCCGTCCTCGACCGTCACCTTGACGATCGTGCCCTGCATGGGCGCGGTGACCGAGTTGCCGGAGGCCGCGGCGGCACCACCGCCACCGCGCTGACGCTTCGGCGCCTTCTTCGGGCCGGCCGCTGCACCGCCTCCACCGAGGGCGAGGTCGCCGGGCAGGGAGACCTCCAGCCGGCGGCCACCCACCTCCACGACGACCGTCTGCCGAGGTAGCGCAGGCTCACCCTCGGCGGCGGCCCCGGCATACGGCTGGATCTGGTTGTCGAATTCGGTCTCGATCCAGCGGGTGTGCACGGTGAACGGCGAGTCGCCCTCCGGCGCGAAGGCGGGGTCGGAGACGACGGCCGCATGGAAGGGGAGCACGGTCGGCATACCGTCGACGACCGTCTCGGCGAGCGCGCGCCGCGAGCGCTCCAGCGCCTGCTGCCGGGTCGCGCCCGTAACGATGATCTTGCCGAGCATCGAGTCGAACGCGCCAGCGACCGTATCGCCTTGTCGCACACCGAAATCCACGCGCACACCGGGTCCGCTCGGCAGCTGCAGCGTGGTGACGGTGCCGGGCGCGGGGAAGAAGTTGCGGCCGGCGTCCTCGGCGTTGATGCGGAACTCGAAGGAGTGGGCGTGCGGCTGCGGGTCGTCGTAGCCGAGCGGTTCGCCGGCGGCGATGCGGAACTGCTCGCGCACCAGGTCGCGGCCGGTGACCTCTTCGGAGACCGGGTGCTCGACCTGCAGCCGGGTGTTGACCTCGAGGAAGGAGATCGCGCCGTCCTGGCCGACGAGGAACTCGCAGGTGCCGGCCCCGGTGTAATTCGCTTCTCGCAGAATGGCTTTCGAGGCGCGCACGAGTTCGGCGTGCTGCTCGTCGGTGAGGTATGGCGCGGGCGCCTCCTCGACCAGCTTTTGATTGCGGCGCTGCAACGAGCAGTCGCGGGTGGACACCACGACGACATTGCCGTGGGCGTCGGCGAGGCACTGGGTCTCGACGTGGCGGGGCTTGTCCAGGAAGCGTTCGACGAAGCACTCGCCACGACCGAAGGCGGTGACCGCCTCGCGCACCGCCGACTCGTAGAGGTCGGGGATCTCCTCGATCGTGCGGGCGACCTTCAGGCCACGCCCGCCGCCGCCATACGCCGCCTTGATCGCCACGGGCAGCCCGTGCTCCTCGGCGAAGGCGACCACCTCGTCCGCGCCGCTCACCGGGTCCTTGGTGCCGGGCACCAGCGGTGCGCCGGCCTTGGTGGCGATATGCCGGGCCTTGACCTTGTCACCGAGCGCGTCGATCGCCGCTGGGGAGGGGCCGATCCAGATCAGGCCGGCGTCGAGCACCTTCTGGGCGAAGTCGGCGTTCTCGGCGAGGAAGCCATAGCCGGGGTGCACCGAGTCGGCGCCCGCCTGCTGCGCGATCTCGATCAGCTTGTCCTGCACCAGATATGAGTCACCGGGGGTCGATCCGCCCAAGGCGTAGGCCTCGTCCGCGACGGCGACATGCAGCGCGTCCCGGTCCGGCTCGGCATATACCGCGACCGATGCGATGCCGGCGTCCTTGCACGCCCGGGCGATGCGGACCGCGATCTCCCCGCGGTTGGCGATGAGGACCTTGCGCAGTTCAGGCATGGCGCAGACTCTACTGGCGTGTGGTGCGGGCCACAGTCCGGGGTGAAGGCGGAACAACCGGGCGGCGCGGCGAGTTGCCGACGGTATGACCGACCAGAACTCACCTGACACTGTCCCGACCGTCTCGCTCGCCGCCGGCACCGGCAATGTGACGATCCCGCAGCTCGGTTTCGGCGTCTGGCAGGTGCCGGACGACGAGGTCGGTGGGGCCATCGACACCGCCCTGAAGACCGGCTACCGCAGCATCGACACCGCCCGCATCTACGGCAACGAGGACGGCGTCGGCCGCGCGCTCGCGGCGACCTCCGTGCCGCGGGACGAGATCTTCCTGACCACCAAGGTGTGGAACGACGACCAGGGATATGACGAGACGATCGCCGCCTTCGAGAAGTCGGCGCAGCGGCTGCAACTCGGCGACCGGCCGCTCGACCTTTACCTCATCCACTGGCCGGTTCCCGCGCGCGGGAAGTATGTCGACACCTTCCGCGCGCTGCTCAAGCTGCGCGACGAGGGCCGCATCCGTGCGGTCGGTGTCTGCAATTTCAACGCCGACCACTTGACCGCACTGCACGACGAGCTGGGGGAGTGGCCCGCGATCAACCAGATCGAGCTGCACCCGCTGCTGCAGCAGCAGGAGTTGCGCACCTTCCACGCCGAGCACGGCATCGCCACCGAGGCGTGGAGCCCGCTCGGCCAGGGCGGCGAGGTGCTGCAGGACCCGAAGCTGGTGGAGATTGCCGACCGGCTCGGCAAGTCCGTGGCTCAGGTGATCCTGCGCTGGCACATCCAGCTCGGCAATGTGGTGATCCCCAAGTCGGTGACGCCCTCGCGGATTGCGGAGAACTTCGACATCTTCGGCTTCGAGCTGTCCGAGCAGGACCTGGCCACGATCGCCGGCCTCGATCAGGGCAAGCGCCTCGGGCCGGACCCGGCGTCCTTCGACGGCTGATCGCGGAATGAGAAGACCGGAGCCTTCGGGCTCCGGTCTTCTTTTTCAGTTCGGGCAGACTCTAGAAAGAAGGGTGGATTTGCCGATAACCTCGTCTTCGCGCGAACACGCAAACTTCTTATCGAAGGTCGGAGGCCGGCACGTGAGTCATTCCTCGAGCATGGACACTCGGCCGAGTCGCCGCACGCTCGCCAAGGGGCTGGCCTGGACCGTGCCGGCGCTCGCGGTCGGCGCGCCGGCCGCCCAGGCCGCGGCTTCTGGGTCGTCCATGTGCAACTGCCTCAAGGTCGGCAGCATCGGCTCCTCCAGCCTGCAGGTCGCGACCACCGGGGGTGTAGGCACTGGCACCGGCAGCTTGGTGTTCAACCTCGACACCGGGGCGTGCACGCAATATCTCAACCTGTTCAATCCGGCGTACACGATCGCCGGCACCGGCGGGCGGATCTACTGGAACACCGGCGCGACCAACGACTACACGGTCGGCGCGACCAGCGGCACCGGCACCATCGGCCAGCTCAGTGGTTTCACCTCCACCTTCACCGTGGTGGGCTCGATTCCAATGCCGAATGGCGGCGGCGCTTTCACGTCATACACGCCGAAATATCCGACCGCGATTTGCTTCACCTTCACCGCGATCTTCGTTGGCCTGAACGGCTTCAACACCCAGTGCTACTACCGCGCCTGCTTCAACACCGGCATCACCAGCGGCACCGGCGCGATCACCGCGGGAACCGGCACGGTCAACTATTCCTTCTCGGCGAGCAGCGTGTCGCTGACGACCTGCGCGGTGAGCACCGACCCCGACTGCGCCCTGCCGGCGAAATATCCGTGACGGATCGCGCTTAGACTGCCGCTGACTCGGGCAACCTGGGCCGAGCACCCGTCATACCGCGTGGGAGGTCGGCACGGATGGGCGAGATTTTCGCGGGCCGATACGAGCTCATCGATCAGATCGGTGAGGGTGGCATGGGCGGCGTATGGCGGGCCGCGGATTTGCGCGACACCCGCATCGTCGCGGCGAAGGTGCTGCGCCAGTCCGACGCCGGCTCATTGCTGCGGTTCATGCGCGAGCAGGGCATGCGGATCCACCACCCGAATGTCGTCACGCCGCTCGGCTGGGCCGGCGCGGACGACCGGGTGCTGCTCACCATGGAGCTCGTCGAGGGCGGCTCGGTCGCGGACCTGACCAAACAGCATCGTGCGCTGCCGCCGCTGTATGTCGCCGAGTTGTTGCGGCAGTTGCTCGAAGGGCTCGCCGCCGTGCATGAGCAGCGAGTCGTGCACCGCGACGTCAAGCCGGCCAACCTGCTGCTCAGCCCGACCGGCACCGGCCGGCCGCATCTGTGGCTGACCGACTTCGGCATCGCGATCTCGATGGACGCGCCCCGGCTGACGAGCAGCACGCTGGTGATGGGCACGCCGGGCTATATCCCGCCGGAGCAGATGCGCGGTTATGACCCCGAGCCGCGGCAGGACCTGTATGCCGCCGGCATGGTCGGGCTGCAGTTGCTGACCGGGCACAAGCCGCGCGCTCAAGTGCGCGATGACCGGGGCGACCTGCCACCGATGCCGCCGGGGACGCCCGCGCCGCTCTGGGAGTTGCTCGTCGACCTGGCCGACCCCGACCCGGCGGGCCGCCCGCCGACAGCGCTCGCGGCGGTGGACCGGCTGAACCATCCATCGCTGGCCTGGCGCGACCAGCGGGACGTCGACGTCCGTCCGGCCCTGCCTCCGCTGGGTGAGTCGGCCGGTGATTTCGTCGCGCACGCGCGCACCCGCACCTTGATCCAGGGTGGCGGTCGTCGACGCACGATCGACCGGCGCAAGATCGCCATGGTCGCCGCACCCTTGGCGGCCGTCGCCGCACTCCTGGCGATCTGGCTGCCCGGCGGCGGGCCGTCCGGCACCCCGGGTCAAGCCCGCCTCGGCGCCAACTGCAGCTGGTCGGATGTCGGCACGACCGAGCCGGACCAGAACGGCGTCGAGCGGGTGTGCGCAGTGCGCGAGGGCACCTACCTCTGGTCGGCGACCAGCGACTAGCTCAGGCCGTCCGGCGGCGGGCCCACCAGAAGGCCGCCGCGGCCAGCGCGATCGCGATCACACTGAGCAGCAAGCGAATCCACGGGATCTTCGGGCCGGTGTCCGTGCCCTGGCCGAGCGACATCTGCCCGGCCGCAGGCTGAGCCACCTTGGCGCCCGTGGTCGTCACGTAGTCCGGGCCGGCATGCGGGGTGCCCGTGACCGCGACATTGAGGGTCATCGGCAGGTCGGGGACGCCGGTGATCTTGTCGTCCTTGGACTGCGGCATGAGAGAGACGAGGACGTAGTACCACCCCGCCTCCGAGGTGTATTGCAGAGCGTTGCCGGTCACATCGCCCTTGAACTCGGTGTTGGCACGGTTGGTGTATTCGACCGGTGCCGTGAAGCTGCCGAAGGTCTTGCTCTCGGTGTTGTTGGCCGAGAGCGACGTGGTGGCGTAGGTGTCGCTGCCGGACGAGGTGATGTCGACCCGTTGGGGTGAGCGGAGGAACAGCTCCGCTGCGATATCGATCGGCCGACCGATATTGGAGCCCGGTGGGGGAGCCTGGGCCGTGACCGCCAGCCGCTGACCCCAGGTCAACCGGACCCGGAAGGTCTGCACGGTGCCGATCTTCTGCGACAAGGTGTAGCTGCCCGGGGTCAGTGTCGTGGCGTCGAGGAAGGCCGTGCCTCCGGTGACGGTGCCGTTGTCCTTGCCTTTCGGCGCGCTGATCGCGCTGCGCTGGGCCTCGGTGACCTTCGGGCCGGTGTTGCCTGCCGCTCGCGGCTCGCTGAACAGGTCGATCTCGGCTGGCGTAGTGCCCGAGCCGACGCCCTTGTGGGTGATGGTGACCTTCCACGACGGGGTGGTGAGGCACTCGCCGTAGGCGAAGCCGTCGCGGTCGTCCTTGGGCGCAGTGGCCGATCCCGCCATCGTGAGCATCAGCCCGAGGGGTTGGTCCGTGTTGAGCGTCGAGGTCTGGCTGTCACAACTGTTGTCCGGCGCGCTCGTCGGGTCGATATCGACTTTCACCGTGTGGGTGGCCGTGGCGAAGAGGGCGTCACCTTCGCGCTCGTCGGTGACGACAGCGACGCGCAGGTTGGGCAGCTTGCTGCGCGAGACGGTAAAGGTGCGTGGGCTGCCATCGTCGGGCAAGGACACCCGGTAGCTGTCCAGGCCCAGCTCCGGGCCATTGCCGGAGCTGCCGAGGGTCGCCGTGGTGCGTCCCAGCACCGGATCGTTCGCAGCCATCGCCGGCGCAGCGGGGGCGAGCGCGGTGACGACGGCGAGAGCGGTGACGAGGAAACGACGCACGAGCACCAGTATCACCGACAGGCGCCCAGCGGTCGGCATACGCCGTGAATCGGCAAGGCGCCCAGCGGTCGGCATACAACTCAGATCGGCAAGGTCGCGGCGACGAATCGGCGCAACTGGGCCGCATTGCGGCATTCGTGCATTCGGATGATCCGGCGATAGAGGTGGGCGACCGAATCGCCTGCGCCCCAGGAGCGTTCGGCTTCGGGGTTGAGCCAGGCCGCGTGCCGCGCCCGGTGCACCAGATCGGACAGTATGCCGAGCGCCGGGTCACCATGGTTGGTGCGCGCGTCTCCCAGCACGAGCAGGGTGGAGCGTGGACCGACGGCGCCCGGGAAGTCACGCTCGAACGAGGTAAGTGCGCCGCCATAACTGCTGGAGCTGCCGAGCGTCGTGAGCGGGGCGGAGCGCAACGCCCAGGAGGTGAGGGAGACGCCGGTCGGTGCGGTGCGGACCGCGTCGGTGATGTCGGCGGTGCTGCTGACGAAGCCGAAGAGCCGCAGGTGACGGAATTCGCCCTGCAGCGCCTGCATGAGCAGCATGGTGAACGAGCTGAACCCGCCGACCGAGCCGGAGAGGTCAGCGAGCACGACCAGATCGGGCCGATGACGACGGCGGTGTTTGTAGGCCGGATCGATGGGCACGCCGCCGGTCGCCATCGAGGCACGCAGGGTGCGGCGGATGTCGAGTTCGCCGCGACCGGACCGGCGGCGTTGCTCGAGGCGAGTGGCGAGCTTGCGAGCGAGCGGGTCGATCTCACGGCGTAGCGCGGCGAGATCTCCAGTGCCCATCTGCAGGAAGTCGCGCCGGTCAGCTGTCGCCCGCACGCCATAGCGCGCGATCCGATCCCGTTGTCGCACAGCGGTATTGCGGCGCAGAGCCTCGGCGGTGACCCGCTGGCGGAAGCGATCGACGCCGGCCCGCAGCTCGTCGCGGACGAGGCGGTCGGTGAAGGAGTGGCCGCCTTGCCCTTGCCTCTGACCGTCCCCGGAACCTGCCCCTTCACTGGCGCTTGAGGGGGCTGGTGTTCCGGCCAGCACCTGCTGCTCGGCCGCGGCGATGGTGCGCTGCGGGGCAAGTCGATCGAGGGTCTGGGCGGACGACCAGCCGCGATCCTGCGCCTCGCCCGGCACCCGGCCGAGCAGTTCGACGGCAGCCGCGGCGAGCGCGTCGAGGGCGGCGTCGTCATTGCGGGCGAGGGCGTCGGTGAGCTGCGCACGCAGCTGCTCGACATCGGCCGCGGCCGATGCGGCGGCACTGCGAGCCAGGGGCGCGGTGGGGAAATAGAGGTCGAAAAGCTGATCGAAGACCGGGCGGCCCTCACCGGAGCGCACCAGGGTCGCCGCGAGGCCATCGCGCAGCAGTGCGCGGTCGTGCATGCCGAGGACGTTGATCGCTTCGGCGGCGGTCACCGTCTCGGCGGTGCCGACGCTCAGCCCGTGCTCGCGCATCGCGCCCACCAGGGCGACGAGACGGTCGGCGACGGCGTCCGGCATACCGGATCAGGCGTCGAGTTTCATTGCGGCACGGGCGGATTCGATGTCGTCCTGGTGTTTGAGCAGCACGCCGAGGGTGCTGCCGACGACTTGCTCGTCGAGTTCGGTCGCGCCGAGGGTGAGCAGGGTGCGCGCCCAGTCGACCGTCTCCGACACCGACGGCGGCTTGCGCAGGCTGCCGTCGCGCAGGCTGCGGACGACCCGCACGATCGAAGTCGCGAGCTCCTGCTGCAGGTCGGGCGCATGCAGGTGGACGATGCGCTGCTCGAGCTCGGCGTCGGGATAGTCGACGTGCAGGAAGAGGCAGCGGCGGCGGAGCGCCTCACCGAGCTCGCGGGTGGCGTTGGAGGTCACCACGACGAGCGGGCGGCTTTGTGCCGCAACGGTTCCCAGCTCCGGGATGGTCACCTGGAAGTCGGACAACAGCTCCAGCAGGAGACCCTCGAGCTCTTCGTCGGCCTTGTCGAGTTCGTCGACGAGCAGGACGACGGGGCGCTCGCTGCGGACCGCGCGCAGCAGGGGTCGGGGGAGCAGGAACTCCTCGGTGAAGACATCGCTGCGGACCTCGTCCCAGCCGCCGTCGCGTTCGGCGGTGATGCGCAGCAGTTGTTTGGCGTGGTTCCACTCATAGAGCGCTCGAGCCTCGTCGACGCCCTCGTAGCACTGCAATCGGATGAGTTCGCGGTCGGTGGCGGCCGCCATCGCCTTGGCGAGCGCGGTCTTGCCAACGCCGGCCGGGCCCTCGACGAGGATCGGGCGACCCAGCCGCTCGGCCAGCAGGACCGTGGTCGCGATCTGGCGGGAGGCGAGGTAATCGACCTCGGCGAGTTGGCGGGACACGTCCTCGACATCGGCGAAGGCCGTCGGTTCGGGCATGGCGTCGAGGCTATCCGCCGACATCGCCGTCCGCTGCCCGACCACGTTGAGATCCCAGAGCTTGCTGCTTGAGGAACGCCATTCTCGATGGTTGGGCGCCGGCACTCTCGGTGGTTGAGTAAGCGAGCGAGGAACGAGCGAGCGCATCGAAACCGCCCTAACCTCAACGCCGGTTGAGTAAGCGAGCGAGGAACGAGTGAGCGCATCGAAACCGCCCTGACCTCAACGCCGGTTGAGTAAGCGAGCGAGGAACGAGCGAGCGCATCGAAACCGCCCCCGCCGCCGACGACTCCACGCCTGCGAGGCCTCACACCGGCGCTGGGTGGCGGGAGGCGGCGGCGCCGCTTCGGGATGCGCCCCACCGGGAGCGGCGCCTTCGGCGCGTGCGGCGCCGCCGTTCAGCGCCCGCCGGAGCATCCCTCCAGCGGGCCGCCTACCTCCCGCCTGCCTCGTGGGTTGATGGGGTTGACCCCGTTTCGTGGACATCTCGTTAAGCGGCTTGGTCGGCCGCGGTGATGAGTGTGTTCTCGAAGGCTATCGGGCTGATTTGGCCGAGCGAGCTGTGTCGCCGGCGCTGGTTGTAGACC
>NZ_JAAOIV010000008.1 GCF_011440275.1 Metallococcus carri | reverse complement strand
CCCGCTCCAACACCGTGATCGCCTCCACCAGCACCGCACCGGTCAAATCCGGGGCGCCCGAATCAGCGGCAGCACCAGGATCAGCGGGGTCGGCAGCACCGGCAACGGCATCGGCAGCGGTGGCCGTTGTGGCGTCGGTGTCATCACCGGCGTGACACCCATCATCCGGCCGGCCTGCACCGGCGACCGAGGTTCCAGCGGGCGAGGTGTCAGTAGGCCCGGGCACACTCAAGCTGACCTCATCCAGGGCAGCTAACCGCTCGATCAACGCGCGCAACTCCGCAGCGGTCGGCGCCTGCAACGGTTCACCGCCTGCCGCGGCGCGTGCCGAGGGGGCGTCCGACATGGCATCCGCCGCGCCGTCCGACATGGCCTGCGATGTGGCGGACACCGGGTCACTGGCGAGGATGTCGGAGGCGTTGTTGGTGTTGTTCGAGCGCGCGCCGGCGGCCGGGTCCGGCCTTGGCGTGGGGGTGTTGTCGTGTGCTTCGAACATGTTTCTATTCTAGCTGCCCGGTGTGACATTGTCAGTGTTTTTCACAGGGTTTATTTACGCTGATAGTGAACATTCGAGGCTGTCGGTGGTGCCGGTTAGTGTGGTCCCGTGTGTGCTTCTTGACGGCCGCGACCGGCGCCCAAATCCGCGCCGATAGAAGCGCCGCCGGAAGGGCCGGAAAGCGGTCGCTATTACCGCCACATTCCTCTACTACGGATGTAGGGCACGCGAGGCGACCGCCAGTCGACGACAACTCACCGCTCGGCCGGTGATTGGCGCCCGCTCGGGCGACGAAAACTCGCCGCTCGGCCGGTGATTGGCGCCCGCTCGGGCGACGACAACTCGCCGCTCGTCTAGCAAAGAGTCGCCGCCGTCGACAGCCGCTCGATAACTGGCGGGAAACGAGAAAAGGACTCCGCGAGCGGGAGGTCGGAAAGTGGTCGCTATAGCCGCCAGATTCCTCTACTACGGATGTAGGGCACGCGAGGCGACCGCCAGTCGACGAAAACTCGCCGCTCGGTCGGTGATTGGTGCCCGCTCGGGCGACGAAAACTCGCCGGTCGGCCGCCTCAATACCGCTCGCTAGCGCTTGACCGCCATCAGCAGGCCGTCGCCGACGGGCAGCAAGGTGGTCACCAGGTCGGGGTCGTCGCGCAGCTGCTTGCCGAGATCGCGCAGGATCGTGGTCACCTCATCGCGCACCGCCGGGTCGGCGACCTTGTCGTGCCAGAGCATGTTGTCGATCAACAGCGTGCCGCCGCGACGCAGCAGGCGCAGGGCCTGCTCGACGTATGCCGGGTACTCCCGCTTGTCGCCGTCCACGAGCACCAGGTCGTACGCGCTGTCGGCCAGGCGCGCCATCACGACCAGGGCCGACCCGACGATGGTGCGGGTGCGCTGGGGGGCGACCCCGGCGTCGGCATACGCCCGCTTGGCCGCGTGCGAGTGCTCGGGGTTGATGTCGATGGTGGTGAGGATGCCGTCGGACGGCATACCGGAGAGCAGCCATAGGCCCGAGACGCCGGCGCCGGAACCGATCTCGACGACCGAGCGGGCACCTGCCGCCGCCGCGATCGCCCGCAGCGCGGGACCGGTTCCGGGGCCGACGGGACTCGCGCCGAACTGTTCGCCCTGCTGACGGGCGCGTTCCATCAGCTCGGGCTCGGCCACGAACTCCTCGGCATAGGTCCACGTGGCGGGTCGCATGGTGCTCATGGCTGCCAAGGTTCCCACTGCCGAGGCGCCCAGAACAAACGAGTCGAGAACAAAACCAGTTGCTTGCGCGTTGGACCCGATGAGGCTGCAGCCGGCTCCACAGAGTGAGCACAGCACCGGCACAGGTCGCGCTGTCACACTGAGGGCTCGACGACACGAGGGGTTGACACCGACCATGACGACGACCGTTTCGGGGACCGTGGTGCCTGACCAGGCACCTCCGGGTTGGCAGCCGCCGACCTGGGAGGAGATCGTCACCGAGCACTCCGCGCGGGTCTACCGGCTCGCCTACCGGCTCACCGGCAACGTCCACGACGCCGAGGACCTCACTCACGACGTGTTCGTGCGGGTCTTCCGCTCCCTGAACTCCTACCGCCCCGGCACCTTCGAGGGCTGGCTGCACCGCATCACGACCAACGTCTTCCTGGACAAGATGCGCCGCAAGCAGCGGATCCGCTTCGACGCGCTGGCCGACGACGCGGCCGCTCGGCTGCCCAGCCGGGACGGCAGCCCCGAGCAGCAGTATGTCGACGCGCACTTCGACGACGACGTGCAGCGCGCGCTGGACGCCCTCTCCCCGGACTTTCGGGCCGCGGTCGTGCTGTGCGACATCGAGGGACTGTCCTACGAAGAGGTGGCGGCCACGCTCGATGTGAAGCTCGGCACCGTCCGCTCCCGGATCCACCGCGGTCGTGCGCAGCTGCGCGAGGCGCTGGCGCACCGGGCGCCCGAGGCACGCGCCGCCCGCACCGCCGCCACTCGCCCGGCGCTCACGCCGGCCGCCCGGATGGCACCGGCGGCGCAATGAACTGTCCGGCAGGCGACCTGATCGCCGACTACGTGGAGGGCATGCTCGCTCCGGCGCAGGAGACTGCGCTGGAGCGCCACCTCGTCGCGTGTCATGCCTGCCGCACCCAGGTCAGCGCCGAGCGCGAACTGCTCGGCCGGCTGCGGGCCATGCCTGCACCGGGCGCAGGCCACCAGCACCTCGTCGCCGGCCTGATGAGCCTGGCGCCGAGCGGGCCGCCGCCGCGCCCGGAACCGCAGCGACGGGTGCCCCTGCCGAAGGCCGTCACCGGTCCGATCCCGGTCACCCTCGACTCTCGCGCGCCCGCGCAGTATGTGTCCGCGCGGCGCTCGGTCGGCCTGGCCGCGGTCGCCGCAGTGGGATGCCTGGCCGCGGTCGCCGCCGCGCACGTGCCCCTGCAGTCGACGACGCCCGCCCCGAGCACGGAGCGCCGCGTCGTGGTCAACCACCAGACGCAGCCGCCCGGCCCGCGGATGATGAGCTTCACCCAGGTCGGGCCGATCAGCGCAAAGAACCGGCCCTGATCCCTGCCGCTGCCTCGGCGCGGTAGGTCGTGAACAATGTCGGTATGACGCAGCCGCCCGTGGTCCCGCCTTCGCGGCCCAGGCCGCGCCGGCGTGCCGGAGCCCTGGCCGCTGGGGCCGCCGCCATTGCGCTGGTCGCCGGGGGAGTAGGTGGCGTCACCGGCGCCGTCGTCGCACACCGCGAGGACGCGGCCACCTCCAGCGACGCCGCGAAGGGCAGCCTGGAAGCTGTCGCGGAGCGGGCGTTGCCCAGCGTCGTGACCATCCGGATCGCCGATTCCTCGGGGAAGCCGATCGGCACTGGCTCGGGGTTCGTGCTGCGCGCCGACGGTTATATCGTCACCAACTACCACGTGGCCAAGGCGCCCGGCAGCGACCAGCTGAAGGTGCTCTTCCAGGACGGCTCGCAGATCGACGCGAGCGTCGCGGGCGCGGACTCGTCATACGACCTCGCAGTGCTCAAGGTGGACCGCAAGGGGCTGATACCACTCCTGCTCGGCGACTCCCGCGCCCTGCAGGTCGGCGCACCCGTTGTTGCCGTCGGGGCGCCGCTCGGACTGCAGGGTTCGGTCACCTCGGGCATTGTGAGCGCACTCAATCGCCCGGTGATCACCAAGGGTGGTGGCAGTGGCGGCGACGACAGCGGTGGCAGTGGCGACAGCGGCAACTCCGACGCGGAAACCAGCGACGCGGCATACCTTGACGCGATCCAGACCGACGCGGCGATCAACCACGGCAACTCCGGCGGTCCGCTGCTCAACCTGCAGGGTCAGGTGGTCGGGGTCAACACCGCCATCGCGAGCGCGACCGAGAACGGTGGCAGCATCGGGCTCGGTTTCGCGATCCCGGCCAACCAGGTGCGGCGCACGACCGACCAGTTGATCCGCAAGGGCCAGGCTGACCACCCGGTCATCGGCATCTCCTTCGACACCGAATACGCCGGCGAGGGCGTCAAGGTGACCCAGGTGCAGACCGGCGGCCCGGCCGCGCAAGCCGGGATCAAACCCGATGACGTGATCACCAAGATCGACGGGCAGAACGTTCGCGGCACCGCGGACTTCATCGTGGCGCTGCGCTCCAAGGCGGTCGGGTCGCGGGTGACGCTGATGGTAGTTTCCGAGAGCCGGGAGCACCTGGTGAGCGTCGTGACCGCAGCGTCGGGGAAGTGAGAGGGCCATGTTCGGTCTGGACGGCTGGAAGCTGCTCATCCTGCTGCTGCTCGCGACCTTCCTCATCGGCCCCGAGCGCCTGCCCGAATACATGGCCAAGCTGCGCGAGTTCATCAAGCAGGCTCGCTCGATGGCCGACGGCGCCAAGACGCAATTGCGCGACCAGATGGGGCCGGAGTTCGACGACATCGACTGGCGGCAGTACGACCCTCGTCAATACGACCCGCGGCGGATCGTGCGCCAGGCGCTCTTCGATGATGACGAGCCCGGTCAGGCCGACGCGGCCGCTCCGGTGTGGGAGCCGCCGCGCTATGACCCCGACCGCGTGACGCCCTACGACATCGACGCGACCTGATCGGCCCGCTCAGCGACCGGCCGGTGTGAGCCCCAGCGACCGACCGGCGAGCCCGCGAGCGCGGCTGCCGAGACCCTTGGCGATGCCGCGCAGCGCCACCGCGGCCGGGCTGTCCGGCTGGCCGAGCACCACGGGGGTGCCGGTGTCGGCGCCCTCACGCAAGGTGGTGTCGAGCGGGATCTGACCGAGCAGCGGCACGTCCGCACCAACCGCCCGGGTGAGCGACTCGGCCACCGTCTTGCCGCCGCCGGAGCCAAAGATCTCCTGGCGAGTGCCGTCCGGCAGCTCCAGCCAGGACATGTTCTCGATGACCCCGACGATGCGCTGCTTGGTCTGCAGGGCAATCGAACCGGCCCGCTCGGCGACCTCCGCGGCGGCCTGCTGCGGGGTGGTGACGACCAGGATCTCGGCGGTGGGGATCAATTGGGCGACCGAGATCGCGATGTCACCGGTGCCGGGTGGCAGGTCGAGCAGCAGCACGTCCAGGTCGCCCCAGAAGACGTCGGCGAGGAACTGTTGCAGCGCCCGGTGCAGCATCGGTCCGCGCCAGACGACCGGCTGGTTGCCGGGCACGAACATGCCGATCGAGATGACCTTCACCTCGTTGGCCACCGGCGGCAGGATCATGTCGTCGACCTGGGTGGGCTTGCGCTCCACGCCGAGCATGCGCGGCACCGAGAAGCCGTAGATGTCGGCGTCGACGACGCCCACCCGCAGGCCGCTGGCAGCAAGCGCCGCCGCGAGATTGGTGGTGACCGAGGACTTGCCGACGCCGCCCTTGCCGGAGGCCACGGCATACACCCGGGTGAGCGAGCCCGGCTTGGCGAACGGGATCTCCTTCTCCGCGCTACCGCCGCGCAGCTTGGTCTTGAGCTCGTCGCGCTGCTCGTCGGTCATCACGCCTAGGCGCACGTCGACGCCGGTGACACCGTCAACCGCGCTCACTGCGGCGGTGACGTCGTCAGTGAGTTTGGTCTTCAGCGGGCACCCCGCGATGGTGAGCAGGATGGTCACCGCGACCTGGCCACCGTCGGCGACCGTCACCTCGTCGACCATCCCGAGGTCGGTGATGGGACGTCGGATCTCGGGGTCGTTGACCGTCGCGAGAGCCGCGCGCAGGGCATCCATGGTGGGGGCAGACATGCCCTCCATCGTAGGTCGCCGGTATGCCGAGCCTGTGGCCGCCCGGTCAGGAATCCCGAGGCGCGATCAGGCTGCGTTGTTCGAGCTCGTCCAGCAGGTTGCGCAACTCACTGCGGACGAAGTCGCGGGTGGCCGCATCGCGGGTCGCGAGGCGTAGCGAGGCGACCTCCCGGGTGAGGAATTCGGTGTCGGCCAGCGCCCGCTCGTCCCGCGCCCGGTCCGACTCGAGCGCCACCCGGTCGCGGTCGTCCTGCCGGTTCTGGGCGAGGAGGATCAGCGGGGCGGCATACGACGCCTGGGTGGAGAAGAACAGGTTGAGCAGGATGAACGGGTAGGGGTCGTACCGCAACCCGAAGACGCCGATGAGGTTCCAGGCGACCCAGAGGATGACGAAGACCGTCATCCACATGAGGAACTTCGCGGTGCCCATGAAGCGGGCGAACCGCTCGGCGAAGACACCGAAGGCGTCGGCGTCGATCTGAGGCAGGCGGCGGGTCCGCAGCTCGGCCGGCTGGTCCAGCTTGGGGCCGCGGGCCGATTCACGGCGACGCGTGGGCCGATCGGTGCGCTCAGTCACGGGTCGCCTCCTCCATCACTTCTTCGTCGGTGCCTTCTTCGTCGTGGCGTTCCTCGCGCCAGTCGTCGGGCAGGATGTGGTCGAGCACGTCGTCCACGGTGACCGCGCCGAGCAATCGCCCGTCGTCGTCGACCACCGGCACGGTGACCAGGTTGTAGTTGGCCAGGGTCCGGGTGACCTCACCCAGGCGTGCATCGACCGCGATCGGCTCGATCGTCTTGTCGATCGCGATGCCGACCGGATTGTGCGGCGGCTCGCGCAGCAGGCGCTGAGTGTGCACCAGCCCGAGGAAGCGCCCGGTGGGCGTCTCCAGCGGCGGCCGCACGACGAAGACGGCGGAGGCGAGCGCCGGCGCGATCTCCTCGCGGCGCACCATCGCCAGTGCCTCGGCGATCGTCGCCTCCGGTCCGAGGATGATCGGCTCGGAGGTCATCAGGCCGCCGGCAGTGTTCTCCTCATAGGTCATCAACCGGCGCACCGGCTCGGCCTCGTCGGGTGCCATCAGCTGCAGCAGCCGTTCGGCCTGCTCCGGCGGCAGGTCGGACAGCAGGTCGGCGGCGTCGTCGGGCTCCATCGCCTCGAGCACGTCGGCGGCGCGGTCGTTTTCCAGGCCGGCGATGATCTCGACCTGGTCGTCCTCGGGCAATTCCTCCAGGACATCGGCGAGCTTCTCGTCGTCCAGGGCGGCGGCGACCTCGGCGCGGCGCTTGGGGTTGAGGTCATGGATCGCCTCGGCCAGGTCGGCGACCCGCAGGTCCTCGTAGCTCTCAAGCAGCAGCTCGGCACTCTGGGCGGTCGGCTGGCGGCGCAGGCCGATCACCTGACCGATATCCACCAGCGTGGTCTGACCGCTGCGCCGACGGGTCAGCCGGGACACCGCGCTGCGCTGCCCCGGCTCGTTGCGGCGCACGAAGATCTTGGTGACCAGCCACTCGCGGCGCGCGTTGCGCTCGATCGCGAGATCCTCGACGACCGCGTCGTAATCGCCTTCGCTCGAGCGGACCCGCACCTGCCGGTCGAGGATTTCACCGATCGCCAGCGCCTCCCCGGCCCGCTGCTCGAAGCGGCGCATGTTGACCAGGCCGGTGACGATCACCGACGCGGGGTCGACTGAGGTCACCCGGGTCATCGGCAGGAAGACGCGGCGCTTGCCGGGCACCTCGATCACCAGCCCGTGCGCGTGCGGCTGGCCGCCGCGGGCGAAGGACAGCACGACATCGCGCACTCGTCCCACGTGGTCACCCAGGGGGTCGAGCACGGTCAGGCCCGCCAACCGGGCGACGAAGATCCGCGTCACGCTCACGAGGAGCGAGTCTAGGGGTTGGCCGGCTAGTTGCCCGACCGCGGCCGACGCAGGGCGGTGAGGTGCTTGGGCCGCCAGCGGGCCGTCGTCGCCGCGGTGGGCTGCGGCGGCCGAGCGTCACTCGGCTGGTCCCGATTCGCTTGCGGCACAGGGGTTTCCGGGTCCGCGATGATCGCCCACACCACCGAGTCGGCGGCCCACCGGTCGCGCAGTTCCTCGGTCGGCACCGCCTGCCGGGCAGCCAGAAGTATGTCGGTCACCCGCGCCCAGTCTTCGCCGGCCGGGTTGATGCGTTCGGCGCGGGCAGGGACCGGTCCAACCCGCTCGTGGGTGTCCTTGGTGCGCAACACCAGCTCGACCTGGGCCGGCAGCTGCGGGAGGGGTTGCTCGCCGCCGCCGGTGACGGCATACAGCGTCCCATCGTCGACGGCGACCCACAGCGGCCAGGGGCGGTCGTCGACGACGACCCACACCACGGCGGCCTTGGCGAGGACTGCGGAAAGTTCGGACACGGCCACCGAGACTACCCGCGGACCTAGGCTGTGGCTCGTGGATGCGACTTCGTTGCCCAGCCCCCAGACGCCCGAGTCGGTCTTCACCTACGGCGCGCCGCAGTTGAAGTTCGGCGCCGGCGCCGCCGACGAGATCGGTTACGACCTCAGCCTCACGGGGGCGCGCCGAGCCCTGGTGGTCACCGACCCGGGCGTGGCGGCCGCCGGTGTTGCCGAGCGGGTCGCCACGCAGATGGGCCGCTTCGGCGTCGAGGCGGTGGTCTTCGACCGGGCACACGTCGAGCCGACCGACGAGAGCCTGCAGGAGGCGGTGGCCTTCGGGCGCGAGCGCGGGCCGTGGGATGCCTTCGTGGCCGTCGGTGGGGGATCGGCGATCGACACCGCGAAGGCGGTGAACCTGCTCACCACCAACGAGGGCGAGCTGATGGACTACATCAACGCGCCGGTCGGAGGCGGTCGGGCACCGGCGAATCCGTTGCGACCGCTGGTCGCGGTGCCGACGACGACCGGGACCGGCTCGGAGAGCACCACGATCTGTGTGCTCGACGTGCTGTCGCTCAAAGTCAAGACCGGCATCTCGCACGCGCGGCTGCGCCCGACGATGGCGGTGGTTGATCCATTGCTGACGGTGAGCCAGCCTCCGGGTGTCACCGCGGCCTCCGGGATGGACATCCTGTGCCACGCGCTCGAGTCCTACACCGCCCGGCCCTACACCTCCTACGAGCGCAAGCGGCCCGAAGAACGGGTGCCCTACTGCGGCTCGAACCCGATCGCCGACATGTGGTCGGAGAAGGCGATGACGCTGCTCGCCTCCTCCTTCCGGACGGCCGTGCGCGACGGTTCCGATCTGGACGCGCGCGGCAGTATGGCGCTCGCGGCCACCTTCGCGGGGATGGGCTTCGGCAACGCCGGGGTGCACATCCCGCATGCCAACGCTTATCCCATCGCGGGGCGGGTGCGCGACTTCCGGCCGGCCGACTACCCGCAGGACGAGCCGATGATCCCGCACGGGATGAGCGTCTCGCTGACCGCGCCGGAGGCCTTCCGTTTCACCTTCGCCGCGTCGCCCGAACGTCACCTGCGTGCTGCGGATCTGCTTGCGGGACAACGGGATTACCGTGAGGTCGCAGCGGAGGAGAGGCTGCCGGCCGTGCTCATCGACCTGATGCGCGACATCGGCATACCGAACGGGCTCGCGGCGGTGGGGTACACGGAGGCCGACGCCGACGACCTGGTGGACGGGACGATGAAACAGCAGCGACTGCTGGCCACCGCGCCCCGGCCGGTCACTGAGGAGGACATCGCCGGGATCTTCCGGCGCAGCATGACTCTCTGGTGACGGCTGCCCGCCTTCGGGAATAGATGTGAGGGACGTCTCGTTGTTTCGATTAGAATAGTTCGATTCCAAACAGTATGCTGGAATCACGAACACCGACGAGTGTCATGGGGAAGGAGGCACCGACATGATGAACATGGTTCCGTTCACCCGAGGCGCGATCGCGCAGTCCGTGGCGGCCGACCGGTACCGCACCGAGCGTGTCCGGCGGTTCCTGGGGCGTCGCTGACTCATCCAGAGACTTCAAGGCCTTGATCCCATCGCGAGGATCAAGGCCTTCGTCATATCCCGTAACCAAAACCGGTGCTGCGACGTCATACCAAGTGACGGCGGTGCCGTGAGCGATTCAGGGGGAGTCGCTTCGGGGGAAGCACCGCCGCACCAAGGGGGAATAACGATGTCTCGTACTTTCGATCGCCGGGCGCTGCTCGGCGGAGGGATCGCCGCAGCGACCGTCGCGCTGGTCGGAGGAGGCACCGCCGCCGGTGCCGTCGCCGCCACGCATCCGCAGGTGCGGTACGGCTCCAGCGGCGGTGCCGTGCTCGAACTCCAGCGCAAGCTGGCCGCCAAGGGCTTCTGGTGCGGGTCGCCCGACGGTTCGTTCGGCGGGCTCACGCAACAGGCGGTGTATGCCGTGCAGAAGGCCTACGGCCTCACCCGCGACGGCGTGTGTGGCCCGAACACCTGGGGCGCCGTGGACCGGCTCACCCAGCCGAAGTCGTGGACCCAGACCTATGCCGTCGAGATCGACCTGCGCCGGCAACTGCTGATGATCACCGGCAACGGCTACGCGCGCATCACGCTCAACACCAGCACCGGCTCAGGTCAGTGGTTCAGCTACAACGGCCGCTGGATCCGGGCGACCACGCCGACCGGCTGGTTCTCGATGCTGTGGCACGGATCCAACGGTTGGGACTATGGCGCGCTCGGCGGCCTCTACCGGCCGTACTACTTCACCCGCAGCGGCATCGCGGTGCACGGCTCGGGCTCGATCCCGCCATACCCGGCCTCGCACGGCTGCTGCCGGGTGTCGACGGCGGCGCAGGACATGCTGATCGCCTCAGGTCACCTGCGGATTGGTCGCGGAGTCCTCGTCCACAACTGACGCATCGACCGCTCAGCGGCGCTGCACTCGGGCGATCCACGCCTCGACGTCGGCGCTGGAGCGGGGCATGAAGCCGGAGAGGTTCTCGTGGCCGTCCTCGGTGACGAGCACGTCGTCCTCGATCCGCACGCCGATGCCGCGCAACTCGGCCGGGATGAGCTCGTCGTCGGCCTTGAAGTAGAGGCCGGGCTCGACGGTGAGGATCATGCCTGGCTTGAGCTCGGCCTCCATGTACTGCTCCTGGCGGGCGAGCGCGCAGTCGTGCACGTCGATGCCGAGGTGATGGCTGGTGCCGTGCACCATCCAGCGCCGGTGGTACTGGCCCTTCTCCTTGTCGAGGGTGGTCTCGACGTCGATGCCGTCCGGCAGCAGGCCCCACTCGTGCAGGTGCTCGGCGATCACTCGGATCGCGGCGGCGTGCACATCGGAGAACTTGTTGCCCGGCTTGACCGCGGCGATGCCGGCCTCCTGGGCGGCATACACCGCGTCGTAGACCTTGCGCTGCGCGTCGGTGAAGGTGCCGCTGACCGGCAGGGTGCGGGTGATGTCGGCGGTGTAGAGGCTGTCGACCTCCACACCCGCGTCGAGCAGCAGCAGGTCGCCGTCCTTCACGTCGCCGGTGTTCTTGATCCAGTGCAGGGTGTTGGCGTGGTCGCCGCTGGCGCAGATCGAGTCGTAGCCGACGCCATTGCCGGCATGCCGCGCGTAGAGGCCGAAGACACCTTCGACCCAGCGTTCGCCGCGGCCGCGCTTGACCGCCTCGGGCAGGTCGCGGATGACGCCCTCGAAACCCTCGCCGGTGGCGCGGACGGCCTCGCGCATCTGCTCGATCTCGTGCGGGTCCTTGACCAGCCGCAGTTCGGACAGATGCCGCGCCAGCTCGGCGTCGCGGTCGCGGTCCTCGGCGACCTTGTCGTCGTCGTGCTCCTGGGTCTGGGCGCGCACCTCATCGACGCGCGCCGTGGTCTGCTGGTCGGCATCGCGCACCACCCGCAGCGCGACGGCGCCAGCGTCCTTGGCGACCGCGTCACTGAACTCGTCGATATGCCGCGCGGTGAGCCCGAGTTCGGCCTCGAGGTCAGCCAGCGTCGGTCGGGCGCCGACCCAGAACTCGCCATACCGCGAGTCGCCGAAGAACTCCTCGGTGTCGCGGCCGGCGAGCGGGCGGAAGTAGAGGACCGCCTCGTGACCGCCGTCCTCCTGCGGTTCGAGCACGAGCACCGAGTCCGGTTCGCGGTCGGCGCCGAGACCGGTCAGGTGAGCGAAGGCCGAGTGCGGGCGGAAGACATAGTCGGTGTCGTTCGAGCGCACCTTCAGCCCACCAGCCGGTATGACGAGCCGCTCGCCCGGGAAGCTCGCGCTCACCTCGGCGCGTCGGTCGGCGGCGTAATCGGCGACCGCTGCGCGCTCCGGCGGCGTCTCGTCGCGCGGTGCCCACCCGCTCGCGACGAACTCGCGGAAGGCCATGCTCTGCGGACGGCTGCGGTGTTCGGCCTTGGCCTGCTCTTCACTCACCCGCTCATCGTTGCACGGCGAGCAAGCCCCGCCGCGCCGGGATCAGCGGGTCCACACCCAGGAGTCCAGCAGCGCCGTCAAGGTCGCGGTCGCCGCGGTGCGACGCGGCTGGGAGCACGACAAGGTGATGACATACACCTTCCCAGCGCGCAGCACGTAGAACTGCGTCTGGCTGACCTTCACACCTTGCACCGGGCGGTCGGAGGCATAGCCCTTCGCCGGTTCGCCGCCGATCCGTCGGTCGGCGATGGTGCTGACCGTGCCGCCCTCCTGGCGCATCGCGGTGGACCCCTGATTGACCAGGTCGGTCAGCGTGACGGTGTCCGGTGCGGTCTGCCGCAGCACGGTGATGTTGGTGTAGTAGCCGTCCTCCTGCGCCTTGGAGCGCATGCCGAGCGCGAGGCCGCCCACCCCCGCGACCTTGTCGACGGTGATCCATCCGGACGGCAGCGCGAGGGCGAAATCCTTGTTCTTGTCAGCGGTGCTGCCCGTCGGCGCGGTCGTCGGCGTGACGGTGGTCGGTGCCGGCACCGAGGTGGTCGCCGTGGCGCTGGAGGTGGGCGTGGAGGTGTCGGTGTGCGCGGCACCGCCGGCCGCCGAGCAGCCGGTGAGCGCGAGAGTCGAGATGGCCAACAGCGCGATGGAGCGAGGGGTGCTGGTCATGGCAGGCAACTGTAGGTCGTTCACCGTTGAGGCAGCGCCGCGACCCGTTCGAAGTGCGCGGCGTTGCTGCGATGCCACAGCCAGCCGGCGGCGACGACCCCGGTCAGGGCGATGAGCAGTTGGACGACGATGCCGTACCACGGCAGGTGGCCCCGGGTGACCAGGCTCCAGGTCTGCAGCACCGCGAAGCCGGCCAGCACGGTGGACACGATCCGGGCCCACCACCGGCCGCGCCGGTTGAGCCGAGCCAGAACGAGCCAGAGCACCACGCTGACCGCCGCGACGGTGACCATCAGGCCGACCGTGCCCGTCGTGATGTCGTCGACCGCACCTCGCTGCGTGGCCGTGGTGGCCGTGGCCCGGATGCCCTCGGCGATCGACCCGCGGGCGGCGAAGGTGAGGGGGATCGACAGGGCCGACAGCGCGGCCCCGGCATACATCGCACGGAGTGCGAACTGCAGCGCACGGCTCGTCTGCGTCATCGGCTCACCTTCGCTCGGCACCGTGTCGGCGCTGGAGGCTAGCCTGCCAGAGTGCTGATCGATCTACACGCTCATTCGACCGCCAGCGACGGCACGCAGCCGCCGGCGCAGGTGGTGCGTGCAGCGAGCGACGCCGGGCTCGACGTGGTGGCGTTGACCGATCACGACACGACGGCCGGCTGGGCCGACGCGCTCGCGGCGGCCCAGCAGATCGGTGTCGGCCTGGTGCGCGGCATCGAGGTCTCCACGCAGCACGAGGGCATCAGCCTGCACGTGCTGGGTTATCTGCACGATCCGACCGACCAGGCACTGCTCGCCGAGCTCGAGCACGCCCGCAGCTCGCGCGAGACCCGGGCGCAGCGCATGGTCGAGCGGCTCGCGCCCGACACCGGTCTCACCTGGCCGGAGGTGCTGGCCCAGGTCAGCGAGGGCACGACGATCGGGCGGCCGCATATCGCCGACGCGCTGGTGGCCCGCGGTGTCGTCGCCGACCGCAACGAGGCCTTCGCGAGCTACCTCGCGACCGGCAGCAAGTACCACGTGTCGCACTATGCGCCCGACCCGGTGACCGCGGTCGGGTTGATCGGCGCGGCCGGCGGCGTGGCGGTGATGGCCCACCCCTTCGCCAGCTCGCGCGGCCGGATCGTCGGTGAGGAGGTCATCGAGCAGATGGCCGAGGCGGGGCTGGCGGGCCTGGAGGTCGATCACCGGGACCATGACGCCGCCGCCCGGGAGCGCGCCGCCCAGCTCGCGACCCGGCTGGGGTTGATCGCCACCGGCAGCAGCGACTACCACGGCGCCGACAAGTCCAACCGGCTCGGCGAAAACACCACCTCCGAGGCGGCGCTGCGCGCCCTCGCCGAGCGCGCCACCTCCGGCATCGAGGTGTGGTGGGGATGAGCGACACGCCCGAACTGCCGGGGATGCCGCAGCGGCTCTACCTGGCCAGCCCGAGCCGGCTCTACGCCTTCCAGTCCTGCCCGCGCGCCTATCGCTTCGGCTATCTCGACCGGCCCCGGCCGCAGGCCCGGCCGCAGCGAGCGCACACCTCGGTCGGCCTCAGCGTTCACAACGTGCTGCGGGATTTTTGGGACCTGCCCGCCGACAAGCGCACGCCACAAGGGGTCCGCGAGGCGCTGCGGGCGGCGTGGATCCCGGTCGGCTTTCGCGACGACGGCCAGTCGGCGCGCTGGCGGCAGAAGGTGACCGAGGAGGTCATCGACTATCTGCGCGGGATCGACCGCGACGCCGAGCCGCGCGGCATCGAGCGCACCGTCAGCCTGCGCACCGACGTCCTCGGGCTCACCGGTCGCGTCGACCGCATCGACGAGCGGGGCGAGGAGCTGGTGATCGTCGACTACAAGACCTCCCGGCGCCCCCTGCACCCCGACTCGGCCCGCACCTCGCTCGCCCTCGCGTTCTATGCCGCGGCCGCCAGCCGGCTGCTGCGCCGGCCCTGCTTCGAGGTCGAGTTGCACCACATTCCAAGCGGCGAGGTGATCCGGCATCGGCATACCGCCGAGTCTTTGGACCGCAAGCTCGCCGAGGCCGACTCGATCGCGCGCGATGCCCGCCGAGCCGACCAGCGGTATGCCGATCTCGGTCCCGACGCGCCCGATTTCGCACCGACCCCGTCGGCGCTGTGCCGGTGGTGTGACTACCGGGCGCACTGCCCGGAGGGGCAGCGGGAGGGCCCGGAGCAGTCGGACTGGGCGGCGCTGGAACCGGACGAGCGGTCCTAGGCCCTGACGCATGACGAGGGGCCAGCAGCCCCCTTGCCTGCTGGCCCCTCATCAGTGCGTTCCCCCTGGCCCGTGCTTCTATTGTGCGGCGTGGCAAGGATGTCGCGCCATGCGACCGGGACCGAAGTTCTTGCGGGAAGGTCCTAGGACCGCTCTTCCCCGTCGGGATCGAGGACGTAGCCGATCTCCGAGCGTTGGGTGATGCCGAGCTTGGACAGGATGTTGCCGACATGCGTCTTGACGGTCTTCAGCGAGATGTGCAGGTGGCGGGCGATCTCGGAATTGGTCAGCTGGTCGACGGCGATCAACCCGGCGATCTCCGCCTCGCGCGGAGTGAGGGCGGTGCGCAGCGCAGCGGCCTGCAGGTGGCTGAGCCGGGCCTTGGCGGCGGCTTCCTTGGCGCGCAGCAATTCCACGACCTCGCCCTGCACCTCGACGCAGATCTCCGCAAGCAGCGCCGCCTCGGTGGCGATCTCGTCGCTCGGCCGGCTCTCCTGGGCCGCGATCTGCACCGTTCGCGCCGCGCGCCGGATGCGTTCCATCCGGTGCGAGACCTCCGACATCAGGTCGATCTCGGAGGTGGGCCGGGCCGAGTCCAGCTCGGGGTGGTCGGCATACAGGTCGTGCCCGAGGGGCGAGGTCGCGTCGCGGGCGATCGCGTTGGCGAGTGCGGCCGCCAGCCATTCGGCGGCGGCGACCACCGTGTCGTCATAGGTCTTCGGGGTGAGCGATTGCAGGCTCATCTGGCCCATGACCTCCTTGGAGGTCGGGTCGATGATCGGCACGACGATCGCGTCCTTGGACGATTCGTCGACATTCCCGAAGGGCACCGTGCGGTTGAGCAGGGCGCCGTTGTCGTCGGCGTACCGGTAGGTGCGGGCCGAGGAACGGATCCAATGCGACAGTCCGTGCGGGCCGTAGTGCGAGATGTCCGGTGGGTAGTACTGGTCCTGGTCGAAGACATACGGCAGCACGCAGGTGTGGTCGTCGTGGAAGAAGCCGATGTAGAAGCTGTCGACCCGGGTCAGGTTGGACAAGGTCATCCGGCAGGTGGCATACCGCAGCCGCTGCTCGTGCGGACCCGAGGTGCGCAATCGACGGTCGGCCAGCCGCAAGTGCTTGACCGTCTCCTCATCGAAGCGCACCCGAGCACTCATGCTCCGGCGCCCCGCTCACCACCGCCACCGGCGCCGCGGGTGCGCCGACGGCGACGCGGGCGCCCGGAGGCCGCGGCACCCTCGGTCGGACGCGACCCACTGTCGGAGCGGCGGCCGCCACGCGAGCCACCCCGCCCGCGTCCGTCGGCGGAGCGACCACCGTGACCACGTCGGCCGGCCGCGGCCCCGACCTCGCCGAGGTCCTCGACTTCCTCGGCGCCGAGGCCCGCGCGGGTGCGCTCGGACTTGGGCAGCGTGCCCTTCGCGCTGGTCGGGATGGACAGCTCGGCAAGCAGGTGCGGTGAGGAGGAATAGGTCTCGACCGGCTCCGGTATGCCGAGGTCGAGCGCCTTGTCGATCATCGACCAGCGGTGCAGGTCATCCCAGTCGACCAGGGTGATCGCGATGCCGGTGTTGCCGGCGCGGCCGGTGCGGCCGACCCGGTGGACATAGGTCTTCTCGTCCTCGGGGCACTGGTAGTTGATGACGTGGGTGACGTTCTCCACGTCGATGCCGCGCGCGGCGACGTCGGTGGCGACGAGAGTGTCGATCTTGCCGGAGCGGAACGCGCGCAGCGCCTGCTCACGCGCGCCCTGGCCGAGGTCGCCGTGGATGGCGGCGGCGGCGAAGCCGCGCTGGGTGAGCTCGTCGGACACCTTGGCGGCGGTGCGCTTGGTGCGGGTGAAGATGATCGTGAGGCCCCGGCCCTCGGCCTGCAGCACGCGGGCGAGCAACTCGACCTTGTCCATCGCGTGCGCGCGATAGACGAACTGCTCGATCGCCTTGACGGTCTGCTTGTCGTCACCGTCGTCGCTCATCGCGCGGATGTGCGTCGGCTGGGTCATATAACGGCGCGCCAGGGTCACGACCGCCCCCGGCATGGTCGCCGAGAAGAGCATCGTCTGGCGCGACCCGGGGGTCATCGCCAGGATCTTCTCCACATCGGGCAGGAAGCCCAGGTCGAGCATCTCGTCGGCCTCGTCGAGCACGACGCATTTCACGTGGGACAGGTCGAGGTGCTTCTGCTTGGCCAGGTCGATGAGGCGGCCGGGCGTGCCGACGATGACCTCGGCGCCCCGACGCAGCGCCTCGACCTGCGGCTCGTAGGCGCGGCCGCCGTAGACCGGCTCGACCCGCACGCCGCGCTGGGTGGAGGCGGTGCGCAGGTCACCGGTCACCTGCACGGCGAGCTCGCGGGTGGGCACGACGACCAGGGCCTGTGGCGCACCCGGGGCGGCGAGGGCGGCATACCCCTCGTCGTCCGGGCCGACCACCCGGTTGAGCAGGGGGACGCCGAAGCCGAGCGTCTTGCCGGTGCCGGTCTTGGCCTGGCCGATGATGTCGTGGCCGCCGAGCGCGACCGGCAGGGTCATGGCCTGGATCGGGAAGGGCGTGTGGATGCCCGCGGCGGCAAGCGAGGCCACGATCTGCGGGTGGACGTCGAATGCGGCGAAGGTGGGCTGTTCGGTGGACATGATGGTGTGCTGATCCTCCGGGATCGGTCGGGCGCAGCAGCCGGGTCCGGCGCGCGCGGTCCAGGGCCGATCGGGAAGAAGCGAAATGCGGCGTCTCGCCGCGAGTCATGTCGTATGCCGACCGGGCACCATGTTCGATGACCGCTCGATCCTACCGTCCGGTCGCTAAAGTTCCTGCATGGCCGAACAGCACGCGGGGCAGGCGCCTGCCCGGACGCCGAGGGCGCGCACCGTCGAGGACCTGGAGGATCCCACCTACCGCCGCGGCGTGGTGGCCCTGCTGGGCACGCTCGCGTATGGCGAGCTGGTGAGCTTCTTCACCGTCGTGGCCGACGCCGACCGGGCGCCGTCGATGGCCGACAAGGTCAAGCTGACCCGGGTGGCGCTCAGCGAGTTCGCCCACTTCGACCTGCTGACCGATCGGCTGACCGAGCTCGGCGCCGACCCGGAGCAGGCGATGGAGGCCTCCCGGGACAACCTGGACGAATGGCACCGGCGCTGCACGCCGAGCGATTGGTATGAGGGCCTGATGAAGGTCTATGCCGGCAGCACGATCGCCATCGACTTCTACAAGGAATGCGTCCCGGTGGTCGACCCGGACACCCAGGAGCTGATGCGCAAGGTGCTCGACGACTCCGGGCACTATCTGTATGCCGAGCACGAGCTGCGGGCCGCGATCGAGGCCGACCCCAAGCTCGCTGCCCGGATGGGGCTGTGGGGCCGGCGGATCGTGGGGGAGGCGCTGTCCCAGGCGCAACGGGCCGCGGCCGAGAACGACGACCTCACCGGTTTGCTCATCGACAGCGGGTCGGGCCACGGCTTCGACCTGGCCGAGTTGATGCGGCTGTTCACCCGGATCACCGAGGCCCACACGCGCCGGATGGAGGCGCTGGGACTGTCCGCGTGAGCGGCATACGGCATGACAACGGGCCCGCACCATGGCTGGTGCGGGCCCGTTGTGTGTGGACCGCGGGTCAGACCCGGGAGGACCGACTCGTGATCGCGGTGTAGCCGAAGACCAGCGCGGCACCAACGATCACGCTGATGATCAGCGGGATCCACTGGATGCCGCCGTTGTCGGCGACGTTGAGCACGCTCTTGGCGATGAAGCCGCCGATCAGCGCACCCAGGATGCCGAGCACGATGGTCACGGCGACGCTGATGTTCTGCTTGCCCGGAACGACGAGGCGCGCGAGCGCTCCGACGATCAGGCCGACGACGATCCAGACGATGATGTTCCAGAGCATCTTGACTGACTCTCCTTCGATGCATGAGCCGCGTATGGCGGTCCCACCCGCCCGGCCGGCAAGACGCCGTCCGGGTCCTTCGACTGTGGCGCAGCCTCCGCAGGGGTGCACGCAGGCGCGCCGTTACACCGAAACGCTAGGGCAGACCTCATCCCCACGTGGGCTTGCGAAGGTCACGGAAAGGTTGCGTCCGACACACTCAGGCGCCGAAGCCCACCCGCCGGCCGGTCTCGGGGGCGATGTCGAGATAACCGAGCGCTTCGGCGGGGACGATGACCGTGTGGCCCTTGTCGTCCTCGAGCGTCAACGGGCTGCCCTTGTCGAGCGCGCCGGTGACGGCGTCCTTGACCGCCTGCACGCTCTGCTCGGACTCGATCACGACCTCGCGGCTGACGTTGCGGATGCCGATGCGGACCTGCATGGACCGCTCCTTTCGGTTCGAAGTGGTATGACGCAGCGCGCTGCCGCGCGCTGGTGCCGGTCAGGCCTTGGGGAACCCGGCCAGGCCCCGCCAGCCCAAGGTAGTCACGATGCGAACGGCTTCGTCTCGCGGCATCCGGTCCGGCTGCTGTAACCACCAACGCGCCACCACCTGGGACATTCCCACCATCGCGACGCCGAGCAGCATCGCCTGGTCGCGGGCCAGGCCGGTGTCCTCGGCGATGACATCCGCGATCGCGCCGGCCAGCTCGGTGCTCATGCGGTCGACCTTGTGCGCGACGGTCGGCTCGTTGATCAGGTCGGACTCGAAGACGAGCCGGAAGGCGGCGTCCTTGCGCTCGACGAACTCGAAGAAGGCGCCGATCGCCAGCAGGATGCGCTGGGAGTTGTCATCGGTGGAGGCCATCGCCGCCTTCACCAGCGCGGGGACCTCGGCCGTGTGGTGGTCGACCAGCGCGAGGTAGAGATCCAGCTTGCCGGGGAAGTGCTGGTAGAGCACCGGTTTGCTCACCCGGGCGCGATCGGCGATCTCGTCCATCGCGGCGCCGTGATATCCCGCTTCGACGAAGACCGACTGAGCCGCCTCCATCAATTGCGCCCGTCGTGCGGAACGTGGCAAACGCCCGCCGCGCGAACCAGTGGATTCGGAGGCCGTATCCGCCGTCATGTCACCGTCCTGCTTCGTCTTGCCGGACCCGTGCTACTCGCGGGTCACTTCTGCGGCATCCTACGGCTCAGCGCCGATTGCGCCACTGCGCCCACGGCTGTCGGTGCCCTTTGGTGGGATGGACGACATGGTGCAGATGCAGCGCAGGCAGCGCCCACTGGCGCCGTCCGTGGTGCCCGACGAGGGTCAGCGGGCGGTGCTGGACTCGGCCGCCCGGCGACGGGTGGTGCTCGGCGCACCGGGCACCGGCAAGAGCACGTTGGCCGTCGAGCTGATCGCCGCCGAGGTGGCCGCGGGAGTGCCGGCCGACGCCTGCCTGCTGCTGGCTCCCACCCGGCTGCGCGCGGCGGCCCTGCGCGACCGGGTCACCGAGCGCATCCGGGCCACCTCCACCGAACCGCTCGCTCGCACGCCTCAGGCGCTCGGCTTCGGCATCCTGCGCCGGGCCGCGGCGCTGCAGGGTATGCCGGCCCCGCGGCTGCTGTCCGGCCCCGAGCAGGATGTCGTGCTGCGGGAGATCCTCGAAGGTCACAAGCACGGTGTCGCGCGTGCTCCGGCCTGGCCCGAGTCCTTGCGAGAAGCGTTGGGCGCCAAAGGTTTTCGCAATGAGTTGCGCGACCTGTTGATGCGGGCGGTGGAGTGGGATGTCGACGCCGACCGGCTGGCTGAGCTGGGCCGCGAGCATGACCGGCCGGAGTGGGTGGCGGCCGCGGCGGTGCTCGACGAATACGACCAGGTGACGGCTTTGTCCGCGCCCGGCGCCTACGACCCGGCGTGGATCCTCGGTGGTGCCGCGCAGGCGATGGCCGAGGACCCCCAGCTCGCGCAGGGCGTGCATGCCCAGGTGCGACTGCTCGTGGTCGACGACGCTCAGGAGCTCACCCACGCCGGCGTGCGATTGCTGCGGCAGGTCGTGGCCGGCGGTGCGCGGGTGGTGCTGATCGGCGATCCGGACGCCGCGGTGCAGACCTTCCGCGGGGCTGAGCCGGGGTTGTTCGTGCGCTGGAGCGAGGAGTGGGAGGACGCGGATCGGCATACCTTGCCGGTGGCGCACCGGTTGCCCGAGGCCATCACGCGCGCCGCGGCCCGCGTCGTGGAAAGAATCGGCGCGGTCGGTGGCACGGCGCACCGCGCGCCCGAGCCGGACCCTCGGCGCGGCGAGGTCGAGGTGGGGTTGTTCAAGGCGGTCGCCCAGGAGTCGGCGCATATCGCCGCCGAGTTGCGGCGCGCGCGGGTGATGGGTGGCGTGCCCTGGTCGCAGATGGCGGTGATCGTGCGCGGGCAGTCACGGGTGGCCGCGCTGCGCCGAGCGCTGGTGAGCGCGGACGTGCCGGTCGCGGTGCCGCCGACGGTGGTGGCCCTGCGCGACGAGGCGGCGGTGCGGCCGTTCCTGCAGCTGTTCGAGCTGGTGCAAACGATCGTCACGGTCGGCGCGGCCCGGCCCGACGCCGCGCTGGTGACTGACCTGTTGACCTCGCCGCTCGGCGGTGCCGACGCGATGACGTTGCGCCGGCTGCGGCGGGCGATGCGGGTGCGCGAGATCGCCGACGGCGGAGAGCGCACCAGTGATGAGCTGCTGGTCGCCGGTGTCGTCGACGACGCCTGGCTCACCCTCGACCTGCCCGAGGCGGTGCCGCTCAAGCGGGTGGCGCGCGTCCTGCGGGCCGGCGTGGACGCCTGGCGCGCACCGCAGGCCAATGCCGAGACCGTGCTGTGGGCGATGTGGTCGGCGAGCGGCCTGGCCAAGCCCTGGGAGGAATCCGCGCTCGCGGGCGGCCCCGCCGGGGCTCGCGCCGACCGCGATCTCGATGCGATGGTCGCGCTCTTCGGTGCCGCCGCGAGCTATGTCGACCGGTTGCCGGCGAGTGCGCCTGGCGGCTTCCTGGAGCACGTGCTCGGCCAGGAGGTGCCGGGCGACCGGCTGGTCGCGGCGGCCCCCGACGACGAGGCGGTCGCCCTGCTCACCCCGCAGTCGGCGGCGGGCCAGGAGTGGGCCTTCGTCATCGTCGCTGGTGTGCAGGAGGGCGTCTGGCCCGACCTGCGCCTGCGCGGGTCGCTGTTGGGCTCGGAGGCTTTGGTCGACCTGCTGTCCGGTCGTGACGGTTCGCTGCGGTCGGCCGCGGCTGCCGTGCGGTATGACGAGACCCGCCAGTTCCTCGTCGCCCTCACCCGCTCGAGCGAAAGGCTGCTGGTCACTGCCGTGAGGTCGGAGGAGGAGCAGCCTTCGGCATACCTCGATTTGGTGGATCCTCTTGTGGCAGAAGGGGATTCGGATCCGTTGCGGGAGTTCACCCCGGTCGCTCGCGGTATGACGCTGCGCACCGCGGTGGCCGAATTGCGCCGCGAGGCGGTCGACGGGCAGGTGGGGCTGGCGCCGCAAGACGCCGCCCGGCTGCTCGGCTGGCTGGCCCGCGAAGCTGTCGCCGGCGCCGATCCGGCCGGCTGGTGGGCGTTCACCGAGTTGTCCGACGACCGGCCCCGCCGCGATCCGGACGGCCCGGTGGAGGTGTCACCCTCCAAGGTCGAGGAGTTCGGGCGCTGCGGCCTGCAGTGGCTGCTGCGAGCCAGCGGTGGCGAGGGTTATGAGGTGGGCTCGGCCGATGTCGGCACCCTCGTGCACGAGATTGCGGCCGAGTTGTGGGATGCCGAGCCACACGAACGGCATACCGCCCTCGATGCCCGCTGGGGACGGCTGGGGCTCGGCGACGGGTGGCTGGCCCAGCGCACGCGCGACCAGGCGCACGAGATGCTGCAGCGGTTCGACACCTTCTCCGCCGAGGCGGCGGCCCAGGGCTGGCGGGTGGTCGGCATCGAGCGTGGCTTTGCGGTCACCGACGGCCGGGTCGCGCTGCGCGGGCGGGTCGACCGGCTGGAGCAGGGCCCGGACGGCGGGCTGCGGGTGATCGATCTGAAGACCGGGTCGAGCAAGCCGTCGAGCGACGAATTGCCCGAGCACCCGCAGCTCGGGTCCTACCAATGGGCGGTCGAGCACGGTGGCTTCGAGGAGAGCGACCGGTCCTCGGGTGCGGCGCTGGTGCACCTCGGCAAGGCGGGCAGTGCGAGCCGGGACAAGAGCACCGATCTGCTCAAGCACGCGCTGCAGGTGCAGCCGCCCCTGGGCGAGGACGGCGGGTGGATCGACGAGCGGCTGCGCGCGACGGCCGCGGGCATGGGCGGCTCGCGGTTCGAGGTGCGACTGGATGAGAAGGCCTGCCGGATGTGCCAGCTGAAGCGTTGCTGCCCGCTGCAGCCCGAGGGTGGGGTGGTCTGACATGCCTTACAGCGCAACCGAAATCGCGCAGGCGCTGGGCCTGTTCCCGCCGACCGAGGAGCAGCGGGCGGTCATCGAGCAGCCCCTCGGCCCGCTGCTCGTGGTCGCAGGTGCGGGCTCGGGCAAGACCGAGACGATGGCCGGCCGGGTGGTCTGGCTGGTCGCCAATGGGTTCGTGCAGCCCGACGAGGTGCTGGGGCTGACCTTCACCCGCAAGGCCGCCGGTCAGCTCGCCGAGCGGATCGGGTCGCGGCTGCGCCGCCTGGAGCAGCGCGGACTGTGGAGCCCCCAGCCGGCCCCCGACGGCACGCCGGGGCTGGCCGACATACCCACGGTGCAGACCTATCACTCGTATGCCGGCCGGCTGGTCCGCGAACACGGGCTGCGCGCCGGGGTGGAGCCGGACGCCCGGCTGCTCACCGAGGCCGCTGCCTGGCAGTACGCCTCGGAGGTGGTGCATCGCTACGACGGGCCGATGGGGGAGGTGGACAAATCCGATCGCACCGTGACGGCCGCGGTGGTCGGCCTCGCCGGGGAGATGGCCGAGCACCTGCTCGCCTCGGACGAGGTCGACCGCTATCTCACCTCGGTGATCGCCGAGCTGCAGAGCCAGCCGCCGAGCGGCCGCTCCAAGGCGCTCAAGGCGGGCGCCAAGGAGGCGGTGGCGGTGCTCAGCGCGCGCCGGCAGATCCTGCCGATCGTGCAGCGCTACCAGGCCCTGAAGCGCGAGCGGTCGGCACTGGACTTCGCCGACCAGATGGCGGTGGCGGCGCGGGTCGCCCAGCGCTTCCCCGTCGTCGGTGCGATGGAGCGGCGGCGCTTCCGGGCGGTGCTGCTGGATGAATTCCAGGACACCAGCGAGGCGCAGATGGTGCTGCTGCGGTCACTCTTCGTCGCCGACGGCGAGGCCGTGCCGGTGACCGCGGTCGGCGACCCGAACCAATCGATCTACGGCTGGCGTGGCGCGTCGGCGACCACCCTCGCCGCCTTCCCGGGCAACTTCCGCGAGGGGGACCGCGAGACGCCGGTGCTGCAGCTGTCCACCTCCTGGCGCAATGCCTCCAGCGTGCTCGACGCCGCCAACACCGTCTCCGAGCCGTTGCGGCGAGACAGTGCGGTCGAGGTGGCCGTGCTGCGCCCGCGCCCGGACGCCCCGGCCGGTCGGGTCGAGCTGGCCCGGCTGACCACGGTGGACGACGAGGCGGCGCTCATCGCGGACTGGTTGCGGCAGCGCCGCCGCCCGGACGCCGACGGCGTGCTGCCCACCGCCGCCGTGCTGTGCCGCAAGCGCAGCCTCTTCGCGCCGATGGCCGAGGCGCTGCGCCGGGCCGGCCTGCCGGTCGAGGTGGTCGGCATCGGTGGCCTGCTGCTCACTCCGGAGGTGAGCGACCTGGTGAGCCTGCTGTGGGTCGTCCAGGATCCGACCCGCGGCGACCGGCTGATGCGGTTGCTTACCGGCCCGATGGTGCGGCTCGGCGCCGCCGACCTCGACGCGCTCGCCGCCTGGTCGCGGCACCTGCTCGACGAGGCGCATCGGCGCATCCCGCGCGAGCAGCGCGATATCGCCCCCGACTCCAAGGAGCGCGCCGCGATCGCCGAAGCGCTCGACCAGTTGCCACCCGCCGGGTGGACCGGGCCACGCGGCGAGCGGCTGAGCGACCTGGGCGCCCGCCGGCTCGCGGCGCTCGCCGCCATCGTGCAACGACTGCGCAGTATGCCGGGGCTGCCGCTCGCCGAACTCGCCGGTGAAGCTGAGCGTGCGCTGGGCCTGGACATCGAGGTGCTCGCCCGGCCCGAACACACCCCGGAGACCGCCCGCGTGCACCTCGACGCCTTCGCCGATGTCGCCTCGCATTTCAGTGCGAGCGCGGACCGGCCGACCCTCGGTGGCTTCCTGGAATGGCTGGACGCCGCCGAGGAGGAGGAGCGCGGCCTGGACGCGCCCGAGCTCGAGGCCTCCCACGACGCGGTGCAGATCCTCACCGTGCACGCGGCCAAGGGCCTGGAGTGGGACCACGTCGCGGTGCCCGGCCTGGTGGAGGGCACCTTCCCCGACCACGCCACCAACGCCGCGTGGGACGACGAGCTGGCTGCCTGGACGCTCACCAAGGCCGCCGACCACCGCGACTGGCGGGTGCTCGGCAAGGGCTGGCTGATCGGGGTCGAAGGCGTGCCCTATGAGTTGCGCGGCGACCGGGCCGGGCTGCCGGAGTTTCGCTGGGCCGAGGCCACCGATGTGGTGCACGGCCAGGAGCTCTACGAGCAGTTCCGGGCCGAGGTGGGCGAGCACCTGATGCGCGAGGAGCGCCGGCTGGCGTATGTCGCGCTGACCCGCGCCCGCTCGGATCTGCTGCTCACCTCCTCGGCCTGGCTGACCGGCGCGACGCCTCGGCTGCCGGCGCGCTTCCTGCTGGAGTTGCGCGAGGCCGGAGCCGGGACGGAGTTGGCCTGGGAGGAGATGCCCGAGCCGGGTGTCGACGGCAAGGCGGTCAACCCGCGCGAAGCCGAACCGGTGACCACCAGCTGGCCGCACGACCCGCTCGCCGACCGGAGAAGCCAGCTGGCGGCGGCATACGACCGGGTGCGCGCGAGCGTCGCGGACGACACGGTGCCGGTGCAGACCGAGGCGGGCGCGTTCGGGGCGCGGGTGGCCGAGCTGCATCAGCTGCTGCGCGAGCGGGCGGAGCGGCGCCGCACGCGGGTCGCGGCGGTCCTGCTGCCGCAGCACCTGTCGGCCAGCGGGGTGGTCGCACTGGCGCGCGACCCGGAGCGGTTCGCCCGCGAGCTGCGCCGCCCGATGCCGTCGCCGCCGGCGCTCGCGGCCCGGCAGGGCACGCAGTTCCACGCGTGGGTGGAGCAGTACTACGCGAGCGCGGCGCTCGTCGACATCGGTGAACTGCCCGGCTCCGGTGACGACGACGCGGATCCGCAGGCCGACCTGGAGACGATGAAGGCAGCCTTCCTCGCTTCCGAATGGGCCGGGCGCACGCCGTCCGAGATCGAGCTCGCCCTGGAGACCTGGATCGGTGGGCTGGCCGTGCGCGGCCGCATCGACGCGGTGTTCCCGCGCCCGGACGGCGGGTTCACCATCGTGGACTGGAAGACCGGCAAACCCCCGAGCGGTGCCGCTGCGCGAGCGCGCGACCTGCAGCTCGCGGCCTACCGGGTGGCCTTCGCCCGGCTGCACGGGCTGGCGCCGGACCGGGTCGACGCGGCGTTCTTCTACGCCCAGACCGGTGAGACGGTGCGTCCCGAGCTGCCCGAGGAGCAGGAGCTGGAGCAGCTACTCGCGGCGCTCACCGGCTGACTCGCCGTCCTCGTCGACGATCGGCACCGTGTCGTCCTGGTCGTTCGTCGGGATCTCGACGGTCTCCTCGTCCTCGTCGGCCTCGCGCACCTCGACCGCCTCGATGTCACCCGGCTCGAAGGGCTCCTCCTCAAGGGGCTCGACCAGCACCGGCCGCGGCCGTGGGGTGGCGGGCAGCAGGCTCTCGTCGTGCTCGGTCTGCTCGTCGAGCCGGCGCAGTGCCGCGGCCCGGCGTTCGACCATCGGCTCGTCATCGGCCTGCACGGCCTCGAGCAGAGCGGTCACCCGCTGCAGCTCGGCGGACAGCCGGATGCGGCGCACCAGGTGGCCGTCCGGAGCCTCGGAGCGGGCGCCCGCATAGGTCTCCAGCACCGTGTCGAAGGCGTCCTGGGGAGCCAGCGAGTGCAGCGCCGCGAAGTCGTCGGCAGGGTCACCGACCGCCGCGCGCTCCCAGCCGGTGATCGCGCGCACCTCACCGCCGTCGCTGAGCACGTCGTGGCCCTCGAGCGGGCCGTGGGTCACGCAGGTCGCGAACTTCCAGAGGCTGACCTCCTCCAGGGCGCGTTCCCACCGCGCGAGCAGGCCGCTCGGGACCAGACCGGTGGTCGCCGCCCGGTCGAGGGTCGCCAGCCGCCGGGCGCGATAGCCGTCGGCGTCGTATGCCGGCACGCCCGCCTCGTCGGCCACCCGCGGGTCCACCTCGTGCAGCACCGCCAGCGCCCGACCGAGCGAGCGGGCGAGGTCGTCGCCCGCGGCGAGCTCCCGCCATACCGACGGCGAGCCGGGCAGGCTGCGCTGCACGATGACGGCCGTGCGGTCGGGCAGCACCAGGCGACCCTCGACCCGGGGGACGGCGAAGGGCACCCGCTTGGCGAGCAGGCTGGCGAACCGGTCGGCCTGCTCCAGGCCGGCGCCGTCGGCGGGGGACAGCGACATCCGCACGGTCCAGTCGCGGTCGTCGGCGTCGATCACCCGCACGCTCTGGAAGCGGTCACCCGGGCGGGTGGGCATCGCGGCGAAGCTGCGCGGGCGCAGGCCGGGGACGGCGGCGTCGGCGAGGGCGGCCAGGACGGCGGGAGGTCGAAGCACGGGGTTCACGGTAGGTGCTGGCCCTCGCCTAGCCTGGGAGCCGTGGCCGATTCCCCGGAAACTCACCGAGACCTCATGCTCAATCGCAGCACCCTCGACCGGGACGGCCTGCGACGCCACGACGCCGACCTGGTGACCGCCCTCGTCGCCGAGCCCGGCACCCGGGTGCTTGCCATGCAAGGTGAGCGGCTGCCGGTGACCGAGGTGGATGGGCGGCTGCGGCTCGCCTTCCGGTCTCCGTCGCCGCAGGACTCCGCCGAGGGCGCGCGGGCCTGCTATCTCGGTCGCGTCGACGGGGCAGCGGTCGTCGCGATCTTCGCGCCGCCGCAGCCGGACAGCGCCACGCACCGCAGCCTGCGGGCGATCGCGGCCCGGCTGGACGCCGCGGACACCGGGGTGGCCGTGCTCGCCGTCGGCATGGCGAATTGGACTGCGACGCAAGGCTTTTGCTCTCGCTGTGGTGCACCCACGGAGTCGGTCGACGCCGGCTGGGTCTGGCGGTGCACGGTCGAGGGGATCGACTTCTATCCCCGCACCGACAGCGCGGTGATCATGTCGGTCATCGACGACCAGGACCGGCTGCTGCTCGCCGCCGGCACCCGCCACGTGAGCTCGATGATGTCGGTGCTGGCTGGTTTCGTGGAGCCCGGCGAGCCGCTGGAGGCTGCCGTGCGTCGCGAGGTCATGGAGGAGGTCGGTGTGCCGGTCGGTCGGGTGACCTATGTCGACAACCAGCCCTGGCCGATGCCCGCCTCGCTGATGGTCGGCTTCGAGGCCCGGGCCGAAGCGCCCGAGCTGACCCTCGACCCATCGGAGATCTCTCGCGCGCGCTGGTTCACTCGGGCCGAGTTGCTGGCCGCGCTCACCGGCGGCGAGCTGACCGTCCCGCCGACGCTGTCGATCGCGCGACACCTCATCGAGCGCTGGTATGGCGCGCCCCTGCCGGACCAGCCGGGTGATCTCGCGTGACGCCGGACGAGGTGCTGCAGGGGCTGGATCCGCAGCAGCGCGAGGTCGCCTCGCAGCCGCTCGGCCCGATGTGTGTGCTCGCCGGAGCCGGGACGGGCAAGACCCGGGCGATCACCCACCGGATCGCCTATGGCGTGCACTCCGGGGCGTATGCCGCGGGCCGCGTGCTCGCGGTGACCTTCACCGCGCGCGCCGCAGGGGAGATGCGCACGCGTCTGCGGGGGCTGGGTCTGCCGACCGTCCAGGCACGCACCTTCCACGCCGCAGCGCTGCGCCAGCTGCACTATTTCTGGCCGCAGGCGATCGGTGGTGCGGCGCCAGAAGTGTTGTCGCACAAGGCTCCTGCGGTCGCAGAGGCCGGCGGCCGACTGCGGCTCGACCTCGACCGCACCGCGCTGCGCGATGTCGCCTCGGAGATCGAGTGGGCCAAGGTCTCGATGCTGACTCCGGACACCTATCGCACCGAAGCCGCCCGGCAGGGGCGCTCGGTGGCCGACCTCGACCACACCGCGATGGCGCGCATGTGGGAGGCCTACGAGGAGGTCAAGACGGCGCGCGGAGTGATCGACTTCGAGGACGTGCTGCTGCTCACCGCCGGCATCCTCACCGAGCGCGAGGACATCGCGCGGACCGTGCGAGGCCAATACCGCCACTTCGTCGTCGACGAATACCAAGACGTCAACGCCGCCCAGCAGACCCTGCTCGATGTCTGGGTGGGCGAGCGCAGCGACGTGTGCGTCGTCGGCGACCCGGCCCAGACGATCTACTCCTTCACCGGGGCCTCCCCGCGGCACCTGCTGAATTTCACCGCGCGGCATCCCGGCGCGCAGACGGTCCACCTGGTGCGCAACTACCGCTCGACACCGCAGGTCGTCGCGGTGGCCAATGCCGTGCTCGGTGTGCGCGCCGACGGTCCGCGGCTGCAGGCCCAGCGCGGGGACGGTCCGGCGGTGAGCGTGCAGCAGCACCCGGACGACGCCGCTGAGGCATCGGCCATCGCAGCCTCGGTGAAATCTCTTCTGGCACAAGGGATTCCGGCCAGCCAGATCGCCATACTCTATCGAGTCAACGCTCAGTCCGAAGCCTTCGAGCAGGCGCTCGCCGAGGCCGGCATCAGCTATCTGGTCCGGGGTGGGGAGCGGTTCTTCCAGCGCGCGGAGGTCCGCAACGCGATCGTGCTGCTGCGGTCGGCCGCTCGTTCGGATGACGGCACGGTGCCGCTCGGCAAGCTGGTGCGCGATGTCATCACTGCGGCCGGGTGGTCACCGCAGCGGCCCGCGGGCGGTGCCCTGCTCGAGCGCTGGCAGTCCCTCGAAGCACTCGCCTCGGTCGCCGACGACCTCGCTGCCGACCCGCAGGTGCGCATCGGCCAGCTCGTCGCCGAGCTCGACCGCCGCGCCTCGGAGCAGCATGCCCCCGCGGTCGAAGGCGTCACCCTGGCGTCGCTGCATGCAGCGAAGGGGCTGGAGTGGGATGCGGTCTTCCTCGCCGGCTGCTCCGACGGGCTGCTGCCGCTCAGCCACGCCGAGGGCGCCGCGGCGATCGAGGAGGAGCGCCGGCTGCTGTATGTCGGTCTGACGCGCGCCCGCGTCCACCTCACCCTCACCTGGGCTGCTGCCCGCAACCCGGGCGGCCGGGCGACCCGGTCGGTGTCCCGCTTCCTGCGGCCGGCGGCCCGACTGCTCGACGGTGGCGGCATCCCGGCCGAGGCGCCCCCCACCCGCAGCCGCACCCGCAAGGTGTCGGGACCGGTGCGCTGTCGCGGCTGTGGCAAGGATCTGCACCAGGCGGCCGAGCGCAAGATCGGCCGGTGCGCCGACTGCCCGCCCACCTACGACGAGCAGACCTTCGAGGCGTTGCGCAGCTGGCGCAAGGCGGTGGCCACGGCCCAGAGCGTCCCCGCGTTCGTCGTCTTCACCGACGCCACGCTCATCGCCATCGCCGAGCGGGCACCCGGCTCCGAGACCGAGCTGGCGAAGGTCTCGGGGGTGGGCGCACGCAAACTCGCGGCATACGGCCCGGCGGTGCTCGGGGTGCTGCGCGGTGACGCGCCGGAAGATATGGCCGAACTCGCTTGTGCCACAACGAAATCGGACTAGCCCGAAAAGTTCTCGAATAATTCGGTTGCTCACGACCTGAGCCGGGCCGTAGCCTGACTGACATCCAGCCCGGGTGCGACAGGCTCGCACGCCGGGGCAGACGAGAAGAGACGAAGGAGGGTTGGACAGATGGAGACCATCGTGATGACGGACATGCGCGGCGAGATTGCTGCTGCCTGCGCTGCTGCCCAGATCCAGCTGCCGACCCTCTGCGCCACCGAGGCTCCGGCCCAGGGGAGCAGTGTCTTCGCAGCCGGCTCACTCGTCCCGGCGTCCCGCCCGCGTCAGGGTGGCGTCGCCGTGCGCAAGCCCTACTTCTCGATCTTCGCCACCGGTGTCGTGCGTTCCGCATCCGGGAGGCCACCGATCTGATTGCGACAGCGATCGCCGGTCCTCCTCGGCCGCGGAACCCCCACCAGGGTCCGCGGCCTTTTTGTTTGTCGTCGCTGGGCCACCCGACCACCCATCGAAGGAAGCCATGACCGAGCACCGCTGGGACCACCCGAACCCATGCCCGACGAACGACCCGGCCGTCGACCACGGCCACGACAAGGAGGCGCCGACCATGATGCTGTCCGATTTCATCGACGCGACGCAGCTGGCGGCCGAGGCTGGCGAGGACCTGCCCTGCCAGAGCAACGACCCCGAGCTGTGGTTCGCCGACCGGCCGGCGGATGTCGAGTTCGCCAAGACGCTGTGCCAGACCTGCCCGCTGCGGGCGGCCTGCCTCGCCGGCGCCAAGGAGCGCGAGGAGCCCTGGGGCGTCTGGGGCGGCGAGCTGTTCCAGGCCGGCGTGGTGATCCCGCGCAAGCGGCCGCGGGGACGTCCGCGCAAGCACCCGGTCGCAGCGTGACCGGCATCGAGCGCCGGGAGGCGGCAGCCTCCCGGCGCTCTGCGCATGTCCGGGCGGGGATCAGGTGAGGCAGTCGGCTCCGGGGACCGTCGCACCGAAGATGTCCCGCGCCGGCACGGTGCCCTCGATCTGACAGAGCACCGCGATGCCGCCGAGCCAGGCCCGGTGGATCAGCACGTAGTCGGGGGGCAGGTTGAGCTTGAAGTTCACCCCGAAGTGGCTGGAGCGGGGGTCGTTGAGCGCGGTGAAGACCGAGCGCAGCCACGGGCGGGAGAAGGTGAACTCCTCGGCGCGGACCGGCGCGGTGAAGACGCTGAGGTAGTCGACCAGGCCGCGACCGTCGACGCTGACCCGGGGGCGGACGAAGCCCGCCTCGCGCAGCACGTCGAGCAGGTCATCGGCGTCCTGGGTGAGCACCGCACAGGCGATCCGGCCGAGGCTCGGCGGGAGCCCGTCGGGCAACCGGTTCACCGCGCCGAAGTCGAGCACACCCAGCCGGCCGTCCTCCATCAGCCGGAAGTTGCCCGGGTGCGGGTCGGCGTGCAGCAGCCCGGCCACGGCGGGCGCGCCGAGCAAGAACTCCAGATAGCGAGCCGCGGCCAGGTCGCGTTGCTCCCGCGTGCCGGACTTGATGATCTTCGACAGCGGTATGCCGTCGACCCATTCGCTGACGATGACCTGGGGCGTGGCCGTGACGACCCGTGGCACGAGGACTTCGGGGGAGTCGGCATACGCCTCGGCGAATTGTTCCTGCATGACCGACTCGATGACGTAGTCGGTCTCCTCGGTCATCCGGGAGCGGACCTCATCCAGCACCGGCCCGAGATCGAGGCCGGGCATCCACGCGGTGGTGACCCGCAGCGCCAGGCTGAGTTGCTTGAGGTCGGACATCAGGGCGTCGGCGGCGCCGGGATATTGCACCTTGACCGCGACCTCGCGCCCGTCCTTCCAGACCGCGCGGTGCACCTGCCCGATCGAGGCGGCCGCGACCGGGGTGTCGTCGAAGGAGGTGAACTTGGCGCGCCACCGGGCGCCGAGCTCGGCGCGCAGGACGCCGTGGACGGTCTTGGTGGGCATCGCCGGCGCGGAGTCCTGCAACCGGGTGAGCATCTCCCGGTAGGGCGCGGCGATCTCCTCCGGCAGCGCCGCCTCGAAGATCGACAGGCCCTGCCCGACCTTCATCGCGCCGCCCTTGAGCTCGCCCAGGACCTTGAACAGGTGCTGGGCGGTTTGCTCCTGCATCGCCTGGGTGACCGCCTCGGCCGGCTTGCCGCCGACCCGCTTGCCCAGCCCCACGGCAGCCCGGGCGCCCATGCCCAGCGGAAGACTGGCGAGACGGGCGGTGCGGACGACGGCCTTGCGTGGCAGGTCGGTCATGTCCTCAGTGTCGCAAAGTGCGCCGGCTCAACTGCCGGTGAGCCCCAGCCGGCCGCAGGCACACAGCGGGTGGCGCCGCCACAGATGATGGCCGATCGTCGTGGCGGGTGTCGCCAGTGACAACGAGATGCCGGGCGGCAACTCCTGGCCGCTGCTCAGCCCGCGCAGCACCAGCCCGGCCAGGCCGGCCGCGCCGGCGACGAGCTCGGGCACGGTCGCCACGTCGCCGTCCTCGCTGGGCGGCAACACCAGCTGGGCGGCGAGCGCGGGCCACGCGGGGTCCAGGTCGCAGCGGGCCAGGTCGACGCATTCGGCGCACGGGCCCTCGGCGGCGCCGAGCAGCGGGCCGAGGTCGACCCGGTCGGCCGTGACCGCCACCGGCAGCACCCGCGACCCGATCCGCTGCCATGCATCAAGCCGGCGCGCGGGCACGGCCTCGGAGCCGACGACCACGACCAGGTCGAGCCGGTGGCGCACCACCCGAGCGACAGCGGCCGGCAACACCGAGCAACCCATCGCGGTCAGCACCGAGGTGATGGCCTCGGCGACCGGTCCGGGGCCATCGACGGTCACCCGGCCCGCGACGCACGGCACCTCCTGGGCCAGCACCGCACCCATCAGCAGCGGGGTGAGATGGGCCCACCGCGTCCCGTCGTCGAGGGTCGGCAACACGCCGGACCACTGCGCCACGGTCAACCCACCGAGCGAGACCAGGGCGTCGATCTCCTCGGCGGTGAGGCGGTCGACATACCGGCTGTGCGCGGACCCGACGCCGAATTGCACGGCATCACGGTCCCGGCGCCGGGCGTGCACGCGCGGGGTGAGTGGCGTGAGGGGCAGGCGCATGGGTCTCCTCCGGGCGGTCGCGATGGCCCACTGTGACACCGGCGACGGCCGTGCACGGGGCGTTGTCCACAGGCTCCGCGTTCTCCACAGACTCGGTGCGTCTGGCCCGATGCGGTCGGTGTGGCGACGTAAGTTGAGCGAGTATGACGAACGCCACGCGCCGTCCCGAGGTCGAGATCCGCCGCTCGACCCGGCGGCGCCGCACGTCCTCGGCGCGCCGGGAGGGTGACCGGATCATCGTCATGGTGCCGGCGCGGATGTCGGCGGCGCAGGAGCAGCAGGTGGTCGACGATCTCGTCCGGCGGGTGCTCGCCGCCGAGCGGCGCCGCACCCAGGGCCCCAGCGAGGCCGAGCTGATGCGCCGGGCGCGGGCGCTGTCGCGCCAGCATCTGGGTGGTCTGGCGCGCCCGGTGTCGGTGCGGTGGGTCGACAACCAGAACACCCGGTGGGGGTCGTGCACCCCGGCCCGCGGCACGATCCGGCTCTCGTCCCGCCTGATCGGTATGCCGGAGTATGTGCAGGATTACGTGCTGCTGCACGAGCTCGCGCACCTGTTGCAGCCGCATCACGGCCCGTCCTTCTGGGCGCTGCTGGGTGGTTACCGGCGCGCGAGCGAGGCCGACGCCTTCCTGGCCGGGGTGAACTTCGGCAGCGGCCTGCCGGCGACCGTCGACGACCCGGAGCAGGACGCCGACGACGAGCCGGTCAGTGCGCCTGGCGCGCCCGCCTGAGCTGCGGCAGCAGATCGGGGTCGGTGGGCTCGGGCATCCGCTCGATCGGCCACCACGCCACCTCGAGGGATTCCTCGCTCACCCGCGGAGCGTCCTGCGGCACGACGGTCACGAACCGTAGGTCGAGGTGGGAGCGGCAGCGGCCGAAGGCCGCGGCCAAGGGGTGGTGGTGCAGGCCGGCCAATTGTGGGTGCAGCCGGATGCCGGTCAGCCCGGTCTCTTCGGTGGCTTCTCGGGCTGCGGCCGCGGCGACATCGGCGTCACCGGCTTCGAAATGTCCGCCCGGCTGCAGCCACATCGCCGCCTTGCGGTGCAGCACGAGCAGCACGTGTTCGCGGGTCTGGTCCAGCACGAAGACGCTGGCGGTGAAGTGATGCGGCGGGCCGGCCTTCGCCATACTGTCCGGCTCGGCGGCCAGGTGGGAGAGGAACCGCTGGCGCAGGCTCTCCTGCTCCTCGTCGGGCGCGGACCAGCCCTGCAGCGTCGCGGTCGCCGAGGCGTGCAGGCGGGCGAAGCCCTGCGTCACGAGGGGGTGGGACCGGGCTCGTCGTCCTCGCCCTTGTCTTTGCCGCTGCTCTCGTCGTCCTCGCTCGACCGCTCGGCGTTGAGCTCGTCGGTGCCCTGGGCGAGCAGCGCGGCGAGTGCGTCGTCCATGTCGTCGGTGCCGGACCCGGCCTCGATCGTCCGCTCACCGGCGACATAGGCCGCCGGGTCGTCCAGGTCGGCCGCCGTGGGCGCGAAGTCCGGGTGCTTCCAGGCCTCGTCGCGGCGGGCGCCGCCACCGGCCTCCTCAAGCGCGGCGAACAGCGCGGCTGCCTCGCGCATCCGGCGCGGCCGCAACTCCAGACCGACCAGGCTGGCGAACACCCGCTCCGCCGCCCCACCGGTGGCCCGGCGCCGCCGCACGGCCTCGGCCAGCGCCGCAGCGTGCGGCAGGTGCGGCGCGACCGCGGCCGCGCTCACCTGGTCCACCCAGCCCTCGACCAGCGCGAGCAGCGTCTCCAGGTGGGCGAGCGCCCGCTTTTGCGCCTCGCTCGGCTCGGGGTTGAACATCGAGCCCTGCAAGGCCTGCTGCATCTGCTGCGGGTCCTGGCCGTCGATCCCCTGCAAGGCCTCCTCGATGCCTTCGGTGTCGATCCGGATGTCCCCGGCATAGGACTGAACAGCCGCGAGCAGCGCCGGCCCGAGCCACGGCACGGCGTGGAACAGCCGCACCCGGGCGGCCTCGCGCACGGCGAGGAAGAGGTGCACCTCGCCCGCGTCGACCTCGAGTCCTTCGGCGAAGGCGGCGACATTGCTGGGCAGCATCACGACCGGGTCGCCCTCGACCAGCGGCAGGCCAACCTCGGCACCGCTCACCAGGTCACCGGCGAGGGTGCCGACCGCCTGGCCGAGCTGGGCGGCGAAGACCCCGCTGCTCATCCGGGCGATCATCGGCTCCATCTGGCCCATCATCGCGCCGGGCATGCCACCGGCCTCGGCCGCGCCGAGCCGCTCGATCTGCTCGCGCATCGCCCGTTGCACCGCGCCGCCCACCGCGGTCGCGATCGGGTCGACCAGCCGGCGCCAGGTCGGCATCGTCGCCTCGACCCACTCCGAGCGGCTCCACGCCTTGCCCGCGCCGGTCGACGCGAAATCGGTCACGGCGTCCAGCCACAGGTCGGCGACCGCGGTGACCTGCTCGACATCGCGCTTGGTGGATTCGGAGATGCTCGGGTCGCCGGCCGCGCTCACGGTTTTGCGGGCCACGTCGGTGGCGACGCTCATATTGAGGCTGCCGTCCGACGGCGCCGACATCATCGCCTGGATCTGCGCCTGCAGCTGCTGCATCATCGCCGGGTCCATCGACCCCAACCCCATCTGCTGCAGCTGCGCCATCAGCTCGGGGTTCGCCTCACCACCGGTGAGCGAGCGCAGGATCTCGCCGAGATCGAACGGTTCGTCGCCGAACTCGTCGTCGGGACGGTGCGGTTGGTCAGTCATGACGTGAGCTCCGGTTCTCACTCGGGATGCTGTCTGCTTCCAAGACAACCACGAAGGGGACCCCGCTGGTTCCGCGAGGTACGGCTGACCGGGCGCCCACACGCACGGCATACCCTGTCCGCGACAGAAAGGCGGGGCATGAGCGAGGACCCACGGATCCGGTTGGCCGACCTGCGTGATGCGCCGTTGTCGGTCGACGAGGTGCTCGCGGCCGTCAGCGACGCGAAGGCCGGTGGCGTCGCGCTCTTCGTCGGGCGCGTGCGCGATCACGACCACGGGGAGTCGGTGCAGGCCCTGGACTACACCGCCCATCCGACCGCGGTCGACCAACTGCGGCAGGTCGCGGCGGGCGTGCTCAGCGAGGAGTTGATCGCGGTCGCCGCCGTGCACCGGATCGGCCACCTGCGCGTGGGCGATATCGCCGTCGTCGTGGGCGTTGGGGCCGCGCACCGCGGACCGGCGCTCGCGGCCTGCGAGAAGTTCATCGACACCCTCAAGCAACAGGTCCCGATCTGGAAGCACCAGATCTTCGCCGACGGCTCGGACGAGTGGGTGGGGTTGACATGACGCAGGAGTATGCCGAGCCCGCGCCGGCCGAGAACCAGCCGGCTCCCAGCCGGCTGAGCCGGCGCAATATCACCTGGCTGGTGACCGCCGTGCTGATCGTCGCGGTGGTGGCGGCGCTCAACCTGATCCACGTGCCCTATGTGATCCTGCGCCCTGGTCCGGCGGTGAACACGCTCGGCAAGAGCGACGGCAAGGAGGTCATCGCGGTCACCGGTGCCCCGACCTACCCGACCTCGGGCTCGCTGGATTTCACCACCGTCTCGATGGCCGGCGGGCCGAACTATCCGGTGTCGGTGATCGAGTACCTCCAGGCGAAGTACCTGTCCCGCAATGCCCAGGTGGACCCGCAGGAGGTGTGGTTCCCCAAGGACATCACCGGCAAGCAGGTGCAGGAGCAAAACACCGCCGAGATGACCGACTCGCAGGAGACCGCCGAAGTGGTGGCGCTGCGCGCGGCCGGGTTCACGGTGCCGGAGACCATCTCGGTGGCCGCGATCCAGAAGGGCGCAGCCTCGCAGGGCGTGCTGAAGGTCAACGACGTGCTGGTGCGCGTCAACAACGTGCCGGTCACCGACCTGGCCTCGGTCGCGACGATCATGCGTCAGGTCAAGCCCGGCACGACGGTCCCGGTCGTGGTGCGGCGCGGCGGCAAGGAGCAGCCGCTCCAGGTGCCGACCGGCAACAACAACGGCCGGGCGGTCTTCGGCATCGGCATCGCCCCGGACTACCGGCTGCCGGTGACGATCAAGGTCAACGTCGGCGACGTCGGCGGCCCCTCGGCCGGGATGATGTTCACCCTGGCGATCTACGACAAGCTCACCCCGGGTGCGCTGACCGGCGGCAAGCGCGTCGCCGGCACCGGCACGATCTCCGAGGACGGATCGGTCGGCCCGATCGGCGGCATCCGGCAGAAGATGGTCGGCGCCAAGGACGCGGGTGCGAAATTCTTCCTCGCTCCGCAGAGCGACTGCGGTGATGCTCGCGGCTACGTGCCGAGCGGTCTCACCGTGATCAGCGTGACCACGGTGCAGCAGGCCATCGCGCAGCTGAAGAAGATCGCCGGCGGGCAAACCACCGGGTTCCCCAGCTGCTCTTGAGGTCAGGGCTGTCCGGCGGCGTAGTGAGCGCGGGCGGCCTCGGCGGACAACGCCCGGTCGTAGATCGCGATGTCGTCGATCACGCCGGGAAAGCTGTTCCCGGCGGGTGCCTGGGTCCAGCCGGACAGGTTGTCGTAACCGGCGCGCCAGTAGCCGGCATAGTCCTGGGTGGCGCCGGGTGCGCCCTCGACGGTCTGCCCGTCGACGATCAGGCGCATGCCGCCGGCATCGCGGGCGGCGACCACGTGATGCCAGGCGCCGTCGTCGTAGCGGCCGGGCGCGGTGAGCACCGAGGTGCCCCAGGCGCCGATGCCGAACAGCAGCTTGCCCTCAGCGGTGAGGTAGACGACCCGGTCGTAGAAGAAGGACGCACCGTTGTCGGCCGTGCTGCCGTAGCCGATGATCCGGCCGCCGCGACCGGACGCCGTGGTGCGGAACCACGCCTCGGTGGAGAACGCCGTCGGCCCGGCGGGAGTCTGCGGTGCGCGCAGCGTGAGTGTGGCGGCCGGCCCGCCGAAGTCGAGTGATCCGCTGCTCGCGCCCTGGTGGCCGCCAGCCGTCGTGCGCACGCCGTATGCCGTCGACGGCTGGGCACCGACCGAGTCCCGTGCCGGATCGCTGCTCTCTCCTTCGTAGAACGCGATCGGGCGGTCGGCGAGGACCAGGTCGCGGTAGCCGAGTTCGGCCACGGCGAACTCGGCCCGGGCCAGCGTCTGCGCCGCGAAGCCGGCGCTCGCCGTGCTCCGGCTCGCGATGGTCGTCGCGGTCAGGGCCACGATCGCCAGACCGGCGCAGAGCACGACACCGGTCCGGTCGCCCGACCCCGGCATACGGCCGCGTGCGACGACGACGAGCAGGCCGATGCCGAGGCTCGCGAGACCGAGCGGGGCGAGGTCGCGCCGGCCCAGCCACAGACCGGGCAGCCCCGCCCACGGCACCCGCAGGGCACCGACGCCGTGGACGGCGCTCGGGTGCACCGGGCTGGAATCGTCGGCCCGGTTGGCGTCGCCGCGCAGGATCAGCGCGCCGCCGGGGGTGAAGCGCACCATCCGGTGCAGCCGGAGCGCTCCCTGGTGGTCGGGGTCGTCCACGAGTGCGACCTGGCCGGGTTGGACCTCGGCACCGCGCACCGGCTTGGCGGCGACGACGTCGCCCACGGCGATGGCCGGAGTCATCGAGCCGGAGATCACGGTGGTCGACTGCCAGCCGAAGGCCGCGGGCACGGCTGCCCACACGGCCAGGCCGGCCAGCGTCGCCAGGATGGTCCGGGCCGCGGTCATCAGGATCAGGCCGGGCCAGGTCGCCTCGAGTCTCACTGGTTCTGCGCCTCCCACACCAAGCCCAGCGAGGCGGTGCCGCCCTGGGTGGAGTTCGGGGCGTCGGCGGCGAAGGTGTACTGGACGTGGTAGCCGCGGGCCTCACCCGGGGTGCCGGCCGGCTTCCAGCTGCCGATGCCGGTGGTGTAGCCGGTGGCGCTCGCGCCGAGGCGGTCCATCGAACCGTCGAAGATCACCGCACCGGTGGGCGCGTCGCACGAGGCGACCTCGGTGACCTTGAGGTTCAGGTGCTTGTCGAGGTCCTTGGTGGCCTTGGCGTCGGTGGCGTAGAGCTTGACCGCGGAGGCCAGGCTGCCGCGCGAGGTCACCGTGATGCACTTCTCGCCCTGCTGGCCGGGCGCCAGGTCGCGGACGTCGAAGAGGGCCTTGCCGGAGTCGTTGTCCTCCAGCGCGACGGTGCCGGCGGCCCAGTTGTTGCCGGGGTTGTCGGTCGTGGCGCTGAACGCGGCGCGCGATGCCTGGGACACGATCAGGCCGCTCGCGAGCAGCGAGATCGGGACGATCGACCAGGCGGCGATCTTCTTGCTGCGCTGGCCAGGGGTGCGGGTCGTGGTGGTCATGCTGCGGTCTCCTTCGTCGGTGTGCCCCGAGCTCCCCGGTGGAGTCGGCGACGAAGAAAACTCTATCAGCAAGTAACTCGTTTACCAAACTACTCGCTAAGCGAGCTAACTCGGCTGGCTACTCCTCGGCGCTGCTGAGCGCTCGCGAGAGGATCTGCATCGCCGTGATCCCGGGCAGGAGCGTGCCGTCGAGCTCGGTGAGCGCCGTCTGCGCCACCCCGACATACCGCTGCACGACGACCTTCATCGCGCGCCGTCCTTGCGGCGCGAGCGTCAGCACGACGCTGCGCCGGTCGCTCGGGTGCGGTTCGCGGGTGAGTAGGTCCGCCTTGACCATGCGGTCGATGAGTGCGGTGGTCGAACCGGTGGTGATCGACAGGCTGGCGGCCAGACCCTTGGGGGTCGCGCGCTCCTGCAGCCCGACATACGTCAGGGCGCTCAGTTCGTGCGAACTCAGGCCGAGTTCGGCATACAGGCCGCTTCGCAGTCGCTCGTTGGCGAGCACGAGGCGGCCGAGCTCGAGGATGACCGAGGCGACATCGTCGGCCATGCCGAACCGTCGGGCGATCTGGGCGTCGAATTCCGGGAGTTCCACCCGGCGGCGGGCGGGGCGTGGGTCAGTGCTCATAACGAGCCAGAATACCCGACATAGCTCGATCGCCGAGTAAGTCGACAATCGAGGTATGCCGGGGCGCCGCGCGACGCGGTCAGTCGGCCAGGGTCGCCTCGAGTGCCGCGACCAGACCCGGGGCAATGTCAGTGCCGAGGGCGACCTTGTCGTCCTCGTCATGCGCGCGTTGCCGCAGGAGGCAGATGCGTTCGCCATCGCGCAGCACCGCGACGAAGAGCCGCACATCCTGGCGATCCTCATGTGCCGCAAGGGTTTCCGCGGCCTGCTCCGGATCTTCGGGCAGATCACGCTCGGCTGCCGGGGGCACCACGATCCGTTCGATGGCCAGTGCTACTCCGTCGACCTCCGGCGGCCAGGCCAGCCGCCCCAGGAGCGACTCGATCGAGGACGTCGAGGGGAAACCCTCCTGCTCGACCGTGCTGTAGGCCTGCGGATCGAGGCCGGCCAGCTGCTCCTGCAGCGCCGGCTCGCGGGCAGCGAGGTCGCCATTGCGGGCGATCGCGAACAGCCGCGGTGCCTGGTCCCAACCTGCCCGGGCGACATGACGTTCGGTGTCGACTGCACACTGGCCGAGCGCGCTGAGCACCGGCTTGGCGGTGGGTCCGTCGGAGGCGTCCATGGCCCCATCGTGCTCTATCGCCGGGAAGCGGACAGCCACGGGCGGCCGCCGGGCTCGCGGGTTACCGTTGGGGCGCGACCTTCCGCGGGGAAGGTGCAGCGGAGGTGGCGCGTGAGTTCAGCGGACGACTTCGACGGGATGTCGGAGCCGGCCTATGCCGCGCCCCTCGACGACCGGCGCTGGCGCCAGCGCCGCCGGTGGATGCTCGCGACGATCGGGTTGATCGCGCTCCTGATCCTGATCAACCTGTGGGCGCGGATGTGGCTGGACAGTCTGTGGTTCGCCAGCGTGGGCTTCGGGACGGTCTTCCGCGTCGAGCAGACCACCAAGACCCTGCTGTTCGGCAGTGGATTCCTGCTTACCGCCCTCCCGGTCTGGTGGTCGATGCGGCTGGCCTACCGTCGGCGCCCGATCGAGGCGCCCGCGTCGGCCGAGCTGGACAGCATGGAGCGTTATCGCGCGGTCGTCGAACCCTTCCGCCGGGTCGCCTTCCGGCTGGTGCCCGGGCTCTTCGGCTTGTTCGGTGCCTCGGTCGCCACCACCCAATGGCAGACCGCCCTGCTGTGGCGCAATGGTGGCTCCTTCGGCTTCACCGACCCTGAGTTCCACCGCGATCTGGGGTTCTACGTCTTCACCCTGCCGTGGCTGCAGTTCCTCACCACCTTCGCCACGCTCGCCTTGGTGCTCACCCTCATCGCGGCGGTCATCACGCAGTACATCTACGGCGGTCTGTCGCTGAGTCGCGAACCAGGACAACGGTTCACCACCGTCGCACGCGTGCAACTGTCGGTGACCGGAGCGATCCTCGTGCTGGTGCGCGGTGCCGCCTGGTGGCTCCAGCGCTACGAGCTCACCACCAAGGACGGCTCGCTGATCACCGGCATCGACTACACCGCCGCGCACGCCGAGATCCCCACCAAGGCGGTGATGGCGCTCGCCGCGGTCGTCTGCGCCGGGCTCTTCCTGGCCACGCTCTGGTCGCGCACCTGGCGCCTGCCCATCGTCGGCGTCGCCTCCCTCGTGGTGTGCAGCATCGTGCTCGGCGCGATTTATCCGGCGGTCGTGCAGGGTCGCGCCCGCGGCGCCGAGGAGCGCTACGAAGCGCCCTATGTCGCGCGCAATATCACCGCGACGCGAGCGGCATACGGCCTGGCGGGGATGACGACGACCCAGGCGAGTTCGTGGACCGCCACGCCGACCCGGGACGGGCTGCGGGGCGATCAGGCGACCGTGTCCGGCATACCGCTGCTCGACCCGACCCTCACCGAGGGCACCTTCAGCGACCAGCAGAAGGTGGGTGGCTTCGAGTTCTCGACCCTCACGGCCGGCCGGTATGCCGTCGACGGCAGCCTCCAGCCGATGGTGCTGGGCGTGCGTGGCGTCGATGTGGCGAATATCCCTGCGGATCAACGGGGTTGGGACGGCATGCACAGCGTCTGGACCCATGGCTACGGTGTGGTGTCGGCGGACGCGACCACCCGCACGGCGGCTGGAGACCCGGTCTACGAATCGGTCGGCGTGCCGCCACGGGGGGTGCCGCAGCCGACCCAGCCGCGGATCTACTTCGGCAAGGGCATCCCGAGCTATGCCGTCGTCGGCGGGCTCGCCGCGCACGAGCAGGACCCGGGAGCTGGGCGCACGACCTATTCGGGCAAGGCCGGTGTGCCGCTGGATGCATCGCTGCGCCGGCTGGCGTATGCCGTGAAATACCGCGAGAGCAACTTCCTCAGCTCGTCGGTGAGCAACGACAAGGCCAAGGTGTTGGAGGTGCGCGACCCGGTGGATCGCGTGCGCAAGGTCGCACCCTGGTTGACGACCGACAGCACGCCCTACCCGATCGTCGCGGGCGGACGGATCGTCTGGGTCGTCGACGGTTACACCACGACCGCGCGCTATCCCTACGCGCAGACGGTCGCCTTCGGTGACGCGGCATCCACCTCGGTCACGCCGGCCGGTGACCGGGGCGTGGACCCCGGATCGAGCGTCAACTACGTGCGCAACGCGGTGAAGGCAACGGTCGATGGGTATGACGGGACCGTGCGCCTCTACGCCTGGGACGGTGAGGACCCGATCCTCAAGGCCTGGCAGCGGGCCTTCCCGGGCACGGTCGAGCCGGCGAGTGCGATCCCGGCCGACGTCCTGCCACAGCTGCGCTATCCGGGTGATCTGTTCGCCATCCAGCAGCAGGTGTTGACGATGTATCACAACACCGACCCCAAGGCGTTCATCGCGGGGTCGGACGTGTGGTCGGTGCCCGCCGACCCGATCCGCGGCAACGGCCGGCCGGCCCCGGCCACCTATGTTGCGACGCCCGGACCGCAAGGTGGTGCGCCCGAATGGTCGCTCGTCTCGACCTTCGTGCCGCGTGGTGCCAAGCAGAACCTCGTGGCGACGCTGCGCGTCGACGCCGATCCCGGCGGTGACCCGCAACAGGTGCGCGATGCCTACGGCCGTTTGCACCTGACGGTGTTGCCTCAGGGGAGCGATTCGTATGGGCCACAACAGTTTCAGGGTGCTGTGAACGGGTCCACCGCGACCGCACCGGCCTTCAAGCAGACGCTGTCGCAATATCTCACCGGCAATGCCGCCAAGCTGGTGCGGGGCACGATCGTGACCGTGCCGGCGGGTGGCGGGCTGCTGTATGTCGAGCCGCTCTACCTGCGCTCGAAGGGCACCGCGCTGCGGCAGACGGCGGTCGTCGTCGGCTTCGGTAAGACGGTGGCGTGGGGTGACACGCTCGACGCCGCGCTCAACGCGCTGTTCGGCGGTTCGTCCGGGGTGAAGGCCTCCGACGCGGGTGCGAGCACCCCGGGGGCTTCGCCGGCACCGCCGCCGGCGAGCACGCCCAGCCCCCAGCTGAAGGCGGCGGTCGCGGAGGTCAAGAAGTATTTCGACCAGGCTCAGGCGGCGATGAAGAAGGGCGATTGGGACGCTTACGGCAAGGCCCAGGAGAACCTGCGCAAGGCGATCGACCGGCTCGTCAAGCTCGGGGGAGTGGCCCGGTGAAGTAGCGCTGGAGGTTCGGCGCGATGAGGTCGACGAGCCTCGGTGCCGGCATCGAGGCGATCGGCTCGAGCCGAATCACCTTGCGCACCATGATGATTCCCGAGATCTGGGTCGCGGCCAGGCCGAGGCGGAGCTCCAGGTCGTCGGCGCCGGCCAGTCGGTCACGCAGCACGTCGAAGACCAGGGTCGACACGAAGCTGCGCGCCAGCTCGGACTCGCCGCCGGCGATGGCGGTGCGGAAGGTGGCGAGCACCGCCTCGCTGGACGGACCGTCCCAGACCTCGAGGAATTGGGTGAGCAGGGTGCGCGCGAGGTCCTCGTCGGGGGCACCGGCGAGGGGCTTGAGCACCTCGGCCGGGTCGACCGGCAGGGCCACGGTCGCCAGGAAGAGCCCGCGCTTGTTGTCGAAATAGTGACTGATCAGAGCCACGTCGACGCCGGCATCACCGGCGATCGCGCGCAGCGATACTCCATCAAAACCCTTGTCGGCGAACAGCTTTCGCGCACTCGCGAGGATGTCCTCGCGGGCGCTGGAGCCGCCGGGGCGCCGTCCGGACGCGCGTGGCGTCATCGGGTCCGGCGCGGCATCGACCCCGCGGCCAGGCCGAGGGCGACGACGGTGAAGGCGAGCAGCACACCGGCATTCTGCATCACATCGGTGGTGGGGTCCGACTGCCTCCCAATGGCTTGCAGCGCCTTCACGGCATAGGTCATCGGCAGGGCGTCGGACAGCCAGCGCAACAGCTCCGGCATACCGTCGCGGGGGGCGAGCAGGCCGCACAGAAAGACCTGCGGGCCGATGACCAGGGGCATGAACTGCACCGCCTGGAACTCGGTGCGGGCGAAGGCGCTGGCCAGCAGGCCCGTCGCGACGCCCACCGTGGCCGCGCAGATGGCCACGAGCAGCACCCAGGCCAGGGGGCCGGCGGTGTCGACGCCGAGCAGCCAGTGCGCGACTGCGACGATCACCAGACTCTGGGCCAACGCAGCGACGGCGAAGGCGATGCCATAGCCGAGCAGCAGGTCGGCGCGGTGCAGGGGAGTGGTGAGCAGCCGCTCGAGGGTGCCGGTGGTGCGTTCGCGCAGCATGGCGACGCTGGTGACGAGGAACATCACGAGCATCGGCAGGATGCCGAGCATGGTGAGCGCGAGCCGGTCGAAGACGGCGCTGCCGTTGTAGACGAAGTAGAGCAGCGTGAGCAGCAAGGTCGGGACCCCGACGATGAGGCCGACAGTGCGGTGATCTGCCCTGAGCTGCAACAGGATTCGCTTGATCGTCGCGATGGTTGCGTGCGGGTTCATGCGGCGTGCTCCTTGATCAGGGTGAGGAAGGCGCGGTCCATCGAGTCGGTGTGGGTGCGCTCCAGCAGCTGCCGTGGCGGGAGGTGCTCGAGCAGGCGACCGTCGCGCATCAGCAGCACGCTGTCGCACCGCTCGGCCTCGTCCATGACGTGGCTGGAGACGAGCAGCGTGGTGCCCGCGTCGGCGAGTGCGCGCAGGTGCTCCCACAACTCCTCGCGGGTGACCGGGTCCAGGCCTACGGTGGGCTCGTCGAGCACGAGCAGGTCGGGGTCCCCGACGAGGGCGCAGGCCAGGGAGGCACGCGATGCCTGGCCGCCGGAGAGTTGCTCGACCCGACGGTCGGCATACGGCGTGAGCCCGACGGCGGCCACGGCGTCATCGACGTGGTCGACCGAAAACCCTTGCAGCGCAGCGAAATACGCGGCGTTCTGGCGCACGGTGAGGTCGCGGTAGACGCTGACGGCCTGGGTGACATAGCCGAGCCGGGGCCGGTTGGCGGGATCGTCCGGGGTGCTGCCGAGGACGGTGAGGCTGCCGCCGGCGATGCGCTGGACGCCCACGATCGTGCGCATCAGCGTGGTCTTGCCGCAGCCGGACGGCCCCATCAGGCCGACGATCGCGCCGGTCGGCACGGTGAAGGTGAGCTGGTGCAGCACGGGGGTGCCGCGGCGACTGACCTCAAGCCGGTCGGCCGCGACCGCGGTTTCAACAAGCGTTGAATTCAGCATGTGTTGAATGGTGCGCCTTACGGCTGGCCCGCGTCAACCCCCGGTCTCGATTTGGAGCCAGTCGTCGCGGTCGCGTAAGGTGGTGTTCACCGACGCGGGGTGGAGCAGCTCGGTAGCTCGCCGGGCTCATAACCCGGAGGTCGCAGGTTCAAATCCTGCCCCCGCTACTGCGGTCCCCGTCGGGACCACGAAGGGCCGGAACTCATGACGAGTTCCGGCCCTTCGTGCATGCTGGAAACCGGATCCGCAATTTCCCCCATCAACCCGCGGCGGCAGCCAACCAAGCTGGGGCGTGTGTCGTCCACAAACCGACGAGCGCACGCACATGAGCGAGGGGGTCTTCGGTGCCACGTCCGGTGGATCGCAATGCCACGTACTATCCCGGCCTGGACGGCGTGCGGACGCTCGCCGTCGCCGTGGTGATCCTGTATCACCTGGGCATCGACCGGTTCTCCGGCGGCCTGCTCGGGGTCGGCGTGTTCTTCACCCTCAGCGGCTTCCTGATCACCAGCATCCTGCTCAGCCAGTGGCGCCGCAGCGGCACCCTGGGCCTGAAGACCTTCTGGATCCGACGGGCCCGTCGCCTGCTGCCGGCGGTGATCCTCGTGCTGTTCGTCGGTATGACGATGGTGCTGCTGGTGGATCGCGAACGTTTCGGCACCCGCGCGGTGGAGGCGCTCGCGGCGCTGTTCTATGTCGCCAACTGGCACACCATCGTGTCCGGCAAATCCTATTTCGACCGGTTCAGCGGACCCGGTCCGTTCGACCACCTGTGGTCGCTGTCGGTCGAGGAGCAGTTCTATCTGGTGTGGCCGCTCCTGCTCGCGGCGTTGATCATCGTCTGCCGTGGCCGGCAGGTGCTCGTCGCGGCCGCCACGACGGTCCTCGCCGGCGGATCATTCTGGCTGCTCAGTCAGTTGGCCCAACCCGGTTTCGACAACACCCGCGCCTACGAGGCCACCGACACCCGCGCCGGTGGCCTGCTGCTCGGCGCGGTCCTGGCGCTGTTGTGGCGCCCCCATCGGATGGCGCCAGGCGGCCTCGGACGCGGCGGGCGCACGTTGGTGGATGTCGCCGGTTTCGTCGGCCTGGCCGGGGTGATCGCGATGTGCATGTTCACCAGCGACTACACGATGAGCCTCTACCAGTGGGGCCTGATCGCCTTGTCGGTGGCCACCTGTGCCCTGCTCGTCGCGGTCTGCACCTCCGGCACGGTGCTGTCTCGACTTTTCGCCTGGGCTCCGTTGCGGTGGCTCGGTGAACGGTCCTACGGCATCTACTTGTGGCATCTGCCGGTGCTCGCGTTCACCCCAGCGAAGTTCGCCCAGGGCAACGCGATCGTGCGGGATCTCGTCCTGGTGGCGATCACGATCATCTTGGCCGCGCTGTCCTGGGCACTGGTCGAGAATCCGATCCGGCGACACGGCTTCCTCGGCGCGCTGCGGCGCGCGCGGCAGGGGATCCCCGACCGGCGATCGCCCGGGGTGGGGTGGGGCACTGCCGTCTTCATCCCGTCGGCCGTGCTCGCCCTGATCCTGCCGCAGGCCTTCACCTTCCCCTCAATGAATGCCGCCAGCGCCGCCCGAGCAGAGGGTGCCGCCGCCAACAGTGGAAAGATCGTCGCCGAGGACGCGCCCAAGCCGTCCGCGAGCGCCACTCCGGCCCCTTCTACTTCCCCGGTCTCCACGCGGACTTCGTGCAGCAAGGTCGTCTACATCGGAGATTCGACTTCGGAGGGTCTGCAGTCGCCGAATTATCTGCCCAACCCCGCAGACCGGATCAAGGCGCAGCTCCAACGGGTCGGAGTGACGACGTTCTATCCCGAGATCTCCGGGGCGCGCTCGATTATCGAGACCTGGCAGGGGCAACCGAACGCCCAGTCCGTCGCGGACAAATATCTCACCGCGGGATATAACGGTTGCTGGATTCTCGCGCTCGGCACCAATGACGCGGCCAACCTCTACACCGGCGGTGCGGACTACCCAACCCGGATCGCGGCGATGATGAGCAAGATCCCCTCGGATCAGCCGGTCCTGTGGGTAAACACCAAGTCCTTGGTGAAGTCCGGCTACTACTCGGCGGCACACAATGTCGACTGGAGCAACAGCTTGCAGCAGGCCTGCGCGCAGTACCCCAATATGCGCGTCTATGACTGGGCCAGCGAAGTCCAAGACCAGTGGTTCATCGACGACAACATCCACTTCAACACCCCCGGATATCGCGAGCGGTCCCGCCGCATCGCTCACGCTCTCGCGGTGGGGGTGCCCGCTCGCGGGGCGTCGCCGAAGGCGTGTCTGGTCTCCTCCGGGTTGCCGTCGGCGTAGTTTTCAGGCAACCACGGCGAAGGAGGCGCGATGGAGGTCGTGATCCAGGACGACGCCGGCGAGCTCGGCCGGCTCGGCGCGAAGGCAGTCATCGACACCCTCGCCAACACGCCGGATGCTGTCCTCGGGCTCGCCACCGGGTCGAGCCCGGTGTCGATCTATGACGCCGTCGCAGCGGCCGTCGCCGCCGGATCGGTGTCGCTAGCGCGGTCCTCGGCCTTCACCCTCGATGAGTATGTCGGCCTGCCACCCGGCCACCCGCAGTCCTATCGCAGCGTCATCCTGCGCGACTTCGTCGACAAGGTCGACCTCGACCCGGGCCGCCTGCACACCCCGGACGGTGCGGCGGCCGACATACCGGCGGCGTGCGCGGCATACGAGGGGCAGATCGCCGACGCGGGCGGAATCGACCTGCAAATCCTCGGGATTGGCGCCGACGGGCATGTGGCGTTCAACGAACCGGGGTCATCGCTGGCGTCGCGCACCCGGATCAAGACGCTGACCCAGCAGACCCGCGTCGACAACGCGCGGTTCTTCGACGGCGACGTGGACGCCGTGCCGAGCCACTGCGTGACCCAGGGTGTCGGCACGATCATGCAGGCGCGTCACCTGCTGCTCATCGCCTCCGGGCGGCACAAGGCGCAGGCCGTGCACCAGCTCGTCGAAGGACCGATCACCGCGATGTGGCCGGCGTCGGTGCTGCAGCTGCACCCGCATGTCACCGTGCTGGTCGACCGGGCCGCCGCGTCACGTCTGCAACTGACCGACTACTACCGCGACGCCTTCGCGAACAAGCCCGACTGGCAAGGGTTTTAGGGCTGGATCTCCTCGCAGGTGACCGTCATCAGCTGCAGCCACGGGGCGCCATAGGTGGTCACCATCGCCACGTCGGCGGCATCGCGACCGACGCCGACGACGACCCGGCCCTTTCGGGGAGCGTTCCACCGGGCGTCGAAATCCCACCAGCGGCCGTCGAGCCAGACCTGGGTCCAGGCGTGGAAGTCCATCACGGCCTCGACCCGCGGGACATCCATGATCGGCATATAGCCGTGCACATAGCGCGCCGGGATGTTGAGCGCCCGGCAGAAGGTGATCATCAGGTGCGCGAAGTCGCGGCAGACGCCCCGGCCGGTCGTGAACACGTCGACGGAAGTCGCCGTCGCGATGGTGGATCCCGTTGTGTACGTGAGCCATTCGTGCACGAACTGCCGTATGGCGAGCACCCGCCGGTAGCCGGGTGGCAGGTGGCCGAAGCGCTTCCAGGCCTGGCCGCCGAGCACGTCGGGCTGGCAGAACCGGCTGGCCAGGGTGTAGACGAGCACGTCGTCCGGCAGCTCGGTTGGCGGCGTCTCGGGTGCGTCCTCGTCGATGTCATCCAGGGCGTCCGGCACCTCCGCCTTGGCGGCATACGTCAGGGTGGTGACGCCGGTCGGCAGGGTGAGCCGGGTGCAGGGGTTGCCGTACAGATCGCGGTAGTGGTGCAACGGCAGGTCGCCGGTGACCGACCAGCTGACGTCCCGCAAGGTGGCGCGCGGCTGGTCGACCGGCCCGACCTGGAAGACAGCAGCCGTCGGTGCGAGCGAGGAGTACCGGAAGGTGCAACCGAGCTGCAGGTGGCGACTGGACACGGGTCTCCTGGGGCGGGTCGGTGAAGCGGTCCGCACAACGGTAGCGGCGCGCGCCGCCGCGTGGTCCACCCGAGGGTGCCTAGGCGGATTTCGCGGCTGCGGGTGGGGCCGGGGGTAGCGCCGCCTGCAGCGGATGGACGCGACCGCGCAGCACGAGCAGGCCGCGCCCCGGCCCACCGCGTTCTTGCGGCGGCAGCTGAATGCCGAAGATCTCACCGTCGTGCCGGCCGGGGGACAGGATCACCCCGGTGCGGCGGCGCTTGAGATCGGCCGCCAGCCCGCGGAAGGCCGTGGCCAGCTCGGCGGACGTGCCGGCCGCGATCACCGCGCCGCCGGTCATCCGCGATGCGGCGAGGTGGTCGAGCAGCGGGTCCTCGGCCGGACAACCAAAGAGCTGGTCCAGATCGTCAACCAGCACCAGGCCGTTCGGGTGCTCCTGGCACCAGCGCTCGACCGCTGCCTCGTCGTCCGGCGGCAACAGCATCACCCCGTCCGGTATGCCGGCCGACGCGCCTGGCGCGACCCAGGCCACCGGCCGTTCGCCCGCGCCGTGGGCGAGGGTGAGCAGCACGCTGGTGCGACCGCTTCCTGGCGGACCGGCGATCACCGCACTTGGTTCGGTGGCATCGAATCCCATCGGGGCCGGATCCTCGCCCGCGATCCCGAGGAGCAGCATGTCGGCCGGAGCGGTCAGCTCGCTCAGCGCGACGTGGTCGGGGAGCGAGGCGAACCGCCGCGGCTGGCTCGCTGCAGCACAGTTGCGCGCGATCGCGCCGAGGGCCGCTGACCGTTCCGCGCCGGTGGTGCCGAGCGAAATCCATTGGCATTCCTCGGCATTCGGCAACACCACGGCCCGACCTGGTGGCATGTGCTCGGGGAGCTGATCCTGCCGAAGACCCACCATCATCAGGTCGGACTCCTCGGCCGACAGCACGGTCGTGGCCCGGATCGAGGCGGCGAGGCGGCCGCTGGTGAGCGCCCGGCCGCCGGTGAGCACGGCATACAGTCCGGCGGCCGGTGCGGTGCGCAGCAGAGCGAGCACCTCGTCGCCGAGGCGCCCCTGGGTGAGTTCGTCGCTCGCCTCGGAGAAGGCTTCCCACCCGTCGATCAGCAGCGCGATCCGCGGCCACCTGGCGCGGTGCGCATCATCGAGCTCCACCCAGGTAGACACTCCGATCCGCGCGAATTCGACCTGGCGACAACGGATTTGCTCGCCGAGCCAGGACACCACCCGACCCGCTCGGCCGATATCGGTGGCGTCCACGACGGCGCCGCACAGCGGCAGTTGGGCGAGCGCTCCGAGCGCGCCGGAGGCGTCGATCGCATAGAGGTGGACGTCGTGGGTGGCGCTGCCCGCGGCGATCGTCAGCAGCGCGCTGGTGCGCCCACTGCGGGGGCCGCCGACGATGGCGAGGTGCCCGTCGGTCTCCGGGGTCCAGTGCAGGGCCGCGCGGACCTGGTCGTCCGGCAGATCGAGCAGCGCCAGCGGTATGCCGGGCCGTTCCGCGCCGGTCACGCTGCGCGGGGGCACGCCCTCGAGGTCGGTCGGGTGCACCAGATCGGGCAAGGGCGCCAGCCAGGGTGACCGGCCCGGGGCGACCTGCAGGGCCGAGGTCGCGGCGCGGCACGCCGAGGTCAGCGCGGCCAGGTCGGACGAGTCGTCGATGGTGGCCGGGCCGTGCCAGGCGATGGCCGGACCGCGTGGCACGCCGACCTCGACCGATGACCCCTCCTCACCGCTCGCGGTCGTCACCCGGGCGGTCTGGAGGGTCACCGGTTCGGTGGCGCCGGTGCGAAGGACGGCACGGCCGGGGGTGGCGCTGCTGATCCGCGCCGGCGCCGCGTCCTCCACCACATCCTGGGCGTCACCCTCATCGCGCACGCGCAGCGCAATCCGCAGGTTCATATTGGCGCGGATGTCGGCGGTCACCACGCCCGCAGGACGCTGGGTGGCCAGCACGAGATGCAGCCCCAGGGAGCGGCCCACGGCCGCCAGGCGCACGAGCCCGTCGACGAAATCCGGGAGTTCTTCGGCCAGCACCCGGAACTCGTCGATGACCAGCACCAGCCGCGGCACCGGTGGCCGGCCCGGATCGGCGCGATAGTCGTCCAGATCCTTCGCACCGGCCTCGGCGAGGATGCGTTCGCGCCGGCGGACCTCGGCCTGCAGCGATCGCAGCGCGCGCCGGGTGAGATGGGCGTCCAGGTCGGTGACGATGCCGACGGTATGCGGCAGGTCGGCGCAGCCGGCGAAGGCCGACCCGCCCTTGTAATCGACCAGCACGAAGTTGAGCTCGTCTGGCCGGTTCACCGTGGCGAGAGCCGCGACGAAGGTCTGCAGCAACTCCGACTTGCCCGCGCCGGTGGTGCCGGCGATCAGGACGTGGGGTCCGTCGCGGCGCAGATCCAGGGTGACCGGACCGCCTCCGTCGGTGCCGATGGTGAGCCCGGTGCTGTGCGGCCGGCGCTGCCAAAGGCGTTGCAACGCAAGGGAATCAACCATGTCGATGCCTTCAGCACCGCGGAGCAGCGGACGCAAGGTCACCGCATCCGGCACCGCCGCAGCGCCTCCGTCCGGAGTGACGTCCCGGCAGGAGGCGAGCGAGCGGCATACGGCCCGAACCATCGACGGCACCGGCAGGTCGGGCACGAACCCGAGGCGCTGTTCGGTCTGCAGCACGCCCGCGCGGGACGAATCCAGCTCGATCGTCGCCGTGCACTCGGCGGGCAGACCGCTCGCCGCGGAGGCCGACGCAACGATCGTCAGCCCACGTCGGGCCGGGTCGGCCAGCAAGTCCCGCACCGCGGGGATGACGGCGGTGCGATCGGCGTCGAGCAGGACCAGCACCGTGCGCGGGGGTGCCTTGGCCAGCTCGGCATCGGCTCGCAGCGCGGCGATGACATCGGTGAACGCCTGCTTACCCGGGTCGGCGACGACCAACCGCGGGTGCAATGGCCCACCGGTATGCGGCAGCCAGCGCCACGGCGAATCCGACCGCGGCTCGGCCGAGAGCACCACCACCTCGAGCGTGCGCGGCGAGTGCCACGCCGCGAGTTGGAGCAGCAGGCCGTCGAGAGCCTCCTGCGCGAGCGGTCCGCTGATGCCGGTGACGCGGTGTTGGGCAAGGTCGAGCGCGACCGGCGCGCGGGCGTGGCTGACCGGCACCTTGTCGAGGGTCACCCGCGCGGGCACCGCACCCGTGCCGAGGCGCCACAGGACCCGGTCGCCGTCGCCTGGCCGCCTGCTCCACAGTGCTGCCGACCGGGTGTGCACCGCGCGTTCGGCGTCCACGAGGGTGGGTGAGCGGCGGATCCGCAGCGCGAGTTCGGCGGCGAGCGCGTCGCGGATTCGCTCCTCGTGCGTCGCGACCGCCACGGTGTGCCGGGCTGCCGCTTCGAGGCCTTTGCGTTGATCCGAGCGTTTGTCGTTCCACCACTGCCCGATCGCCATCACCGGGCTCAGCAGGGCGAAACCGAGGAACATCGCGTTGCGCCAGAGCACGGCCATCAGGACGGCCGCGACCACCGGCAGCAGGGCGACGATCCACGGCAGTGAGCGTCGTTCGGGCGGCTGGGGCGGAGTCGGCGGGATGAGGTCGACCGTGGGCAGCGGCGGACACACGCGCGGTCCTACGCGCACCTCGGTGCTCTCGGATTGTTGCGAAACACGTTGCACGACAAGCACATTCGACCCGACGCGGAAGTGCTGACCCAGTCGCAACTCATGGCGTTGCTCGGGCTGGATCGGCTCGCCGGCCAGCCACGTGCCGTTGGTGGTCGCGAGGTCCACCACCTCGGCCTGACCTTGGCGCACCGCCACCGCGCAGTGGCGGCGGGACACCTCCGGATCCTCCAGCCGCAGGTCGCAATCGACGCCGCGACCGATCACCACGGGCCGGGCGGAGAGCGCCGCGGAGAGGCCGCACCACGGCCCCTCGACCACGGCCACCTCCAGCAGCCCGGTTGCCGTCCGCGCCGTGGGCCGCGGGCCCAGGACGGCACCGGACCGGACGCCCTGGGCAACCCACGAGCGGTCGGCGACCACCGCGGTGGCTCCGGCATACGCCGGGTCGGGGACCTCGATCCCGCTCGCTCGCACGGCGGCGCGCACCTCGCCCCATGGCACCGAGGGTGCGGCGCGGATGACGACATCGCGCGGCGCGCAGCCTGCAGCGGCGATGAGCGTGCAGCGCACAGCGACGGGATCTTCGGGCTGCATGCGCCCAGGGTGCGCCGAACCGGTCCGCGCCCGCCGGACCCCCTGTGGAAAACCGGGGTCAGCGCGCCGGCGGCAGGATGCTGATCAACTCATAGACCGCGTGCGCCGCGGCCAGGCCGGTGAGCTCGGCGTGGTCGTAGGCAGGGGAGACCTCGACGAAGTCCGCTCCGACGACGTTGAGGCCGGCCAGCCCGCGGATGATTTCCAGCAGTTCGCGGCTGGTGAGCCCGCCCGGTTCGGGCGTGCCGGTGCCGGGCGCGTGCGCCGGATCGAGGACGTCAATGTCGATCGAGACATAGACGGGGCGATCGCCCAGCCGGGCTCGGATGCGCTCGATCAGCTCGTCCAGCGGGTGCCGGATGAAGTCGCGCGCGTGGATGGCGGCGAAGCCCATCCGCTCGCTCTCCTGCAGGTCCAGCCGGTCGTAGAGCGATCCGCGCAGCCCGACGTGCATCGAGTGCGCGTGGTCGATCAGGCCCTCCTCGGCGGCCCGGCGGAAGGGCGTGCCGTGGGTGTAGGGCGCCCCGAAGTAGGTGTCCCAGGTGTCGAGGTGGGCGTCGAAGTGCAGCACCGCGATCGGCCCGTGCAGCGAGTGCTGAAAACGCAACAACGGCAACGCAATCGTGTGGTCGCCGCCGATCGTGAGCAGGGTGCGGCGGGTGCCGGCGAGGTCGCGGGCCGCGGTCTCGACGGTGCCGATCGCCTCCTCGATGTCGAAGGGGTTGACCCCGATGTCGCCGGCGTCGGCGACCGTGCGGGCACTGAACGGCAGCACCTCAAGCGCGGGGTTGTAGGGGCGCAGCAACCGCGAGGACTGCCGGACGTGCTGTGGCCCGAAGCGCGCGCCCGGCCGGTAGCTCACGCCGCTGTCGAAGGGCACACCCCAGACCACGGTGTCCGCCTCCGGCAGCTGATCCAGCCGCGGCAAGCGCGCGAAGGTGCCGTCACCGGCATACCTCGGCACGACCGTCGCATCGATCGGAGCGCTCGGGCTGGTTCGCTGCTCCGGTATGCCGGGGTCGTGCGTGCTCATCGAAGGTGACCTTTCGTGGATTTCACTGGGGGACAACGAGATTGCCGCGGGCGCTGAACCGCCGCAGCACGTTGCGGGTGATCTGTTCAGTGAACGGATCGTGCAGGCGCAGGCCGTTGACCCACTCGGTGCTGCCGGCGCAGAACACACTGCCCTCACCCTTGGTGAAGCTCGCGACCATGCCCGACCCGTAGAACTCGCCGGTGAACCGGTCCGGCACCGGGTCGAAGAGGACCTCGATGATCTGTTCAACCTCGACCATGGGCGCGCCGAGCGGCACCTGGCCCTGCCAGCGATCGGACTCGCCACCGACGGCTGGACACATAGCGATGATCTCCAGGTTGTCCGGCGCGCCGTCCGACCCGGTGGGGAACGGCAACCCACGGCGCACGGTGTAATCGCAGCCGTCGAGTTCGAACGCCGCAACGCAGATGGGCGCGCCGCCGAAGACATCGCCGTGGTGCAGGTCGGTGTCCTCGAAGGCCCAGTGCCCCGGCCGTTGCACGGTGAAGCCGCCCGACGACCGCGGTGCGGCCGAGCCATAACGGTTGTAGACACCGGCCATGCCGTTGAGGCCCATCGTCTGCGAGCCGGGCCGGCCGATCGGTGGCCACTCCCAGGCTGTGGTGACATGCACCGGATCGGTCGCGAAGAGCGGGTCGAGCTCTGGCAGCTTGTAGCAGACCTGCACCGACTCCTCATCCTCCAAGCGGACCTGCCACAGGAAGTTGCCGGCGAACCGGGAGATGTGTCCGCCCTGCTCGACGAAGGCGTCCACGGTGTCGCGCATCGCTGCGGTCCAGTACTCGTCGTGGCCGACGATGATCGCGTTGGCATAACCGTCAAGAGCGTGCGGATCGCGGTGGAGGTCGTGCTGGGTCAGGTAGTCCAGCGTGATCCCCTCGCCTTCGGCCCAGTGCGCGAACGGCCGCTCGTAGGTCGCCCAGAACGCGTCGGCGTGGTGGCGTGAATAGCCGTGGGTGTGCGCCCATTCGTAGGCCGGGTGCCGCGGCAACTCGCCGAGCGCCGGAGTGTGCGGGTTGGAGCTGCGCGGCGCGTGCGGGGGTTTGCGCAGCATCCCCCGTGCGATCGGCCGGCGGACCGACAGGCGTGGGCTGGGGACATCGGCGTAGGGATCGTCGCCCAGTCCGCGGTAGGCGTTCGCCCCGCCCCAGTCGTTGTAGGAGGTCATCGTGCTCGTGGTCAGGATGAGCGCGTGCGGGGTGCGCCGCTGCCCCCGCACCACGATGAAGTGCTCGCGCTCGTGCCGACGGCCGCCGTCGTCCACCTCGATGATCAGCAGGTAGAGGCCCGAGGGCCAGTCCGCGCCGACCTCGAAGGTGACGGCGACCGGCCAGCCGCAGCCGACGGCATACGCATCCTCGGGGGTCGGGTGCGCACGACCGGGCAGGTCGCGCGCGGACCACACCTCCTCCGGCCGTATGCCGTCGCGCACGAGCCTGAGCGAGTAGCTGTCCGCCGTCGTGTGGGCGCGGACCTCGACGGTGTCGCCGGGATCGAAGCTCCATTCGTCGGTGTAACACCAGGCTTCGACGCTACCCATGCCCGGGCGTTCGACGACGAACCCGGGCACCGACCACGCATATCGGGGGCCGGGCTGCGGTTCGGCGTGGCGGACGGCCTCGGCATGCGGCGGGGCGGGCAGGTTGTCAGCCATGGTCGGTCCTTCGAGTGAGTGCCACGCCCCTGACCGCACCGATGGCGGCAGCGAGCAAGAGCGGGCTGATGACGAGCAGGTTGCCGAGATTGCCGAGGCCGGTGAGCAGGCCCATCGAGGACACAGCCAGCCAGAGCACGACGGCGAGGAGCACGGCCGCGAGCGACGGAGCCACCAGCCGTGTCCAGGCGGACTCGCCCTGGTGACGGCGAGTGAACCACCGCACGACGGCGAGGCTGGTCACGATCTGCAGCGCCAGGACGGCGAAGAGCGTCGGGGTGTTCGTCCAGGTGACGACTTGGGTGTAGGGGTCGAGCGAGGACAGCCCGAAGGCGGCGATTGCGACGGTCGTGATGACCCCCTGGGTGAGCACGGCCCGATGCGGGCTGCCCTGTGCACTCGTCGTCGCGAGCGACCGCGGCAGCAGGCCGCGCCGCCCCATCGAGAACAGATAGCGCGTGCCGGCATTCTGCAGCGCGATGACGCCGGCGACGAAGCTGGTGATTACCAACACCTGCATCACAGTGGTCATTTCAGCTGAGACATAGCTGGTGTTGAGATTGAAGACCACCTGCGAAGGGTCACCCGACAGGACCTTGGCAAGCGCGCCGGTGCCGATCGCCATGACGATGGTGAAGGCGGCGAGCGCGTAGATCAGCGTGAGGATGGCGACCGCGGCGAAGGTGGCACGGGGGACCGCTCGCTGGGCGTCGGCCACCTCTTCGCCATACACCGCGGTCTGTTCGAAGCCGATGAAGACCAGGAAGGTGATCAAGAAGGCGGCGCTCAGCGTGGGAGCCTGCCAGGCGGATGGTTGCAGGGTCTGCCACGGTATGCCGGCCGCGCCGCCACGCAGCCAGACCGCGATGACGAAGACGGCGAGCACGCCGATCTCGAGCAGCAGCAGGAGCGCCGCGACCCGCGCGCCGAGGTCGACCCGCGCCCAGCACAGGGCGACGACCGCCGCCGAGATGACGGTGGCACAGATGCCCCACGGGATGGTCACGCCGAACTGCGAGTCGATCGGCACGGACGCGAAAAGCCCTGCGGCAGAGGCGAATCCGATCTGACCCAAGGTGTATCCGGTCCACGCGACGAGGGCTGCCGACCCACCGGCGACCCGCCCGAAACCTGCCTCGATGTAGGCCGAGAACGCACCGGAGTCCACGACGTGGCGGGACATCGCGGTGAAGCCGACCGAGAAGATCGCGTAGGTCGCACCCGCGATGAGGAAGGCGACCGGGAGCATCGTGCCGCCGACGAGTAGGCCGAGCGGGAGGAAACCCGCGGACACGGTCAGCGGCGCGGCGGCCGCGACGACGAAGAAGATCAGATGGCGGGTCGTCACGGTGTTCTTCCGTAGGCCGCCCGGGTCGTGGCCGGCAGCCACCTCGACGGTCGCCGCTGTGTTGTCGGGACTCATGCGGTCCCTCCCTTCTGGGTGCGCGGAGGTGCGCTGACCCGAAGGCTATCAATCGATAGCCTTCGGGTGAAGGGGATCACATCGGCGGCTGGTTAGAGTGGCTGCCGCCGACAGCACGAGCAGGGAGGGCCGGATGACGAGCGCGCGTCCCGCGCCGACCCGGTTGCGCATCCTCATCGAGGCATCGCGACTTTTCGCGATCCGCGGATATCACGGGACCTCGACGCGCGATATCGCTGGGGCGGTCGGCATCCAACAACCCTCGCTCTACAAGCATTTCGCGACCAAGCACGAGATCCTGGCGGCACTGCTCGATGAGGATCTTGGGCCGGCGCTCGCCCGGATCCGGGCGGCCGTGGCCGCCGACGGGCAGGTGGCCGTGCGCCTGCACGCCTTCGTGGTCGGTGACATCGCCGCGGTGCTCTCCCTGCCGTATGACGTGCGCGGGCTCTACAACGACGACGTGCTGCAACTGCCGGAGCTGGCCGCGCAGGCGCGCAGCCGGGCACGCTTGCACGCTGCGACGGCGGATCTGGTGCGACTCGGGGTCGAGGCCGGTGAGTTCGTGGCGGAGGAGCCGGAGTTCGTGCAGGGTGCGATCACCGGGCTGTTGCTCGAGGTGGTGCGTGAGCAGGGGCCGGAGCCGGCGGCCGATCCCCGCACGCCGGCGACCCGGGTGGCCGATTTCGTGCTGCGCTCGGTGCTGGCCGATCCACGGCGTATGCCGGAGGTGCGCGCCGCGAGCGCGACTCTGGCGGCTCGCATCGAGCGTGCCGGCTGACGCACCTCAAGAGGCGGGCTCAGTTCACGGGATCGGCGTGAGCATCCGGTGCGGGGTGCTCAGCGCGACGGCGACCGGGTCGCTCCGGCGACTGCCGTGGGGCCCGTCCGCCAAACGTACGACCAGTTCGGCGACGTCGGGCACCGTCCCGCAGGTGGGGCAGCGGCCGGCGTCGTCGAGGTCAGTGCCACAGTCGGCGTGGCTGAACACCCGAGGCGGATGGTTGCCGGACAGGTGCTGCTCGCCCCACTTGCTCAGCGCATAGATGCTCGGCCACAGCGCGCGGCCGGCGTCGGTGAGGACATACTCCACCGCCCGGCCCTTCGGCCGCCGCTCCAGCACGCCCGCGGCCACCAGCGCGTCGAGCCGCTCGGTCAGCACCCCGCGGGAGATGTCCAGGTGCGCCAGCAGGTCGCTGAAATGCCGCACACCGTAGAAGCAGTCCCGCAGGATCAGCAGCGTCCAGCGCTCGCCGACCACCTCCAGCGCCCGCGCGAGGAAGCACCCCTGCTGCTCGTATCCGTTGCCCAGTGCCACGTTCCCGCAGTCTACCCGATAAGTCTCGTCATGAGACTCATAGCGTGGTAGACAGGTCTGGTGATGAGACCGAACAGCCCGGGAGCGTATGGCGCGGTGCTGGCCCTCGTCGTGGCGAGCACCTTCTGGTCGATGGTCGCCTACGCCGGTCCGCTCGGGAACGCGGTGACGCTGTCCGCCGCGCTCGACGCATCGACCGCCGGCACCACCTGGGTGCTCGCGTCGATGAGCGTGGGCCTCGCCGTCACCCTGCTCGCCGCCGGAGTGGTCGCCGACGCGCTCGGCCGCGCTCGCGTATTCGCCCTGGGCGCAATGGTTTTCGCGGGAGCCAACCTCGTGTGCGCCGTGGTCGGCGGCACCGGACCGTTCGTCGCCGCGAGGGTCGTGGTCGGCTTCGGCGCGGCCGGGATGATCGCGACCGGGCTCGGTCTGCTCGCCGCGGCCGACGGCGCCGGGCGCCGCCGCTCGACGTCCGCCGTCTGGTGGAGCGCCGCGATGGGCGCAGGCATCGCGCTCGGCCCGCTGCTGACCGGAGTGCTCGACCTGGGCGGGGCGTGGCGCTGGTTCTACGCCGGGCTCGCGCTCGTCGGCCTGCTGTTGTCCGTCTTCGCCGGCCGGGTGCTGCCCGTCGAGCCACCCACCGAACGAGCCCGGCGCCTCGACCTGGTCGGGTTCACCCTGCTCACGGCGTTCCTCGCGCTGCTGATCACCGCGATCGTGCAGGTGCGGGCCGGCGGGCCGGTGCTCGCGGCCGTGCTGCTCGGCGGGTCGGTGCTGCTGCTCGTGGCCCTCGGGCTCAGCCAGCGCCGACCGCAGCGCCTGGTCGACCCGGGCATCTTCACCCACCGCCCCTTCCTCGGCGCGACGATCGCCGGCCTCGGCACCGGCCTCGGGATCATCGCCGCTTCGTCCTTCCTGTGCACGGTGCTGGTGCGGGGGGTCGGGCTGAGCACGTTCCAGGCCGCGGGCGTGCTGGCCGCCTGGTCGGGCACGAGCGCCCTGGCCGCCCTGGCGCTCGTGCGGCACGGCCCGCGCATCCCCGGCCGCGTGCAGTTGACCGCCGGGCTCGTCGGCGTCGCGGTCGGGCTGGTGCTGCTGGCCGGCGTGGAGGACCCGGTCAGCGCGTGGCGGTTCGTGCCCGGGCTGGCGGTCTGCGGCTGCGCGTCGGGGCTGCTCAACGCCGGCCTCGCCCGGCAGGCCGTCGCGACCGTGCCGGGTGGGCTCGCCGCCACCGGGACCGCCGCCAACAACACCGCCCGCTACCTCGGGGCCGCGGTCGGCGTCAGCGTCGCCAGTGTGACCGCCGGCACCGACCTGCTGGCCGGCTGGAACCGGGTGGCGCTGCTTGCCGCGGCCTGCTCGCTGCTCGCGGCACTGACCGTCGCCTGGCTCTCCCGCGGTGAGGGGGAGCGCGGGGTTGCGGGCGCACGAACCGGCACCTGGCGTACCGCAGCAGAGTGATCCATCTCGATCGGAGGAGCTATGACCGCACCCGTCCCCTTGCCCGACTTCGCGCTCGAGGTCGCCAGCCCGTTCGTCGCGGCGAGCGGCCTGCGCGTCGATGAGTATGACGGCGCCCACGTGCGCGGGCACGTCGACCTCGGCCCGACGCAGCACACGCCCTGGGGCGTCGTGCACGGCGGCGCCCACTGCAGCATCGTCGAATCCGCCGCCAGCATTGGCGGGTCGGCCGCGGTGGCCGGGCGCGGTCAGGTCGCGGTCGACGTGCACAATGCCACCGACCTGATCCGCTCCACCACGGGCGGCCGCGCCGAGGTCGAGGCGCTGCCGGTGCACCAGGGCCGCACCCAGCAGCTCTGGGAGGTCGAGATCCGCCAGGACGGCAAGCTGCTCGCGCGCGGCAATGTGCGGCTGCAGAACGTCGACGCGAGCCGGGTGGGGTAACGGTCTGCCCCCAGCCGGCGTGACGGCGATGACGAAGGGGTTCGCCGGAGAACGGCCGGGGCTGGTGTGACGCACGAGTCGGGTGACAACTGCGTGGGTAAGCGGCAAGTAAAGCTTCCTGTGGAAATCGGTTCAGCACCCGCTCAGGTGTGTTTGATAAGCGCATCGCCCGAGATCGAAAAATTGCGGGCGCCACCGGCAAGGAGGGTGCCGATGCAGGGGATCGACGTCATCGAGGGTGAGGTCAGGGAGCTCATCCGTCGACGCCGGCTCGATCCGGCGCGCGATCAGGACGTGCTGCACGGCCTGGTCCGCGATGTCGTCGCCGACTACGAGGAGCGCAGCCTGCGCGGCGGTCTCGAGCCGCTCGGTGACCGGGACACCGCGACCCGGCGGGTGATGGACGCGGTCGTCGGCTTCGGCCCGCTGCAGCCCTATCTGGACGATCCGACGGTCGAGGAGATTTGGGTCAATGATCCGACCCGGGTCTTCGTCGCCCGCCAGGGCGTCGCCGAGCTCACCAACACCATCCTGACCGAGGAGCAGGTCAAGGCCCTCGTCGAGCGGATGCTCAAACCGTCGGGCCGGCGGGTCGACCTCAGCTCCCCGTTCGTGGACGCGACGCTGACCGACGGCTCGCGGCTGCACGTCGCCATACCTGATGTCACTCCGAACACCTGGTATCTCAACATTCGCAAATTCGTCGCCCGGGCCTACACCCTCGATGACCAGGTGCGCCTGGGCACCCTCACCCAACCGGCGGCGCGCTTCCTCGGGGCGGCCGTCGCGTCCGGGCTCAACGTGCTGGTCGCCGGCGGCACCCAGGCCGGGAAGACCACCCTGCTCAACTGTCTCGGCAGTGCGATTCCCTCCCAGGAGCGGGTGGTGAGTTGCGAGGAGGTCTTCGAGCTCAAATTGTCCGCGCGCGACTGGGCGGCGATGCAGTGCCGGCAGCCGAGCCTGGAGGGCACCGGCGAGATCCCGTTGCGCCGGCTGGTCAAGGAGGCCCTGCGGATGCGGCCCTCGCGGATCATCGTCGGCGAGGTGCGCCAGGAGGAGAGCCTCGACCTGCTGATCGCGCTCAACTCGGGGCTGCCGGGCATGGCCACCGTGCACGCCAACTCCGCCCGCGAAGCGGTCATCAAGATGTGCACCCTGCCGTTGCTCGCCGGGCCGAATGTCAGCGCCCAGTTCGTCGTGCCGACCGTGGCGAGCGCGGTGGACCTGATCGTGCACATCGCCCTCGAACGCGACGGCCGCCGACGGGTGCGCGAGATCGTCGCGGTGCCCGGGCGGGTCGAGGGCGATGTCATCGAGCTGGCCGACCTGTTCGTCACCGAGGGCGGTGAACTGGTGCGGGGCACCGGCTATCCACCGCACGAGGAACAGTTCGCCCGCGCCGGTTATGACGTGCGTGAGTTGCTCGGGAGATATGCATGATCTCCCTCACCGCGCTCTGTTTCGGGCTGGGCGTCTTCTGCCTCTACTGGTCGACCTGGCCACGACAGGAGAGCCGCAAAGGATCTCGGGCGGACTTCACCGAGCGGCTGCGCGACGACGTCGCGTTGTGTGACATCCCCGGCCTTACCTTCGGCCGCCTGATCGCCGTTGCGTGCGGGGTCGGCGCCTTCGTCTTCCTCATCGGTATGGCGGCGCTCGGCGTCGCGCCCGTCGCGCTGGCCTTCGCGCTGATCAGCGCATGGGGGCCGATCGCGTTGATTCGCAGTCGTGCTCGCCGCCGCCGATCGCAACGCCGGGACCTGTGGCCGGATGTCGTCGACCACGTCGCCTCAGCCGTGCGCGCCGGCCTCGCCCTGCCAGAAGCGTTGTCCCAGTTGGCGATTCGCGGACCGGTCGAGTTGCGGCCGCTCTTCGAGCAGTTCGCCCACGACTACCGCACGAGCGGCGACTTCCACCGGTCTCTCGACGCGCTGAAGGCGCGCCTGGCCGACCCGGTGGGCGACCGGCTGGTCGAGTCGGTCCGCATCGCGCGTGAAGTCGGTGGGACCGACCTCGGCCGATTGTTGCGGACGCTGTCGACCTTCCTGCGCGAGGACGCGCGCACCAGGGCCGAACTCGAGGCGCGCCAGTCCTGGACCGTCAACGCCGCCCGGCTGGCGCTGGTCGCACCGTGGGCGGTGCTGCTGATGCTGGCCACGCGAGGCGACTCGCTCACGGCATACCAGCGACCGAGCGGCGTGCTGGTCCTGATCATCGGCGGCGCGATCTCGCTGCTCGCCTACCAGATCATGCGGCGGATCGGCCGGCTGCCGCACGAGGAGCGGGTGATGCGATGACGCTGCAGCTTCCCTGGGTGGGCGCGTTGTGCGGGTTGCTCGCGGGCACGGGCCTGCTCGTGATCTGGGCTCGGTTGCCGTTCCGTCGCCGTCCCGGTCTCGCCGACCGGATCGCGCCGTATGTCGCCGACGCCCCACCGCCGTCGAAATACCTTGCGACGCAACGCAATACCACGTCATACGGGATGGCCAGGCCTGCTTTGGAACGCCTCGGCAAGGCGGTCGACGCGGTGCTCGGTGGGGCGACTTCGGTGCGCAAGCGACTCGAACGATCCGGCCGGGCACCCGATGTCGACCAGTTCCGCGCGGAGCAGGCGCTGTGGGGAGTCCTCGCGGGCGTCGCCGCTGCCTGCTGGGTGGGCGTGCGTGCGGCTTCCGGTGGAGCATCGCTGGTGTCTGGCGTGCTGATGATCCTGGTGGCCATCGGCATCGGGGTCGTGGCGCGCGATCAGATGCTGACCCGCGCCGCTGACCGGCGCGGCCGGCAGATCCTCACCGAGTTTCCGGCGGTCGCCGAGATGCTCGCCCTGGCGGTGACCGCCGGGGAGGGTGCGGCAGCAGCGCTGGAGCGGGTGGCGCGGTTGTCCAAGGGTGATCTCGCCGGCGAGCTCGCCCGCTGCCTCGTCGATGCCCGGGCCGGTGCCACGCTGCCCGACGCCTTGCAAGGGCTCGCCGACCGGACCGGCCTGCCGAGTGTGGCTCGCTTCGTCGACGGCGTCGTGATCGCGGTCGAGCGGGGCACGCCCCTTGCCGACGTGATGCGCGCCCAGGCGCAGGACGCCCGGGATGCGAGCAAGCAGCAACTGATCGAGATCGGTGGCCGCAAGGAGTTGCTGATGATGGTCCCGGTCGTCTTCCTGGTGCTGCCCGTCACCGTCCTCTTCGCCGTCTGGCCGGGCCTGAGCGCCCTCCAGTTGACGATGTGAGGCGCACGAATGTTGTTGTCCCCCAACCGATCACCCCGATCGATACCACCAAGAGGAAGGAACTGTCATGACCAGTTTGCAGAACGCCCAGGATCGACTCCTGCGCACCGTGATCGCCCGCACCCAGCAGGTGAGCTCCCGCGACAATCGCGACCGTGGCGACGTGCCCGGGTGGGTGCTCATCACGCTGATGACCGCCGGCTTGGTCACCGCCCTGTGGAAGTTCGCCCAGCCGGCGCTGACCAGCTTGTTCGACAACGCGATCAGCTCGGTCAACGGCAAGTAACCCGCCGCGACCACGGCAGCGCCGTCGCGGAATTCGCGATGGTGTCGGCGCTGCTGGTGGTGCTCTTCCTGGCGGCCTTCCAGGTCGGGTTCGCGCTCTACGTCCGCAACAACCTGACCGCCTTCGCCGCCGAGGGAGCGCGGTATGGCGCTCGCGCCGACTCCTCGCCCGCTCAGGGGGCGGAGCGAGCGCGGTCGCTGATCAGCGCCGGCCTCTCGGGTCGCTATGCCTCGAATGTGTCGGCCGACCAGGTGTCCGAGAACGGCGCCCGCGTGGTGCGGGTCACCGTGCGAGCGCCCATCCCGGTCATTGGACCCTTCGGGCCGCAGGGCGCGCTCACCGTCACCGGGCGCGCCTACGCCGAGGGTCAGGGATGAGCCGGCTGCGGGCCCGGCTCGGGCGGCGCGACTCGGGCAGCGCGGTGCTCGAGTTCCTCGTCGTCGGGGTGCTGCTCACCTTGCCGGTCTTCTATCTGGTCATGTGCCTGGCCCGGCTGCAGGCCGGGGCGTATGGCGCCGCGGCCGCCAGCCGCGAGGCCGGCCGGATGTTCGTCACCGCCACCGACGACGGCGCCGCGTGGTCGAGGGCGTCGGCCGGGATGCAGCTGGCGTTGCAGGACCAGGGGTTCGGCGGCGGTGGACTGCAGGTGGCGTGCACCGCTTCACCGTGCCTGACCCGCGGTGCGTCGGTCACCACCACGACGAGCGTCCGGGTCGACCTGCCGCTCATCCCCGACTTCCTGCGCGGGGTGGTGCCGAGCACGGTCGAGCTGCGCAGCCGGCATACCGAGACGGTCGGGCGGTATCGCGGATGATCCGGCGACTGCGCTCGCGCTGGCGGGCGGCGCGACAGCGACGGCGCGAAGAGGGGCGGATCCTGCTCCTCGGAGCCGGGTTGTTCGCGCTGCTCGGCCTGCTCGTCGTGGGCGGCGTCGACGTCACCGCGGTGCAGCTGGCCAAGCTGCGCGTGCTCGACGCCGCGGATGCCGCCGCGCTCAACGCCGCGGACGATGCCGACCCGACCGACCTCTACAAGGGGGGAGTCGGCACGGGCATCCCGCTCACCGCCGGCCGCGTCGCGACCTCGGCACGCACCAGCCTGTCTCGGCAGGATCGCCCGGCGCATGTCACCAACTGGGCCGTCACCTCGGCCAGCGCTCCCGACGGCACCACGGCAGTGGTGGGGTTGACGGCCACCGTCGATCCGCCGCTGTCCGGCCGCTTCCTGCGAGCGATCGGCGCCGACGTCACCGTCCGGGTCGAGTCCCGCGCCCGGTCCGTCGTGCGATGAATGAAAGGAGGTCAGCCTTAGCCGGTCAGCGGGGTTGTCCCAGCCTTGTCCTCGAGGTCCACGCCCGGTCGAAGGCCACTGCCCCCGAAGACCGGGATCTCAACGGGTTCGGTCGGCATCGCGGGCCGATGCCGCATCAGCAGGCGCAAAGCGTCATCGACCACGTCTCCCAGACTTTGCCCGGTGGCGGCCGCTCGCGCTCGCGCTTCGCGAAGGAGCGCGTCGTCGATCGTCACGGTCGTGCGCATTGCTGCATCATCGCATCATGACGGCCGCGACGTGAGGCGCTCACGTGCCGGGCGGTCGGCCCGATCTGGCGCTGGCCGCCCGAGATGAGGCAGAAAGTCGGGGATCGTCCGCGCCCCGTAAGCTTGTGCCTCGTGGCTGTCGACTTCGCACAAGAGATCAAAGACCTGCGCACGACCATGGAGTCGGTGCGGCAGGTCGTCGACGTCGACGCGCTGAAGCAGCAGATCGGCGAGTTGGAGCAGCAGTCGGCCGCCCCCGACCTGTGGGATGACCAGGAGCGCGCCCAGCAGGTGACCAGCAAGCTGTCGCGCGCCAATGCCGAGGTCGAGCGGATCGCCTCCATGGACTCGCGCATCGACGACCTCGAGGTGCTCGTCGAGATGGGCACCGAGGAGCACGACGCCGACACCATGGCCGAGGCCGAGCGTGAGCTCAACGCGCTGAAGAAGACCGTCGGCGAGCTCGAGGTCCGCACCCTGCTCAACGGCGAATATGACCAGCGCGAGGCGGTCGTCACCATCCGGTCCGGTGCCGGTGGCGTGGACGCGGCCGATTTCGCCGAGATGCTGATGCGGATGTACCTGCGCTGGGCCGAACGCCACGGCTACCCGACCAAGGTGATGGACACGTCATACGCCGAAGAAGCCGGGCTCAAGAGCGCGACCTTCGAGGTCAACGAGCCCTACGCCTTCGGCAACCTGTCGGTCGAGGCCGGCACCCACCGGCTGGTGCGGATCAGCCCGTTCGACAACCAAGGCCGCCGGCAGACCAGCTTCGCCGCCGTCGAGGTGGTGCCGCTGATCGAGACCACCGACACCATCGAGATCCCCGAGAACGAGCTCAAGATCGACGTCTTCCGCTCCTCCGGACCCGGCGGGCAGAGCGTCAACACCACCGACTCCGCGGTGCGGATGACCCACATCCCGACCGGCACCGTGGTGTCGATGCAGAACGAGAAGTCGCAGATCCAAAACCGCGCCGCCGCCCTGCGCGTGCTCCAGTCCCGCCTGCTGCTGCTGAAGAAGCAGGAGGAGGACGCCAAGAAGAAGGAGCTGGCCGGCGATGTGAAGGCCAGCTGGGGTGACCAGATGCGCTCCTACGTGCTGCACCCCTACCAGATGGTGAAGGACCTGCGCACCGAGTACGAGGTGGGCAACACCAGCGCCGTCTTCGACGGCGACATCGACGGCTTCATCGAGGCCGGCATCCGGTGGAAGCGGTCGGCCGAGCGCGACGACGCCTGAGAATAGGCGCGATTCCCGGCGAGTCTGCGGCGCCGGTCCGGATGCGCGACATAGCGTGACGGCGCACCCGTGCCCGCCCCACCTTGAGCGAAGGTCCACCGCGCCCGCATGATCAGCTTCGACCAGGTCACCAAGCGCTACCAAGCCGGCGCCGAACCCGCGCTGGAGGACATCAGCGTCGAGATCGAGCGCGGCGAGTTCGCCTTCCTGATCGGCGCCTCGGGCTCGGGCAAGTCCACGATGATGAAGCTGGTGACCCGGCAGGTCGCCGCCACCCGCGGCACCGTGATGGTCGCCGGGCGCGATCTGCGCACTCTGCCCGACCGCAAGGTGCCGGCCCTGCGCCGCGACATCGGCGTGGTCTTCCAAGACTTCCGGCTGCTGGAGAACAAGACCGTCCACCAGAATGTCGCCTTCGCCCTGCAGGTGCTCGGCGTCAAACGCCGCAAGATCCGCCAGCTGGTCGCCGAGTCGCTCGAGCTGGTAGGCCTGGACGGCAAGGCCCGCCGGCGGCCGCATGAGCTGTCCGGCGGTGAGCAGCAACGGGTGGCGATCGCGCGCGCCATGGTCAAGCAGCCCCAGCTGCTGCTGGCCGACGAACCCACCGGCAACCTCGACCCCGAGACCAGCGACGAGATCGTCAAGGTGCTGCAGCGCATCAACAAGACCGGCACAACCTTGCTCGTCGCCACCCACGACCAGCGCATCGTCGATGACTTCCGCCAGCGGGTGATCGAGTTGTCGCACGGCCAGCTCGTGCGCGACGAGAGCGGCGGCGCCTATCTGCGCGAACGCCGCGGGCGAGGGGAGGGCTGAACCGTGCGGTTGCTCTTCATCCTCGGCGAGACCTGGCAGGGCATCCGCCGCAACGCCTCGATGATCGTCTCGGTGCTGCTGGTGTCGATGATCTCGATGTTCTTCCTCGGCTCCGGCCTGCTCGCCCAGCGCGAGGTCAACCTGGCCAAGGGCTATTGGTACGACAAGGTCGAGGTGTCGGTCTTCTTGTGCACCCCCGACGCGACCAACGTCCCGTCCTGCAGCGAGGGCGCGGTCACGCCCGCCCAGCAGAGTCAGATCCGCCGCGACCTGGTCGGCATGGGCCCGCTCGTGGAGAACCTCTATTACGAAAGCTCGGCGCAGGCCTACAACCGGTTCAAGGCGCAGATGCAGGGCTCGCCCTATCTGTCCGATGTCTCCCCGACCTCGCTGCCCTCCTCCTTCCGCGTCAAACTGTCCGACCCCGGCCGGTATGCCGATGTCGTCGCTCGCATGGACGGCCAACCTGGGGTGCTGGCGGTGAGTGATCAGCGCCAGGTGCTGGACACCTTCTTCAAACTGCTCGGCGTGCTGAGCGTGGGGGCGGTCGGCCTCGCGGTGCTGATGACGGTGTGTGCGGTGCTGCTGATCTCGACCACCGTGCGGCAGGTGGCGTTCAGCCGCCGCAAACAGGTCGAGATCATGCGGCTGGTCGGCGCCTCGGCTTTCGTGATCTACGTGCCGTTCGTCATCGAGATCGTGCTCGCCACGGTGGTCGGCGCGGCCTTGGCGACCGGACTTTTGTGGTTGCTGGTGCACTACGGCGTCAGTGAGTTGTTCAATGGACGTGGCAGCAATGGGGATGTCATCGCCTTGATCGGCACGGGGGACGTGTGGCGTGTCGCGCCGTGGCTGATTCTCGGTGCGGCCATGCTGTCATTGATCGTGTCGTGGTTCAGCCTGAGACGACAGGTGCGCGTATGACGGGGCCGGGAGGCAGCGTGAGACGGACGTGGCGGACGCGAGGCCGGCGCGCCGTCATACTCGCGGCGACGGTGACCCTGGCCGCCTCCACCATGACCGCGCACGCGGACGACCCGGACGCGCAGAAGAAGAAGGTCGACGGACAGATCACCGCGACCCAGGCCGACCTGGAGATGGTGAGCGGCCAGCTGCAGACCGCGATCAAGAACCTCGCCGCGACCGACAAGAAGGTCGGGCTCGCCAACGCCGACCTGGTCAAGAAGCAGGGCTTGCTCAAGACCGCGCAGAACCACTCGCTCGACATGGCCGCCCAGCTGAAGACCGCCCAGGGCGACGAGGCCAAGGCCAAGGGCCAGCTCACCACGATCAACGCCCAGCAGAACCGCACCAAGAAGCTCGTCGGCGGCATCGCCGCGCAGTCCTATATGACCGGCGGCCTGGGCAAATTCGACCTCACCCTGCAGATCCTGATGAGCAAGCAGGATCCCTCCACCCAGATGTCCCTGGCCGATGTGGTGCTGCGCCGCCAGAACGGTGTGCTCACCGACCTGGCCGGACAGCAGGCGCGGGCCAAGGCGACCACCAACCGGCTGTCCGCCGCGACCCGCCGGGTGGCCGGGCTGAAGATCCAGGCCGACAACGCCGTCACCGCCGCGGCCACCGCCCGCAACAACGCGCAGAAGGCCAAGACCGCGCTGGAGAAGCTGCGCAAGGTGCAGGACGCCCAGCGCAAGAAGCTGCAGCAGGCCAAGCAGCAGGACCTTAAGGATCTGGCCTTCCAGAAGGCCGAGTCGGTGCGCCTCGGCAAGATCCTCGTGGCCCGGGCGGCCGCGCGGGCCAAGGCGGCGCGCGACGCGGCCGCCCGCAAGGCGATGGCCGCCACCACCGCCCCGCGGGTGATGCCGGCCGGTGCCAACACCTTCCTCACCCCGCCGGGACCGCTGTCGTCGATCGGGTCCGGTTTCGGCATGCGGGTCAACCCGGTGCTGAAGGTGCCGATGTGGCATTACGGCGACGACTTCCCCTATGCCTGCCGCACCCCGGTGTATGCCGCGGCCGCCGGCGAGGTCGTGGAGGCGAGCTCGGACAGCGTCGCCGGGGTCTACATCACCATCGACCACGGCTTCGTCAAGGGCGTCAACCTCGCCACGATGTACGAGCACCTCGACAGCCAGGTCGTCCGCAGCGGCCGGGTGTCCAAGGGCCAGCTGATCGGCTACTCCGGCACGACCGGCCGCTCGACCGGCTGCCATCTGCACTTCGCCACGCTGGTCAACGGGCAGTATGTCGACCCTCGGGGCTGGATCAGCTGACCCACCGCTCGCGCCGGGAAACCGGTTGCGCCGCCTCCGTAGACTTGGGGCATGCCCAAGGAGTCCGGCAAGAAGATCATTGCCAATAACAAGAAGGCGCGGCACGACTACCTCATCGAGGAGACGGTCGAGGCGGGCCTGGTCCTGATGGGCACCGAGGTCAAGAGCCTGCGGATGGGGCGCGCGACGCTCACCGACGGATTCGCCTCCGAGCGGGACGGCGAGCTGTGGCTGGAGAATGTGCACATCCCCGAATACCTCAACGGCACCTGGACCAACCACTCGGCCAAGCGCCGGCGCAAGCTGCTGCTGCATCGCCAGGAGATCGACAAGCTGATGGTGAAATCGCGCGAGGCCGGCCACACACTCATCCCGCTGTCGCTCTACTTCAGCGACGGCCGGGTCAAGGTCGAGATCGGTCTGGCCAAGGGCAAGAAGCTGCACGACAAGCGCCAGGCGCTGCGCGAGCGGCAAGACCGGCGCGAGGCCGAGCGGGCCATGTCGCTGCGCCGGCGGGTGTGAAACGCGCGGCGGGTGTGAAACGCGCGGTCGCCCTCGCCCTGGCGCTGCTGTGCGCCGGGTGCTCGGGGTCGCCGTCGGGCGGTCCCGTCACGGGTTCGCCCGGGCCGGCCGATCCGACCAGCGCGAGCGGCAGCTCCGCATCGACGACCACCCCGGCCCGGCTGTCGGTGCAGGTGGTCACCGCCGGCCTCACCCATCCGTGGGATCTCGGCTTCCTGCCCGGCGGGGCGATGCTCGTCACCGAACGCCCCGGCCGGCTCACCCTGGTCAAGGACGGCCGGCGCTCGCCGGTGGCGGCGGACCTGAAGGATGTTTACGCCCAGGGGGAGGGCGGCCTGATGGGCCTGGCACTCAGCCCCGATTTCGCCACCTCGCGCGAGTTCGTCACCTGCCAGACCTACGCCCAAGGTGACCGGCCGGTCGACATACGGCTGGTGCGGTGGAAGCTGTCCGCGGACTCGCGGTCCGCGACCAAGGTGCGAATTCTGTTGTCCGGTATGCCGATTGCCTCCTCCGGGCGGCACTCCGGCTGCCGGCCGACCTACGGGCCGGAGGGTGCACTGTATGTCGGCACCGGCGACACCGCGGCCGCCCCGGTCGCCCAAGACCTCACCAGCCTGGGCGGAAAACTGTTGCGGCTCAACGGATCCACCGGTGCGCCCTGGCCCGGCAACCCGTGGATCACCGCGGCTAACCCGCGCCAGCGGTATGTCTACGGTTACGGCCACCGAAATGTGCAGGGCGTGGCCGTCCAGCCGGGCACCGGCCGGGTCTGGACCGCCGAGCACGGCCCCGACAACAACGACGAGGTCAATCTCGCCACCGCGGGCGCGAACTATGGCTGGGATCCTTCGCGCGGCGGGACGACCAGCGACTACGACGAGGGCGTGCCGATGACCGACCTGCAGCGCTTCCCGAAGGCGCAACCGGCCGCCTGGTCGTCCGGGCCGACCACCCAGGCGATCTGCGGGGCGGCTTTCCTCACGGCTCCGCAGTGGGGTGGATTGCGTGGTGACCTGGTGATCACCGCGCTCAAGGGTGCGACGCTGCTCGTGCTCAAGCCCACCGGCGCCAACCGGATGCAGGTGGTCGCGGTGCCGGCCGAGACCAATGGCACCTACGGTCGGCTGCGCGCTGCCCGGACCGGCCCGGACGGCGCGCTCTATGTGACGACCAGCAATGGCACCGACGACAAGATCCTGCGGATCACGCCGGCCGGCTGAGCTGGGTCAGTCGGCCCGGTTGCGCGCCACCCGCCACTGGGTGATCGCGGCGAAGACCGCCGCCAGCGCCAACAGCAGGCCCACGGCCAGCACCCAGTGGGCCACATCGTGCTGCCACAACGGGTCGTCGACGACGGGCGCGGGCCGACCGGTCGAGGTGATCAGGATGCGCTGCACGTCGGTGGTCGCCGCGCCGGCGGCATAACCCCACCGGGCGGGCATGAACCACGACAGTTGCTCCAGCCCGGCTCGGCCGCTGAGCGCGAACAGGCCGCCGCTGAACACCAGCTGGGCCATCACGACCACGACGAGCAACGGCATCGTCTGCTCGGAGGTCGTCACGAAACTGGAGATCAGCAGGCCGACGGTCATCGCACAGAAGGCGGTCAGCCAGCACACGACGATCAGCTCCAGCCGGGGCGACCCGAGCAGGATCGCGTCGGAGGGTCCCTTCTTCACCATCGTCACGAGCAGGACGAGGATCACCGACTGTAGGAAGGTCAGCAGCCCGAAGATCGTGATCTTGCCCCAGAGGTATGCCGCCGGCGACAGGCCGACGGCCTTCTCCCGGGTGTAGATCGCCCGCTCGCTCACCAACTCGCGCACGCTGGACGCCATACCCATGAAGAGCGCGCCGACGACCAGCACGACGAGCAGCATCAACGGCTCGGTGCTGCGTTTGAGCACCTCCGGGCCGGGCACCGACAGGCCGTTGGCGCCAGGCACGACCATCGCCAGCACCGCGAGCACCACCGGCAGCAGGAACATGAAGGCGGCATACCCGCGGTCGGCGAGGATCACCCGCAGGTGCCGGCGCGCCAGCGTCGACAACTGGGACGGGATCGACTGCTGCCTCGGCGGGCGTTCCAGTGGTGGCGCCGGCGGGCGTGGCGCGCTGAGCGGCGCCTCGATCTGCTCGGCCTCGAGTGGTGAGGCCTTGAACCGCTGCTGGGAGCCTTCCGGGTCGCGCGCGACCTGGGTGAAGACGTCGGCGTGGTCCTGCAGGTTGAAGAAGGGCAACAGCTGGGCCGGCGGACCGAAGTAGGCGACCTTGCCTCCCGGCGCGAGCAGCAACACCTTGTCGCACACGCCGAGATTGGCGACCGAGTGGGTGATCACCACGACGGTGCGGCCGCCGTCGGCCAGGCCACGCAAGGTCTGCATGACCTGCTTGTCCAGGCCCGGGTCGAGACCGGAGGTCGGTTCGTCCAGGAAGAGCAGCGAGGGTCGGGTGAGCAATTCGAGGGCCACCGAGGTGCGCTTGCGCTGGCCACCGGACAGCTTGTCGACCCGGGTGTCGGCGTGCCCGGTGAGCCCGAGTTCGGCCATCACCTCATCGACCCGCTGGTCGCGCAACGGCTTGTCGAGGTCGTCGGGGAAGCGCAGCTCGGCCGCGAACCGCAACGCTTGGCGCACGGTCAGCTGCCGGTGCACGACATCGTCCTGGGGCACGACACCAATGCGGTGCCGCAGGTCGTCGTAGTTGGTGTAGAGGTCTCGGCCGTCGTAGTAGACCTCGCCCCGCGTGGCCTGCTGTGACCCGGTGAGCGCCTTCAGCAGCGTCGACTTGCCGGCACCGGAGGGGCCGATCACCGCGAGCAGGCTTGAGCCCTCCATCGCGAAGGAGATGTCGTCGAGCAGCTTCTTGCCACCGGGCAACTCGAAGCTCAGGTGGTTGGCGACGAAGGCGACGTCACCTTCGTCGACGCTGGCGACGAGCTGGCCCTGCAGGACGGTGAACCGGGAGTGGCCGACGGCCAGCAGGTCACCCTCACCGAGCCGGCCGCGGGTGATGCGCTGACCGTTGATGTAGGTGCCATTGCGGCTGTCGAGGTCCTCGACCTCGAAGCCCTGCCCGTTCGGCACCAGCCGGCAGTGGGTGCGCGAGACCAGCAGGTCGTCGACGACGATCTGGTTCTCCAGGCCACGACCGATGGTGAAGCCCGGGCCACGCTGGGCCGGACCGCCACCACCGGGCACGCTGAGCACTTGGGGTTCGGCGCCCTGCACGGCGGTGTGCCCCGAGCTCGGCGCAGCGGCCGGTTGGAGGGCCTGCGGTGGCAGCGCGTGCCGGTCGAAGACCACACCGGTGTGCGAGGGGACCCGGGGCACCGAGGAGGTCGCCGGCAGCTTGCGGGGGAGCGGCCCGCTCGCGCCCGGCGGCCGGTCACCGCCGGGCGGCCGGTCACCGCCGCTCGGGGCTCGGCGCGGCAAGGGGCCACTGGTGCTGCCGCGCCGCGGCAGTGGACCGCTCGGCCCACTCGATGAGCCGCTCGCGCTGTCGACGACGACTCCCAGCGGCTGGGCGTCCGCGCCGCCGAGTCGTATGTCGGCGCCGTCGCCCACCAGCGTGGCCGCAGCAATGCGCTGCCCGTTGACGAAGGTGCCATTGGAGCTGCCGAGATCGATGACTTCGATCTCGTCACCCACCCGGCGCAACTGGGCGTGGCGACGGGAGGCGCCCGCGTCGGTGACCATCAGGTCGTTGTCGCGACCGCGTCCGATGGTCACGGTTTCGGACGGCGCGAGACGACGACGGTTGCCGGCGTAGGTCAGCACGACCTCGCTCATGGCGGTTTCCCCCTGGGTGACGGTGTGCGGTGGGTCAGATGGTGACGAGCCAGCCGTCACGCACCTCGAAGGTGGTGGACCCGATGCCGATCCGGTCGCCCTCCTCCAGGTGCGTGCGTTCGACGCGTCGGCCGTTGACGAACGTTCCGTTGCGGCTGCCGAGATCCTCCAGCAGCAGGCCCTGGTCGTCCGCGGTGATCCGCACATGCTGACGGGATACGAGCATGTCGTCCAGCACGATCGAGTTGTGCCGGCCGCGGCCGATGGTCAGCGCGTCCTCGTCGACCTCCTGGCCGCCGGCCGGGTCGGGGGGCGCCGGCGCGAGGGAGGTCGCCGAGTCGGCCGGCGGGCCGGGTGCGTCGGCGGACGAATACTGCGCGCCACCCTCCTCGGGCTTGAACGCATCACCCGGCCGCGGTGGGCGGTCCATGCTCACCGGCGGCTCGTCGTCGTGCCGCTGCGCGGCGTCGGGCGCCGGGGCCGACTGCCACTGCTCCTGCGGCGGCTGCTCCTGCTGTGGCCACTGTTCCTGCGGCGCGGCGTGGGCCGGGTGGGCGGGGTCGCGGTCCGGGTGCACGGCGGGAGCGCCGACCCCGGCGGCCGCCATACCGGCTGCGGCAGCAGGAACGGGCACGTCACGATCGGCGGGAGGCTGCGGCTCCTGCGACGGCTCGGGGGCATCCCAGGACTGCCCGGGCGGCGGGGCCCACGGGTTGCGGTGCTCCTCGGCGGGCGGGGCCGTCGGTGCGGGCGCCGGCTCGGCAGGCTCGGGATCGAAGGCGCCCGGACCGGTCCACGCGCGGGGCGCGTCGGGCCGCGGCTCGTCCCAGACGATCGGCGCCGCCGCACCTGCGGGGGCGCCGGGGGGCGACCACTGCTGCGCGTTCGGGTCCTGATCGTGCGTCATGGCGGCTCTCCGGCGGTCGATGGGGCAGAAACCTGCCTCAGACTACCCAGGCGTCCGCCCGGACGCTGGTGGCGCCGCGCCAATCCGGGCTCGTGGACTGCGAGCGGACTCACACCGCGCGGCTGCGGGCGGACCCGACCGCGCCGATATCGTGGAGGTGAGGAGCCTGCCCCGACCAGTATGTGAGGCGTCATGTCGCAGCCCACCACCACCGCACCACCCACCGGCCGTCACCGGGTGGTGATCATCGGCTCCGGCTTCGGCGGCCTGTTCTCCGCGCGAGCCCTCAAGCACGCCGACGTCGACATCGTGCTGATCTCCTCGACCAGCCACCACCTCTTCCAGCCGCTGCTCTATCAGGTCGCCACGGGCATCCTGTCCGAAGGCGTGATCGCCCCCTCGATCCGCGAGGTGCTGGCCCGCCAGCGCAATGTGACCTGCCTGTTCGGGCATGTCGACGCCATCGACCTGGCCACCCGGACGATCACCGCTCGCACGCTCGACAGCACCCAGGAGTACTCCTATGACAGCCTGATCGTCGCGGCCGGGGCTGGGCAGTCCTATTTCGGCAATGACCACTTCGCTCGCTACGCGCCCGGGATGAAGAGCATCGACGACGCGCTCGAGCTGCGCGGCCGGATCTTCGGCTCCTTCGAGCTGGCCGAACTCGCCGCCAGCTCCGGACGCGAGCAGGACCTCAGTCGGCTGATGACCTTCGTGGTCGTCGGCGCCGGACCGACCGGTGTGGAGATGGCCGGGCAGATCGCCGAACTGTCCAAGCGCACCCTCAAGCACGACTTCCGCCGGATCAACTCCAAGGAGGCCCACGTCGTGCTCGTCGACGCGGCCGACCAGGTGCTGCCGGCCTTCGGCACCCATCTCGGCGGCCGCGCCGAAGCCCGGCTCAAGCAGATGGGCGTCGAGGTGCAGCTGGGCGCCAAGGTGGTCGACGTCGACAACGACGGCATCGTCATCGAGGACAAGGACGGCCAGCGCCGGCGCATCGAGGCGCTGTGCAAGGTGTGGGCGGCCGGCGTGCAGGCCAGCCCGCTCGGTGCCCAGCTGGCCGAGCAGAGCGGTGCCGGCATCGACCGCTCGGGGCGGGTCGAGGTCGAGCCCGACCTGACCCTGCCGGGACACCCCGAGGTGTTCGTCGTCGGCGACATGATCTCGCTGGACAACCTGCCCGGCGTTGCCCAGAACGCCATCCAAGGCGGCCGGTTCGCCGCCCGGCAGATCATCCGCCGGCTCAAGGGCGAGCCCACCCAGCCGGCGTTCCACTACAAGGACAAGGGGTCGATGGCGACCATCTCGCGGTTCTCCGCGGTCGCCAGCATCGGCAAGGCCCAGCTGTCCGGATTCATCGCGTGGCTGATGTGGCTCGGTGTCCACCTCGTCTACATCATCGGCTTCAAATCTCAGATCACCACGCTGCTGCACTGGGCGGTGTCCTTCCTCGGCCGAGGGCGAGGGGAGCGCACCTCCACCGAGCAGCAGATCTACGCCCGGGTGGCCATCGAGAAGCTCGGTGACCGGTTCACGCCCCGCTCCGGGCTGTCACCGACGCCTCCCTCGGATCAGTCGGCGGTCCCTGCACCCGAGCAGGAGCGGCACCTGAGCGCGGGGTGACCGCGGCCGGCATACGGCAGGGATCGAGCCCGGCCCGTTGACCGGACCGGGCTCGAGCAGGTGCGGCGATCAGCCCTCGTGGCGCTCCAGGGCGACCAGCACACCGGCGGTCGCGAAGTACTTGTTCGACCCGAGGTCACGGATGGTCTTAATGCCGAGCAGGGCCGCCAATGCCTCCGCGTGACGGGGCGTGAGCCCGGCGAGCGCGTCGACCGGCGCGTCGAGGATGTCCTTCAGCAACTTGTCCTCGTAGTCCTTGTCGAGCTTCTTGGCCAGGTTGACCGAGACGGCCATGGTGCACTCCTTCGCGTCCGAGATATGCCGGTGCCGCGGCGCGAGCACCGCGATCACTCTGGTCCGACTGGGCCCCGCCCACAAGGGTGCACGGCAAAGACTCAGTGAACTCGCAGGCTGGCGGCTTTCGTACAGTGACCCGCATGCCGCTGGACTATGAGATCGCGACGCGCACGCTCGCAAACGGATTGCGGGTGCACGTCGCGCCTGACCCAGGCGTCCCCATCGTCGCGGTCAACCTGTGGGTCGGTGTCGGCTCGCGGCACGAGCGGGCCGGCCGCACCGGCTTCGCGCATCTCTTCGAGCACCTGATGTTCCAGGGATCACGGGAGGTCGCCGAGGGCGAGCATTTCGCCGCGATGCTCGGACAGGGCGCCCGGCTGAATGCCACCACGTGGTTCGACCGCACCAACTATTTCGAGACCGTGCCGACCGGCGCGATGGAGCTCGCGCTGTGGCTGGAGGCCGACCGGCACGGGCACCTGCTCGACGCCGTCACCCAGGACAACCTCGACAACCAGCGCGATGTGGTGAAGGAGGAGAAGCGGCAGCGCTATGACAACCGGCCCTACGGCAACGCGATGGTCGATGTCTATGCGACCGTCTTCCCGCAGGGGCATCCCTATCACCATCCGACGATCGGCTCGATGGCCGATCTGGACGCGGCATCGCTCGACGACGTGCACGAGTTCTACCGGCGCCACTACGGGCCCAACAACACCGTGCTGACGCTCGTTGGGGATGTGACCCCGGAGGAAGGTTTCGCCGCGGCCGAGCGCTATTTCGGCTCGCTTCCTGCGGTCGAGCTCGAGCCGGAGCCTGTGGCCGCGCCGCTCGCGCCCTTGGAGCAGCCGGCGCGCTGCGAGCGGACCGAGGACGTCCCCTCGGACCGGATCTGGCTGGCCTTCCGCCTGCCCGCGGCGCACACCCGCGAGTTCTATGCCGCCGAGCTCGCGCTCGACCTGCTCGCCGGGCTCGCCACCTCGCGGCTCTACCGGCGACTCGTGCGACGCGAGCAGATCGCCACGCACGTCTCGCAGACCGCGATGGGCCTGGTCGCCGGCACCTCACTCGGGTTGTTGTCGGTCGAGGTGGCTGAGGGCCGCACCGTCCAAGAGGTGGAGGAGGCGGTGTGCGCCGAGCTCGACCGGCTGATCGCCGAGCCGCCGACCGACGACGAACTCGCGACCGTGCGCGCCGACCTCGAACGGTGGTGGCTGCAGGCGCTGGCCTCGCACGACGAACGCGCCGACCTGATCAGCCACTATTCGTTGCTGCACAACGACCCTGAGCACATCAACCGCTATCTCGACGAGCAGGCCACGCTCACCGCCGACGACGTCATCCGAGTGGCGCAGACCTGGTTGCGACCGCAGTCGCGAGCCGCCGTCATCTACCGCCGGGAGACCTCATGACCGCCCGCCCGATCGTCCAACCGCCGCGGCCGTGGGCCTTTCCCGAGACCGTTGAGCAGCGGTTGGCCAATGGCGTCGTGGCCGAAGTGATCCCGCTGCCCGGCCAGAAGGTTGTCTCGACCCGGCTCATCGTCCCCGTGCCCGCCGCCGCCGAGCCGCGCGCACAAGAAGGTGTCGGCACCATCGTCTCGCGCACGATGGACGAGGGCACCGCTGCACGGTCCGCCGAGGAGATGGCAGAACTGTTGGAGCGCAACGGGATTGCGCTCTCCGGAGGTATGACGGCCCGCGGCCTGGTCATGGACCTCGAGGCGACCGGTGGTCACCTGGACACCGCCTGGGAGCTCACCCGGGAGTTCATCTCTGAGCCGGCCTTCGACAGCACGGAAGTGAATCGCCATGTGCGGCAACGGATTGCCGAGGCCGAGCACGAGCTGGCCGACGCCGGTGCGCGCGCCGCGGTGGAGTGGGTGCGACGGTTCTACACCTCCTCGTCGCGCGCCTCTCGCCCGCTCGGCGGGTCACCAGAGACGATCGGGACGATCGACGCAGAGGCGTGCCGAGCGTTCCACTCGGCATACATCCGCCCGGAGGGCGCGCGGGTGGTCGTGGCCGGTGATGTGGACGCCGCGGACGTCTTCGAGCGACTCGACCGGACCATCGGGCGGTGGGACGAATCCGCTTCTGCCGCAACGCCGGTCGAGGTCAACGAGGCGCTCTCACCCGACCGGGGTGGTGTCACCTTCGTGCACCGGCCGGGGTCGGTGCAGACCGAGATCCAGCTCGGCTGGCAGGGGCCGTCGCGGCGGGTGGACGGCGGCTGGGCGCCCTATCCGGTGCTGTCCTTCGTGTTGGGCGGTGCGCCGACCGCGCGGATCGACAAGGTGCTGCGCGAGGAGAAGGGTTACACCTACGGCATGCGCGGCGGCTTCCGGCCGCGGGTGCGCGACGGGGTGTTCTCCGTGAGTGGGTCGGTGCGCGGCGAGGTCACCGCGCCGGCGCTCGAGCTGCTGCTGGAGATCCTGCGGGACGCCGACGGCGGCTTCGGCGCCGACGAGGTGCGCGGGGGAGTGGACTTCCTCGCCAAGACCGCTCCCGGCCGGTTCGCGACCGCGGATGCCGTCGCCGACGAGGTGGCGATGTTGCGCATGGACGGGCTGGGGCCGCAGTGGGTCACCGACTATCTGGCCGACCTGCAGCAGGTGACACCGGAGCGGGCGAGTGAGGCGTGGCGCCGGTACAGCGGGCAGCAGCCTTGCATCGTCCTAGTCGGTGACGCCGAGGCGTATGCCGACGCGGTGCGCGCGTTGGGTCTGACCGTCGACCTGCGCTGATCGCAAAGAAGTGTTTGCAAAGAACTCTTTGTAGTTCTACGGTGAGGCCATGACCTCACCGCGCACGGTCGTCCCCGACACCGCTCAACTCAAGGCGCTCGCCCATCCAGTGCGGCTGCAGATGCTCGGCATGCTGCGGCTCGACGGCGCAGCGACCGCCTCCCAGTTGGCCGACCGGCTCGGCCTCAACTCCGGCGCGACGAGCTACCACCTGCGCCAGCTCGCCGACGCCGGGCTGATCGAGGACGACGCGGAGCGCGGCAACGCTCGGGACCGTTGGTGGCGCGCGGCGCACCGCTCCACCGAGACCGCGAACACGAGTGCCGACCCACAGGAGCGGGCGGTGTTGGAGACCTACCTCGGAGCGGTCGTCGGCACGATGATCGCGCGGCTGCAGGAGTCAGTCGTCGAGCGGCCCGAGCTGCCGGCGCGGTGGGCGACCGCGGTCGACGCCAGTGACTGGGCGATGTGGCTCACTCCCGAGCGCGCTCGCGAACTCGAAGAGCGGGTCCACGCAACCATCGGTGAGTTCGCCGAGGGGGCGCTGGACGAGGCCGACGCCCCGGAAGGCGCGGCCCAGTTCCTCGTGCAGTTCCACGGCTTCCCGCGACCCGGCACCGTCGTTCACCGCGAGGAGGAGGCATGAGCCGGCGCCCGTTCGCCGGCCTGGCGATCGCCGAGACCTTCTCGATCTCCGGCACCCGCCTGGCGCAGATCGCTATCCCGTGGCTGGTGCTGACCACGACCGGGTCGGCGACCTGGACGGGGGTTGTGGGTTTCGCCGAGATGCTGCCCTATGTGCTGGCCAAGGCCTTCGGCGGACCGATCGTGGATCGCATCGGCGCGAAAGCCGTTGCAGTCATTGCGGATTCGCTGAGCGTCTTCGTTGTCGGGCTCGTGCCGGTCCTGCATTGGCTGGGGTTGCTCCCGCTGCCGGTGCTGATCGCGATCGCGGTGCTGATGGGGGTGGTGCGCGGACCGTCTGATGGTGCCAAGCAGGCACTCGTGCCGGTCGTGGCCGAGGTCGGTGGTCTGCCGCTGGAGCGCGTGACGGGTGTGGCCGGTGCGATCGAGCGCCTCGGCGGCACGATCGGCGCGGCGGTCGCCGGCGGTGTCGTCGCGCTGATCGGAGCACCGCAGGCGTTGCTGATCAACGCAGCCACCTTCGCCGTCGCGGCGTTCTGCATCGGGGTGCTGGTGCCCCGCGGCGCGGCCTCGGCGACGGAAGGCCTGTCGTCATACCTCGAGGACCTGCACGAAGGCTGGCGGTTCCTGCGCGGCGACGCCGTGCTGGTCGGCATCACCACGATGGTGGCGCTGACCAACCTGCTCGACCAGGCGTGGGCGGCGGTGCTGGTGCCGGTGTGGGCGCACGACAGCGGGCGTGGCGCGGGAGCGGTGGGGCTCGCCTTCGCGGCCCTGTCCGGGCCGTCGATCCTGGGCGCGCTGCTGGCCGCCGCTTTAGGAGAGCGGATGCCGAGGCTGCCGGTGTACACGGTCGGCTTCCTGCTCGTCGGGCTGCCGCGGTTCGCGGTGTTCGGCGCCGACGTGCCCTTCTGGATGCTGCTCGCCGTGATCGGCATCGGCGGGTTCGCGTCCGGCTTCATCAACCCGATCCTCGGCGCGGTGATCTTCGAGCGCATCCCGAAGCCGTTGGTCGGCCGCGTGAGTGCGCTCAACACCGCGCTGTGCTGGGCGTTGATCCCGTTCGGCGGTCTGCTCGGCGGTGCGCTGATCAGTGGGCTCGGCCTGCGACCGGCGATGTGGATCGTCGGCGTGAGCTATTTCGTCGCCACGCTGATGCCGTTGGTGCGCAAGAGTTTTCGCCAGTTCGGCGATCGACCGGCGCTCGCTGCGTGAGCCGCTCGCGGCGGGTGTCCGCGGGTGCGCACGAACGGTGGTGCGGAACTGCGGACGCTGACCGGAGGGTATGCCGGGTGTCCGCGCCTTCGCACGAACGGTGGTGCGGAACTGCGGACGCTGGGCCCCCCGGGGACGCCCACCGACGCTCAGGCCGAGGTGAGCGCCTCGGTGAGGATCTGCAGGCCTTCGGCGAGCAACTCGTCGCTGATCGTGAGCGGCGGCAGCAACCGGATGACATTGCCGAAGGTGCCACAGGTCAACACCACGACGCCCTGCTCGTGACACTTCTTCGCCACGGCTGCGGCGAGCGCGGCGTCCGGCTCTTGCGTGCCGGGCTGGACGAGTTCCAGCGCCATCATCGCCCCCCGGCCGCGGATGTCGCCGATCGCCGGCTGCGACTGTTGCGCGGCCTCGAGCGTCGACCGGATCACGGCGCCGATCTGCTCGGCCCGCTGCAGCATGCCGTCGGCTTCCATCGCCTCGATCGCACCGAGCGCTGCCGCGCAGGCGACCGGGTTGCCGCCATAGGTGCCGCCGAGACCACCTGCGTGGACCGCGTCCATCAGCTCCGCGCGGCCGGTGACGGCGGCGAGCGGCATACCGCCCGCGATGCCCTTGGCCGTGGTCACCAGGTCGGGCACGACGTCTTCGTGGTCACACGCGAACCACGCGCCGGTGCGAGCGAAACCGGCCTGCACCTCGTCGGCGATGAAGACGATCCCGTTGTCGCGGCACCACGCCGCCACTGCGGCGAGGAAGCCCGGCGCGGGCACGATGAAACCACCCTCGCCCTGGATCGGCTCGATGATCACCGCGGCGATCTGGTCGGCGCCAACTGCCTTGTCCGCCAACGTGATTGCCCGCTGAGCCGCCTGCTCGCCCGTCATCCCCGAAGGGTCGCGGAAGGGATAGGACATCGGCACCCGGTAGATATCGGACGCGAACGGTCCAAAGCCCTTCTTGTAGGGCATCGCCTTGGCGGTCAGCGCCATCGTGAGGTTGGTGCGGCCGTGATAGGCGTGGTCGAAGGCGACCACCGCGGTGCGGCCGGTCGCGTGGCGGGCGATCTTGATCGCGTTCTCCACCGCCTCGGCGCCGGAGTTGAACAGCGCCGACTTCTTGGCGTGATCGCCCGGCGTGAGCTCGGCGAGCTTCTCGGCGACGGCGACATAGCCCTCGTAGGGCGTGATCATGAAGCAGGTGTGGGTGAACTCGGCGACCTGCCGCTGCACCGCCTCAACAACCTTCGGGTGACTGGCGCCCACCGTGGTCACCGCGATGCCCGCCCCGAGGTCGATCAGCAGGTTGCCGTCGACATCCTCGATGACACCGCCACCCGCGCGGGCGGCATACACCGGCATCGTCGAGCCGACGCCCGCGGCGACCGCGGCCGCGCGCCGCTCGGCGAGAGTCTGCGAACGCGGGCCGGGGATGGAGGTGCGCAGTTCACGGCGCTGCGGGACCTGGACATCGGTGTCGAGGCTCACGGGCGGCTCCTTTGGGGCGGGGTGGTGCTGTCCCCGCCAGTGTGCCACTGCCGATACTTCGAAGTCGAAAGAGGTATGCCGAGGGTCAGCCCTCGGTCGCCGGGCCGAGCCGGCGCAGGACCTCGTCGTGCAGCAGTCCGTTGGTGGACACCCCGTTGCCGCCCCACGGGCCGGGCTTGCCGTCGAGGCTGGTGAACCGGCCACCCGCCTCGGTGACGATCGGCACCAGCGCTGCCATGTCGTGGACTGCGAGCTCCGGCTCCGGTGAAATGTCGACCGCGCCCTCGGCGACGAGCATGTGCCCCCAGAAGTCGCCGTAGGCCCGGCTGCGCCAGCAGTCGTCGATCAGTTGCAGCATCGCCGGGCGCCGGTCGTGCCGGTCCCATCCCGACAGCGAGGCGTAGGACAGCGAGGCGTCCCCGATCGAACCCACCGAGGAGACCTTGATCGGTTTGCCCTTCGACAGCGAGCGACCGGCATACGCCCCAGTGCCGACCGAGGCCCACCAGCGGCGGCCGAGTGCGGGAGCCGCGACGACGCCGACCACGGGTTCGTCGCCGTCGACGAGCGCGATCAGGGTCGCCCACACGGGCACGCCGCGCACATAGTTCTTGGTGCCGTCGATCGGGTCGATGATCCAGCGGCGCAGACCCGAGCCGGTCGTGCCCTGCTCTTCGCCCTGCACCGCGTCGCGCGGCCGTGCTCGCTTGAGCTGGTTGCGGATGACCTCCTCGGCTGCGACGTCGGCGTCGGTGACCGGGCTGAGGTCGGGCTTGGTGCTCACCTGCAGATCGGCAGCGCCGAAGCGCTCCATCAGCGTGGGTTCGACGGAGTCGGCGAGCATGTGCGCGACGCGCAGGTCATCGGCATAGGTGGACACGTGTGCACCGTAGCCCCCGAGCGGTCCAACCCCCCGGACCTCACGCCGGTATGCCGGCCTCGCGCACCTTGCGCAGGGCGTCCTGCAGGTCGGTCAGGTCGATCAGGCGGGTGTTGACCGGCGGCAGGCCGGCGAGCACGCGCTGCAGGGCGGCGGCCATCGCGGCAGCATCGAGATGTTCGAGGGGTTTCTCCAGCCAGCACGCGGCGAGCACGGTGTAACAGATCCGGTTGGTGATCGACTCCAGGGATTCCCAACCGGCCAGGGTGGTCGGCAGCTCCTGCTGGGAGATGCGCAGGATGCGGGCGGTCTGCAATTCCTCATAAGCCAGGTCGCGGCGGGCGACGAAGCCGGCGTCGGAGCCCTCGGCGCCATCGGCGAGCAACAGCAACAGCCGCTCGACGGTGCGCAGGGTACGGCGAAATTGCCTGCGCACCAACGCGATCGGGGTGCGGTGGCCGGTCGCCCACATGACGATGAGGCTGCACACGACGCCGACCGCGGTGTCGCCGATGCGTTCACCGACCATCCGCAGGATCGGCGCATCGGGGTGCCCGGCGGTGGAGATGAGCAGCGCCATCGGCGTCACGAAGAACACCGCGATCGCGTAGTTGCGCACCGCGGTCAACTGCAGCAGGTAGACCAGCACGAGCGCGACCACGATCAGGTCGATGCCGCGCAGCCCCAGCGCGTGGATCACGAAGAACAGCAGCACGCCGGCGATCGTGCCAACCAGGCGATGCATGGCCCGGTGGGTGAGCGACAGCCGGTCGGTGCCGAGGGACATCACGATCGCGGTCGTCATCACCGCCCAGTAGGGATGACTGACCCCGATGGCGTAGGTGGTGAGGCAGGTGAGCAGGATCGCCAGGCCGATGCGGCGGGCGGCGAACCACGGGAAGGCCCGCCGCGACAGCCCCCACCGCAGCAGGTACATCAACCCCGGCGAGCCGAGATAACGGCGTTGTTCGAGGGCGTTGATCGCCACGGCCGCACCCGGGAACTCGGCCTGCGCGATCACCGTGATCACCCTGCGGTGCAGTCGTCGCAGCCGTTTGGTGAGGCGCTTCCACCGCTGGCCGTGGGGGTCGCGGCCGACCGACTCCTCCAGCACCAGGCTGGCGCTGAACACCGCGGCATAGGCCTGGTCGCGCAGGGCGGCCACCTCGGGGGCGTCGGGGCCGGCGGATTCGCTCGCCCGCATCAGGGCGAGCACCTCCTCCTCGGCGGCCTGCACTGCGTCGTCCTCCGCGCGCTCGGCCGAGGTCGACTGCAGCACGATCGAGGTGAGCGATGCGGTGACGGCGCTGAGCGCGGTCACCCCGATCACGGTGGTGACCGGCATACCGACGGTCGGCAGATAGGACGCGATCGCGGGGCCGATGAGCAGGAAGATCGGCCCGGGAGGGTCGGCGAGCACCGCGTGATAGACCAACGCGGCGCCGCTCGAGAGCAGGGTCAGCAAGGCGGTGAGCAGCACGGGACGCTCCCCGACGAGCGCGCCCAGGCTGCACGCGACCAGATAGGCCGCGTCCATGACGAGCAGGATCGGGATGCGGGCCCGCCAGGGCCGCGTGGCTGCGGTCGTGCTGATCATCGCGCCGGTGATCGCCAGCAGGGCGGTGCGCGGGCCGAAGACGATCGCCACGGCGGTGACGGCGGCCGCGCAACAGGCCGTGGCGTGCAGCGCGAACTTCCATCGCCCCGGAGCGGGCTTGACCTCGGTGAAGGTCGTCAGGTGCCCGCTCACCGTCTCGGGCAGACCCCACGCCATCGGGCCTCAGTCCTCCTGGTCCTCGACGGTGCCGGAACGCGAGCGCAGCAGCCGGCGCAGCGACTCCAAGCGTGCCGCGCCGGCCGGCCCGGCGTGCCCGTCGGCCACCCACGCGTCGAGCGCGCATTCGGGTTCGTCGTGCGTGCAACCGCGCGGGCAGTCGCGGGTGCCCTCGGCCAGATCGGGGAAATGGTCGATGAACGAGTCCGGGTCGACGTGCGCGAGGCCGAAGGACCGCACGCCGGGCGTGTCGATCACCCAGCCGCCTCCCTCGAGGGGGAGCGCGATCGCCGAGGTCGACGTATGCCGGCCGCGGCCGGTGACCGCGTTGACCGCACCGATCGCTCGATCCGCTTGCGGCACAAGGGCATTGACCAGGGTGGACTTCCCGACCCCGGAGTGCCCGACCAGCACCGTGGTGCGGTCGGCAAGGGCCGCGTGCACCTGGGCGAGGCCGTCGATCACACCATCGTCGGTCACCTCCGTGACGACATGCGGCAGGTCGAGGCCGGCATACCCGGCAAGGAAGGGGCCGGGCGAGGCGAGGTCGGCCTTGGTGAGCACGAGCAGCGGATCCAGGCCGGCGTCATAGGCCGCGAGCAGGCACCGGTCGACCATCCGCGGTCGCGGCACCGGGTCGGCCAAGGCGGTGACGATGGCGAGCTGATCGGCGTTGGCGACGATGGCACGCTCGACCGGGTCGGTGTCGTCGGCGGTGCGGCGCAGGAAGGTCGTGCGCTCCTCGATCCGCACGATCCGCGCAAGGGACCCTTCGTCGCCACTGGTGTCACCGACCAGCGCAACGCGGTCGCCGACGACGATGCTGGTGCGATGGAGTTCGCGAGCGCGCATCGCGGTGATCGGGCGACCGTCGACCAGCACCGTCCAGCGGCCGCGGTCGACGCCGGTGACCATGCCGATCACCGCATCCTCGTGCTTGGGGCGGTCCTTGGTGCGCGGTCGGCTGCCGCGCGGGTTGGGACGCACCCGCACCCGCGACTCGTCGTCGTCCCAGCGCCCCACTCAGGCTCCCAGCATCCGGGTCCAGAGCGCGGTGAACTCCGGCAGCGTCTTGCCGACAGTCTGCACGTCGGCGATCTCGATGCCGGGGACACGCAGTCCGAGCACCGCCGCCGCCATCACCATCCGGTGATCGCCATAGGTCTGAAAAACGTTGCCGCGCAACGGTTTCGGGGTGATCTGCAGACCGTCGTCGAGCTCGCTCACCTCGCCGCCGAGGGCGTTGATCTCGGTCGCCAGGGCGGCCAGCCGGTCGGTCTCGTGGAAGCGCAGGTGACCGACGCCGCGCAGGTATGACGTGCCGTCGCCGAGCGCTGCCAGCGCGGCGATCACCGGGGTGAGCTCGCCGACATCGTGCAGGTCGACGTCGACCGCGCGGACCGAGCCGTCGCCGGTCACCGTGAGGGTGCCGTCCACCAAGTCGACCGTCGCGCCCAGTTGGGGCAGCAGCTCGCGCAAGGCATCACCGGCCTGGGTGGTTGTGCTCGGCCAGTCCGGCACGCGCACGGTCCCGCCGGCGACGAGAGCGGCCGCGAGGAAGGGCGCGGCATTGGACAGGTCCGGCTCGACGGTGAGGTCGAGCGCGCGGATCGGGCCCGGCTCGACCCGCCAGGTGTTGGCCGCCGAGTCGTCGACGGTGACTCCGGCCGCGCGCAGCACGGCGACGGTCATGTCGATGTGGGGGAGGGAGGGCACCGGCTTGCCGTCGTGGACGACCGCGACGCCCTGCTCGTACCGCGCACCGGCGAGCAGCAGCCCGCTCACGAACTGCGAGGAGGACGACGCGTCGATCAGCACCCGGCCACCACGCACGCGGCCGGTGCCCTGCACCTGGAAGGGCAGCGCATCGCCGAAGACGCCGACCCCGAGGTCGCGCAGCGCGCCGAGGATCGCACCCATCGGCCGCGAGCGGGCCTGCCCGTCGCCGTCGAAGTCCACCGGGCCGTCCGCGAGGGCCGCGACCGGCGGCACGAAGCGCATCACCGTGCCGGCCAGGCCGCAGGCGACATCGGCACAGCCGCGGATGCGACCCGGTGTGACGGTCCAGCCCTCGTCGGTCTCCTCGATGCCGATCCCCAATGACCGCAACGCATTTGCCATCAGGGTGGTGTCACGCGAGACGAGCGGGCGGCGCAGCCGCGACGGCCCGTCGGCCAGAGCGGCGAGCACGGCATACCGGTTGGTGAGGCTCTTGGAGCCGGGCACGACGACGGTCGCATCGAGCGGGCCGGGAGCCTGTGGTGCCGGCCAAGGGGCGGGTGCGTTCATCGGGCCCTACGGTAGTGGGCCCGCCGCCTACGCTGAGGTCCATGTGTGGTCGGTATGCCGCGAGCTTCTCACCCGACGATCTGGTCGACGACTTCGAGATCGACCTGGACGCAACCGACGAGCCGGCGCGGTCGATCCTGAAGAACCCGCAGGAGCCGCCCGCCGGCACACCCGACTGGAATATGGCGCCGACCAAGCAGGCCCCGGTCGTGCTCACCCGGGCGCCCCGCGAGGACCGCGACGGCGACCCGGTGCGTCAGTTGCGATTGCTGACCTGGGGGCTGGTGCCGAGCTGGGCCAAGGACGTCAAGGTGGGCCTGCGGATGATCAACGCGCGCGCCGAGACGCTGCTGACCAAGGGCGCCTTCGTCAAGGCCGCGCACACCCGGCGCGCGATCGTCCCGGCCGAGGGTTGGTATGAATGGCAGGCCAGCCCGACCGTCACCGATGCCAAGGGCAAGCCGCGCAAGCAACCCTTCTTCGTCAAGCGGCAGGACGGCCGGCCGTGCGCCTTCGCCGGGGTCTATGAGTTCTGGCGCGATCGCTCCCTCGCCGACGACGACCCGGACGCCTGGCTCACCACCTACGCGATCGTGACGACGGCCGCCGAGCCCGGCCTGGACCGCATCCACGACCGGCAGCCGCTGGTGCTCGACCCCGACCGCTGGGCGCACTGGCTCGATCCGGAGGTGACCGACACCGACGAGATCGCGGGGATGCTGGAGGGTATGCCGCCCGGCCGGTTCGAGGCCTATCCGGTGACGACTGCGGTGAGCTCCGGTCGCAACAACGGTGCGCGGCTGCTCGACCCGGCCCCGGAGTCGGACCTGCGGGGCGTGGTCGACCCCGCCACCGGCGAACTCATCGGAGGCTGAATCGTGTTGCGGGCCAGGCAGATCGAGACACCGACGGGTATGGCGAGGGCGCACGTCGAGCGACCGCGCGGGGCCGCCGTCGGCAGCCTGGTGCTCGGGCATGGTGCCGGCGGCGGCATCGAGTCGCCCGACCTGGAGGCGCTGCGCGCGGTCGTTGACGAGGGCTGGTGCTACGTGCGGGTCGAGATGCCGTGGCGGGTCGCTGGGCGCCGGATTGCCCCCGCGCCCAAGACCCTCGACGCGGGCTGGGTGCCGATCCTGCACGCCCTGACCACGGGGCGCGGCAGGCTTCCCGGGCCGCTCGTCGTGGGTGGCCGGTCGGCGGGGGCGCGGGTCGCCTGCCGCACCGCGGCGGACCTCGGCGCGCGCGCCGTGCTGGCGCTGTCGTTCCCGCTGCATCCGTCGGGCCGCCCGGACAAATCGCGAGCCGAGGAGGTGCTGGGAGCCGCCGCGGCCGGCATACCGGTGTCGGTGGTGCAGGGCGCCCGCGATCCTTTCGGCCGACCCGAGGAGTTGCGGGCCGCCTTGCCCGGCATACCGGTGTATGCCGTTCCCGGTGACCACAGCTTCAGCCGTGCGGCGGACGGGGTGCTCGCGGCGGTGTCGCAGATCCTGGCGGCGACGCCGCGGGAATGACACCCCGGGCGGGCCTGTTGCAGCGGGGGAACAGTCACGTCGAAAGGAGCGCACGCACGTGTTGGTGACCCCACCGGTGCTGGGCCAGACCGAGCAACCGACCTGGGCGACCGGGCAGCGCGGACCGGAGAGTCGGCGCGCCGGGCTAGGCTTGCAGGCGATGAGCAGTGACACTCCCGACGTGACGCCGGCCGACGAGCTGGTGCAGGTGGATGGCGACGCCGTCGACGTCGAGCGCGAGACCCCGGAGCAGCGGGCCGCTCGGTTCGAGCGCGACGCGATGCCCTACCTGGACCAGTTGTATTCGGCTGCGCTGCGCACCACCCGCAATCCCAGCGACGCCGAGGACCTGGTCCAGGAGACCTTTGCCAAGGCGTTCGCGGCCTTCCACCAGTACAAGCCCGGCACCAACCTCAAGGCCTGGCTCTACCGGATCCTGACGAACACCTACATCAACGACTACCGCAAGCGTCAGCGGCAGCCGCAGCAGTCCGATGCCGCAGAGATCGAGGACTACCAGCTGCACCGGGCCGAGGCACACAGCTCGACCGGGCTGCGGTCGGCCGAGACCGAGGCGCTGGACCACCTGCCCGACTCCGACGTGAAGCGGGCCTTGCAGGAGATCCCCGAGGACTTCCGGCTGGCGGTCTACCTCGCCGACGTGGAGGGCTTCGCCTACAAGGAGATCGCCGAGATCATGGACACGCCGATCGGCACCGTGATGTCGCGGTTGCACCGTGGTCGGCGACTGCTGCGCGAGAAGCTCACCGACTACGCCCTCGAACGTGGCTTCATCACGGAGGGCGCGAGCTCATGATCTTCGACGACCACGCCGATTGCGCGTCCTACCTGGAGCACCTCTACGAATTCCTCGACGGTGAGTTGACCGACGACGACCGTGCGGCGCTCGCGGCGCACCTGCAGGATTGCCCGCCGTGCCTCAATGAATACGAGCGGGACCTGCTGATGAAGGCGCTGGTGCGGCGTTCGTGCCAGTGTGAGTCGGCACCGGCCGAGTTGCGCACTCGCATCATGGCCCAGATCTCGGTGCAGGTGACGACCGTCCAGGTCCGCCGCTACGAGTAGGCCCACCAACGAAACACGCCCGCCACCGCGAACTCGCGGGGCGGGCGTTTTCGTTGCGGTCGACGCTCAGGCGTTGGGGCGCTTGCCGTGGTTGGCGCCCTTGCCCTTGCGCGAGCGACGCTTGCGAGCGCGCTTGCTCATCGTGCCTCCTGTTGCTCCATGCGAGAGTCCGCCGCCTTGGTGGGCGCGCGGACCGGTGCTCTAGTGTCCCACAGTCCGCCGAGCACCCCGGAGGTTCAAGATTTGGTCAAGAAATGACAAGGACAATAGGACGTTATGTTGACCCACCTCTATATCTGAAATAATCATCATGCGCACGGTTTTCGCCACCGTGTCTTCCTCTGTGAGAAAAGAGTTCACTATGACTACTTCCTTCAGCGTGCGCTCCTCCGCACCCTCCGCCTCTTCCGTCCTCACTTGGCGCCCGGTGTCGAGCGTTCTCACTTGGCGTCCCACCGCTGACGTCGACAGCGTTCTCACCTGGCGTCCCAGCGCGGACGCCGAGAGCGTTCTCACCTGGCGTCCCCTGACCCTCTCCTGATCGGCGAAGTCACCGCCGACGAGGAGGTCGGGCGCCCGGAGCGGGCCCAGATCCGACGGCGCAACTCTCGCCGGACGGTGCGTGGTGCCGCGGTCGTGATTTGCACGACCGCGGCACTTCTTGCTGCCCTGGTGTTGCTCCTGCGAGTTGGCGTCGATGTGGACTACCCGCTGGCGGTGGTCGTCCTAGCTGTTATCGCAGTGGCCGCCGAATCCGGCAAGGCGGGTGTCACGCGGCTGGCGGCGATGTCGCTCAGCTCGGTCATGATCGGCGTCGCCGTCGTGCTGTGTGGGCCGATCGGCGCAGCGATCGTCGGCATCGCCGGACCGGGGCTCGTGCTCTCGCGCACGCCGCTTGACGGACGCGCTTACAACGCGGCAATGAGCGGGTGGACGGGCCTGTTGGGAGGCGTGGCCTATCTCGTCGTCGGGGGCGTCGAGGGCGGGACCGTCGACAGTCTGTTCTTCGAGTTGGTCTGGCCGCTGACAGTGGCGACAACGGCCATGCTCATCACCAATGCAGTGCTGTTGGTGCTGATCGTGACGACGACCAGCGACACCAACGCGATGCGGGCCTGGCGGGACTTCAGTCAGGCTTCGGCCGTGCCGTACTACGGCGGCGGGCTGATCACCTTCCTCATCGTGGTGCTGTGGGTGGGCGCCGGCCTCGGTCCGGCGACCATCCCGGTGATGCTCGGTCCGCTGGTGCTCGCCCAAGCGGCATACAGCGGCTTGCGGGCGGACGAGTCGACCCGCGAGGAAACCGTGACCACGCTCATCGCCGCGGTCGAGGCGCGCAATCCGCACTGGGCCGGCCGCAGTGGAGTGGTGGCACGCATCTGCGAGGTGCTCGGCGCCCATCTGCGGCTCTCCGATGCCCAGATGATCCAGCTGAACGCCGCCGCGCGACTGCACAACATCGGCCTGGTGCGCCCGCTGCACCAGCACCAGGCGATCCAGCCGCAGCGGCGCATCAACCTGCTCGCGCACCCGCAACGTGGCGTCGAGATGCTGTCCCAACTGGAGTTCCTGCACGACGCGCTGCCCGCGGTCCAGGCCCACCACGAACGCTGGGACGGCTCGGGATATCCCTTCGGCCTGGCCGGCGAGCGCATCCCGCTGCTCGCCCGGGTGCTCGCAGTCGGCGACCTCTTCGCCGCTGAGCTCGCCCGGGCCACCGCGGCCGACGACCCGGCGCGATTCCGCACCGCACTCGCCGCGACGCGCTTCGCCGCCGGCACCCGCCTTGACCCCCAGCTGGTCGACGCCCTCGCCGCCGTGGTCGACAACGGCCGGCTGATCGACGCGCTCAAGGAAGTCGAGCTGCTGCGGCCCGATCCCTTCGATCACGACCGTCCCGATGTCGCCGACGCGATCATCGGCCGCACCCCACAGGCGGCCACATGAGCCGCTTCCGGCGGCTGCGTTGCCTCATGGTGGTGCTGGCCGCGTTGGTGATGGTCTTCGGCTTCTTCGTCGAGATCCAGCGACCGGTCCACGGTGACGTGCACTGGTCGGCGATCTGGGCGTTCATCGCCGCCTGCGCGATCAGCATGCAGTTCCACCTGCAGTTGCCGGGCGGCCAGGTGATCTCGCCGATGACTCCCGCGGTCTCGCTGGCCTTCGCCGTCGCGCCGCTGGCTGACCGGCCGGAGTTGGATGCGATCACCGCGCCGGGGATCGCCGTCGGCGCCGGCCTCGGCTGCCTCGTCGGGGCCTTCGTGCTGCGCGCCCGCACCGGCGCACTCCTAGCCCTCGGCGAAGTCGCCACGCGCACGGTGAGCGTCTTCGTGGCGGCGGCCGTCTATCGCGATCTGCCCCTCAGCAACGGTCAGAGCGCGCTCATGCTCTATCCCGCCTGGGAGGGGGAGCGGTGGCGCAGCGTCGGGATGATCCTGGTCGCCGGATGTGCCGCCGGACTGGTCGACCTGCTCGCCTTCGCCCTCGATCGGCCCGAGTCGCCGATGCGGTGGCGCGGGCGGGTGCGCCGGCTGGTCGCCAGCTCCGGCCCGGTCTGGCTGTGTCTGGTCACCACCGCCGCGGCGATCGCGCTCGGCATGGTGCCGCTCGGACTGCTCGCCATCCCGATCATGAGCTCACCGCTGGTGCTGCTGTGGATCGTGTTGCGCCAGCAGGCCCGGGTCGAGCGGGGCCGCCGCCAGGCGATCATGGTGCTGTCCGAGCTCACCGAGGTTGCCGGCTACACCCCGGCCGGCCACGGCACCCGGGTGAGCACTTTGTCGCGCCTCGTCGGCGAACAGTTCTTCCACTCCCGGGCCGAGCTCATCGCACTCGAAGACGCCGGCCTGCTGCACGACATCGGCCAGGTCACACTGACCGAACCCATCCCGCGCGGCGCGACCGTCGACGCCGCACCCGCCGACCAGGCGCGCATCGCCCACGAGGGCGCCGCGATCGTCCGCAACGCACGCGGTCTGCAGCAGGTGGCCGAGATCGTCGACCAGCAGGCGACGCCATACCACCTGGTCCGCGAGCAAGACGTCACCGTGCCGCTCGCCGCCCGCATCCTCAAGGTGTGCAACGCCTACGACGATTTCACCCAGGGCCGCCCCGACGCGCGGGCCGCCGCGCTCGAGCGGCTCACGCTCGGCCTGGGCTACGAATACGACCCCGATGTGGTCGACATGCTGGCCGTCGTCACCGAAGTCGACCAGCGGGTATGACGACGCCGGGGTGCGGACCGCTGCGGTCCGCACCCCGGCGATCGGGTCGCTTCAGGCTTCAGGCCCGGCCGGGCGCGGGCTGGTCGTCATACGGGTCGGCGTCGTAGAAGTCGATCCGCGGGTCGCCCTCGTCCACGAAATAGTCCGCCGTGCGGGTCGCATCGACGCCGGCTGGAGCCTTGACCGCGCGCAACACCACGGTCAGCAGCACCGACACGATGACGTTGAGCACCAGCGCGGTCACCGCGATATAGCCCAGGTGACCGAAGCCGGGGATCTCGGCCGCCGAGCCACCGAAGTGCTTGACCTTGGTGACCGGGTTCGCGACGCCATACGCCTTATAGGTGCCGTAGATCATCGCGGCCGCCCAGCCGGCGAGCAGCGCCCACCGGTGGAACCAGCGGGTGTAGAGACCCGCGACGATCGCCGGGAAGGTCTGCAGGATCCAGATGCCGCCCAGCAACTGCAGGTTGATCGCGTTCTGCTTGTCCAGCCCGAGGACGAAGAGCACCGCCAGGACCTTGACCACCAGCGACACCAGCTTGGAGACCTTGGCCTCCTCCTCCCGGGTCGCGCTCGGGCGCAGCCATTCCTTGTAGATATTGCGGGTGAAGGTGTTGGCCGCCGCGATCGACATGATCGCCGCCGGCACGAGCGCACCGATGGCGATGGCCGCGAACGCGACCCCGGCGAACCAGCTGGGGAACTGGTCCTCGAACAGCTGCGGGATCACCAGCTGCGCGTTGGGCTTGCCGTCCAGGCCGATCGGCTTGGTCTTGGCCGCGATCGCCACCCAGCCGAGCAGCGCGAGCATCGCCAGCATGAACGAATAGGCCGGCAGGATCGAAGCATTGCGCCGGATCGTGCGGCGGCTGTTGGACGACAGCACCGCGGTCATCGAGTGCGGGTACATGAACAGCGCCATCGCCGAACCGAAGGCGAGCGTGACATAGGTCCACTGCTGCTTGTCGGTGACCAGGTCGCTGAACGGCTTGGCCGCGGTGGCGGCGGTCGTCTTGGCGTTGGTCGCGCTGAACACCTCACCCCAGCCGCCGATCTTCATCGGCAGGTAGATGATCGCGACGATGATCACCAGGTAGATCAGGATGTCCTTGACGAACGCGATGATCGCCGGCGCCCGCAGGCCGGAGGAATAGGTGTATGCCGCGAGCACCGCGAAGGCGATGATCAGCGGCAGGTCCTTCGCCAGCCAGTTGCCGCCACCGCCGACGCCCGACACCTCGAGCACGGCCTGGATGCCGACCAGCTGCAACGCGATATAGGGCAGCGTGGCGACGAAACCGGTGACCGCCATGGCCAGCGACAGCACCCGCGAGTCATAACGCCCGCGCACGAAGTCGGCCGGCGTGACATAGCCGTGCCGGTGGCTCACCGACCACATCCGCGACATGAAGAAGAAGATGATCGGGTAGGCGACGATCGTGTAGGGCACCGCGAAGAAGCCCGCCGCCGCACCGGTGGCGAACATCGCGGCCGGCACCGCCACGAAGGTGTAGGCGGTGTAGAGGTCACCGCCGAGCAGGAACCAGGTGATCCAGGTGCCGAACGACCGGCCGCCGAGCCCCCACTCGTCAAGGGAGTCCATCGACTCCGCCCGGCGCCACCGCGCGGCCATGAAACCCAGGACCGTGACGAGCAGGAAGAGGATGACCAAAATCGTCAGGGCCACCGTGTTGATGCCGGTGTTGGGCGTGGAGGGGTTGGCTGCCGCGGGCAGGAGGGTGCTCATCGGCGTGCCTGCTCATCGACCGGGGTCATCGGCACGTGCGGACGCGCCTTCTGCACCAGGACGTAGGCGATGCTCGTGCAGGCCGCGGTGAGGAAGACCCACATCAGCTGGTACCACACGAAGAACGGGAAGGGCCCGAGCTTGGGCTCGTATTTCGAATAGAGCCCGACCGGCAGCAGCCCGAGCATCGGGATGACCAGGAAGATTCCGGCGGCGACCAGCAAGCCGATATTGGCCGGCGGGGCCTTGTCTGGGGTTTCGTGAATGTGGCTCACCTCGTCGCCCTTTCACCTCGGCCGGGCTGGGGTTCGGCCCGGTAACGTGCAAAACCTAGTGCCCCGAGGGCGGTTCGCACGAGAGCCGCACCGGACGGCATACCCGGCCCTGCCATGAACAAGGGCGGGAGTCGATCACGACTCCCGCCCTTGCCGAGTGGCTCAGCTGGCCTGCTTGGTCTCCTGGAAGATCTTGTCGATCTCGGCGATCTTGGCGAGCAGTTCGTCAGCGACCGACTCATCGAACGAACCCTTGGTGCCCGACGCGCCGGCGAGCTTGGTCGCCTCGTTGACGAGCGTGTGCAGCTGCGGGTACTTCTCGAAGTGCGGCGGCTTGAAGTAGTCGGTCCACAGCACCCACAGGTGCTCCTTGACCAGCTGCGAGCGCTGCTCCTTGATGATGGCGGCGCGCACCCGGAAGTCGGGGTCGTTGTTGTCGGCGACCTTCTTGTCGATGGCCTTGATCGACTCGGCCTCGATGCGGGCCTGCGCCGGGTCGTAGACACCGCACGGCAGGTCGCAGTGGGCGCTGACGTCGACGGTCGGAGCGAAGAAGCGGCGGAACATGGAGGTCCTTCCTTCTGCTGGCTGATCGCCCGTCCGGCAGCGGCGGGCGCTTCCGTCCACGAACCTACTCCGCATCCTCACCGCGGTCAGCGCCAGGGCGGGCGGAATCCGACCCGTGGGACGGTGCACAGCACGATCGCCACGACATCGGCCTGCGGGATCGCGCCGACCGCCCACGAGTCGACCCCCTCACGCGGGTTGTCCCGCTCGATCCACCAGCCCTCGGGCGTATGGCGGCCCAGCCGCTTGATCGCCAGCGGCCGCGGGCCGTCCGGTCCCGGTGGCAGCCGCACGAGAGCCGCCCGCCCGGGGCGGGGGCGGCCGGCATACCGCACCAGCACCCGGTCCCCGTCGCGATAGGTGGGCTCCATCGAACGGCCGCGCACGACCGCCATACCGAATCTCACGAATGCTTGCGCAGATGTGCCGGTATGCCGGCGTCGGGCGCGTCGGGGTGCGCCTCCGGCGTCTCGTCCTGCTCGGTGAGGATGCGCCGCAGGAAGCTCTTGGTGCGTTCGTGCTGGGGCCGGGCGATGATCTCGCGGGAGGGGCCCTGCTCGACCACGACGCCGCCGTCCATGAAGACCACCCGGTCGGCCACATCGCGGGCGAAGGCGATCTCGTGGGTGACCACGATCATCGTCATACCGCCCTCGGCGAGCTCGCGCATGGTGAGCAGCACCTCGCCGACCAGCTCAGGGTCGAGCGCCGAGGTCGGCTCGTCGAAGAGCATCAACTTGGGCTGCATCGCCAGCGCCCGCGCGATCGCCACCCGCTGCTGCTGACCACCGGACAGCTGGGAGGGATAGTGGTTGGCGCGATCGGCCAGCCCGACCCGATCGAGCAGGGCCAGCGCATCGGCGCGCACGGTCGCGGCCTTCTGCCGCTTGACGTGCACGGGGGCTTCCATGACGTTCTGCAACGCGGTGCGGTGGGGGAAGAGGTTGAACCGCTGGAAGACCATGCCGATCTCGCGACGCTGAGCGGCAATCTCCTTGTCCTTCAAGCGATACAGCTGCCCGCCCTGGTCGCGGTAGCCCATCAACTCACCGTCGACGAAGATGCGTCCGCCGTTGATCGTCTCCAGCTGGTTGATGCAGCGCAGGAAGGTCGTCTTGCCCGAGCCGGACGGGCCGAGCAGGCACACGACCTCGCCCGGGTTCACGTGCAGGTCGATGCCCTTGAGCACCTCGTTGCCGTGGAAGGCCTTGGTGACATTGATCGCCTCGACGAGCGGGCGCGCGCTCTCAGACTGGGTGCTCAATTGCCGCCACCTCCGCGCAGGCCCAGGAATTTCACCCGGGTGTCGTTCTGGACCGAGGTCTGGGCGCCGAAGCCGCGGCCGAAGTGCCGCTCCAGCCAGGACTGGCCCATGCCCAGGATCGTGCTGACGATGAGATACCAGATCACCGCGGCGATCAGCGACGGCATCACCTTGTAGGTCGCCTGCGACACCGCTTGGGCCTGGAAGAACATCTCGTTGGTCACCGGGACCGCGACGAGCAGCGAGGTGTCCTTGACCATCGACAGGGTCTCGTTGCCGGTCGGGGGCACGATGACGCGCATCGCCTGCGGCAGGATCACCCGGCGCATCGACAGGCCTTTACTCATGCCGAGTGCGCAGGCCGCCTCATCCTGGCCCTTGTCCACCGACAGGATGCCGGCGCGCGCGATCTCGGCCATATAGGCCGCCTCGGACAACCCGAGGGCCAGGATGCCGACGAACAGACCGGTCGAGAAGGTCTTGACATTGATGGTGAAGAAGGTGACCGGCAAGAACGGCAGCCCGATGGTGAGGGTGTCGTAGAGATAGAGGATGCCGACGCTCATCACGATGAGCAGCACGTAGCGCGGGATGCCGCGGAAGAACCAGATGTACAGCCAGGACGCGCCCTTGAGCACCGGGTTGTCGGTGAGGCGCATGATCGCCAGCAGCACGCCGAGCACGACGCCGATGATCATCGCGCCGATGGTGCCAAGGATCGTGCCGGCGAGCAGGCCGGTGATGACCGGCTTGTACTTCATCACCTGCCACACGAACGGCCAGTCCCATTTGGCGTTGGTGACGAACGAGCTGATCAGCATCGCGGCGAGGACCGCGAGCACGGCGATGGCGATCCATCGGCCGGGGTGCCGGACCGGCCGGGCGTTGATTTCGCCCGGCCGGTCGAGGGTGTCGGGTGCGGAACTCATGTCAGCCGGAGACCTGCGGGTTGACCTCGAACTTGTCGACGGCGCCGGTCTTCAGGCCCCACTTTTTGAGGATGTTGTCATAGGTGCCGTTCTTCTTCAGCGCGTCCAGCGCACCGGCGATCGCGGTGCCGAAGTCGGTCTGCGCCTTGGGCAGGACAATGCCGTATGGCGCCGCCTCGGTCACCTCACCGACCGTCTCCAGCTTGCCGTTGCTCTGCTTCACCGCGTACTGGGTGACGGGCGAGTCGGCGCTCATCGCGTCGACCTTGCCGGTCTGCAGGTCGAGGTTGACCTTGGTCTGGTCGTCCTCGGGCACGATCTTGATCGGCTTGGACTTGCACTTGGCCTTGTTGAGCGCGTTGAGCTCGTCCTGCTCGACGGTGCCGGTCTGCACCCCGACGGTGAGCCCGCACGGGTTGGTCGGGTCGATCTTCTTGGGGTTGCCCTTCGGCACCGCCCACTGCACGCCGGCGGTGAGATAGCTGACCATCGTGACCGTCTGCAGGCGCTCCTTGTTGATCGTGAAGGAGGAGACGCCGACGTCATATTTGGTGCCGAGGCCCGGGATGATGTTGCTGAACTTGGCGTTCTGCCAGTTCGTCTTCAGCCCGAGGGTGGCCGCGACCGCGTTGAACAGGTCGACGTCCATGCCGGTGATGGTCTGGCTGCCGACCGGCAGGAACTCGTTCGGCGCATAGGACGCGTCGCTGCCGATGGTCAGCGTGCCCTTGGACTTCACCGCGGCCGGGACCTTGGCGGCGAGCGAGTCGTCCTTGCTGGCCGTGACCTGGCCGGTGGCACCGCCGCCGGAGGACGAGCCACCGCCGCCGGTGTTGAGGGTGTCCGAGCCGCAGGCGGTGAGCGGCAGGGCGAGCGCGGCGACCGCGACGAGCGCGGTGCGGCGGCGGAACGAAACGGAGGTCATGGGCGACTCCTCAAGTGATGCGTCGGAACGAGGGTGCGAACCTCGCGGGTGGTGGGGGTCATCCTGGCACCCGGACCGGCACGATGGCACAACGCCGGGTGGGTGTCACCCGACGGAGACCTAACCGCGCAGGTCCGCAGCGAACCGTTGGCAGTCCTCGAACCGAGGCAGCAGGCCGGTCTCGGCCGCCTCCCGCAGCGTCGGCGCGGTCGCATCTTTGGGGCTCAGCGTCGGCGTGATGTCGTCCGGGATCGCCAGCCCGAGCGCGGGGTCCAGCGGATGTATGCCGTGCTCCCGGGCCGGGGCATAGACCTGGGAACACAGGTAGACCGCGGTGGTGTGGTCCGCGAGGGCGACGAAGGCGTGGCCGAGGCCCTCGGCGAGATAGACCGCGCGCCGGTTGTTTTCATCGAGCAGCACCGACTCCGACTTCCCGAAGGTGGGCGAGCCGACCCGCAGGTCGACGACGAAGTCCAGCAGCGCCCCGGACGCCGCGGTCACATATTTCGCTTGCGAGGGCGGCACCTCGGCGAAATGCACGCCGCGCACGGTGCCGCGCGCTGACACCGAGATATTGGTCTGCCGCACCTGCATCCGATGTCCCAGCTGTTCCGCCAAGTGATCGGCGCGGAAGCTCTCCAGGAAAACCCCGCGGTCGTCGGGGAACTGGCGGGGCGTGACGACATACGCCCCATCGATCCGCAGCGGCTCGATCTGCATCAGCGGCCGCCTTCGGCGAGCACCCGGTGCAGGTAGGCGCCATACCCGCTCTTGGCGAGTTCGTCGCCGAGCTCGGCGAGGCGCGCGTCGTCGATCCAGCCGGCGCGCCAGGCGATCTCCTCCACGCAGCCGACCTTGAGCGACTGCTGCTCCTGCAGGATGTGCACGAACTGCGAGGCGGCGATGAGCCCCTCGAAGGTGCCGGTGTCGAACCACGCGGTGCCGCGCGGCAGCACGGTGACGGTGAGTTCACCGCGGCGCAGATAGGCGTCGTTGACACCGGTGATCTCCAGCTCGCCGCGCGCGCTCGGCGTTAACGACCGGGCGATCTCGACGACGGAGTTGTCGTAGAAGTAGAGACCGGGGACGGCATACGACGACTTGGGCTCGGCCGGCTTTTCCTCGATCGAGACGACCCCGCCGGCGTCGTCGAACTCGACCACGCCATAGGCGCTCGGGTTGGGCACCCGGTGGGCGAAGATGCGCCCGCCGGTCACCTCGGCGTTGTCGCGCAGCCGGGTGCCAAGGCCCGCGCCGTGGAAGATGTTGTCGCCGAGCACCAGGGCGACGCTGTCCGCGCCGATGAAATCCGCCCCGATGAGGAAGGCCTGCGCGAGACCGTCGGGCGAGGGCTGCACGGCATACGACAACTCGATGCCCCACTGGCTGCCGTCGCCGAGCAGGCGGCGGAACTGCTCAGCGTCGGTGGGCGTGGTGATGACCAGGATCTCGCGCACCCCGGCCATCATCAGCGTCGACAGCGGGTAGTAGATCATCGGTTTGTCGTAGACCGGCATGAGCTGCTTGCTGATGCCGCGGGTGATCGGATGCAACCTGCTCCCGGTCCCCCCGGCCAGGATGATCCCCTTCATGGGCACGAATCCTAGGGCCGCGGTTAGTCTCAGCGGGTGCGCATCCTGGTGACCGGTGGGGCGGGCTTCATCGGCAGCAACTTCGTCCAGCTGACTCGCCGGACGCGCCCCGACGTGCGGATCACCGTGCTGGACAAGCTCACGTATGCCGGCTCCCTCGCGTCGCTGGCCGGCGTGCTCGACGAGGTCACCTTCGTCGAGGGGGACGTGGCCGACGGGGCGCTGGTGGACCGGCTGGTCGCCGATCAGGACGTCGTCGTGCACTTCGCCGCCGAATCGCACAACGACAACTCGCTCGCCGACCCGAGCCCGTTCGTGCACACGAATGTGGTCGGCACCTTCACCGTGCTGGAGGCCGTGCGGCGGCACGACGTGCGCTATCACCACATCTCCACCGACGAGGTCTACGGCGACCTGGCGCTGGACGACCCGGGCAAGTTCACCCCCGACACGGCATACAACCCGAGCTCGCCCTATTCGGCGACCAAGGCCGGCTCGGACCTGCTGGTGCGCGCGTGGGTGCGGTCCTTCGGCGTGCGGGCCACGATCTCCAACTGCTCCAACAACTACGGTCCGCGCCAGCACGTGGAGAAGTTCATCCCGCGCCAGATCACCAACATCCTGGACGGGCAGCGGCCCAAGCTCTACGGCGCCGGCCGCAATGTGCGCGACTGGATCCATGTCGATGACCACAACACCGCCGTGTGGGCGATCATCGAGGCCGGCCGGGTCGGGCAGACCTACCTGATCGGTGCCGACGGCGAAGCCGACAACCGCACGGTGATCGAGACGATCCTGGAGCTGATGGGGCAGCCAGCGGATGCCTTCGACCAGGTCACCGACCGAGCCGGACACGACCTGCGCTACGCGATCGACGCGCGTCTTGTGCGCGAGGAGCTGGGCTGGGAGCCGAGGTTCGGCGACTTCCTTGACGGGCTGGCCGCGACCATCGAGTGGTATCGCGCCAACGAGGCGTGGTGGCGACCGATGAAGGCGGCGACGGAGGCGAAATACGCTCTCTCACAACGGATTCAGTCGCCATGACGCGCTGGCTGGTCACCGGCGGGCGAGGGATGCTCGGCACCGAGGTGGTGGCTCGGCTGACCGCGCGCGGCGAGCCGTTCACGGGTGTCGGTGCGCGGGAGTGCGACATCCGCGACCTCGGGGCTGTGCGTCGCGCCGTCGCCGGTCATGACGTCGTGGTCAACTGTGCGGCCTACACCGCAGTCGACCGGGCCGAGTCCGAGGAGGCGCCCGCCTTCGCGGTCAACGCCGTCGGCGCTCACCACCTGGCGCTCGCGGCGCGCGAGAGCGGCGCTCGGCTGGTGCACATCTCCACCGACTATGTCTTCGACGGCGAGGCAACCACCCCGTATGCCGAGGAGCACCCGCAGGCGCCGCGGTCGGCATACGGCCGGAGCAAGGCGGCCGGCGAGTGGGCGGTGCGAGCGGCGCACCCGGACGCCTATGTCGTGCGGACCGCCTGGCTGTATGGCGCGCACGGGCCCAACTTCGTCGCGACCATGCTGCGGCTGGCTGCCGAGCGCCAAACGCTGAGCGTCGTCGATGACCAGCGGGGTCAGCCGACGTGGGCGGGGGATGTCGCCGCCGCGGTCATCGCGCTCGCCGAGTCGGGGCGCCCCGGTGGCTACTACCACGCCACCAGCGCGGGGGACACGACCTGGCATGGCTTCGCCCGCGAGGTGCTGCGGCTCGCCGGGCTGGACCCACAGCGGGTCGAGCCGATCGCAACGCGCGATTACCCCACAGCAGCCCCACGGCCGGCATACAGCGTGCTCGCCCACGAGGCCTGGCCGGCGCTGGCGGACTGGCGGGCGGCGCTGCAGCGCAGCGGCCTGGCAAAGCACTGAGGCCACACCGAATTCAGCAAAGGCCTACCACCACGCCATGGTGCTCTGCTATAAAAACGGTCATCAAACCGTAAAGGTTTGGTCAAGAAGCCCCGATCAGGCATGTCTGCGGGCGCAACAGCAGTGCAAGGGTGGAGCTGCGGCATGCCTCGGGGGGCGTGCCCGAAAAGGGGGCGGTAGTCGTGATCATCGATCAGCGACCCACCGCGTCCTCGCGCGCCGTCAGCGTGACCACCAGCCGCTGGGAGCGGATCCTCGTCCCGCGGCTCATCGCCGGTGACCTGGCGTGCGTCGTCATCGCATCCTTCAGTGCGGCCTATGTCCGGTTCGGCAACCTCGGCGACACCAAGGCGGCCGCCGCTGTCGTCGCTCCCAACTACGGCCTGCTCGCTGCGGTCCTGTCCTTCGCCTGGCTGCTCGCGCTCCTCGGCATGCAGTCCTATCGCCCCGAGGTGCTGGGGGTCGGCGGCGAGGAATACCGACGCGTCGTGCGCGCGACCTTCGCAGCCTTCGGCGCGTTCGCCGTGGGCTGTGTGATCGTGCGGATCTCGATCGCCCGCGGCTTCTTGCTGATGGCGCTCGGGCTCGGCCTCGCGCTGCTGTTGCTACACCGCAATGTCATGCGCGTCTACCTCTACCGGCGCCGGGTGCGTGGGCAGTTCATGGATCGGGTGTTGCTGATCGGCTCCGCCAGCGAGGTCGACGACGTCGCCGAGATCATCGCCGAACGCCCCGAGGTCGGATATCAGGTGGCCGCGGTCGCGACCGGCGAGCCGGATCCGGCATACGTCCTGCCGAATGGCACGCGGGTGCCGCAGCTCGGGCCGCTGGCGACCGTGCTGGCCCACACGACCGGCCGCCGCATCGACGCGGTCATCGTCGCCGGGCACTCGCGCATCCCGCGGTCGGCGATGCGGCAACTCGCCTGGGATATGGAGCGGACACCGATGCGTCTGGTGCTCGCCTCGACCATCACCGATATCGCCGGCCCGCGCATCCATTGGCGCCCGGTCGAGGGTATGCCGCTGATGAGCGTGGAGGTGCCGCGCTACACCGGGCCCAAATACGCCGCCAAGCGGGGTTTCGACATCGTCACCGCCGCGACCCTGCTGCTGATGCTCACCCCGGTGCTGCTGCTGACCGCGCTCGCGATCCGGCTGCAGGACGGCGGGCCGGTGTTCTTCCGCCAGACCCGGGTCGGGCTGGACGGCGTGCCCTTCCGGATGACCAAGTTCCGCTCGATGGTGGTCGATGCCGAGGCCCGTCTGGCCGACCTGCAAGCCCGCAATGGTGCCGCCAACGAGACGCTCTTCAAGCTCAAGGACGACCCGCGGGTCACCCGGGTGGGCCGCTTCATCCGCACCTACTCGATCGACGAACTACCGCAACTGTTCGAGGTCCTGCGCGGCACGATGTCGCTGGTCGGGCCGCGGCCCTCGCTGCCGCACGAGGTGGAGCGCTACGAGGACCACGTCCAGCGGCGGTTCAACGTCAAGCCCGGTATGACGGGGCCGTGGCAGGTCGGCGGGCGCTCGCACCTCGGCCAGGTGGAAAGCGTGCGCAAGGACCTCTACTACGTGGAGAACTGGTCGCTGTCCGGCGACCTGCTGATCATGATCAAGACGGTGCGCGCGGTCCTCTCCCGCGACGGCGCCTACTGAGAACCACTCCGTCCCTCCCGCCGAGCGGGCACTTTTCGCCGCGCGCAGGTGGCGGACCCGGCGCTCCGGTTAGCCTGGCCGGGTGCTTGCCGCCTATGCCGCCCGCCTGAACCCGTCCGACCCGCTCGCCGCTCTCGAGGTCGGCGACATCGACCCACCGAAGGCCCCGGACGGCTGGGTGCGGGTGTCGGTGCGAGCGGCGGCGCTCAACCATCACGACGTCTGGTCGCTGCGCGGAGTGGGGCTGCCCGAGGACCGGCTGCCGATGATCCTCGGCTGCGACGCCACCGGCATCACCGATGACGGCCACGCCGTCGTCGTCCACTCGGTCATCGCCTCACCCGGTTGGGTTGGCGACGAAACGTTCGACCCGAAGCGCTCGTTGCTGTCCGAGCGTTACCCGGGCACCCTCGCCGAACAGGTCTGGGTGCCGGCCGCCAACCTCCTGGCGCTGCCCGAGGGTATGCCGGTCGACCATGCCGCCTGTATGCCGACCTCCTGGCTGACCGCCTACCGGATGCTCTTCGTGCAGGCCGGAGTGCGCCCCGGTGACACGGTGCTGGTGCAAGGCGCCGGCGGCGGCGTCGCCACGGCCGCGGTGCAGCTCGGTGCGGCGGCCGGCCTGCGGATGTGGGTCACCAGCCGGGACGAAGCGCGCGGTGAGCGCGCGGTCGAACTCGGCGCGGATGCGGCATACGGCTCGGGCGAACGACTTCCCGCGCGGGTGGACGCGGTGCTGGAGACGGTCGGGGCGGCGACCTGGTCGCATTCGATCAAGTCGCTGCGGCCCGGTGGCACCGTCGTCATCGCTGGTGCGACCTCCGGTGACGCCCCCGATCACGCCGAGCTGACGCGAATCTTCTTCCAGCAGATGCGAATTCAGGGTTCGACGATGGGCACTCGGCGTGAGCTCGAGCAGCTGCTCGCGTTCGTGCGGTCCCGCCAGATCGAGCCGGTCATCGACAGTGTCCGTCCGCTCGATCAGGCCCGGGACGCCTTCGCCGCGATGATCGACGGCGACGTCTTCGGCAAGTTGGTGCTCACCGCCGGCTGAGGCCCTCCAGCACGGACAGGGTCTGGGCCAGCAGGTCGCGCACCTGACCGACGACCTGTTCCTCCACCCGGCGGTCCCGCACGATCCGGCGCGCCGTCGCGCGCACCTCCTGTGCGAGCCGCTCCACGTCGAGCTGTTCGTCGGTGCGGCCGTGGTGTGCCCGATCGGTCGAGATGGGCGTGGCCTGTTGCCGCGCCTGTCGCGCCGCCTCCTTGAGTTCGGCCCGCAGGTCCTTCGACCGGCCGCTCACCCGGGCGCGCACCTGCGCAGCGAGCTGTTGCGCCGACCGGTCCAGGTCGTCCTCGAGATCACCGAGATCACCGCTGCGAGCCGACACTTCGGCATACCCCTGATCGGTGAGCGCGTAGGTCGCCTTGCGCCCCTCGTCGGTGCGCCGGACCAGGCCTTCCTCCTCCAGCTTGGCCAGCCGCGGGTAGACCGTGCCAGCGCTGGGGGAGTAGAGCCCGTCGAAGCGCTCCTCGAGGCCGCGCATGATCTCGTAACCGTGGCGCGGTCCGTCGGCGAGCAGGGCGAGGAGGTACAGCCGCAGCTGCCCGTGGGCGAAGACCGGGCTCATGTCGGGTCCGTGGCGAGCGTGGCGCCCGCGTCGGCGTGACCGCCGCGCAGGATGGTGACATTGCCGGAGACGGAGTTGGCCTTGACCTTGAGGCCGCCGTTGCCCTCGGTGAACGTGCCGCCCTTGCCGAGCATGCCGGTGATCTTGCGTCCGTCCACGACCGCCGTCCCGCTCATGGTGGTGACGCGCACGGCATAACCGGTGCCCGGTGCAAGACGCAGCGTCACATCACCGGACACCGAGCTGGACCTGACGGTGGCGTCGGACTGCTCGAGGTCCATCGTGAGATCGCCGGAGACGGTGTTGAGCCGGATCGGGTCGAGCCGGCTGCGTTGCACGGTGATCGAACCGGAGACCGAGTTGCCCGTGAAGCTGCCGCGCAGGCCGAGGCCCTCGATCGACCCGGACACGGTGTGGGCGTCGATATCGCCCTCGAGGTCGTCGATCGTGAGGTCGCCACTCACCGTGTTGACCTTTGCGGTATGCCGTAGCCCGCTGACGACCGCTTCGGCGCTGACGGTCGACACGCTGCCCTGGGTGCCGCTCGGCACCGAGATCGACACGACCGCGCGAGCACGCTCGTCCGACCCCCACGCCTTGAGCGATTCCCAGATGGTGCCGTGCTCGGGCTGGACGTGGGTCACCCGCACCATGCGCCCGTCCCAGGTCACCCGCAGTGGACGACCCTCGATCTCTTGCGCCTCGATCCGTGCGGTCGGCGAGTCGTCGTGGGTGACGACATCGACCCGGCCGGCCACCAGGCCGACGTCCAGCGCCTCGACCCGCTCGTGCTCGTCACCGATGTCCAGCACCTTCGGACCGGTGATCTCCCACTGCTCGCTCATGCTGACTCCTTCGCCAGGGCTATATCGCGTTGTATCGCGTTCAGTCACGATATATCGCGAGTTGCCCGAAGTGCAAGGGACCAGCGGCAGTCGAGGGATCCGGTCGCTATAGCCGCCGGGAGCCTCTGCTACCGAGGTAGGGGTATGCGACACCCGCAGTAGAGAAATGTGGTCGCTATAGCCGCCGGAAGCCTCTACTACTGATGTAGTGGTGGTGCGACTCGGGGTTGGTGGGGTGCCTTGGCGATGGTCGGCCGCTCCGTGGTGGTCGTGGTGACCGAGGACGTCGTCATTACCTGGCCGGGCCTCACCTGCATGCGGGCACCGCACCTGCATGCGCGCGTCGCACTTACATGCGCGCGTCGCACTTACATGCGCTGACCACGGCATGCGAGTGCGGTTTCTGCTCGCGAGTGGCGTCGCCGCATGCGAGTGGCACCCCACCTCACAACTGGTGCGGCAGCGCACGACTGGCACCGGCAGGCCACGACTGGCACCGGCAGGCCACGACTGGCACCGGCAGGCCACGACTGGCACGGCATCCGGTGCCAGATCTCCACTCTCGTGCCAGATCAACCCCAGGTCGCCAGCTGCCCCCGCGCAGGTCAGGCGTCGAGGCGCAGCCAGTGCTGCCAGCCGGCGTGCAGCACCAGCCAGGCGATCAGGCCGTAGCCGGCCTGTCCCGGGTGCCGCCCGTCACCGGCCGCGAGATCGGTCTGCCACTGGTCATGCCCGAGCAGGGGACGGAAGCAGTCGACATACGTCACGCCGCGACGAGAGCACACGTCGGCTTGCGCGTCGACGAGGACCTGCAGCCGCTCGTTGGTGTCGTTGTCCAGCGTCGGTGGCGGCCCGACGACGAAGGTCGCGATCGCCGCGGAGGACGCGTCGTCGAGGACGTTGGCGAGGTTGAGGCGCGAGCGGGCGGTCGACAGACCCTGCTCGATGTCGGCCAGGCCGCTGGAGAGCACCAGGCGGCGCTCGTTGCTGTGCGCCCAGCGCGGCGCGGTCTCGGCCTGCCAGCGACCGAGGATCTCGGTCGAGCTGTCACCGCGGATGCCGAGGTTGTAGGTCGCCACGTCGACACCGGCGTGCGGGGTGCGGGCCACGACGCGCGACACCCAGCCGAGTGCCTTGGGGTCCCCGAGACCGGCCACGAAGTCGTCGCCCACGAAACACACGCCGACCTGCCGGGGACCTTCGGCCACCCGGAAGTCTGCGCTGGGGTTGAACTCCGGTTCGGCGCCGGTGCGGGACCCGTCCATGCTCACGTCCTCTTAGTCGTCGTCATCCTGGCGCGCGAGCCAGGTCGCGAGCCGTTCCACGGGCACTTCGAATTCGGGGTTGAGGTCCACGAAGGTGCGCAGCTGATCCGCGAGCCACTCGAGGGAGACCTCCTCCTCGCCGCGGCGCGCGGCCAGTTCCTCGATGCCGCGGTCGGTGAAGTACACGCAGGTCACGCTATCGCGAGCGGATCGGGGTGACGGTCACCGCCACCCCGATCGCCCCGCGAAATCAGCGGTCGAAGGCTTGCTGCAGCATCTCGGCGAGCTGCGCCTGGTGCCGCTTGCTCGACCCGGTCGCCGGGGACGCCGCCGAGGGCCGGCCGACGAACCGCAGCGGCCGGTTCTCGCCCAGCTCGGACAGCAACTCCGGCAGGTTGAGCGCCATGAACGGCCAGGCACCCTGGTTGCGCGGCTCGTCCTGCACCCAGACCAGCTCGGCATTCGGGTATTCCGCCACGGCCTCGGCGATCTCCTTGGCCGGGATCGGTGCGAGCTGCTCCACGCGCACGATCGCGGTCTTGGTGTCCCCCCGGCGGTCGCGCTCGGCCTCCAGGTCGTAGATCACCCGGCTGGAGCCGAGCAGCACCCGGTCCACGCCGCGTGCGTCGAGGTCGGCGTGGTCGCGCAGCACCGGCTCGAACTGGCCGCCGGTGAACTCCTGCGGGTTGGAAGTGGCCGCCTTGAGCCGCAGCAACTGCTTCGGGGTGAAGACCACCAGCGGACGACGTGGCCGGGCGAAGGCCTGTCGGCGCAGCAGGTGGAAGTAGCTCGCCGGAGTGCTCGGGTAGGCGATGGTCATGTTGTCCTCGCCGAACAGTTGCAGGAACCGTTCGATGCGGGCCGAGGAGTGGTCCGGGCCCTGGCCCTCGTAGCCGTGCGGCAGCAACAGCACGACCGAGGAGCGCTGCGCCCACTTCTGCTCCGAGGAGGACACGAACTCATCGAGGATCGTCTGGGCGCCGTTGGCGAAGTCGCCGAACTGCGCCTCCCACAGCACGAGGGCGTCGGGCCGCTCCACCGAGTAGCCGTACTCGAAGCCCATCGCGGCATACTCCGACAGCAGCGAGTCGTAGACCCAGAACCACGCCTGGTCGGGGTGCAGATAACGCAGCGGCGTCCACTCGTTGCCGTTTTGCTTGTCGATCAGCACCGAGTGGCGCTGCACGAAGGTGCCGCGGCGGCTGTCCTGGCCGGCGAGCCGCACCGGCACACCCTCCATCAGCAGCGAGCCGAAGGCGAGCAATTCGCCCATCGCCCAGTCGATCCCGCCGCTGGTGACCATGTCCGCGCGCCGCTGCATGAGCTTGGCGAGCTTCGGGTGCACGGTGAAGCCCTCGGGCGGGCTGACCCAGGTCTTGCCGATCAGGTTCAGCGCGGTCTCGTCGATCGCGGTCGGACGGTCGACCGAGACCTTCGCGTCGTCCTCCTCCTGGGCCGACGGGCGCTCCAGGCCGCCGTGGCCCTCGGCGTCGGTGCCGCTGGAGGAGTCCTGCTCGCGCGGGGTGTCCGGTTCGGCGCTCTGCGCCTTCTTGGCCGCCTTGGTCTCATCGAAGACCCGCTCCAGCTGCTGCTGGTAGTCCTTCAGCGCCGCCTCGGCGTCCTCCACCGAGATGTCGCCACGACCGATGAGCGCCTCGGTGTAGAGCTTGCGGACGCTGCGCTTGGCCTCGATCAGGTTGTACATCATCGGCTGGGTCATCGAGGGGTCGTCGCCCTCGTTGTGACCACGGCGGCGGTAGCACACCATGTCGATGACGACGTCCTTGTGGAACTTCTGGCGGAACTCGTAGGCCAGCTCGGCCACGGTCACGCAGGCCTCGGGGTCGTCACCGTTGACGTGGAAGATCGGCGCCTGCACCATCCGGGCGACATCGGTGGAGTAGGTCGAGGACCGCGACTGGGACGGCGCGGTGGTGAAGCCGACCTGGTTGTTGATCACGATGTGGATCGTGCCGCCAGTGCGGTAACCGCGCAGCTGCGACAGGTTCAGCGTCTCGGCCACCACGCCCTGACCGGCGAAGGCTGCATCGCCATGCATCAGGATCGGCAGCACGGTGAACGCGGTGCCGGCCAGGTTGATGCGGTCCTGCTTGGCGCGGGCGATGCCCTCCAGCACCGGGTCGACCGCCTCCAGGTGGGAGGGATTGGCGGCGAGGTAGACCTTGGTGCTGTTGCCTCGGTCGGAGGTGAACTCACCCTCGGTGCCGAGGTGGTACTTCACATCGCCCGAACCCTGGACCGAGTTCGGGTCCTGGGTGCCCTCGAACTCGCGGAAGATCTGGCCGTAGGACTTGCCCGCGATGTTGGCGAGCACGTTGAGGCGACCGCGGTGCGGCATACCGATGCAGACCTCGTCGAGGCCCTCGTCGGCGGCATCGGACAAGATCCGGTCGAGGATCGCGATGACCGACTCGCCACCCTCGAGCGAGAACCGCTTCTGCCCGACATATTTGGTCTGCAGGAAGGTTTCGAAGGCCTCGGCGGCGTTGAGCCGCCGGACGATCCGCAACTGCTCCTGCGGGGACAGCGGGGTGTAGCCCACCTCCACCTTGGATTGGATCCACGCGCGCTGCTCGGGGTCCTGGATGTGCATGTATTCGATGCCCACGCTGCGGCAGTAGGCGTCCCGCAGGATGCCGAGGATCTTGCGCAGCTTGAGGAAGGGTTGCCCGCCGAAGCCGCCGGTCGCGAAGGTCCGGTCGAGGTCCCACAGCGTCAGGCCGTGGTTGGTGACGTCGAGGTCGGGGTGGCGGCGCTGCTTGTACTCCAGCGGGTCGGTGTCGGCCATCAGGTGACCGCGCACGCGGTAGGCGTGGATGAGCTCCTGCACCCGCGCGACCTTGTTGATGTCGTCGTCGTGGCTGGCGTCGATGTCGCGCACCCAGCGGATCGGCTCATAAGGCACTCGCAGCGCCTGGAAAATCTCGTCGTAGAAACCGTCCTCGCCGAGCAGCAACTGGTTCACCACGCGCAGGAATTCACCCGACACGGCGCCCTGGATGACGCGGTGGTCGTAGGTGGAGGTGAGCGTGAGGATCTTGCTCACGCCGTTGGCGTTGAGGGTGTCATTGCTCGCGCCCTGCCACTCGGCCGGGTACTCCAGCGCGCCGACGCCGATGATCGCGCCGGCGCCCTTCATCAGCCGCGGAATCGAGTGCACGGTGCCGATGCCGCCCGGGTTGGTCAGGCTGATCGTCGTGCCGGCGTAGTCGGCCAGCTCGAGCTTGTTGCCGCGCGCCTTGCGCACGATGTCCTCGTATGCCGTCCAGAACTGCACGAAGTCCATCGCTTCGGCGTTCTTGATGTTGGGCACGACCAGGGTGCGGGTGCCGTCCGGCTTGGCCAGGTCGATCGCCAGACCGAAGTTCACATGCCCGGGTATGACGAGTGCCGGCTTGCCCTTGTCGTCGGTGCCGAGCGCGTGGTTCATGTCCGGGACGGACTTCAGCGCCCGCACAACGGCATAGCCGATGAGGTGGGTGAAGCTCACCTTGCCGCCGCGGCTGCGGGACAGGTGGTTGTTGATGACGATCCGGTTGTCGATCAGCAGCTTGGCCGGCACCGAGCGCACGCTGGTCGCGGTCGGCACCTCCAGGCTCGACTCCATATTCGACACGATCCGGGCGGCGACGCCGCGCAGCGGCTGCAGCTCGTCGTCGGCCTCCGCCGGGCGCACCGCCGCGACACCGCCATCGCGGGCGATGGGCCGGTCGGTGCGCAGCTCCGCCTGGGTCGGGTCGATCGCCTGGGTGACCTTCTTGTCCGCCTCGCTCTGCGCCGGCGTCACCTGCTCCTGGTCGCCGTCGGAGGCCACCTTCGCCCCGCGGCGGTCCTCGTTTTGTCCCGACGGCGGCTCAGCCTGCGGGGTGGCCGGCTGCGACGAGGACGGCGACTTCGTCGCGGCGCCCGTCTGACCGCCGCTCGCGGGGGGCTTGGACGCACCGGAGTCGGTCTGCGGGGTTCGTCCATTGCGGTTGCCGTTGGCCGCACCGTTCGCGCCCGAGGAATCCGGCTGGTAGTCGGCGAAGAAGCTCCACCATGCCTTGTCGACGGAGTTCTTGTCCTGCAAGTAGTTCTGGTAGAGCTCATCCACCAGCCACTCGTTGGGGCCGAAGTTTGCGAGCGGGTCCGAGGACGGGGATGACACGCGAATGCGCCTCTTTCGATGTGTCTCGTAAGCGGTGTCTGACGGCAACAAACAGACAAGCCCAGCCTAACGCGCAGGGCTGGGCTCATCTGGGGCGGCTGCCCGCCGAGTTAGGTCACGTCGCGCCGCTCGGTGAGGAAGGTGCCGATCGCCACCATGATCGCGGCATACCCGATCAACACGAGAGCGCCCGCCCACCAGGAGAGTTGATTGGTGCTGCCGTCCTGGGCGTATCCCTGCAGTACGGCATTGGTCGCGCGGCTGGGGAAGTACTTGGCCAGCGATTCGCCCCAGGAAACCTGGCTCACGAGGACCCCGAGCAGCGGCTCGACGATGAACGCGACACCCACGCCGACCAGGATCGCGGCGATCTGGTTGGTGATGAGCACGCCGAGGCCCAGACCGATGAGGGCCCATAGCCCGAGGACGAGCAAGACCAGGACGAGTGACCGCAGCAGGGTGCCCGGCTCGGGGAAGACCTCGAGCCCGCGAATCGACAGCACGGTGGCACCGGCGCCGACCGAGCCGATCAGGAAGATCAGGCCGTAGAGCACACCGAACGCGAGCAGGGCGATGACCTTGGCGGCGATCAACCGCGATCGGTGCGGGACGGCAAGCAGCGATCCGGTGATCGTCTTGTGCCGGTATTCCGAGCCGATGGTCATGATGCCGATCACCATGAGCAAGACGTAGCCGAAGGCTGAGCCCGAGGTGTAGGTCGAGGTGGCGATCTGCAAGGGGGTCATCGCCGGCTGGCCCTGGGCCTGCTGCTCCGGGTTGGGCGTCTCGTTGAGGATCGATGCCATGAGCAGCGCCAGCAGGGCGCCGGCGGCTAAGACGGCGATCGCCATACCCCACCACAGGCGGGTCGTGAGCAACTTGCGGACTTCGGCTTTGATAGCGGTCCCCATGATCAGCGACCTCCTTCCTGGGGGGCGGCGAATCCCTGGGCAGGGTCACCCAGATTGCGGTTGGTGTTTTCGGTGAGCTGGAAGAACAACTGCTCCAGATCGGCCCGTTCACTGTGCAGCTCGTGGACCGGCACACCGGCGCGGTAGGCGATCTCGCCGATCTGGGCTGTCTCGTCGGCGATCACCGACAGCCCCCCGCCCTCCGCTGGACGAACCTGCAGACCCGCGTCGCTCAGGGCACGCGCGAGTCGGTCGCTCTGGGGACTCAGCACGCGCACCCGCTTCTCGCCGCGAAGCTCATCGATCGTGCCCTGTCGGACGGCTCGGCCGTTGGCGATGATGATCACGTCATCGACGGTCTGTTCGACCTCGGCCAGCAGGTGGCTGGAGATCAGGATGGTCTTGCCCTCGCTGGCGAGATGGCGCAGGAAGCCACGCAGCCAGCGAATGCCCTCGGGATCCAGGCCGTTGGCCGGCTCGTCCAGGATCAGCACCTTCGGGTCGCCCATCAAGGCCGCGGCGAGACCGAGGCGCTGCCGCATCCCCATCGAGTAGCCGCCGGCTCGCTTGCGAGCCGCCGCAGGTATGCCGACGAGGGTCAGCAACTCGTCCGCCCGCGAGTCGGGCAGCCCCGCCGCACTGGCGATGACGCGCAGGTGATCCCGGCCGGTGCGACCGGGGTGGAAGTTGGTCGCTTCGAGAGCAGCGCCGACCGTGCTGATCGGGTGCGTGAGTTGGGTGTACGGCGTGCCGCCGATGGTGGCGGTGCCCGAGGTCGGCTTGATCAGCCCGAGCACCATCCGCAAGGTGGTGGTCTTGCCGGCGCCATTGGGTCCGAGGAAGCCGGTGATGCGCCCGGGCTCCACGCTGAAGCTGAGGTCGTCCACGGCCCGGAAGGTGCCGAAGGATTTGGACAGATTGCGCACGTCGATACGGCCGTCCATGGCCGCCTTCGCCGGCGCGGGTGGTGCGCTCACGAGAGTTCCCCCGATCGTCGTTGACGATGAGGTTCTATCAAACGAAGGTGTCCGGTCGCATGCCGAAAGGCGCTGGTCGTGCCCAGAACAGGACAAATGTCATGACACGATAGGCGCCTCATGCTTGCGTGGATCTTCGTGGCGGTCGTCGTGCTGTTGACCGTCGGCACCGCTCTTTTCGTCGCCGCCGAGTTCTCTCTCGTGGCTTTGGACCGTCCGGGGGTGCAACGCCAGGCCGAGGCCGGTGACGCCGGAGCCGGCACTGTCTTGCCGTCCCTGCGCTCCCTGTCGACCCAGTTGTCGGCCGCCCAGGTCGGCATCACCTTGACCACCCTGGTCCTCGGTTTCCTCGTGGAACCGGGCCTCGGCACGCTGCTGGAGTCGGCCCTGACCGCGGCGGGCCTGCCGGAGGCGTCCGCGCTGCCGGTCTCGACCGTCGCCGCCCTCGTGATCGCGACGCTCTTTTCAATGATCTTCGGCGAGTTGATCCCGCAGTTCCTCGGCATCTCCGCGCCGCTGCGGGTCGCCAAGGTCGTCGCGCGGCCGGTGCGGATCTTCGCCACGGTGACCAAGCCGCTCATCGTCATACTCAATGGTTCGGCCAACCGCCTGCTGCGCTGGATGGGGATCGAACCGCAGGAGGAGCTCAGCGCGGCCCGCACGCCGCAGGAGCTCGCGTCGATGGTGCGGCGCTCGGCCGCGGCCGGGACGATGGAGGAGGGGACCGCCCGCCTGCTCACCCGCTCGCTCGGCTTCGGCGAGCGGGTGGCCGCCGACGTGATGACCCCTCGGGTGCGGTGTTCGTATGTCGACCGCTCGGCCACGGCCGCGGATGTCGTCGACCTGGCTCGGGCGTCCGGGCACAGCCGGTTCCCGGTCATCGACGACGGCTGGGATGACGTCGTCGGTGTCGTGCACGTGAAGAAGGCGATCGCGGTGCCGCCCGAGCGGCGCGCCGACGTGCCGGTCACCGCGCTCATGGTGCCGCCGGTGATGGTGCCGGAGACCGCGCGGCTCGACCCGCTGCTGCTGCTGTTGCGGGCCAGTGGACTGCAGCTGGCGATCGTGATCGATGAGTATGCCGGGACCTCCGGTGTGGTCACCCTCGAGGACGTCATCGAGGAGATCGTCGGCGAAGTGTCCGACGAGCACGACCGCGTCAACGACCCGAGCCGGCTGCTGCCCGACGGGTCCTGGACCGTCTCGGGACTCTGGCGGCCCGATGAGGTGACCGACCGCATCGGCGCCGTCATACCGGAGGGTTCGGCCTACGAAACGGTCGGGGGCTTCGTCATGGACCAGGTCGGGCGGGTGCCCCAGGTCGGTGACGAGATCGCGCTGGACGGCTGGATGCTGCGGGTGGTCTCGATGGACCGGCGGCGGGTGGACCGGGTGCGCCTCACCCCGATCATCGAGGCGACCGAGGACGAGGTGACCCAGTGAACCTCGTCTTGGCCGTGCTGCTGCTCGCCGGCAACGCCTTCTTCGTCGGTGCCGAGTTCGCGGTGATGGCCGCGCGGCGCTCGCAGCTCGAACCGCTGGCCGCGGCCGGCTCCCGCCGTGCCTCCCGCGCGCTCGAAGCGTTGGAGAATGTCGCCTCGCTGCTGGCGTGCGCCCAGCTGGGCATCACCGTGTGTTCAGTGCTGCTCGGTGCCGTCGCGGAGGGGGCGATCGAGCACCTGCTGCGGCCGCCGTTCGAGTCCGCGGGGCTGCCCGAGACGGCCACCGACGTCATCTCGCTCGTGCTCGCGCTGCTGATCGTCGCCTATCTGCACGTCGTGCTCGGCGAGATGGTGCCCAAGAACCTCGCGATCGCCGGGCCGGACCGCGCCGCGCTGCTGCTGGCGCCCGCCCTGCTGTGGGTGACCCGGGTGTTGCGGCCGGTGATCAGCCTGGTCGAGGGCATCGCGAAGTTCGTGGTGCGCCGCCTCGGCATCGAACCCAAGGACGAGGTCACCTCGACCTTCTCGGCCGAGGAGGTCGAGATGATCGTCGAGGAATCCCACCGCGAGGGCCTGCTGCAGTCCGAGCAGGAGGAGCGGGTGCGCGGTGCGCTGGAGTTCAGCGACCGGGTCGCCTCCGATGTCGCTGTGCCGCTGTCGGATGTGGTGACCGTGCGGGTGGGTGCGACCCCGGCCGACGTGGAGCATCTGGTCGCCAAGCGCGGCTTCTCCCGTTTCCCCGTGCTCGACGCGCGCGGTGAACTCGCCGGCTATCTGCACCTCAAGGACGTCCTCTACGCCCGTGACGAGGCGTATGACGAGCCCGTGCCGCCGCGGCGCATCCGCCGGCTCGCCACCGTGCGGGGCGAGGACGAGGTGGAGGACGTGTTGCTCGCGATGCAGCGCAGCGGCACCCATCTGGCCCGGGTGGTGGACGCCGACGGCCGGGTCGACGGCATCGTCTTCCTCGAGGATGTGCTGGAGGAGTTGGTCGGCGAGGTGTCCGACGCCACCCAGCGCCGCTTGGTCTGAGGTGCTCGCTGAAGCGGGTCCGAGGCGGACGGCATTCCTCGGCATGACGAACCCCGGCCACGTCGGGGAGTGACCGGGGCTCGTCGGACCTTGAGTGAGCGGTGAACTCAGTGCTCGATGGCCTCGGCCACGCCGTGACCGGTCAGCGAGCGCACCTCCATCTCGGCGTGCTTGGCCGCGTCGTGTTCGCGGCTGGTGAGCGTGCCGATGATGGCCAGGGCGAAGCCGATCGGGATCGAGACCAGGCCCGGGTTGTCCAGCGGGAACAGGTGGAAGTCGATCGACTTCGGCAGCATCGCCAAGTTGGCTCCGGTCTTGGCGTCCACCTTCCCGCTCACCACCGGGCTGAAGATGATCAGCACGATGGCGCTGAGCAGACCGCCATAGATGCTCCACACCGCTCCGCGGGTGTTGAACCGTTTCCAAAAGAGCGAGAAGAGAATCGTGGGCAGGTTGGCGCTGGCCGCGACCGCGAACGCGAGCGCCACCAGGAAGGCGACATTCTGGTCCTTGGCGAGCATGCCGCCCAGGATCGCGATGGCACCGCCGACGACAGCCGCGATCCGCGCGACCTTCACCTCCTGGGCCTGGGTGGCGGTGCCGCGCTTGAAGACCTGGTTGTACAGGTCGTGGGCGAAGGTCGCGCTGGTGGTGATGGTCAGGCCGGCGACGACCGCGAGGATCGTGGCGAACGCGATGCCGGAGACGATGCCGAGCAGCGGTGAACCGCCGAGCTCGTAGGCCAGCAGCGGGGCGGCGGCATTGGCCTTGCCGGGGGCCGCGCCGATCTTGGCCGCGCCGACGAGCGCGCCGGCACCGAACCCGATGACGAGGGTCAGCAGGTAGAAGCCACCGATGAGCCAGATCGCCCACTCAACCGACTTTCGCGCCTGCTTGCTGTTGGGCACCGTGTAGAACCGCTGCAGCACGTGCGGCAGGCCGGCAGTGCCGAAGACCAACGCCATCGCGAGCGACACGAAGTCGATCTTGGTGGTGTTGTTGACGCCGTACTTCACGCCCGGCGCGAGCAACTTCTCGCCGACCTTGGGGTTCTTTTGCACCGCGGCGTCGAACAGGTGGCTGAGCGAGAAGCCGTATTTGCCGAGCACCCAGACGGTCATGATCGCGACGGCGGCGATCAGCAGCACCGCCTTGATCATCTGCACCCAGGTGGTGCCCTTCATACCACCGATCATCACGTAGGCCACCATGACGATGCCGACCACGGCGATCACCAGGTTCTGCGCCGCCGAGCCGTCCACGCCGAGCAGCAGCGACACGAGCGCGCCGGCGCCGGCCATCTGGGCGAGCAGGTAGAAGAAGGAGACGACGAGCGCGGAGGAGGCGGCCGCCATACGCACCGGTCGTTGCTTGAGCCGGTAGGACAGCACGTCGGCCATCGTGAACCGGCCGGTGTTGCGCATCAGCTCGGCGACGAGCAGGAGCGCGACCAGCCAGGCGACGAGGAAGCCGATCGAGTAGAGGAAGCCGTCGTAACCCTGCAGCGCGATCGCGCCGGCGATGCCGAGGAAGGACGCGGCGGACAAATAGTCACCGGCGATCGCGATGCCGTTCTGCTTGCCGGAGAACGCGCCACCGGCGGTGTACATCTGGCCCGCGGTCTTCTTGCCGGCCGAGACCTTGATAACGATCGCGAGGGTGATCGCCACGAAGATCGCGAAGATGGCGATATTGAGTGCGGGCGAGCCGACCTTCTCGGCGGCGGCGCTGGCGAGTGCGTGCATGTCAGTGCTCCTTGTCGCCGTCGAGGCGGGCGCCGATCGCGTCCGCGCGGGGGTCGAACTCGCGGTTGGCCCACCGCGCGTAGAGGAAGGTGATGACGAAGGTCGTCACGAATTGGCCCAGGCCCATGAGCAGGCCGATGGTGATCTGGCCGAAGACCTTGGTGCCCATGAAGCCGGGCGCATAGACCGACAGCAGGACATAGAGGAAATACCAGGCGAGGAAGAAGGCGGTCGCCGGGAAGACGAACCGGCGGAACCGCCGTCGCAGGTCGACGAATTCCTCGGATTGTTGGACGGCGAGATAGCGCTCGCTCGCTGTGGTGGTGGGATCGGTCACGGCATACCTCCGGTCGGGATCGGGCCGGGGATCACTGTGGCGCGGGTCACACTCGGGCGCGAGGTATGCCGCGCGGCCGGTCGCCCAACGGCCGAACCGTGCGCCCTGCGGTCGATCGGTCCGCGACGAACGGTCGGTATGCCGCGACGAACGGTCAGCTGCCCGCGCTCAGGTTTTCGGGGGTGTGCAGCCGTTGCAGCGTCTGCAGGGAGTGCGGCGGCGTGCTTGTGTGGGTGGCGAGGGAGACCGCCACGCTGACGAGGGTGGCGAGCGGCACGGTCCACAGCGCGGGTTGCTCGGTGAGCGCGGCGGCCCAGCCGGCCGGCACCTGCCCCGACAGCGCGGCGGACACCGCGGTCGTCGTGGCGCCGGTGAGCATCCCGGCGATCGCGCCCGGACCGGTGAGGCGGGGCCACCACACGCCGAGGACGATGAGCGGCGCGAAGGTTGCGGCCGCCAGCGCGAAGGCATATCCGACGGCGGTGGACAGCCGCAGCGGTGTCGCCGCGAGCGCGACGACCGTCGGCGTCACCACCGCGAGTGCGGTCGAGGCGCGGAAGCTGGTCGCGGGGGAGCGATGCGCACGGGGTCGCACCACGTCCTGGTCCAGCACGCCGGCCACCGACAGCACCAGGCCGGAGGTGGTCGACAGGAAGGCCGCGAAGGCGCCGCCGGCCAGCAGGGCGCTCAGCAGGCTGCCGCCGACACCGGGCACGGCGACATCGGGCAGCCGCAGCACGAGCGTGTCGTCGGCGGGAGCATCGCGCAGATAGATCCGCCCGAAGAAGCCGTAGAGGGGGGTCCACACATAGAACACGCCGAGCAGCACCAGCACCGCCACCGTCGTATGCCGGGCCTCTCGTCCGGTCGGGTTGGTGTAGAAACGCACCACCACATGGGGCAGGCCCATGGTGCCGAAGCACAACGCGACCAGGGTGCTGTAGGTGAGCCAGAGCCCGGGCCCGGACGACGGGCCGGGCACGGGATCCCACCAGCCGTCGGTCAGCCCGGTGGGAGCGGGCCGGCCGTCGCGCAGCCAGACCGCGAGCAGCACGAACGCGGGGATGCAGATCGCGGTGAGCTTGACCCAGTACTGCAAGGCCTGGACCACGGTGATCGAGCGCATCCCGGCGACCGCGACATTGGCGCCGACGACGAGCGCGACGACGAGCGTGCCGACCCAGCGCGGCCAGCCAGTGACATGGCGCAACACCACGCCGGCGCCCTGCAGCTGCGGCAGCGCGTAGAGCCAGCCGACCGCGACGACGAGCGCCGAGCACACCAGTCGGGCAGCACGCGACTCCAACCGCAGCTCGGCGAAGTCCGGCACGGTGTAAGCACCCGAGCGACGCAGCGGCGCCGCGACGAGCACCAGCAGCACGAGATAGCCGAGGGTGTAGCCGACCGGCAACCAGGCCGTGGGCGCGCCGCGCTCGAAGACGAGGCTGGCGATGCCGAGAAAGCTTGCGGCAGAAAGGAATTCGCCGCCAATCGCGCTCGCGTTGCGCCAAGAGGAGACGGTGCGGCCGGCGACATAGAAGTCGGTCGTGGCACGCGCCATACGCAATCCGAAAAGCCCGACGAGCAGCGTGGTGACCGTGACGAGCGCGACCGCGAGCACGCTCCAGGGCTGGGTCACCGGGGTCCTACCAGGTCCCGGTATTGCCCCTCGAGCCGTTCGGCGGCGCGCTGGTAGGCGCGCCCGACGATCGCGGCCGCCGGGTAGATCACCACCCCCAGCGCGAGCCACAAGAACGGTATGCCGGCCACCCGCAGGTCCGCAGTGGAGGGCACCAGTGCGAAGAGCGCGGGGAGGGCGCCGAGCGCGAGGGTGCCGACCACGAGCACCCGCACCGACAGCAGCAGTTGCGCTCGCATCAGCGAGCTCAGGTATGCCGTATGCCGCCCCTCGGCGTCGGTCGACGGGGCCGGTGGCCGGACGGTGCCGCGTCGCGAACTGGTGACGCGGACGCGCTGCGGAGGCTCAGTCGCCACGGGCCGAATGCAGGTCGAGCAGGCGACCGCGCAGCGCCCGGCCATGCCGGCGACTGACGGTCAACGGGGTGTCACCGACGAGCGCGACCAGGCCGCCGCCTTCGGCGCGCAACTGGGTGACATGCTTCAGGGACACCAGGGTGGAGCGGTGGATGCGCTCGAATCCCGCTGAGCGCCAACGCTCTTCGAGAGTCGTCAAGGGCACACGAATGAGGTGGGAGCTGGTGGCGGTGTGCAGCCGGGCGTAGTCGCCGGAGGCTTGGGCGTAGCGGATCTCGGACAGCGGGATGAACTTGGTGACACCGCCGAGCTCGACGGCGACGCGCTCTTCCTCGGCGGTCTCTCCCGTCGCCGGGCGTAGACCCTCGAGGCACCGGCGCACCGCGTCGTCGACGCGTTCGGGCCGCACGGGCTTAACCAGATAGTCGACCGCGTCCACCGCGAAGGCGTCGACGGCATGCTCCTCGTAGGCCGTCACGAAGACGATAGCGGGGCGCTCGGCGAACTTGGCGAGCACCTTGGCGAGCGTCATACCGTCCAGCCCGGGCATCGCGATATCGCTGAAGACGACGTCGACGGGGGAGCTCTCCAGCATCGCGAGTGCCTCCGCGCCGCTGGCTGCCGTGGCCACTTCGGCGATATCGGCATGCTGCTGCAGCAACCAGGCCAGCTCCGAGCGTGCGGGGGCCTCGTCGTCGACGACGAGCGCGCGCAAACGGGGCGTCATACCGTGGAACCTTAGGGGCGATCCAAAGCCGCCGGTGCGAACTTCGGCAACCGGAAGGTCACCCGCATGCCCGCCTCGGGTGCGGTCTCGACCACCAAGCCCAGATCGTCGCCGTAGACCTGCCGCAGGCGCGCGTCGACATTGCCGAGGCCGACCGAGTCCTGGCCGTCGGCGCCCCCGTCGAGGACCTGCCGGATGACGGCCGGGTCGGCACCGACACCGTTGTCGTCGATGCTGATCTCGGCCTCGGTGCCGACATCGCGGGCGACGATCTCGATCCGGCCACCGCTCTCCTTGGGCGCGATGCCGTGCTGCACTGCGTTCTCGACCAGGGGCTGGATCGCGAGGAAGGGCACGCGGATCGGCAGGACTTCGGGTGCCACCTTGAGGCTGACGGTGAGCCGGTCGCCGAAGCGGGCCTGCTCCAGCACGAGATAGCGCTCGACATTGCGCAACTCCTCGGCAAGCGTGGTGAAGGTGCCGCCCTCACGCAGGGCGTAGCGGGAGAAGTCGGCGAACTCCAGGAGCAGCTCGCGCGCGCGGTCGGGGTCGGTGCGCACGAAGGACGCGATCGCGCCGAGGCTGTTGTAGATGAAGTGCGGGCTGATCTGCGCGCGCAGGGCGCGCAGCTCGGCCTCCATCGTGCGCGTCCGCTGCCGGGACAGGTCCGCCAGATCGACCTGGGTCGCGACCCAGTCGGCGACCTCCTCGGTGGCGCGGGTGAGGCCAGGGGTGCTCTCGGGTGCGGGCGCGACGAGCGCGGCGACGACGCGGTCCCCCGCCACGACCGGCGCGACCACGGCTGAGCGCAGAAAACAGGTCGGGTCGCCGCAGGCGGGCAGGTCGACCGCGCGCACCTCTCCGGTGTCGAGTGCGCTCGTGGCGATGTCCACCACCTGGGTGGCGTGGTCCTCGGCTGCGCCCTCCCAGGCCAGCAGGCCGCTGCGGTCGACCAGGGCCAGGGCAGGGGTGCCGAGCAGTTCTCGCAGGGGTCCCACCGCCCGCCGGGCCTCGGTCGGTGCCAGCCCGCCGCGCAAATGGCGCGCCGCCACCGAGGCGGTGTGCAAGGTGGCGTAGGTCGCGCGTTCGCGGTCGGTGACGAACTGCGGGCGGGTGCGTGGGCGGAGCAACCACCAACCGACGGCGAGCACGATCAGCGCGCCGATCACGACGATCGCGACGGTGCTGCCCCAGCCGGTGTCCACCGGCCGATCCTGGCAGATGCGGGGAGCGCGATCCGGCATCGGAGTGACAAGAGCGCGCCCCGTGGGTGCCACCGGCGCCGATATCTACTCGACTGTCGGTGTGGTCTGGTGTGATGTAGCCATGGTGGGTGTGACGGTCCTCGACCGCGAGGTCTACGCGGAAGCAGAGGCAGCGCGGCTCCTTGCGATGCCCCAATCCACCTTGCACTACTGGCTGGAGGGCCGCACCCAGGGTGGCCACACGTACCTGCCGATCCTGCGTGAGCAGGTGACGTCACGAAGGGTGGTCACCTGGGGCGAGTTCGTCGAGGCCGCACTGCTTCGTGGATATCGCAACCAGAAGGTGCCGATGCCTCAACTGCGGGCGTTCATCGAGCGGCTCCGTGAGGAAACCGGTGCGCCGTATCCGCTCGCCGAACATCGACCCTGGGTCTCGGGCACTGACCTGCTCTTTGCCGCACAGGAGGAAGCTGACCTGCCGCCGGAGTTTTGGCTCGTCAGCAACGGTCAGGGTCTGCTGACTTATCCCGGCGACGCCTTCGTTCACCGCGTCACCTGGGCCGAGGGCATTGCCCAGCGGTTGCGCCCTCCGGTTGCGAGCAACGAGTCCCCGGTCGTGATTGATCCGCTCCAGCGGTTCGGCAGGCCCTCCATCGCAGGCGTCAGCACTGCGGCGCTCGCCGACGAGGTCGAGGCCGGCGCCACCGTCGAGGAGGTCGCGGAGGACTTCGGCATCTCGGCCGAGGATGTGAGGTGGGCGGTCGCTTACGAGAATGAGAGCGCCAACGCGGCATGAGCGAACGCCCGGCCGAGGTCAGGTTCTACGTTGACCAAGATCTTCTCGGCTTGGCAAAGATCCTGGTGCAAGTCCGGTCTGACGTGACGTACCCGGGCGACCCCGGCGGTGTTCTTCACCGGCAGCGTCGTCCAGCATCGCCAATTCGTGCCGGTGCGCGAGACGTGGACTGGATTCCAGTCGTCGCGGAACGCGGGTGGCTCGTGCTGTCGAGAGACCAGCAGATCCAGTTCACCTACGCCGAACTCACCGCGGTCCGCGACAGTGGGACCCGCATGGTTCGCCTTAGCGGTGAGGCCGGCAAGCGCAAGTGGACTCAACTCGAGGCGGTGATGACTCAGTGGCGAAAGATCGAGCAGTTGCTGACTGAGGAGGGCCCGCTTCTCGTGAGAGCCACCCACACGGCGTTCAGTCAGGTGGACATTGAATCGGAGATTGCTCGACTGGAATCTGGCCGCCGTAGGCCACGAGGCTGACGACGCAGCGAGAGGGCCGCTGACGTGATCCCAGGTCAGCGGCCCTTTTCTGATGCGCCCCCTGCAGGATTCGAACCTGCGCTCCCGCCTCCGGAGGGCGGTGCTCTATCCCCTGAGCTAAGGGGGCGGATGCCCGGCGTCCGGGCGAGGATGAACGTTACCAGCCGGGGTGCGCCGTCCCCGAATCGTGGGTGCCCGCGTTCGGCTGCTGGAACCTCGACGCCACGCGCGGGGCCGCTGCCGTACCGTCATGCCCGATGAACAGCCACCCCGTCTTTTCCGCAGGCGTATGCCGGACCGCGGACGGCGCGCTCGCCCTCGCCGGTCACGATCTGCGCGCGATCGCGCAGATCTACGGCACGCCGGCATACCTCGTCGACGTGGCGGACGCGCGTGCCCGTGCCCGCGCCTATCGGGACGCCTTCCGGTCCGCGTTCGACAAGGTCGGCGCGCCGGCCGATGTCTACTACGCGGGCAAGGCGTTCTTGTGCACGGCGATGGCTCGCCTGGTGCACGACGAGGGATTGCGGCTGGACGTGTGCTCCGGCGGCGAGCTCGCGGTGGCGAGGCGGGCCGGCATACCGGGTGAACTCATCGGGCTGCACGGCAACAACAAGTCCACCGACGAAATCAACGCGGCGCTCGACTACGGGGTGGGGCGGATCGTGCTTGACTCCTTCGAGGAGATCGACCGGGTGGCGGCCGCGGCGGCCGAGCGTGACGTCATCGCACCGGTGATGATCCGGGTCAAGGCCGGCGTCGAAGCGCACACCCACGAGTTCATCGCCACCGCGCACGAGGATCAGAAGTTCGGTTTCAGTCTCACCGACGGTCAGGTCGGAGAGGCGATCACCCGGGTGCTCGAAGCGCCAAATCGGTTGCGGCTGTTGGGTTTTCACTCTCACATCGGTTCGCAGATCTTCGAGTCCGATGGCTTCCGGGTCGCCGCACAGCGGCTGATCGAGCTGCAGTTGCAGGTGGCTCGCGAGCACGGCGTGCAGCTGCCCGAACTCGACCTCGGCGGTGGCTTCGGCATCGCCTATCTGCCCACGGACGACCCGCTCGCGCCGCAGGACATGGCCGACCAGTTGGCGCGAATCGTCGCCGACGCGTGCTCAGCCGCCGGTATGCCGGTCCCGCGCGTCTCGGTCGAGCCGGGCCGGTCGATCATCGGGCCGGCCGGCATGACGCTTTACACCGTCGGCACGGTCAAGCCGGTCCGGGTCGACGACGACCTCGTGCGCACCTATGTCGCCGTGGACGGTGGCATGAGCGACAACCCGCGGCCGGTGCTCTATGACGCGCAGTACTACTGCGAGCTCGCCGACCGGACCAGCGAGGCTGCCCCGGTGCTGGCCCGAGTCGTCGGAAAGCATTGCGAGAGTGGGGACATCGTCGTGCGCGATGTCGAACTGCCCGGGGACGTGCACGCCGGCGATCTGATCGCGGTCGGTGCGACCGGCGCCTACTGCCGCTCACTGGCGAGCACCTACAACCACGTGCCGCGGCCGCCGGTGCTCGCGGTCACGAAGGAGAAGGTCACGACCTGGCTGCGCCGCGAGACCATCGATGATCTGTTGGCATTGGAGGGGAACGAGCAATGACAGCGATTCGGGTGGCCCTGCTCGGCAGCGGCGTGGTCGGCAGTGCCGTCGCCAAGCGGCTGGTCGACGAGGCGGACGACCTGGCGGCTCGCGCGGGCGCGCCCCTGGAGGTCGTTGGCGTGGCGGTGCGCGACACCGGCAAGGACCGGTCCGCGACCGGCCTGGCACCCGAGCTGTTCACCACCGACGCCGAAGCGCTCGTCCAGCGCGCCGACATCGTCGTCGAGTTGATGGGTGGCATCGAGCCGGCACGATCATTGCTGCGCAAGGCGATTGAGCACGGCGCGAGCGTGGTGACCGCCAACAAGTTGTTGCTCGGTGAGGACGGCCCCGCGCTCTACGAGCAGGCCGAGGCCGCCGGGGTCGACCTGTCCTACGAGGCTGCGGTGGCCGGCGCGATCCCGTTGATCCGGCCGCTGCGCGAGTCCCTCGCCGGTGACCACGTCACCCGCGTCATGGGCATCGTCAATGGCACCACCAACTACATCCTCGACAAGATGGACCGCACCGGTGCGGCCCTCGCCGACGTGCTTGCCGAGGCCCAGGAACTCGGGTATGCCGAAGCCGATCCGACCGCCGATGTCGAAGGGCACGACGCTCAGGCCAAGGCAGCGATCCTCGCCTCGCTGGCGTTCCACACCCGAGTCGTCACCTCCCAGGTGCACTGCGAAGGCATCATGGGCATCACCGCCGAGGACATCCAGGCCGCGCGCCGGATCGGCCTGGTCGTCAAGCTGCTGGCGATCGCCGAGCGGGTGCGCGACGACAGCGCCGGTGATGCGCTGAGCGTGCGCGTGCACCCTGTGCTGGTGCCGCGGTCGCATCCGCTGGCTGCGGTGCACGAGGCCTTCAACGCGGTCTTCGTCGAGACCGAACTCGCCGGCGACCTGATGTTCTACGGCCGCGGCGCCGGGGGCGACCCGACCGCGTCGGCCGTCCTGGGCGACCTCGTGCAGGCCGCCCGCAACCGAGTGGCGGGTGGGCACGGACCGGGCGAATCGGCATACGCCGATCTGCCGGTGCTGCCGATCGGCCGCGCGCGCACGTGCTATTTCGTGCGCCTCGACGTGCTCGACGTGCCGGGCGTACTCGCAAGAGTGACAGGACTTTTCGGCCAGCACGGGGTGTCGATCGAGAGCATGCGTCAAGGGGTGCGGCGGTCGGAGGACGGCCTGGCCACACTCCATCTCGTCACCCATGCCGCGCAGGAGTCGGCGCTGCAGCGGGTCATGGACGAGGTCCAGAGCTTGGACGATGTGCGGACGATCGCGTCCGTGCTGCGAGTGGAGGGTGCATAACCGATGGCTCACCAGTGGCGCGGAGTGATCCGTGAGTATGCCGACCGGCTGCCGATGCTGGCGGGCGCGCCAGTCGTGACGCTCGGCGAGGGCGGCACGCCGCTCATCCACGCCGAGCACCTGAGCGAACTCGTGGGCGCTGAGGTGCACATCAAGTACGAGGGGATGAACCCCACCGGATCCTTCAAGGACCGTGGCATGACGGCCGCAATCTCGTTGGCCGCCAAGGCCGGTGCCAAGGCGGTCGTGTGCGCGTCCACCGGCAACACGAGCGCCTCTGCGGCCGCCTACGCGACCAAGGCCGGTATGACGTGCGCCGTCCTCGTGCCGGACGGTCGGATCGCGCTCGGCAAGCTGTCGCAGGCGATCGCCGTCGGCGCCACGCTGCTGCAGGTCGACGGCAACTTCGACGATTGCCTCACCGTGGCCCGCAAGCTGGCCGAGTCCTATCCGGTCGAGCTGGTCAATTCGGTCAACCCGGCACGCATCGAGGGGCAGAAGACGGCTGCCTTCGAGGTGATCGATGTGCTCGGCGACGCACCCGACATCCACCTGCTGCCGGTCGGCAACGCCGGCAATATCACCGCCTACTGGAAGGGCTACCGCGAGGCGACCGACTCCGCGCACGGCACCCCGATCGCGACGAAAACCCCTGCCATGTGGGGATTTCAGGCCGAGGGTGCCGCGCCCATCGTCAAGGGTCACCCGGTCGATGACCCCGACACCATCGCGACCGCGATCCGGATCGGCAACCCGGCCTCGTGGCAGCAGGCGGAGGCCGCGCGTGAGCAGTCCGGTGGCCTGATCGACGCCGTGACCGACGAGCAGATCCTCACCGCGCACCGGCTGCTGTCGAGCACCGAGGGCATCTTCGTCGAGCCGGGCTCGGCGGCCAGCATCGCGGGTCTGCTGCTGCAGCACGAGCGTGGTGCGATCCCTGCGGGTGCCCGCATCGTCTGCACGGTGACCGGCCACGGACTGAAGGACCCGCAGTGGGCGCTGAAGGCGGCCGACGGCTCCGACATCGTCCCCACCCAGATCTCGGTGGATGCGGTGAGCGCCGCTCGGGAACTCGGTCTCGAAAGCTGAAAGGCGTGACAGCACAAGAGAATTGGGCTGCCCAAGCGGTCGAGGTGTCGGTGCCGGCGAGCACCGCCAATCTCGGGCCGGGTTTCGACACCATCGGGCTCGGCCTGGAGATCCGCGACCGGGTGGTGGCGCGACTCGGCGACGAGGGGTTGCGGATCGAGGTCACCGGCGCGGGCGCTGATGAGGTCCCGCTCGACGACGGGCACCTGGTGCACCGATCGATGATCGCCCTCTGGCAGCGCATCGGCGTGCAGCCGCCATCCGGGCTAAACCTGTTGTGCGACAACGTGATTCCTCACTCGCGCGGGCTCGGATCGTCGGCGTCGGCGATCGTGGCGGGGGTGGCTGCCGCCCTCGCTCTGGTGCGCGGCACCGTCTCCGACGACGACTCGCTCGCGCTCATCAGCGATGTCGCGAGCGACCTCGAAGGTCACCCTGACAATGCCTCGGCGAGTGTGTATGGCGGAGCGACCGTCTCCTGGCGCGACACCGACCGATGGCGCACCGCCCGGCTCACGCCGCATCCGGCGATCGCGGTGACGGCCTTCGTGCCGAGCGCGCGGCTGTCCACCGACACCGCGCGTGCGGTGCTGCCGGCCAGCCTCTCCCTGCGCGATGCGGCGACCAACAGCGGCCGCGCCGCATTGCTCGCCCACGCCCTCACGAATGCGCCCGACTTGCTGCTGCCCGCGACCGCGGACCTGTTGCACCAAGAGGCGAGGCGGCCGGCATACCCCGGGACGATGGATCTGGTGGACCGGTTGCGGGCCGGGGGTCATGCGGCCTTCGTGTCCGGAGCCGGGCCGTCGGTGCTGGTCCTGGGCCCGGAGGGCGGCATACCGGACCTCGACGATCCCGACTGGCAGGTATGGCGGCCGGCGATCGCGACCACCGGTGTGCGGGTCGAATCGCACACCCGGTGGCCGAGCGTGTAGATTGTGTGCCGCACCACGCGCGCAGGACGCGCTGGGCGCCCGTTTATCCCGATCACTGGATCGGGCCAGGCGCCTCGACGGTGCGCCTTCACAGGATCTCGTGATCGCGCCGCATCTGTTAGGGGAGCGGTAGCGACGCCACGAGTACACCGACGCCACGGTTCTTACGTGGCCCGAACACCCCACTGGCCATCATCGCCAGTCAGACGAGGGGGAAGGAACCTTCGTGACCGACACCACCGACCTGCGCACGCCCACGGGCGATGCAGGTTCATCCCGCCCGCTCAGCAGCCTCAAGCTCGATGAGTTGAAGCAGCTCGCTGGGACCATGGGCATCAGCGGCACCTCGAAGATGCGCAAGAGCGATCTGCTCGAGGCGATCCGCGACCGCGGCAATGGCTCCGCCGCCCGCGCCGAGCGTGCTCCGCGCCGGGCGAGCTCGCAGCCGACCACGCCGCAGAACGACCGCGAGCAGTCGGCGCCGGTCAGCGCACCGACCTCGACCGAGCAGCAGGCGCCGGCCCAGCAGGCCGAGCGACCCGCCGGCGACCGCGCGCCGCAGGGTGAGCGCGAGGGCGATTCGGCTCCGTCGCGTGGGGAGCGCGCGGACTCCGGCGAGGGCCAGCAGGGCCGCCAGGACGACCGATCACAGGACCGCTCCTCCGATCGTCAGGACCGCCGTCAGGACAACCGCACCGAGCGGCAGAACGACCGGCAGCAGGACCAGCAAGGCGACCGGCAGGGTGGCGGCAACGACCGTGACGGCCAGCGCGGCAATGACCACCGGGCCGACAACCGTGGCGACAACCGCGGCAATGACCGCCAGGGCAACCGCAACGAGCGGCAGAACGACCGCCAGGGCAATGACCGTCAGGGTGACGGCAACGACCGCAACCAGGGCAACAACCGCCAGGGCAACCAGAACAACAACCGCCAGGGCGGTAACGACTGGAATGACGACGGCCGCGGTGGCCGGCGTCGGCAGCGGGGCCGGGACCGCAAGCGCGGCCGCAACCGTGCCGACGACTTCGGCGATGTGGACACCCAGGTGCGCGAGGACGACGTGCTGGTGCCGGTGGCCGGCATCCTGGAGGTGCTTGACAACTACGCGTTCGTGCGGACCACTGGTTATCTGTCCGGCCCCAATGACGTCTACGTGCCGCTCGGCATGGTCAAGAAGAACGGCCTGCGCGGCGGCGATGCGGTCACTGGTGCGGTGCGCGCGTTGCGCGAGGGCGAGCAGCCCCCGGCGCGGCAGAAGTACAACGCGCTCGTGCGGCTCGACACCGTCAACGGTGCGACCCCGGAGCAGGCCAAGCAGCGCGTCGAGTTCTCCAAGCTGACCCCGCTCTACCCGCAGGAGCGACTGCGGCTGGAGGACGACCCGAAGCACCTCACCAACCGCGTCATTGACCTGATCGCCCCGATCGGCAAGGGCCAGCGTGGCCTGATCGTCGCGCCGGCCAAGGCCGGTAAGACCCTGGTGATGCAGTCGATCGCCAACGCGATCACCACCAACAACCCCGAGTGCCACCTGATGGTCGTGCTCGTCGACGAGCGCCCGGAGGAGGTCACCGACTTCGAGCGCTCGGTCAAGGGCGAGGTCATCTCCTCGACCTTCGACCGTCCGGCGTCCGACCACACCGCGGTCGCGGAGCTGGCGATCGAGCGGGCCAAGCGCCTGGTCGAGCTGGGTCAGGATGTCGTGGTGCTGCTCGATGGCATCACCCGCCTCGGCCGCGCCTACAACCTGGCGGCCCCGGCGAGCGGCCGGATCATGTCCGGCGGTGTCGACTCGGCGGCGCTCTACCCGCCGAAGAAGTTCTTCGGCGCGGCCCGCAATATCGAGAATGGCGGCTCGCTCACCATCCTCGCGACCGCGCTCATCGAGTCCGGTTCGAAGATGGACGAGGTGATCTTCGAGGAGTTCAAGGGCACCGGCAACTGGGAGCTGCGCCTGTCGCGTCAGCTCGCCGAGCGCCGCATCTTCCCGGCGGTGGACGTCAACCAGTCCTCCACCCGGCGCGAAGAGATCCTGCTCTCCGGCGACGAACTCAAGATCATGTGGAAGCTGCGCCGGGTGCTCGCCGCGCTCGACTCCCAGCAGGGCATCGAGTTGCTGCTCGACCGTCTGCGCAAGACCAAGAGCAACTACGAGTTCCTGGTCCAGGTGCAGCAGACGAGTTCGATCAAGCTCGACGACGAGGACTGACGACAGCCGCTCGAGGACCCGGAACGTAGTGAGGCCCGGAGGGCGGCGTGGAGTCGGTCCAGAGGGTAAGGACTGACGGCGGCGCGTCGGCACAAAACGCCCAACTGGGCGATCGGTGCTGCCGTTGGGTGGGCGCGTCGGCACAAAACGCCCACGTGGGCGATCGGTGCGCCTCCTGGGTCGGCGTTTCCGCGCAGAACGCCCAACTGGGCGATCCGCGCGCCTCCTGGGTGGGCGCGCCGGCACAAAACGCCCAACTGGGCGATCGGTGCCCCTGCTGGGTGGGCGCGTCGGCACAAAACGGGGGCGATCCGCGCGCCTGCTGGGTGGGCGTTGTTGCGCAGAACGCCCACGTGGGCGATCGGTGCCGCTCCTGGGTGGGCGCGTCGGCACAAAACGCCCACTTGGGCGATCGGTGCCCCTGCTGGGTGGGCGCGTCGGCACAAAACGCCCAACTGGGCGATCGGTGCCGCTCCTGGGTGGGCGCGCCGGCACAAAACGCCCACTTGGGCGATCGGTGCCGCTCCTGGGTGGGCGCGTCGGCACAAAACGCCCAACTGGGCGATCGGTGCGCCTCCTGGGTCGGCGTTTCCGCGCAAAACGCCCACGTGGACGATCGGTGCCCCTGCTGGGTGGGCGCGTCGGCACAAAACGCCCAACTGGGCGATCGGTGCCCCTGCTGGGTGGGCGCGCCGGCACAAAACGCCCACTTGGGCGATCGGTGCGCCTCCTGGGTCGGCGCTTCCGCGCAGAACGCCCAACTGGGCGATCGGTGCTGCCGTTGGGTGGGCGCGTCGGCACAAAACGCCCACTTGGGCGATCGGTGCGCCTCCTGGGTCGGCGTTTCCGCGCAGAACGCCCAACTGGGCGATCGGTGCCCCTGCTGGGTGGGCGCGCCGGCACAAAACGCCCAACTGGGCGATCGGTGCCGCTCCTGGGTGAGCACCACCGCCACAAACGCGCCCCCGGAATACCGCACCAGGCGTCGCCGTTTTGGAGGGTGTCTGCCGCTCTGGCAGACTGTTACGTCGGTCCCGGTTCACGCACGACGCCCGTCGCTTGCGACCCGGGAACACCCGAAGACGAGGAGAACACCCGTGAAGAAGGACCTGCACCCGACCTACAGCGACACGCTGGTCACCTGCAGCTGTGGTGCTCAGTTCACCACGCGCAGCACCGCCGAGGCCGGCAAGATCAACGTCGAGGTCTGCAGCAACTGCCACCCGTTCTACACCGGCAAGCAGAAGATCCTGGACACCGGTGGTCGCGTCGCTCGCTTCGAGCAGCGCTACGGCAAGAAGGCCGCCAAGTAGCTTTCCCGCACACGCCGGTCCCGCCCTTTGGTGGGACCGGCGTTCGCGTTCCCGCCCGTTCGCCCCTCGGAGGTCGTCATGCTCGAATCCGCCGCAGCGGTCGTCGCGGAGTATGCCGACCTTGAGCGGCAGCTCGCTGACCCCGCCATCCATTCTGATCCCGCCGCGCTGCGCCGGGTGAACAAGAGGTATGCCGCCCTCGGCCCGACGGTCGCGGCATACCGCGCCTGGGAGCAGGCCCGCGACGACCTCGGCGCGGCCCGCGAACTGGCGACCGAGGACGAGTCCTTCGCCGAGGAGGTCCCCGCCCTGGAGGAGCAGCTCGGCGAGGCCGAGCAGCGGCTGCGCACCCTGCTGTTGCCGCGTGACGAGGACGACGACCGCGATGTGATCATCGAGGTCAAGGCCGGCGCCGGCGGGGAGGAGTCCGCGCTGTTTGCGGGCGACCTGGTGCGGATGTACCTGCGGTATGCCGAGCGCGCCGGCTGGCGGGCCGTCATCACCGACGCCACCGAGACCGACCTCGGTGGCTACACCGACGTCCGCCTGCAGGTGCAGGCCAAGGGGACGCCGGAGCCGGGGACCGCACCGTGGGCCCGGCTGAAGTACGAAGGCGGTGTGCACCGCGTGCAGCGGGTGCCGGTCACCGAGTCGCAGGGACGCATCCACACCTCGGCCGCGGGCGTGCTGGTCATGCCCGACATCGAAGAAGACGACTCGGAGATCGAGTTCGGGCCCAACGACCTGAAGATCGATGTCTACCGGTCATCCGGTCCGGGCGGGCAGAGCGTCAACACGACCGACTCGGCGGTGCGCATCACCCATCTGCCGACCGGCACGGTCGTGTCCTGTCAAAACGAGAAGTCCCAGCTGCAGAACAAGGAGTCGGCGCTGCGCGTGCTACGCGCCCGGCTGCGGCAGCTGCAGCAGGACGAGCGCGACGCCGAGGCCTCGGCCGCGCGGCGCTCGCAGGTGCGCACGATGGACCGCAGCGAGCGGATCCGCACCTACAACTTCCCCGAGAACCGCATCGCCGACCACCGCACGGGCTACAAGTCCTACAACCTGGATGCCGTGCTGGACGGTGATCTGGGGCCGGTCATCGACTCCGCCGTGGCGGCCGATGAGGCGGCCCGGATGGCGGCGGTGGCGGAGGGCGCGTGACGCGCTCGCTGCTGCGTGAGGCGGCGGATCGTCTTGCGGCCCAAGGGGTTTCGTCGCCGGATGTCGATGCCCTCGCGCTGCTGGAGCATGTCTGGGATGTGCCCGACGTGCGGGCCGCGCTGGTGCTCGGCCGCGCCCCGTCGCCGCAAGTCGCGGAGCGGTTCGAGGAGTTGGTGGCGCTGCGCGCCGAGCGCGTGCCGCTGCAACATCTGACCGGGGTGGCCCACTTCCGCGGGCTGACCCTGAAGGTCGGTCCCGGCGTCTTCGTGCCGCGCCCCGAGACCGAGTCGATCGTCGACCTCGTGCTGGCGGTGCTGCCCGACGGTGGCCGGGTCGTGGATCTCGGCACCGGCTCCGGAGCGATCGCGCTGGCCCTCGCGGTCGAGCGTCCGGACGCGTTCGTCGGCGCGGTCGAGGTCTCCGAGCACGCCCATGCCTGGGCGTTGCTCAACCGGGACGCGCTCGCCCCCACGGTGGATCTGCGTCTCGGTGATGCCCGGGCCGCCTTCCCTGAGCTGGACGGTGAGATCGACGTGGTGGTGAGCAACCCGCCATACATCCCGGCGGGGATGGTCCCGGTCGACCCCGAGGTGCGCGATCACGACCCGGACGTCGCGCTGTATGGCGGCAGCGCCGACGGCCTGCGCATCCCGCTGGAGGTGGCTGCCCGAGCCAGCGCGCTCCTCCGACCCGGCGGCACGCTCGTGATGGAACACGCTGAGACACAAGGGGATTCGCTGCCAGCCGCGCTCGCACGCGCCGGGTGGACCGAGCCGTATGACGTGCCCGACCTGACCGGGCGCCCCCGCTTCGCGATCGCCCGCCGCTGACCAAGGCGCTGACCGAGGCGGTGGCGCCGCGACACGCCCGGGATCGGCCTACCCTCGGCGCGTCGCGGTCGCTGGTTGACGCGGACGCGCCGGGGCGGGGCGTGTTCTCGGCGCGTCGCGGTCGCTGGTTGACGGTGACGCGCCGGGGCGGGGCGTGTTCTCGGCGCGTCGCGGTCGCTGGTTGACGGTGACGCGCCGGGGCGGGGCGTGCTCTCGGCGCGTCGCAGTCGCTGGTTGACGCGGACGCGCCGGGGCGGGGCGTGCTCTCGGCGCGTCGCAGTCGCTGGTTGACGCGGACGCGCCGGGGCGGGGCGTGCTCTCGGCGCGTCGCGGTCGCTGGTTGACGGTGACGCGCCGGGGTGGGGCGTGTGCTCGGCGCGTCGCGCCTCACGCGTCGAGCACGGTGCAGCCGGTGAGTTCGGCGACGATCGTCGCTGCCTGATCGCGGGTGATGACCGCGCCCTTGAGCACCCGCAGCCGCTCCAGCTCGCACGGGCCGAGGTTGGCACCGCGCAGGTCCGCGTCGCGCAGGTTGGCGTCATACAGATCGGCGCCGGCGAGGTCACAGCCGTCGAAGGTCGAGCCGTGCAGGTCGGTGCCGCGCAGTTCGGCCTCGGTGAAGCGACAGCCGGACAGGTCGACATTGGCCAGGGACGCCCCGATCAGGTTGGCGCCGAACAGATTGCACCGCTTGAGTTCGAAGCCGAGGCCGCGGGTGCGCTCGAGGTTGGCGCCGGTCATCCGGCAACCGGTGAAGACCGCGCCGCCGAGCGAGGCGTTCTGCAGCAGGGCGCCGTCGAGCGCGCACTCCTCGAAGGTCACCTCGGTGAGGTCGAGGTCGCGCAGGTCCTCGCCGCGCAGCGCGCAGCGAGTGAATGTCAACGGCTCGGTCGTGGTGCGCAGCAACTCTTCGAGGTCGGCGCGGGTCAGGTCCTGATCGGTGATCTCCACGGGACTCATCGTGCACCTGGCCACTGACGGGGCGCCGCCCAGTGCGCCTGCAGCCGGAGCCCCTCGACCGCGCTCTGGCAGCGCGCGAGTTGCTGGATCGCGGTGCCGGCCCATGCGGCGAAGATCAACAACTGCAGATAGACCAGCGAGGCCGACAGGTGATGCCGTTCTGCGACGAACTGCCAAACGGTCAGCGCGATCGCGCACGGCATCAGTAGCTTCACCGCGAGCCAGCCGGACCACCCGATGAGCGGCGGCCGCACCCCGAGCGACGTGCTGATCGAGCGCAGCGAGGCGCGGGGAGCGCGGCAGAGCATCGACATGCGAGACGCCCACCACGGCCAGACCAACAGCACCAAGGGCGTCCAGCCGGTGAGCATCACCAAGGCCAACACCATGATCGGTGCGCCGCTGTCGGCATAGGGATAGCGTTCGGCGTCCTGCACCGTGCTGGCGATCACCACAGCGTTGAGACTGGCCGCACAGGCGAAGGTCAGCACAGCGAGGATCGGCCAGACGACGCCGGGCGGACGCACGAAGCCGGGCGGACCGTTGACTGTCATGACCGTATGACGGTCGCGGGCCGGCGTTCGTGCCGCGGGTGTGCAGCGGGCCGACTTCGCTCGTGCTCAGTAGCGGTCGACGGGGCGGTCCACCGTTCGGTCCACCACGGTGGTGCGCCGGCGGCGCATCGCCAGCAGCCCGGCGACGAGCGCGATGATGCCTGCGACGAGCAGGATCCAACCGAGGGTGTTCGGCGCGATGCTGTTGGCAATCGAGGCGGGCAAGGCGACGGCGCCGGTGAGCAGAATGACACCGACCACGCCGAGGATGATGCCGAGGATCAGCAGAACCATGAGCGACTCCTAAGTCCGAAGGGCACCATCACGCTAGGCGCGCCGGGCCGCCAGGTGGGCAGAGCGCCGCACCGGGACCCAACATCCACCCGAAGGGGTAGCGGCCAGACACGAACTAGGCTGTCGGCCCATGGCGCCCGACGATGTGCTCCGCTGCAGCGATCGCGATCGAGACTGGGTCACCTGGGCGGTGCGCACGGTCGAAGCCGACGCAAATCGCTCGGCCGACACCCACCTGATCCCGCTGCACTTGCCGGAGGACTTCGGCGTCGACCTCTATCTCAAGGACGAGTCGACCCACCCCACGGGCAGCCTCAAGCACCGCCTGGCCCGCAGCCTGTTCCTCTACGCCCTGTGCAACGGCTGGATCCGCCGAGACTCCACGGTGGTCGAAGCCTCCAGCGGGTCGACGGCGGTGAGCGAGGCCTATTTCGCCCGGCTGCTCGGCCTGCCCTTCGTCGCCGTGATGCCGCGCACCATCAGTGCCGAGAAGATCGCCCTCATCGAGCGGTATGGCGGCCGCTGCGATTTCGTCGACGACGCCGGCGAGGTCTATGCGCGGGCCCAGGAGGTGGCCGACGAGACCGGCGGCCATTATCTGGACCAGTTCACCTATGCCGAGCGCGCCACCGACTGGCGGGGCAATAACAACATCGCCGAGTCGATCTTCGACCAGATGCACCTGGAGCGGCATCCGGTGCCGGCCTGGGTGGTCGTCGGTGCGGGCACTGGCGGCACCAGCGCCACCGTCGGGCGGTTCCTGCGCTATCGCGGCTTGCCCACCAAGCTGTGTGTGGTCGACCCGGAAAACTCTGCCTTCTTCGGCGGCTGGGTCGACCGCGACCCGCACCTGGTCACCGGCCGGGGCTCGCGCATCGAAGGCATCGGCCGCCCGCGGATGGAGCCGTCCTTCCAGGCGTCCGTGGTGGACCGGATGATCCGCGTCTCCGATGCCGCATCGATCGCGGCAATCCACGAATTGCGTGATCGCACAGGGCTTTTCGCTGGCGGATCGACTGGCACCAATCTGTATGGCGCGCTCCGGCTCGCCTGCGAGATGCGGGAGCGGGGCGAGCAGGGATCCATCGTCACGCTGCTCTGCGATGGCGGGGACCGCTATCGGCATACCTATTTCGACGCTGACTGGCTGGCGACCGCGGGACTGGACCCGGCGCCATACCGCGATGGGCTCGCGCGGGCCTGGGACAAGGGGGAGTGGACCTGGCCGGCGCCCAACCCCGAGGGTGCGCGAGACTTCGAGGCATCCTCGACTGCGACAAGGAGCGATCAGTGAGCCCGGCCCTGGACTGCACCACGCAGAAAGCCCGCGATGAGAACGTCCCGGCCGCCGTGGAGGCGATTCGCGCCGGAGAGTTGATCGTGCTGCCGACCGACACCGTCTACGGCATTGGCGCCGACGCCTTCAACGCCCACGCGGTCGAGCAGTTGCTCGCCGCCAAGGGACGTGGTCGGGATATGCCGCCGCCGGTGCTGATTCCCGACCAGCGCGCGGTCGACGGCCTGGCGATGAACGTTCCGTCTTATGCCAAGCGGCTGATGGAACGCTTCTGGCCCGGTGGGCTCACCCTGGTCCTGCGCGCGCAGCCCTCCCTGGCTTGGGACCTCGGCGACACCAATGGCACCGTCGGGCTGCGCATCCCCGACGACGAGGTGGCCCTCGCGGTGCTGCGCGAGACCGGCCCGCTCGCGGTGAGCTCGGCCAATCGCACCGGCGAGGCGGCCGCGACGACGGTCACCGAGGCCGGCTTCGCGCTGGGCCCGGCGGTGCGGGTCTATCTCGACGGCGGACCGCGCACCGACGTCGAGCCGTCCACGATCATCGACTGCACCAAGGCCGACCCGGTCGTGCTGCGGCTGGGCTCGGTGAGCCCGGAGGCGATCACCGAGGTGCTCGCCGGCGTCGAGCTGGTCAACCCCTTCGACCAGCCGGTCATCGACCTGGCCAAGGAGGACGAGCCACCCATCGACCTGACCAAGGGCGGCGAGCCGGTGCCGGACCCCGCGACCGAGAGCCCCGACGGAGAGGCTGCGCAGGAGACGACCGAGCCTCACTAGAGTTGGCGCCATGACGACTCCGTTCTACGGCTCCGACTTCGATGCCCTGCAGTCCTTCGACCCCGACATCGCGGGCGTGCTGCTGTCCGAGCTGGACCGCATCCGCAGCGGTCTGCAGCTCATCGCGAGCGAGAACCTCTCCAGCCCGGCGGTGATCACGGCTCTCGGCTCGACGCTGACCAACAAATATGCCGAGGGCTACCCGGGTCGTCGCTACTACGGCGGGTGCGCCGAGGTCGACAAGGCCGAGAACATCGCGATCGAGCGCGCCAAGGAGCTCTTCGGCGCCGATCACGCCAATGTCCAGCCGCATTCCGGGGCGAGCGCCAACCAGGCGGTCTACGGCGCGTTCCTGCAGCCGGGCGACACCCTGCTCGCGATGGCCCTGCCGATGGGTGGCCACCTCACCCACGGTGCCAAGGTGAGCTTCTCCGGCAAGTGGTTCAACGCCGTGCACTATGGCGTCGACAAGCAGACCGAAGACATCGACTACGCCGAGGTCGAACGGCTCGCCAAGGAGCACAAGCCCAAGGTGATCCTCGCCGGCGGTTCGGCGATCCCGCGCCTCATCGACTTCGAGTTCTTCCGCAAGCTGGCCGATGAGATCGGTGCGATCTTCTGGGTCGACGCGGCCCACTTCATCGGGCTGGTCGCCGGCAAGGCGATCCCCAGCCCCGTGCCGTATGCCGATGTGGTCACCTTCACCACGCACAAGGTCTTGCGCGGTCCGCGGTCCGGCGCGCTGGTCTGCAAGGCCGAGCACGCCGCCAAGCTGGACAAGGCGGTCTTCCCGATGATGCAAGGTGGCCCGCAGATGCACACCATCGCGGCCAAGGCGGTCAACTTCAAGGAGTGCGCGACCCCCGAATACGCCGCCTACGCCCAGCAGGTCATCGACAACTCGCAGGCGCTGGCAAAGGCGTTGGGGGACAAGGGGATTCGTCCCACGACGGGAGGCACCGACACCCACCTGTCGTTGCACGACCTGCAGGGCATCGGGGTCACCGGAGCCGAGGCCGAGCAGCGCGCTGACGCGGCCGGCATCGTGCTCAACAAGAACGCCATCCCGTTCGACCCGCAAAAGCCCAATATCGCCTCCGGCATCCGGGTGGGCACGCCGTCGGTCACGACGCAGGGCATGGGCACCGAACAGATGGTCACCATCGCCGACCTCATCCACCGGGCAATCACGCAGGGCGACGGCACGCCGGAGCACCAGGTGGCCAAGGACGTCAAGGCGCAGGTCACCGAGCTGGTGACCCAGTTCCCGGCATACCCGCGAGCCAAGTAGGACAAGTAGAGGGGCGTCGCTGACCGGCTGTGCGTGAATATCTGCTCGTCTGTGTGATCGCCGCGGCGATCACCTTCGTGGTGACGCCGGCGGTGCGGCTCGTCGCGGTCCGGGCCGGGGCGGTGACCCCGGTGCGCGGCCGCGACGTGCACTCGGTGCCGATCCCGCGCCTGGGCGGCGTGGCGATGTTGGTCGGCTTCGCTGCCGCGGCGATCGTCGCGGCGCAATTGCCCAAGCTCGGCCCGCTGATCCGCAGTCGCGAGGTGCTCGGCATCGGTGTGGCCGCACTGCTCATCACCGTGCTCGGCGCGCTGGACGATTTCGTCGACCTCGACGCCATCACCAAATTCGCCGGGCAGATCGTGGTCGCCGGCATCATGACCTTCGCCGGCGTGCAGATGACGCTCGTGCCCTTCGCCGGCACGCAGACGATCCTGCCGCAGTGGATGCTCGTCGCGCTGACCGTGCTGATCGTGATCGCCTCGACCAATGCGGTGAACTTCGTCGACGGCCTGGACGGTCTCGCGGCTGGCATGGTCGCGATCGCGGCGCTGGCCTTCTTCTTGTTCGTCTACGTCACGACGCCGCCGAACTCCGAGCCGGTGACGGTGTTCTCCACCGCGGCCTTCCTCGCCGCGGCGATCATCGGGTGTTGTGTCGGCTTCCTGCCGCACAACTTCCACCCGGCCAAGTTGTTCATGGGCGACGCGGGAGCGCTGCTGCTGGGCCTGCTGCTCGCGGCGGCCACGGTGTCCTTCACCGGCAATGTCGACCCCGGCTCGAGCAAGCTCGGCGCCTCGACCCTGGTGGTGTTCTGGCTCCCGCTCGTGCTGCCGCTGTCGATCCTCGCGCTGCCGGTGCTGGACGTCCTGCTCGCCATCCAGCGCCGTGGGCTGAAGTTCTGGAAGCCGGACGCCAAGCATCTGCACCACAAGATGCTCGCCATGGGCCACCCGCACCGCCAAGCCGTCGTGCTGCTCTATCTGTGGGCGCTCACGGTCGCCGGGGGAGTGCTCTCCTATGTCTTCTGGCCGGTCGCGGTGAGCACGACCGTGCTCGCGATCGGGCTGCTGGTGTGCGTCGCGCTCACCCTCGGCCTCCCCGGATTGGGCCGCCGCCGGAGCTTGTGATAGTTTTCACAAGCAAGAGGGAGACCTCGAGCTTGCCCTTCGCGAGACGCCATCGTCGACGCCCACGAACCGGCAGATTGGACCCCGCCATGGACGGCGCGCCGAGCACGGACACCGTGCCCCACGCCACCCCTTTCGCAGCCATGCTGCGCGCCGGGTTCCTTGCTTCCGCGGTGACCTTCCCCATCGTGGTCATCGTCTTCTGGATCACCCGCGGTCCGTCCGGCGGGGGAGCGGCCGCGCTCGGTGCGCTCGTCGCGATCGTGTTCTTCACCGCGGGCCTGCTCGTGATGAAGCGGGTGGTCACCGCCCACTGGCTGTCCGTGCTCGCCGGAGCGCTTGCGGTCTACCTCGGCCAACTCATCTTCCTGGGCGTGGTCGCGCTCGCGCTCGGCAGTCAGGATTGGCTCGACGGGGTGGCCTTCGGGCTCGCGCTGTTGGTCGTCACGCTCGTCTGGCAGGTCGCGCAGGTGATCGCGTTCGCCCGCGCCCGCAAGCCGGTCTACGACATCGAGCCCACGGGAGGTGCCGTATGACGATCCCACCAGCAGGTGCGCACGATGGAGGTGGCCACGATGGCCGACGACCGCACACCGATCGACCCCGCGACCGGCGAGCCGCGCAAGGACTACCGGCCCGGGCCCATTCCCGAATCCGTGGCCTGGAGCGTCACCAGCTATCTCATCTCCGGACCGCTGATGCTCGGCGGGCTGGGCTGGTTGCTGGATCGCTGGCTGCACACCGGATTCCTGGTGTTGATCGGGATTCTGGCCGGTATGGCCCTGTCGCTGTACCTGATCTGGTTCAGGTACGGTACGGGATGACTCGGCGGCCCATCAGCGCGCTGCCCCACCAGACTTCCCCCACTAGCTGGACGTTGACTGAGGAGACTCTGTGAGCTTCACCGTGCAGGCCATGGCGGCCTCGGGCTCCGCGGAAGGCGGCGGCTTCGAAGCGCCGTCCCCCGCGGATTTCTACCAGCCGTTGATCGGCAGCGGGCAGTGGGCGTTCACCCGTCCGATGTTGCTGATGATCATCTCGATCATCTTCATCGCCGGCTTCCTCATCGCCACGACCCGCAAGGCCGCGGTCGTGCCGGGTAAGGGTCAGTGGCTGACCGAGCAGGTCTACAACTTCGTGCGCAACTCCGTGGCCCAGGACACCATCGGGTCCAAGGAGTTCATCAAGTACGTCCCGCTGCTGTTCAGCCTGTTCATGCTGATCCTGGTCAACAACCTGTTCGGCATCATCCCGCCGTTCCAGTACCCGACCTTCAGCCGGGTCGGCTTCCCGATCGGGCTCGCGCTGCTGGTCTACGTGATCTACCACGCCATCGGCATCAAGCGGAAGGGCGTCGCCGGCTACTTCAAGGGTCTGATCCCCTCGGGGCTGCCGAAGGGCATCTACGTCCTGATCATCCCGCTGGAGCTGATCACCTACTTCATCACCCGCCCGGTGACGCTCGCCCTGCGACTGTTCGGCAACATGTTCGCCGGCCACATGCTGCTGCTGCTGTTCATCCTCGGCGGCCAGTACATGGTGCTCGAGGGTGGCCCCGGCCTGAAGGTCGCGGGCATCGGCTCCTGGCTGCTGGCCTTCGTGATGACCGTCTTCGAGGCGCTGATCGAGTTCCTGCAGGCCTACATCTTCACGCTGCTCGCAGCCACCTACATCGCCGACTCGTTGTCCAACGAGCACTGAGCCGGCGCGACAACTTCATAACCCCTCACGCTCCCGCCGGTCGGAACGACCGGACGGGCACCCCATAAAGGAAAGAGAGATCATGCAGGGCAACATCGCGATCCTCGGCTACGGCCTGTCGGCCATCGGCCCCGGTGTCGGTATCGGCCTCATCTTCGCCGCCTACATCAACGGTGTGGCGCGCAACCCTGAGACCCGCAGCATGCTGCAGTCGATCGCCATCCTGGGCTTCGCGCTCGCCGAGGCGCTCGCCATCTTCGGTCTGGTCCTCGCGTTCGTCTTCCGGTAAGTCGAGCATCGAGCCACCAGCCGACCAGCGTCCTAGTAGGAGTAACCCATGCACACCAACGCAGCCATCGCTGCGGGCCTGAAGGCAGCTGAGGAAGGACCGGGCGTCAAGGTCCCGATCATCCCGGCCTGGGGCGAGCTGATCTTCGGCATCGTCGCCTTCCTGGTCCTGCTGTTCCTGATCCAAAGGTTCGTGGTGCCGCGCCTGGAGCAGGCTTACGCCGAGCGGACCGCCGCCATCGAGGGCGGCATGGAGCAGGCGGGCGAAGCCCAGCGTCAGGCCGAGGCCGCCAAGCAGCAGTACGAAGACCAGCTGCGCGGCGCGCAGGACGAGGCCGCCAAGATCCGCGAGGACGCCCGCAGCCAGGGCGCGCAGATCGTCGCCGACTCCCGCGAGCAGGCCAACGCCGAGGCGCAGCGCATCATCGACAACGCGCACAAGCAGATCGCCGCCGAGCGTCAGCAGGCCGCCGTGTCGCTGCGCTCGGATGTCGGTCGCCTGTCGACCGACCTGGCCAGCAAGATCGTCGGTGAGTCGCTGCACGACGACGTGCGTCAGCGCGGCATCGTCGAGCGTTTCCTCGGCGAACTCGAGGCCGGCAAGGTCACCCCGACCAAGGTCGGTTCGACCAGCGGTGAGGCGGGGGCCTGATGCAAGGGGCTTCTCGCGGATCTCTGGTCTCGTTGCGCACCTCGCTCGGTCACCAGCTCGGCGACGGCGGCGATGCGGCGACGATCAGCCGTGAGCTCTTCGCGGTCACCGAGGTGCTGGCCTCCAGCGCTGCCCTGCGGCGCGCGCTCGTCGACACCTCGCGGGACACCTCGGCTCGCACCGGGCTGGTCGACCGCGTCTTCGGTGGCAAGGTGTCCGACGCCACGCTCGGTCTCGTGCGTGAAGCGGTCGGCCAGCGCTGGTCGTCCGACCGCGACCTGGTCGACGCGGCCGAGGAGATCGCCGTGGCTGCCGCCTTCGGCGCGGCCGAGCGTCGCGGCCGGCTGGACCAGGTGGAGGAGGAGCTGTTCCGCTTCGAGCGCACCGTGGCCGGTGACCCCGGCCTGCGGGACGCGCTGCTGGACCGCCAGCGGTCCGGTGCGGATAAGGCCGCCTTGGTCAAGAAGCTGCTCGACGGCAAGGCGGAGCAGGAGACCATCTTCCTCGCCGAGCGCGCCGCGTCTTTCCCGCGGGGCCGCCGCTTCGAGCGCGTCATCGCCGACTATCTGCGCACCGCCGCCTCGGTGCGCGACGAGCTCACCGCCACGGTGACCGTCGCGCGTCCGTTGGAGCCCGCGCAGAAGGACCGGCTCACCCAGGGCCTGTCCCGGCTCTACAACCGGTCCATCGTGACCAACGTCATCGTCGACCCCCAGGTCGTCGGCGGCATCCGCGTGCAGGTGGGTGACGAGGTCATCGACGGCACGATCCTGTCCCGGCTCGAAGAGGTCCGCCGCACGATGGCGGGCTGAGCAGCCCACCCCACCACCCCAGGCTTGAACGACGGGCCCACCGCCCGCAATGAAGGAGAAGATGATGACCGAGCTCTCCATCCGTCCGGAGGAGATCCGGGACGCGCTGGACGGGTACGTCCAGTCCTACGAGCCCTCGGCCGCCTCGCGCGAGGAGGTCGGGACCGTGGTCGACGCCGCCGACGGCATCGCCCACGTCGAGGGTCTGCCCTCGTGCATGACCAACGAGTTGCTGCAGTTCGAGGACGGCACCCTCGGCATCGCCCTGAACCTCGACGTCCACGAGATCGGCGTCGTCATCCTCGGTGAGTTCGACGGCATCGAGGAAGGCCAGCAGGTCAAGCGCACCGGCGAGGTCCTCTCGGTCCCGGTCGGCGACGCCTACCTCGGCCGCGTGGTCGACCCGCTGGGCAACCCGATCGACGGCCTGGGCGAGGTCAAGGCCGACGTCCGCCGCCCGCTCGAGCTGCAGGCGCCGACGGTGGTGCAGCGCAAGTCGGTGCACCAGCCGCTGATGACCGGCATCAAGGCGATCGACTCGATGACCCCGATCGGTCGTGGCCAGCGTCAGCTGATCATCGGTGACCGCAAGACCGGCAAGACCACGATCGCCACCGACACGATCATCAACCAGAAGGAGTACTGGGAGACCGGCGACCCGGAGCAGCAGGTCCGCTGCATCTACGTCGCCATCGGTCAGAAGAACTCCACCGTGTCCGAGGTCCGCGCGACCCTCGAAGAGGCCGGCGCGATGGAGTACACCACCATCGTCAACGCCCCCGCCGGTGACCCCGCGGGCTTTAAGTACCTTGCCCCGTTCACCGGTTCGGCCATCGGCCAGCACTGGATGTATGACGGCAAGCACGTGCTGATCGTCTTCGACGACCTGTCCAAGCAGGCCGAGGCCTACCGCGCGATGTCGCTGCTGCTGCGCCGCCCGCCGGGCCGCGAGGCCTACCCGGGCGACGTGTTCTACCTGCACAGCCGCCTGCTCGAGCGTTGCGCGAAGCTGTCCGACGAGCTCGGCGCGGGCTCGATGACCGGTCTGCCGATCATCGAGACCAAGGCCGGCGACGTGTCGGCATACATCCCGACGAACGTCATCTCCATCACCGACGGCCAGATCTTCTTGCAGGCCGACCTGTTCAACGCCAACCAGCGCCCCGCGGTCGACGTGGGTATCTCGGTCTCCCGAGTCGGTGGTGCGGCGATGACCAAGGCGATGAAGGCCGTGACCGGTTCGATCAAGGTCGACCTCGCGCAGTTCCGCGAGATGGAGGCGTTCGCGATGTTCGCCTCCGACCTGGACGCCGCGTCCCGTCGCCAGCTCGCCCGCGGTGAGCGGCTGATGGCGATGTTCAAGCAGCCGCAGAACGACCCCTACCCGCTCGAGGAGCAGGTCGCGGCGATCTGGGCCGGCACCACCGGCCAGCTCGACGATGTCGCCACCGAGGATGTGGGCCGGTTCGAGTCCGGCTGGCTGGAGTTCCTGCGTCGTGAGCACGGCGACTTCCTGCGCAGCATTCGCGAGTCCACCAAGCTCGACGACGACGGCAAGAAGAAGTTCGAGGACGCGATGGCGGCATACAAGAAGGAGTTCCGCTCCACCCCGGACCACGGCGGCGAGGGCTCGGAACGCTTCGACGAGATCACCGAGGACCAGATCAACCAGCAGAAGATCGTCAAGCAGCACCAGTGAGCTGCCGGATCTGAACTCGACGCCTACAGCGTAGAAAGGGGCCCCAATGGGAGCGCAGATGCGGGTTTACCGCCAGCGCATCCGGTCGGTCCAGGCCACCAAGAAGATCACTCGCGCGATGGAGCTCATCGCCGCCTCGCGCGTGGTCAAGGCTCGGCAGGCCGTGGAGCGATCCACGCCGTATGCCGTGTCGCTGACCCGCGCGATCTCGGCGCTCGCGACCTACTCCAATGTCGAGCACGTGCTCACCACGGAGCGCGAGAAGCCGCGCCGGGTGGCGGTGGTGATCCTCACCAGTGACCGTGGCCTGGCCGGGTCCTACTCGGTCAACGCGATCAAGAAGAGCCAGGAGCTCATCGAGCACCTGAGCGGTGCGGGTCTGGAGCCGGTGCCCTTCCTCGTCGGACGCAAGGCGGTGAGCTACTACAAGTTCCGCCGCCGGGAGTACGCGCAGGAGTGGAGCGGTTTCACCGACAGCCCGACCTTCGAGGCCGCCAAGGAGATCGGCGACCGCCTCACCGAGGAGTTCATGAAGGGCTCCGAGGAGGGCGGCGTCGACGAGGTGCACATCGTCTACACGCTGTTCCGCAACATGGTGACCCAGGAGCCGCGCGTGGTCCGGTTGCTGCCGCTGGAGGTCGTCGAGGGCGAACTCGACGAGGAGGCCGGCGGCAACGACCTGCTGCCGCTGTATGAGTTCGAGCCGAGCGCGGAGCAGGTGCTGGACGCGCTGCTGCCGAAGTACATCACCGCGCGGATCTTCAACGCGTTGCTGCAGTCGGCCGCGTCCGAGCTCGCCGCCCGCCAGCGGGCGATGAAGTCGGCCACCGACAACGCCGAGGAACTCATCAAGAAGTACACCCGACTGGCCAATCAGGCCCGTCAGGCTGAAATCACCCAAGAGATCAGCGAGATCGTTGGTGGCGCCAGCGCCCTCGCGGACGCCGGCTGACGCCATACCGAAGAGGAAGTATCAAGCCATGAGCACTGCTGTTACCGAACACGACGCCCCGAAGGCGGAGGTTCCCGGTGGCGTGGGCCGCATCTCGCGAGTGATCGGCCCGGTCGTCGACGTGGAGTTCTCGACCGACTCGATGCCCGAGGTCTACAACCTGCTGACCACCGAGGTCGACCTCAGCGGTCAGGGGGAGGGCGAGTCCGAGGACAACAAGCGGATCAACCTCGAGGTCGCCCAGCACATCGGCGACAACATGGTCCGCGCGATCTCGCTGCAGCCGACCGACGGTCTGGTCCGCGGCGCGCAGGTGCAGGACACCGGCGGTCCGATCACCGTGCCGGTCGGTGACGTCACCCTCGGCAAGGTCTTCAATGCCACCGGTGACTGCCTCAACCTGGAGCCCGGGGAGACCCTCGAGGTCAAGGAGCGCTGGGGCATTCACCGCAAGGCGCCGGCCTTCGACCAGCTGGAGTCCAAGACCCAGATGTTCGAGACCGGCATCAAGGTCATCGACCTGCTGACCCCCTACGTGCAGGGTGGAAAGATCGGTCTGTTCGGTGGTGCCGGTGTCGGCAAGACCGTGCTGATCCAGGAGATGATCGCCCGCGTCGCGCGCGACCACGGTGGTGTGTCGGTGTTCGCCGGCGTCGGCGAGCGCACCCGTGAGGGCAACGACCTGATGGTCGAGATGGAGGAGGCGGGCGTCCTCGGACAGACCGCGCTCGTCTTCGGTCAGATGGACGAGCCGCCGGGCACGCGTCTGCGCGTGGCCCTGTCCGCGCTCACGATGGCGGAGTACTTCCGCGACGTGCAGAACCAGGACGTGCTGCTGTTCATCGACAACATCTTCCGGTTCACCCAGGCCGGTTCGGAGGTCTCCACCCTGCTCGGCCGTATGCCGTCCGCGGTGGGCTACCAGCCGACCCTCGCCGACGAGATGGGCGTGCTGCAGGAGCGGATCACCTCGACCCGCGGTCACTCGATCACCTCGATGCAGGCGATCTACGTGCCGGCGGACGACTACACCGACCCGGCTCCGGCGACGACCTTCGCCCACCTCGACGCGACCACCGAGCTGTCGCGTGACATCGCCTCGATGGGTATCTACCCGGCCGTGGACCCGCTGACCTCGACCAGCCGGATCCTCGACCCGCGGTACATCTCCAAGGAGCACTACGACACCGCCGTCCGGATCAAGGGGATCCTGCAGCGCAACAAGGAACTGCAGGACATCATCGCGATCCTCGGTATCGACGAGTTGTCCGAGGAGGACAAGATCCTCGTCAACCGCGCTCGTCGCATCCAGCGGTTCCTGTCGCAGAACACCTATGTCGCCAAGCAGTTCACCGGCATCGAGGGTTCGACCGTGCCGCTGAAGGACACGATCGAGGCCTTCACCAAGATCGCCGACGGCGACTACGACCACGTGCCGGAGCAGGCGTTCTTCATGTGCGGTGGCCTGGACGACGTCGAGGCTAAGGCCAAGGAGCTGGAGAAGGAGGCCGGCGCCTGACGTCGGTCTGACCCGCGAAGGCGGCCGGGGTGCGATCGCACCCCGGCCGCTTCGTTGTTTGCGGTGGTTAAGCGCTCTCCTGGTCCAGTCGCTCGAGGATCCACGAGCGCACCAGCGTGGAGGCGGGCAGGTGCATCGCGTCGGCAACGCTCTGCACCCGGGCTTGCTCGTCCGGCGTGAGGCGCACGGAGTACACCTGGGATCTGTTGGGTCGCCGAACGACGGTGTCGGGCGGGTATGGGTCGTCCTTGGTGCGCTCGGACTCTTCGCGGAGACGAGCGCTGAAGGCGGGGTCATTTTCGCGAGTCATCATCACGTCCTTCCTGGTAGATGGTGAGGTCGGCGCCCGTAGCCGGCCACGCGTTGACACCGTGCAGGTCACCGTCAAGGTCGCGGTAGGCGACGATGACGATAACGCGGCCGGCAGACGGGGAGAAGCCGATGAATCGGCAGGCTCCGATGCGAGACTTCGGGTCGGGCTCGAGGGCCGCTAGGTCGATGTCATTCATGGCTTCCTGGGCCCACTCCGTGCGCAGGTTGATCGCCGCTGGATATCGGCTCGACCGCGAGCCAATGTATGCCGCCGCTTCGCGGTCCCAGACGAGCGCCTCACCCATCCACCGAGTATGACAGTGTCCTACGGCGTAGTACATATGAGAGGCCTCTGCCATCAGGCCGACTGCTCGGTGGGCGGGCGGGCAGGTGCGAGGCGGGTGGCGAGGACGGCGGCGAGAAGGACGACGACGCCGAACCCGGCATACGCGATGGTGAGGCCTTGCACCCGGGCCGCGTGACCGAGTCCGGTGAGGGTGAGGACGGTCGAGCCGGCGGAGCCGCCGAGCAGGGCGCCGAAGGATTCGGCGGTGATGACCGCGGCGGCGAGCTCGGTGGCGCCGGTGCCTTCGGGTGGGGTGGACGCGGCGAGATAGAGGGTGGGATAGGCCAGGCCGACCCCGACGCCCGCGACGGCCCAGGCGAGGATCACCAGCGGGTATGGCGCGCCGGTCGCCACCGCGACCGCGAGGGCGAGCACACACAGGCCGGTGACGGCGAGGCAGAGCGCGGTGGACGGCAGCAGGCCACGTGTGCGCAGGCGCGGGACCAGCGGAGTGCTGAGCGACCAGGCGAGCGGCGCCGCGCTCAGCGCCAGGCCGGCGGCACGCAGGTCGGTGCCGAAGCCGTCGGTGAACAAGACGGTGACCAGGCCGTCGGCGCCGAAGAAGCCGAGGCCGAAGAGGGTCAGCGCGGCGACCCCGGCGGGCGCGCCGACCCGGGCGCGCAGGGTGCCGCGGGGGACCAGTGCGGCGAAACCGATCAGGGCGATCACCGTGCCGACGACGATCGCGAGCGGCCGGTCGGCCGCGACCACCATCAGGCCGACACCGACCGGGACGAGCAGGGCATTCCAGGAGGTATGCCGGATGTCCTGCTCGCCGGGGTCGTCCCGCGTAGCACGCGCGACGAGCACACGACCGACCACGACAAAGGGCAGCGGCAGCAGCAGAGTCCAGCGCCAGCCGACGATCGCGTTGAGCCCCAACGTGATCGGCGGTCCGACGAGCGCGGGCAGGATCCACATCGCGGCCGTCGCGGCGATCACCCTGACCCGCACGTCATCGCTGAGATGACGGATCGCCGCGGACAGCCCGAAGACCGCGAGCAGGCCGGAGGCGAAGCCGGCGATCGCCCGGCCGACGGCGAAGACCACCGGTCCGTCTGCGAGGGACGCCATGGCCGTGCCGCCGATGCTGAGCACGAGTCCGCCGCCGAGCACCTGGGTGGCCGAGAATGCGCGAATTGCCCTGCCGCTCAACGGCATTGACACGAACATGCCGAGCGTCGAGCCGGCGATCAGCAGTCCGAGCCGGTCGCGGGCGTGCAGATCTGCTGCGATCACCGGCAGCAGCGTGGAGGACACGAACACCGTCACCGCTGCGGCGAACTCCAGTCCGATGATGCCCAGGCCGAGGGCGAGTGAAGAGTGCGAGGACGGCATACAAGAATGCTAGCAAGTTACCAGAGCGAGGTAACACCACTTGGACCTCTAGGATCATGGCTCGTGAGCTTCCTCCCCTCCTGGACCGTCCACGGTGACGGTCGCTCGATCGCAGCGGGTGAGGTCGTCGCCCCCGACGAACGCCTCAGCTGGCCGCGCACGATTGGCATCGGCGCCCAGCACATCGTCGCGATGTTCGGTGCGACCTTCCTGGTGCCGCTGCTGACGCATTTCCCGCCCGCGACGACGCTCTTCTTCTCCGGCATCGGCACGATGCTCTTCCTGCTGCTGACCGCCGGCCGGGTGCCGTCCTATCTCGGGTCGTCGTTCGCGTTCATCGCACCGATCACGGCGGCGCGGTCCGACGGCGGTATGGCGGCCGCCCTCGGCGGCGTGGTGCTCGCCGGTGTGACGCTCGCGCTCGTCGGGCTGGTGGTGCAGCTGGCCGGCGCCGGCTGGCTGCGGGCGCTGATGCCGCCCGTGGTGACCGGCGCGATCGTCGCGCTGATCGGCCTCAACCTCGCTCCGGCCGCGAAGGCGAATTTCGTGACCTCCCCGGTCACCGGCGTGGTCACCGTCGCCGCGATCGCGATCGTCACCGTGCTCGGGCGCGGCCTGCTCGGCCGGCTCGGCATCCTGGTGGGCGTCGCCATCGGGTATGCCGTCGCGTGCGCGCGTGGCGAGGTCGACTTCGCCGCCGTCCGGTCGGCCGGGTGGGTGGGGCTGCCGGATTTCACCACGCCGACCTTCCACCTGGCGACCGTCGGGTTGTTCGTGCCGGTGGTGCTTGTGCTGGTGGCCGAGAACATCGGGCACGTGAAGTCGGTCGCGCAGATGACCGGTCGAGACCTGGACGATGTCTCGGGCCGGGCGCTGATCGCCGACGGCCTGGCGACGACGCTCGCCGGTTTCGGCGGCGGTTCGGGCACGACGACCTACGCCGAGAACATCGGCGTCATGGCCGCCACGAAGGTGTATTCGACTGCGGCGTACTGGATTGCCGCGCTCGGGGCGCTGCTGCTGAGCTTCTGCCCGAAGTTCGGTGCCGCGATCGCGACGGTGCCGGCCGGCGTGCTGGGTGGTGCGGGCACCGTGCTTTACGGGATGATCGGCCTGCTCGGCGCGCGCATCTGGATCGAGAACCGGGTGGACTTCGGCAACCCGATCAACCTCACCGCCGCGGCCGTCGGTTTGGTCATCGGCATCGCCGACTTCACCTGGAGGATCGGCAAGGTGCAACTTGCCGGCATCGCGCTCGGCACCATCGCGGTGCTGCTGACCTATCACCTGATGACCGCCCTCGCCCGCCTGTCAAGAAACGAGCAAGGTCCGACGAAGGAGGACCGCGGCCTTCTCGGTGGTTGAGCAAGGTCCGACGAAGGAGGACCGCGGCCTTCTCGGTGGTTGAGCAAGGTCCGACGAAGGAGGACCGCGTCGAAACCCCGAGACGCCGCACCGAGTCCACGACCTAGGCTCGGCGTTATGACGCGAGCGCCGGAGAGCATCGAGGACTACTACGCCCGCGTGCGCGCGGCGACCGACGAGAACGGCCGCCTCACCGTCGCCGCGGAGGAGATGCCGGGCGTCGAGGCACTCCCGAGCGTCGGGCGCGCGCAGATCGCCAAATACGGCGACGGTGGCGCGCACCTGCACCTGTGGATGTTCGGACGGCCGGCGCGGATGCTCCAGCTGCGCGGTTCACCCCTGCTGGACTGGGAGGAGAACCTGCCGCGAGTCCCGTTGGACATTTTGCAGGCCAACGCCCGCCCGATCGGCGAAGCCCTCGTGCAGACGTATGGCGGAGCGCTGGGTCGCCTCGGGCGGTAGCGTCACCCGAGCGCTTCGCTGAGCACCGTGAGGTTGACGTCGTCGGCGATGCGGTAGGGCTTGGTGGCGACCAGCGTGCCCAGTTGCCGGCGCATCCGGGAGATTTCGGCGCGCACGGTGACCAGATGCTCACCATCGCCATACAGCGCCAGGCTCAACTGGCCCGCGCTCATCCCGCTGCGTCCGGCGGCATGCAGCACCTGCATCACCTCGGCATGCCGTTCGGACAAGGGCATCCGCCATACGTCGGTGGCCGAGCGCACCTCCAGCGTGGCCGGGCTGCCGAGCTGGAGCACGGCGGTGATCGCGCGGCCGCCCTCGGCGGGCCGGACCAGCCAGCCCTCGTGCAGGCGTTCGGGCAGGCAGATGCCCATGCCGGGGATCGTGAGCGCCGTGCCTTCGCGCGGCACCGCGATCCGGTCGCGCGCGTGGATGCCGTGGTGATGGGCGACCCAGCCGTGCTCATCGACCACGAGCAGGGGTCCGCGGGTGGCGGCGACGAGCGGCTCGGCCGATTGACGCAGTCGTGCCAGCCGCTCCTCGTGGCCCCGCCACAGTTGCGCCTCGGCCAGCCGCACCGCGGTCTGCACCAGCGCCCCGATCGTGGGGTGCAGGCTGAGCGCCGGCCCGCTGACGTCGACGATGCCGAGCAACTCGCCGGTGCGCGGGTCGTGGATCGGGTGAGCGGTGCAGTACCACGGATGCTGGGCCTGCTCGAAGTGCTCGGCGGAGAACAGCTGCACCGGCGCGGCCTCGGCGAGGGCGGTGCCGATGGCGTTGGTGCCGACCTGCTTCTCGCTCCAGTCGGCGCCCTCGGTGAAACCCAGCGCGTCGGCATGACTGCGCACCGCCACCGATCCCGCGCGCCACAGCACAACGCCCTCGGCATCGGCGACGACCATCAGCAGCCGGGAGGCATCGGCGACCCCGGAGATCACCGCGAGCAGGTCGCTGATCACCCCGCGCAGCGGCGACGCATTGCGCCGACGGAGGACCTCCTGCGTGCTGAGCGGCTCGCGGTAGTTCTTGCGCGAGGCGTCCAGGCCGGCCTGCAGCACCCGCTGCCAGGAACGCGCGACCACCGCCCGCGGCCGTTGCGGGGCGCTCGAGCCACTGACGACACAGTCGTGGATCCGGGTGAGTTCGCGTGCGTACTGGGACAGGTTGGTCCCCGGGCGAACGGCGTTGAAATGGGACAAGGGCACTCGACCTCCTCTGGTGAGGATAGAGCGCCGGTGTGATCGTCGCCACAGCTCGACCGGTTGCAACATCGTGCAACATTCGTAGCGCGCGCGCGTCCGCCGGCCCCGGTGGGGGCACCCACCGGGGCCGGCGATGTCGCGCGTCAGGCCGGCTGCTGCGCCGGGGTCGCCTCGACCGCCGAGGTGACCGCCCGCACGACGGCCGACGGTTGCTCCATGTGCGCCATGTGCCCGGCGTCGGGCACCCGGGTGACGTCCGCGCGGTCGGCCAGGCCCTCGGCATTCGAAATCGGCACCACCGCGTCGGCCTCGCCCCACACGACCCGCACCGGGACGCGGGTGGAGCTCAGCAGCGGCGCCACCTCGATGCCGGCCCGGTCGCCGTCCAGCAGGGTGGCGAGCAGGGCGTTCAGCGAGGCATCGACACCGTCCAGCCGCTTGTACTTCATCAGGTCGTCCGCGAGCTGCCGGGTCGCGAGCGAGGGATCGGCGAACAGCGCGGTCAGGTGCGGCTGGAGTTCGCGGCGCGACTGGGCCTGCGCGAAGCCGCGCAGGTAGTCGGCGTTGATGTCCGGCCCCACGCCCGCCGGTGCGATCAGCGTCAGCGACGCCACCTGTGCCGGTGCCGCGGCGGCCGCCGCGATGGCGACCGCACCGCCGAGCGAGTGCCCGACCAGGTGCGCACGCTCGATGCCGCGCTCGGCGAGATAGCCGGTCACCGCCTGCGCCAGCACGTCGAGCGAGCCGTCGCCGACGTCCTTGGTGGACTCGCCGTGTCCGGGCAGGTCGATCGCGTCCACGAGGTATGACGACGACAGCGGCTCCTGCACGAACAGCCAGGAGTTCTTGTCGCCGCCATAACCGTGGACCAGCACGATGTGCTCGCCCTCGGATCCCATTCGGGCGTAAGCGATTTCGCGGCCGTCGACGGTGACCTTGCCGATCTCCGGGCCGGCCGACTCCTCGACGGCGCCGGCCTCGAGCTGCTCCCGGGCCGCCTTGGCCGCCTGGTCGATCTCCTCCTCCGGCACCTCGGCCGGAGCAAGGAGAGCAATGGTGGCGCCGACGGGCACAGGCTCGTCCAGCTCGGCGATCTGCCGACGAAGGACTCCGCCCGCGGGCGACTCGAGGGCTCCGGCGATCTTGTCGGTGTCGATCTCGAGCAGGTCGTCCCCGGCGGAGACCTCCTCGCCCTCCTCGACCAGCCACTCGGTGACCCGGCCGGTGGTCATCGACAGGCCCCACTTCGGCATGACGACATTGGTGATGTCACTCATCAGCGCTTCCAATCAGTCGCGGTCTTCACGGCATTGACGATGTCCTGGGTGCTCGGGATGTAGAGGTCCTCGAGCACATCGGAGAAGGGCACCGGCGTGTGCGGAGCAGTGACGACCTGGATGGGCGCCTTGAGCGCGCCGAAGGCCTCCTCGGCCACGATGGCGCTGATGTCGCGCGCGACGCTGCACCGCGGGTTGGACTCATCGACCACGACGAGTCGCCCGGTGCGCTCGACGCTCTCGATGATCGTCTCGGTGTCCAGCGGGCTGGTCGTGCGCGGGTCGATGATCTCCGCGTCGACGCCAGTGCCCGCCAGTTCCTCGGCGGCCTCGCTGGCGTAGGACACCATCCGGCCGAGCGCCACGATGGTCACGTCGTCACCATCGCGCACGACATTCGCCTCCCCGAAGGGGATGACGTACGCCCCCTCGGGCACATCGCCCTGCATGTCATAGAGCGCCTTGTGCTCGCAGAAGATCACCGGGTCGTCGTCGCGGATCGCCTGGATCAGCAGACCCTTGGCCTCGTACGGGTTGGACGGCACGACGACCTTCAGCCCGGGGATGTGGGTGAACAGCGGATAGAGCACCTGCGAGTGCTGGGCGGCCGCGCGCAGGCCCGCGCCATACATCGTGCGGATGACGACCGGGGTGACCGCCTTGCCGCCGAACATGTACCGGAACTTCGCCGCCTGGTTGAAGATCTGGTCGAAGCACACGCCCATGAAGTCGATGAACATGAGTTCGGCGACCGGGCGCAGCCCGGCGGTGGCGGCACCGACCGCGGCGCCGATGAACGCCGATTCGGAGATCGGGGTGTCGAGCACGCGGTCGGGGAACTCGCCATACAGACCCTTGGTCACACCGAGCACGCCACCCCAGGCGTCCTCCTCACCGGGGCTGCCGGCGCTCGCGCCACCGGCGTTGTCCTCGCCCATCACGATGACCGACGGGTCGCGTCGCATTTCCAGCGCGAGGGCCTCGTTGATGGCCTCGCGGTAGCTGATCATTCGAGCCATGATCATTCCTCCAAGTCAGTAGTTGATGTAGACGTCGGTGAGCAGGTCGGCCTCGGTCGGCAGCGGGGCGGCCTTCGCCTCGACCACCGATTCCTCGACCAGCTGGCCGATCTCGGCGTCGATGGCGTCCAGGTCGTCCGCGCTCAGTTCGCCGGTCTCGGTGACCCGCGCGCGGAACCGCTTGAGGCAGTCCAGTTCTTCGCGGGCGCGGGCGACCTCGTCGGCGCGGTAGGTCTGCTGGTCGCCTTCGAAGTGGCCGAAATAGCGGGTGAACTTCACCTCGATCAGGGTCGGTCCGCCGCCGGCGCGGGCTCGGGCGATCGCCTCGCCGGCCGCCTCGTGCACGGCGAAGAAGTCGAACCCGTCGACGATGACGCCCGGCATACCGAAGCCGGACGCGCGGTCGGCGATGTCGTCCGCGGCGACCGACCAGGTGCTCGCGGTGCTCTCGGCATACCCGTTGTTCTCCGCCACGAAGATCGCCGGGAGGTTCCAGACCGAGGCGAGGTTCATCGCCTCCAAGGTGGTGCCCTGGTTGCTGGCGCCGTCGCCGAAGAAGGCGACGCTCACCCCGCCGGTGCCCTGGATCTTGGCGGCGAGTGCGGTGCCGCAGATGAGCGGCGGCCCGCCACCGACGATGCCGTTGGCGCCGAGCATGCCCTTGGCCAGATCGGCGATGTGCATCGAGCCACCCTTGCCGTGGCAGGTGCCGGTGGCCTTGCCGTAGATCTCGGCCATCATCCCCTTGACGTCGACGCCCTTGGCGATGCAGTGGCCGTGGCCGCGGTGGGTCGAGGCGATGGTGTCCCGCTCGTCGAGGTGGGTGCACACGCCGGTCGCGGACGCCTCCTCACCGGCATACAGGTGGACGAAGCCGGGGATCTCGCCGGTGGCGAATTCGGTGTGCAGCCGTTCCTCGAACTCTCGAATGGTCCGCATCATCCGGTAGGCATCGCGCAGCTTGTCTGCGCTCAGCCCCTCCTGCGTGCGGACGGTTGCCGTAGCGGTCATCGGGGTGCTCCTTTTCTCTTCCTGATCGAGCTGGTCAGGTCTGGGGTGCCGGTGGTGAGCAGGCCCTCGCAGGCCGCGTGCGCCATCACGGCAGGTATGTCGATCGCGCGCGGCCCGTGGGTGGTGAGGCTGACCGTGGCGCGGTCCCGGGGTCGCAGTTCGATCTCGCGTTCGCCGTCGAGCGCGATGACTCCGGCGTCGGTGACCGCGACCTCGTCACCCGGCTGAAGCTCGCGCCAGGACCGCACGCCGACCGGCAGCACCAGGCCGGGCGCGATCGGGGCGCGGACGACGACGGGGGCGGACTCTGGCGCAGCCAGCTCCAGCAGGACACCGCTGGCCTGCCGGCGCGGGGAGGGGCACAGCAGCCCGGCGATGCTGGACAGGCCGATGGCATCCGGCTCGGCGAAGGTGCAGATCAGGGTGCGCAGACCGGCGGGGTCCCACAGCGCCCGGGACCCGATATGGCGCGCCGCCGCGACGCACACGTCGACCAGCGCGATCTCGCGGCGTGCGTCTGTGCGCACCTCGAGGGCGAGGTCGCGGCGCAGCGCGACCGGTTCCGGCACCGCGTGGGTCGCGACCAGCCCCGCGGCGAGGCCGGCGATCGTCGCCTCGCGCATCACGGGAAAGGCGTTGTTGGTGCCGGTGCTGAGCGCCAGGAGGGGCACCTCACCGCACGCGGCGGCAGCCAGCCGGGCGGTGCCGTCACCGCCGAGACAGACGATGACTTCGGCTCCCGCGGCGATCATCCGGCGCACGGTGAGGGTGGTGTCCTCGCCGGTGCCGGTGATCGGGTCGTCGTCGACAAAATGCAGCTGCGGCCACGGCGGATCGACGCCCTCGACCCGCGACTTCAGCGCGCGCAGGACGCCGGCCGAGATACCCCCGAGATCGGTCGACAGCAGGACGCGCTCGACACCGACCGAGCCGAAGGCAGTCAGCATCCGCACCACCATGTTGGCCTTCTCGGCCGTGGGGAAGACCGAGGCACGGGCGACCAGCCGGCGGATGTCACGACCTGACGCCGGATTGGCGACGACGCCCACCGTGGGTGAACTGGATGCCACTGTCATGCCTGCTAGCAGAGCGCGGCGCGGGGTCGGCCGACCAGGGTTGCGAGGCGTTGCAAGGCCGGGAGCTATGCCGGGGATCGCAACCTCACGCAACCGTCGCGCGCACGGCTGCACGCCTGCGACGGTCGGTGGACCGAGGCCCACCCAGGGTCTTCGCACCGAGAGGAGATGCCATGTCCGTCGCTCACGTCACCGGAGCCGCGCGTGGAATCGGCAAGTCGATCGCCCTGCGCCTGGCCCAGGACGGCCACGATGTCGCCGTGTCGGATCTGCCGTCCATGGCCGACGAGCTCGCCGGGACTCAGCAGGAGATCGAGGCCGCCGGAGTGAAATCGGTTGCGCTGCAAGGCGATGTGTCCGACCCCACCTCGGTGCGCGCGCTGGTGGCCGACACCGTGGCGGCCCTCGGCTCGCTCGACGTCATGGTGGCCAACGCGGGCATCGCGCAGACCAAGCCGCTGCTCGAGGTCAGCCCGGAGGAATACGACAAGGTGCACGCCGTCAACGGCCGGGGCGTCTTCTTGTGCTACACCGAGGCGGCCCGGCAGATGATCGAGCAGGGCACCGGCGGCAAGATCATCGGCGCAGCCTCGATCGCCGCGCACAAGGGCTTCCCGCTGCTCGGTGTCTACTGCTCCTCGAAGTTCGCGGTGCGCGCGCTCACCCAGGCGGCGGCCCAGGAGTGGGCACCGCACGGCATCACCGTCAACGCCTACTGCCCCGGCATCGTCGACACCACCATGTGGGAGGAGATCGACCACGACCTCGGCGAGATCAACCAGGTCGGCAAGGGGGAGTCGATGAAGGCGATGGCGGCGGGCATCGCCCTCGGCCGGGTCTCGACGGGTGAGGACGTCGCCAAGCTCGTGTCCTATCTCGCCGGCCCGGATTCGGACTACATGACCGGTCAGTCCGTCCTCGTCGACGGCGGCATGATCTTCGTCTGATCCCTGCCGTATGCCGGCTCGTGGCGGGCCGCGCGAGGTCAGTCCACCTCTGCGCGGCCGGCCAAGGCGAGGCAGCCACCCAGGGTCGCGGCGAAGCCGAGCACGGCCACGACCACCAGGCCATGTCTGATCGCATCGCCGAGGAAGGCCAGTCCGATCGCCGCCGGCACGATCGTCTCCACCGCGAAGGTGATCGCCGCGACCGTCGTGGTCTTGCCACGGTCCAGCGCGAAGCCGTAGGCCACGACCGCAGCGATGCCACCGATGATCAGCGCCCACAGTTGCGGCTGAATAATGGTGTGCCACAACGGTTTTGCCGGCTCGATCACCCTGGCGGCGATCCCCGTGACACCGAAACCCAGCCCGCTCACGACGGCCAGCTGCACCGAGGAGCGCGACCGGTCGCGGTCGGCATACCCGAGGGCGAAGAGCACGCCGACGATGACCGCGAAACCGAGCAGCAGCCAGCCACCGGTGCTGCCGACCGCCCGGCCCGGCCCCTCGTGAGCACTGAGCGCGAGCAGCACCAGCCCGATGCCGACGACCCCGAGGGCGGCGACCTCGGCTCGGCGCAGCCGCACGTGCAGCACCACGACCGCGAGCACCGCTGTCACCGCGACCGAGGACGCGAGCATCGACTCGACCAGGAACAGCGGCAGGGTGCGCAGCGCCGCGAAGGACAACAGGAAGCCAAGGCCGTCGAGCGCGAGGCCCACGGCATACAGCCGCCCGGCCTTCAGTCGGGCCGGCCAGCCGGGGTGCTCCGGCAGCGCGTCGAGCTGTCGCACGCCGATCGCCTGCAGGATCGTCGCGGTGCCGTAGGCGAGGGCAGCGAGCACCGCACCGAGGAGTCCGAGCATGCGCCGATGCTGCCAGGCGCCTGCCCGGACCCAGAAAGCAGCCGCGCCGTCACCGCTCAGGGGGCGGTGACGGCGCGGCAGCGTGGTCGCGTTACGGCAGCAGCGGCAGGGCGGCGCAGTTGGACACCGCGGGCTTGCCGTTGAGCCGGTCGATCATCCAGTTCTGAGCCAGCTGCTCGTCCTGGATCGCCGGGGCCAGGTGGTTGGCGCTCGTCCCCGCGCCGGGGAGCTGGGCGTAGGGCAGATAGTCGACATTGGCACCCTTGGCGCACCAGTCCACGGCGAGCTGGCGCGCCTGCCGGTGGTCGACGATGTCGTCCTGGGTGCCGCTGATCACCCGCACCGGCACACCCGGGCGCAGGCGGCCGAGCCGCTGGGCGTCCACCACCGACTTCAACTCGGGGTCGGTCGCGGTGATCTGCGCGAGCGGCTGACCGGTCGAGGTCCAGCTTGACGTGCGCTGGTAGGCGTAGTTCGCGATGGCGTCGCCCACGCACATCGTCTTCAGCCGCTCGAGGGCAGCCTTGCCAGCGGCATTGGTGTAGAGGTCGACCTTCGGCGCGATCGCGGGGTAGGTCTGCAGGAAGCCGTTGATCGCCCAGCCGATGGCGCCGGCCAGCGTGGTGCCGTCGATGCTCTCGAGCACGGCCTGCAGATCGGCGGGCGGCGCGCCCGCGTAGGCGCCGGCGAGCGGCACATCCGGGGCGTATGCCGGTTGCAGCTCGGCTGCCGAGGCCGCCGCACCTCCGCCCTGGGAGTAGCCATAGGCGCCGACCTTGGAGGTCGGGGTGATCGAGGCGCCGGTCACCGAGCGCGCGGCCCGCGCGGCATCGAGCACGGCGTGGCCCTGGTCGACCCGGTTGACATAGGTGTGCACGCGGTCCGGCGTGCCGAGCCCGACATAGTCGGTCATCACCACGGCGACACCGCGCGACAGCAAGGCGTAAACATTGGCGAGGTCGTAGTTGATGCCGATCGACTGCTCGTTGATGGTCACCGGGGTCGTGGTGTTGCGTGAGGGGGCGCACTGGTCACCCTGGCCGATCGTGCCCGACGCCATCGACACCAGCGGGCGCGGCCCGGCACCCGACCACGCGGCGGTGGGCTCGAAGTAGACGCCGGTTACGGCGACCGCCTGGCCGGTGGTCTCGGTGGACTTGTACATGATCCGGGTGGCCTTGCCCGGCAGCGGGCCCGACATCCCGGGCAGCGCGAGGCTGATGGCGAGGGGGATCGGCTCCTGCCGGATCAGTGCGCCGTTCTGCGCTGGCAGCGTCGCGGGCGGGGTGTAGAACTGCGCATCGGTGGAGGTCTCGGCGCCAGCGTTCGGGGCGCCGAAACCGGCCAGCGCGATGGCTGCGGCTGCGGACAAGATCAAGGCGCGGGACTTCGGCATACGCGATCGGCCTCCTGGATCGGCGAGCTGTCGGGGTGGTGAAACCTACCGCACAGTAGCTATCGCGGGCCGGGCCCGCACCGGGTTCGCCCAGACCGCTCACCGGTCGGACGTCAGGTGAGCAATTCTTGAAGGAGTTGATCGCGGCGCAGCGCCACCCCCATGGCGCGGGCGTGACCGTCGAGGATGAACCACACGGTCTGCGACACCAAGGTCACCATCTGCTCGGCCGAGGGTTGCCGCGCGCCGCCGTCCATCCACCGGCCGACCGCGCCGAAGACGGCCCCGGCGAGGCCGAAGGCGACCGGCTCGAGCCCGGCGCGCTGGGTCCTGGTGAGCTCGACCTCCAGCAGGCGGGCGGCGGCGAGCAGGGCTTCGACGACCGCGAGCGCGACCGAGTCCAGGCCGAGCCGCACCGCACCGGTGCTGTCGAAACTCGCCGAGCCAGAGATGCGCCGGTGCAGTTGCGGATGGGAGGCGGCCCACATGACATAGGTGCCCACGACCCGTCGCACCATCTGCTCGATCGTGCCGTCGAGGGAGACGACCGACAGCAGCTCACCCGAGATCAATTCGACGATGCGCTCCTGGACCGCCTGGTCCAATTCCTCCCGGCTGGTGAAATGCCGGTAGAGGACGGTGCGCCCGACCCCGGACCGAGCGGCGACATCGGCCATGGTGAGGTCCGCGCCGGCGTCGCCCGCCTCGATCAGCTCGATCGCGCAATCGAGCACATGGGACCGGCGGTCGGCGTTATGTCGCTGCCACCGCACCTGCCGTCCGTCGATCGGCTCCAGAGAACTCTCCATCGTTGTCATAGTCTCGTCGGCCGGGCCGCGATCGCGTCGCATCGGCCCGCGCCTGCTCAGCCACGCGCACGGCCTCGCCTCGGTCGACGAGCTTACGACGCACCCGCCCGGCAGCCGCTCCCTGCGCGCGCTCCTCGGCCTCGATCGCCCACCAGTCCTCGCGGTCCAGCACGGTGATCCCGCGGGCTCGCAGGTCGGCGAGCAGCAACCGCGGGTCCCGGCGCGGTGCGGTGATCGCCTCGGCGTCGAGGTCGTCAAGCAGGCTGGCGACGGTCTCCTGGGCACAGGTCTTGTTGCTCCCGATGAACCCGGTCGGGCCGCGTTTGATCCAGCCGGCGACGTAGCTGCCGGGCGCGACGCGGCCGGCGTCGTTGGGCACGGTGCCGGTCACCTCGTCATACGGCAGGTCCGCGACCGGCTGGCCGTGATAGCCGACCGAGCGCAGCACGAGCCCGACGGGCAGGTCCTCGGTCTCGTCGGTGAGCGTCGCCCGCGGTATGCCGTGAGCATCGACCTCCAGCCGCGTCCTGGCCAGGCGCACCCCGCTCACCCGGTCGGTGCCGAGCAGCGCCAGGGGCGACCAGCCGAAGCGCAACACGATGCGGCGGTTGCCGGGCCGAGACGGCCGGCTCGCGAGCTGGTGCAGCACCCGGCCCCGCTCGTCGTCGGGCAGCGGCAGCCCGCCGGTGTCGACGACGACGTCGACATCGGGCTCGCCGGCCAGGCCGATCAGCTCCGGGGTGGTGAACGCGGCCTGCGCGGGACCGCGGCGGCCGATGACCACGACCTCGCGAATCTCGCTGTGCCGCAACGCATTCAGCGCATGCTCGGCGATGTCGGTGGCGGCCAAGGCCTCCGGGTCGCGGGTCAGCACGCGGGCGACATCGAGGGCGACATTGCCGTTGCCGACCACGACGGCGCGCTCGGTGGCGAGGTCGACCGGCAGGTCGCGTCCGTCCGGGTGGCCGTTGTACCACCGCACCAGCGCGGTCGCCGACAGCGATCCGGGCAACTGCTCCCCGGGTATGCCGAGCGTCTTGTCGGCTGCCGCTCCGACCGTCCAGACCACCGCGTCGTAGCAGGCGGCGAGGTCCGCGCGAGTGACATCCCGGCCCACGTCGACGCCGAGGTGATAGCGGAAGCGCGAGTCGGCCTCGATGTGCCGGAAGAGGGCCGACGCCTGCTTGGTGCGCTGGTGGTCTGGTGCGACCCCTGCGCGCACCAGGCCGTGCGGTGTCATCAGCCGCTCGAAGACCTCGACGCTGACCTCGGGGTGCTTCAGCAGCTCGTCGGCGACATAGAGGCCGGCTGGACCGGCACCCACGATCGCCACCCGCACCGGGCGGGAGCTGCGCAACCGCCGCTGCCGCGGCAGCCGGGCGACGGGGGAGCGGTCGGCGTGGGGCGATTGCCGGTAGTAACCGGCGTTGAGCTCCAGGAAGGGCAGCTCGTTCGGCGCCAGCTTGGTGTGCGGCTTGATCGCATCGACCGGGCAGGCGGTGACGCAGGCTCCGCAGTCCACGCAACCCGCGGGGTCGACATACAGCATCTCGGCGGTGGCGAAGCCGGGCTCGCCGGGCGCCGGGTGGATGCAGTTGACCGGGCAGGCGACCACGCAGGACGCATCAGCGCAGCAGGGCTGCGTCACGACATACGGCATGGGTTCAGGCCGCGGCGGAGGCCGGCTCGCTGCGGAACCGCGACGGGCGGCCGTCGATGCCCATCGCGCGCCAGACGCGGCGGGCGAGCGGGTTCATCAGCCCGGTGCGCTCGGCGAGCATCCGCACGTCACCGAACAGGTCGCGCAAGAACTTCTGCGACTCCGGGTCGCGCCAGAAGATCTGCTTGGCGACATCGTCCGGCAGGCCCATGGCCCGGCGGGCCTCCTTGCTCGGCACCAGGATCTCGTCGCACAGCCAGCGCATGATGATCGGCACGAGCACCGACAGCAGGGCCCGGTCGCGGCGGCTCAGCGCCGGGCTGCGCTCCTCGAGGAACTGGTGGGCGAAGCCGATGTGGCGCGCCTCCTCGGCGACGTGGATCTGCATGATGCGCTGCAGCAGCGGGTGCATGGTGCTGGAGGACCGCAGCACCGACTTTTGCACGTGGTCGATCGGCTCTTCGCCGGCGAGCACGCCGTAGAAGAACAGGACCGGGGCGATCCGCGCCGCGATGGGCAGCAGCGGACCGGCGAGCTGGAAGAACTTGGTGCCGCCACCCACGTCCTGCAGGGACCGGTTGACGAACTGCTGGAACATCTGGGTGTGGTGGCACTCCTCGGTCGCCTCGTGCGTGGCGTAGCGGAACTCGGGCGAGCCGTTGGGCAGGCCGAAGGAGTGGTACATCAGCCCGGAGATCAGGATCTGCTCGAACTGCAGGCCGACCTTGGTGACATTGGCCTGGCGGTAGAGACCGACGCGCAGCTGCTCGTCCTCGGGCAGCGATTGGTACCACTGGGTGCGACCGAGCACGTCGACCTCGGGCAGCTTCCAGCGCGGGTCCTTGGGGTCGATCGCGTAGTCCGGGTGGTCCCAGTCGATGTCGAGGAAGGCGTCGAAGTGCTGGTGCACCGACGCCTCGGACAGCGTCTCCAGCCGTTCGAAATAGGTCTGGCCGGCCTGGGCGTGCTCACCGACGGTCTCGGTGGCGGTGCTGCGGGTGATGGTGGCGGTCATCGAAGCTCACCTCGTGTGCGCTGGGTCACGGACGAAGATCAGGTTAGTGCGACACGGTGTCTCTGTAAACACTTTGCGCCGAATTCGCTGCCGCGGTGTCCTGTCGGGAGTGCCCAGCCGGCGCCGTTAGGGTTGGCGGCATGTGTGGAATCGTCGGCTATTACGGCCCCGGCGGCAGCGAGCCGATGCTGCGCGCGATGAACGACTGTCAGATCCATCGCGGCCCCGACGGCGAGGGCGTCTTCTTCGACGGACCCGTCGGGCTCGGGCATCGCCGGCTGTCGATCATCGACGTGGCGCACGGCCAGCAGCCGATGACCACGCCGGACGGGCGCTACACGATCGTCTACAACGGCGAGGTCTACAACTATCTCGACCTGCGCGCGGAGCTGGAAGCACTCGGCGTCAGCTTCACCACCGACTCCGACACCGAGGTCGTGCTGCACGCCTTCGCTCAGTGGGGGGCAGCGTCCTTCGACCGGCTGAACGGCATGTGGGGCCTGGCGATCTGGGATGCGACCGAGCAGCGGCTGACGCTGTCGCGCGACCACTTCGGCATCAAGCCGGTCTACCTCGCCCAGTGCGGCGACACCTTCGTCTTCGCCTCGGAGATCAAGTCGATCCTGGCGAGTGGGCTGTATGAGAAGGCGGTCAACGAGCGCACGCTCTACCGCTACCTGCGCTTTCGCATCCACGAGGACGGCCGGGAGACCTTCTTCGCCGGCATCGAGCGGCTGGAGCCGGGCGAGCAGCTCACCATCGACGCGAGCGGCACCCGCCGCGAGCCGTTCACCCGGCTGCGCGAGGAACTCGCCGAGCTCGCCCGTGAACAGCGGCCGTATAACGATGCCGCGGCCGCCGACTACAAGGCGCGGCTGATCGAGGCGGTCCGGCTGCGGCTGCAGTCCGAGGTGCCGGTCGGCACCAGCCTGTCCGGAGGCCTGGACTCCAGCGCCGTCGCGGTGATCATCAACCAGTTGCTCAACGCCGGCGACGAGACCACCAAGGAAGCGGTGGGTGCGCAGCAGAACACCTTCTCCGCCGTCTTCCCCGGCAGCCTCAACGACGAGGAGCAGTATGTCGACGCCGTGCTCGACATCTGCCGCGGTCAGGTCGACGCGCACAAGGTGAAGCCGACCGCCGATGAGTTCAAGGCCGACCTGCGTGACTTCATCCGCACCCAGGAGGAGCCGCTGATCTCCTCGGGTCCCTACGCGCAATACCAGGTGATGCGCGAGGCGACCCAGCATGTCACCGTGCTGCTCGACGGCCAGGGCGCCGACGAGATGATGGCCGGCTATATCCCCTATTACTTCGTCTACCTGCGCCAGTTGCGCGCCCAGGGCGCCAAGGCCGCCGCGCTCGAGCTGTCCAAGAGCCTCGACGTCATCTACCGGCTCGGCCGGTTCAAGCTGCAGGACAAACTCAAGCGCAAGACCGTCATACCGGTCACGCAGTTGCTCAACAGCACCTGGGCGAGCCCGTATGCCGACGAGCGTTTCCCGGTCGAGGGGTCCAACCTCAAGCTGAGGTTGATCCAGGATCTGTTCCACAACTCGCTGCCGTCGCTGCTGCGCTACGAGGACAAGAACACCATGCGGTTCTCCTTGGAGGGGCGCGTGCCCTTCCTGGACAAGGAGGTCGTGAAGTTCATCTTCAGCCTGTCCGACGAGGCGATCATCAAGGACGGCTGGAACAAGCGGGTGCTGCGCGACGCGACCCGCGGGCTGCTGCCGGAGTCGATCAACCGGCGCCGCAACAAGATCGGCTTCACCACGCCGCAGGGCGAGTGGTTCATGCGGTTGAAGAACTACTTCTATGGCGTGTTCCTCTCCGAGTCCTTTGCGAACCGCCCGTATTTCGACCAGAACGAGGTGCTGCACGCCTTCGAGGGCTGGATCAAGGGCACCAACGGCATCGACTCGATGACCTTCTGGCGGTTGCTCAACGTCGAGCTGTGGCTGCGCGAGTTCTTCGACGAGCCGGACCCGGCGGTGCAGGCGCAGCCGCGGATCAAGACCGACCTCGAGCCGAACGCCGACAAGCAGCTCGACCTGGTGACCGCGAGCGGCGAGCAGGTGCGGCGCTATCCGCTGCGCACCGACCTGGTGAACAAGGACACCGACCTCGACGGCTTCGTCACCGCGACCGTCGACCGGTTCTTCGCCCAGCTGCAGGCCGACCCCGAGCACGCCGCGGCGCTGCAGGGCAAGCAGTGGTATCTGTTCATCTCCGAGAAGATCATCGCGATCACCCAGGGGCGGTCCTACTTCATCTGGGACATCAATGTCGGCAAGCCGGCGCGGATCCTGTCCAAATATGTCACCCGCACCCCGGCGGGCATCGGCCTCGGCTCGCCGTTCACCATGCAGCTGGCGATCCAGGAGGCCGGGCTGCCGCGCGTGCTCTACGCCAGCGCCGGCGGAGCGGTCGGCAAGGTGCTCGGCAAGCGCGGGATGTTCTACGAGCTCGTCGGCAACGACATCCGGGCGATCGACGGGCCGACCGAATACTCCGCCTACCCGAGCAATGTCTCGGCCAAGCTGGCGCCGAAAAACCCCGACGAGGTCGCCGCGCGGCTGTCGGAGCAGATCCGGGCGCGCGCGCCGGAGGCCTATCGCGCCGGATTCGCCGGCACCATCGTCATGGACGCCAACGACATCGGCCGCAATGTCCTCGGCGCCGACGTGCCGGGCGACCGGTCGCGGTTCGAGGAGATGTTCGCCGACAACCCGCTCGGCCAGGGATCGGAGCAGACCCCCCTCGCGATCGTCGTGGTGGGCTGAGGCGCTCGCCGGCCACGCCGACCGGGTGCAGCCCCCGGCATACGGGAGGACGCCTGGTCGGGGCACCGGCTCGCGCCCGGTAGACTGCACGGAATCCACCGCCCATGACCGCTCGCCGGTCTGGACACCTCAGGGAGCGCTCGTGAGCAGCATGCAGGTCGATGTCGTCGCCGCTGACCGCAAGGTCTGGGAAGGCGAGGCCAACTCGGTGTACGCCCGCACGGTCGAGGGCGAGCTCGGCATCCTGCCGCAGCACACCCCGCTGCTGTCGGTGCTCGCCGATGGCGCCGAGGTGCGCATCGACCCGACCAATGGCGAGCGCCAGGCGCTCACGGTGAGTGGCGGTTTCATCTCCGTCGACCACAACCGGGTCACCGTCGTCGCCGACCAGATCGAGTCCGGCTCCGCCTCGTAGGGAAGCGATCGGCCGGTGGGTGACTTCCTGAAGTCTTCCGAAGTCGTCCTTGGCCTGCTCGTCGTCTGTGTCATCGTCGCCCTGGCGTGGATCGTCGTGCGGCGGTGGTACCTCACCCACGACCGACACGTCGTCCTGATCGCTCTCGCGCCCGCCGATCCGGCGGGCGCTTGGCATGTCGGTATGGCGCGCATCGGCTCGGCGAAGGTCGAATGGTTCCCCGTGCTCGGGCTCAGCGTGCGGCCGTCACACACCTGGCAGCGGGGCGAACTGGAGCTCGGCGCGCCGATGCCGCCGGCGCCGAGGCCACCCGCGGTGTTGCAGGACCCGGTGGCGGTGAAGGCCGTGACGAGCGAGGGCACGGTGCGGCTGGCGATGGCGTCCTCGGACTACACCGTGCTGCGGTCGTGGTCGGAGTCGGCGCCGCCGGGCAGCACGGTGCACCTGGCTTAGCCGCGTTCGCCGCCCGGCACCCACAGGGTGTCGCCGCCGCGCGCGAGGTTGGCATGCCGGCCGAGCAGGAAGAGCAGATCGGACAGCCGGTTGAGATAGGTCGCGGTGAGCGGGTTGACCCCGCCGACGCCCTTGGCGGACCCGGCCGGCGCTTCATCGGTGCCGTAGGTCTCGATCGCCGCCCAGGCCGAGCGCTCGGCCCGGCGGGCGACGGTGCGGGCCACGTGCAGGTGGGCGGCGCCGATCGAGCCGCCCGGCAGGATGAACGAGCGCAGCGGCTCCAGGTCCTCGTTGAAGCGGTCGCAATCGGCCTCGATCTGGTCGATCCATTGCGGCAGCACGCGCAGCGGCGGGTGCTCCGGCTCGGCCACGAGTGGGGTGCACAGGTCCGCGCCGACGTCGAAGAGATCGTTCTGCACCCGGGTGAGGACCGTCGTCACCTCGTCGTCGAGGTCACCGGAGGCGATCGCGACACCGATGACGCTGTTGGTCTCGTCGGTGTCGGCGTAGGCCACCAGCCGCGGGTCGTTCTTGGAGGTCCGGCTGAAGTCGCCGAGCGCCGTGGTGCCCTGGTCGCCGGTGCGGGTGTAAATGCGGCTGAGGATGACCATGAGCTCGATCGTGCCACGGCGTGGCGCCTGGCCGGATCCGGGCCCCGCGTGCATCAATAGATGGCACGCCAATGGGGAGGTGGGTATGCCGCTGTACGCACGTGAGGCGGTGCTGCGAGCGCTGCCGGTTTTTCGGGCGACCGAGACGGTGCCCGGGCGGGTCGTGCTCGTGCAAGGAGCGATCGACCATCGCTCCGCGGCGGCGTTGCGCGCGGTGCTGATGCATGCCGAGGCCGGTGGCCAGGGCGAACTCACTCTCGACCTGACCTGCTGCGAGATCGGCGACTCGACCGGCCTCGGGGTCATCGTCGGTGCCCATCACCGGATGCAACTCGGCGGGCGCAAACTCGTGCTCACCTCGCTGTCACCGCGCACGCTGCGGCTGCTGCGGGTGACCGGCCTGCACCGGGTGCTCTGGCACACCGACGCCCACAGCTCGGCGAGCACCTCCCTCCCGGCCTAGGCGGTTCTTTCGCCGGTTGCGGCAGGCGCGCCTCGAAATTCAGCCGACCGCGGTGGCGGCCGCGCGGCGGGGGTCCGCCGCAGCCTGGAGTTCACCACCCGGCAGCAGCGTCGCGGCGCCGACGCCACCGAAGTACATCGAGTGCGGGTCGTGCTCGACGATCGTGGCGTCGGATGCCGAAAGCGCCTGTGCCGCAGCGGGATAGGGCTCAGTGTCGATGACGAACGCGTCACCCGGGCGCACGTGCAGGCGGGGCGCATCGACCGATTCCTGCAGGGGTCGCTCCTCCAGGCAGTAGTGCGCCAGCACCTGCATCAGCGCCGTGGTGATGCGGTCCGCACCCGGGCTGCCCACCGCGAGCACCCGGCCGTCGCGGTGCCGAGCGGTCGTCGGCGCCATATTGGAGGCGATCCGCGTGCCGGGCGGCAGCGCATGGAAGCCGCGCCGGTTGAGCTCGGGCTCACCGAGACAGTTGTTGAGCACCAACCCCGTGCCCGGGACGGTGATGCCGGAGGAGTACCCGGCCGAGGAGGTGACCGCGCACGCCATACCGTCACTGTCGACGACTGAGACGTGCGCGGTGTCCTTGGAGGTGGGCAGGGTGCGAAGGTCGTTGCCCTCCAACGCTTTCAGCAGCTCGACACCCGCCGCCTCGAGGTCCTCGGCGACGTCGAGGCGGTCGCTGCGATAGCTGCCCACCTCGCGCTGGATGCGCAGGATCTCCTCTGGGGAGCTGCCGCGTCGCTGCAGCAGTCGCAGCATGGTCGCCAGCACCGGGCCGCCGATCGAGGGTGGGGGATTGGTGGCCGTGCGCCACTCACCGAGTGCGTCCTGCGTCGCCCTGCGCGCAATCGGCCGGTATGCCGTGAGGTCGGCTAGCGTGATCAACCCGCCCTCGGCGTCCATCTGGTCGGCCAGAGCGCGACCGAGCTCGCCGCCATACAGCGCTGAAACGCCTTGTGTCGCAATGACTTCCAGCGCGTCGGCGAGTTCGGGTGAGCGCATCAGCGCGCCGGTGTCGGCCGGCGCGTCGTCGACGAAATAGGCGGCGCGGGTCTGCGGGTCGAAACCGAACAGCGCCTCCCCGACGATCTGCAGGTATGACGCCGCCGCCGAGCCCAGCCGATAGCCCTGGCGCGCGACGTTGATCGCCGGTTCGCACACGGCCCGCCACGGCACCTGCCCGAACCGGCGGTGTGCCTCGGCAAAACCGGCGAACGCGCCTGGCGTTGCAGCCGATCCGGCGCCCGCGAAGATCGTGATGCCACCGCCGTAGGCGAGGTTGAGCTCGAGCATCCCGTGGCCGAAGCGCGACTGCGGCAGGCCCCGCCCGGGCATCTCGCAGTTGGCGTCGATGACGACCGGATCACCGTCGGCGGGCCAGACGTTGACGAAGGCTCCGCCGAGGGCCGAGACGACGCCGGGCTCGCTGACATAGGTCACCAGCATCGCGGCGATCGCCGCGTCGACCGGCGAGCCGCCCAGATGCGTGATGTCTGAACCTGCTTGTGCCGCAAGGGCATTCGGAGCAGCGACGGCGACGCGACGGGTCGGCATACTCAAAACAGCCTGGACTCGGTGTCGTCCATGCCCTTGAGCGCTTCATAGTCCAGGGTCACGCAACGGATCCCACGATCCTCGGCCAGCACGCGCGCCTGTGGCTTGATCAGCTGGGCGGCGAAGACGCCCGTGACCGGCGCGAGATGCGGGTCGCGGTTGAGCAGCTCGAGGTAGCGGGTGAGTTGTTCGACGCCGTCGATGTCACCGCGGCGCTTGATCTCGACGGCCACGGTCATGCCGGTCGCGTCTCGGCAGACGATGTCGACCGGGCCGATCGCGGTCATATATTCGCGGCGGATGAGCGAGTAGCCGGTGCCGAGGGTTTCGATGTGCTCGGCGAGCAGCGCCTGCAGTTGCGCTTCGACGCCATCCTTGACCAGGCCGGGGTCGATGCCGAGGTCGTGCGCGCTGTCGTGGTGCACCCGGTGGATGCGGATGCGCAAGTGGTCCTCGGATTTGGCGTGCTGCACCAGCCAGACCGATTGCACGCCCTCCTCGGTCTCGTCCTCGGTCGGTGCGATCTCGGCCATCGAGCACGGCGGCGACATCCAGTTCAGCGGCTTGTAGGAGCCGCCGTCGCTGTGCACCAGCACCGAACCGTCGGCCTTGACCATGAGCAACCGGGTCGCGAGCGGCAGGTGGGCGGTCAGCCGCCCCAGGTAGTCCACGCTGCACTCCGCAATCACCACTCGCACGGGCGGCAGGATACGCGCGATCGCGGTCTGGGAAACTTCCTGGCATGACCGTTGAGATCCAGACCGTCGGTGTGATCGGCCTCGGCACCATGGGTGCGGGCATCGTGGAGGTGTTCGCCAAGGCGGGGCTGCGGGTGATCGCCGTGGACGGCTCGCCCGAGCTCGCCGAGCGTGGCAAGGGGTTCCTCACTCGCTCGCTCGACCGCGCCGTCGAGCGTGGCCGGCTGGAGCAGAGCGCCCGGGATGCCGCGCTGGAGGCGGTGACCTTCAGCGCCGAACTCGCCGACCTCGCGCCGGTGGACCTGGTGATCGAGGCGGTGCCCGAGCGCCTGGAGATCAAGACCTCGATCTTCGCCTCGGTCGACGAAATCGTGCGCGAAGACGCGATCATCGCCTCCAACACCTCCTCCCTGTCGCTGACCGCAATCGCGGCCGCGACCAAGCACCCGCAGCGGGTGGTCGGCATGCACTTCTTCAACCCGGCGCCGGTGCTCAAACTCGTCGAGGTCATCACCACAGTGCTCGTCGACGACGAGGTGGTCGAGGCCGTGCGGTCGCTCGCCGAGCGCCTCGGCAAGCAGCCGGTCGTCGTGCGCGACCGGGCGGGCTTCGTCGCCAATGCGCTGCTCATCACCTATCTCGCTCGCGCGATCCGCACCTACGAGACCGGGCATGTCAGCCGCGAGGACTTGGACGACGCGGCACGGATCGGTCTCGGGTTGCCGATGGGTCCGCTCACCCTGGCCGACCTGATCGGCCTCGATGTGGTCAAGGAGGTCTGCGACGTCCTGTATGCCGCCACCAAGGAGCCTTCCGCTGCTCCTCCCGCCCTCCTGGAGCAGCTCGTCACCGCGGGACACCTGGGCCGCAAGACCGGACGTGGGTTCTACAACTACGACAAACCCGGCTCCGGAACGGTGACCGATGCGCCCGAGCCGTCCGCGGAACCCGTTGCGGCACAAAGCGTTTCGATCATCGGCGAGGGGCCTGTCGCCGAGGAACTCGGGAAGGTGCTGCGAGACGGCGGGGTGAGCGTCACGGCATACGGCAGGACGTCCGAGGACCTGCCGCACGATGCCGAGGTCGCGTTCGTGGTCGGGGACGAGGTGACCGAGGACGAGGACGACGCGTGGTTCGTCGAGGCGATCGCCGCGCTGCCGGCCACCGCCGTGGTCGCCTGCCTCGACGGACTGGCGCAGCTGGCGGTCACCGGCTATCTCGAGGACGGAGCGCAGATGGCCAGTCTGCAACTGCACGGGGCCACCAAGGCCGGGCAGATCGCCGAGATCGCCCGCCCGCTCGGCGCCGACGACGCGGCGATCGACCGGCTCGCGGACACCCTGCGCGCCGCCGGGCTGCGCACGATCGTCGCGCGCGACCGCGCCGGCCTGGTCGTGGACGCGCTGCTGCTGCCGCAGATCAACGACGCGGTGCGGATGCTGGATGCGGGTTATGCCAGCGTCGAGGACATCGACACCGCGATGACGGCGGGCTGCGGCTATCCGCAGGGGCTGTTCGCGTATGCCGATCAGTTGGGTGCCGCGGAGGTCTCGCTCGGTCTGCAGGACATGTATGACGAGACGGGCGAGCCGGGGTTGCGGCCCTCGCCCTTGCTCGACGAACACGCCGCGGCCGGGCTGCCGTTCCGCGACTGAGCCGACACATGCCGCGCCGTCCGCGCCGACGCCCGCAGCCCTCGCGGGGCGACATCTCACGCGTCCTGGAGACCGGGATGCGGGTGGAGAGCTACGCGGGGCAGCGGTGGAATGTGCGGCCGGTGCGCGGCAACGACTCGGGCCGGGTGTACGTCTGTCCCGGCTGCTCGCAACAGTTGCCGGCCTCGATCGCGCATGTGGTGGTGTGGCCCGCGGAGGGCCTCGGGGATGTCTCGGACCGGCGGCACTGGCACACCACGTGCTGGGCGGCGCGCGATCGTCGGCCGCCCCGCGGCTCCTACCGCTGAGCGGCTACTCATCACCGCCCGAGCGGGCAGTTGTCGCCGGGCGACGATCAAGCGACCGATCTTCCGAGCGCGCGAGGGGGATCGGAGCGTTGAGGAGTCGGCGAGAAAGAATTTCGTCGCGCGAGCGGGCCCTTCCGTGCGCAACGCGGCGTTATCGGACGACATACCAACGCTTATGCTTGCGACATGACAATCGTCGGTTTCCCCAACCCGGTCAACGAGAAGGCGGCCCGCGTGGTGGCCACCGGGGTGCTGGTGATGAGCGTGGTCACCGCTGCCACCGGCTGGTGGTGGCTGCTGGTGCCGCTGGTCTACGGGTTCGTCGCGCGGGTGGTCGCGGGCCCGCGCCTTAGCCCGCTCGGACAGTTCGCGACGCGTGTCGTTTCGCCGCGGTTGGGCGCCCCGAAGCTGGTGCCGGGGCCGCCGAAGCGTTTCGCGCAGGCGGTCGGCGTGTGCTTCTCGGTGGCGGCGGCGGTGTTGGCGCTCAGCGGTCTGGGCACGGCGGCCGCGGTCGTGCTCGCGGTGCTTGCCGTCTTCGCAGCCCTGGAGTCGATCGTCGGGTTCTGTGCTGGCTGCTTCGTCTTCGGCCTGCTGATGCGGGCGGGGGTTATTCCGGAGGAGACCTGCGAGGCCTGCGCCGACATCCGGCTGCGCCGCCCGGTAGCTACCGGCTAGGTGAGACCCGGGCGGTGAAGAGTGCCCGCTCGGGCGGTGAAGAGTGCCCGCTCGGGTAGTGGATCAGTGGGGGTCGGGGGAGGCCGCGGGCTCGACGAGTTCGACGAGCACGCCGCCAGCGTCCTTGGGGTGGATGAAGTTGATCCGGCTGCCGGCCGTGCCACCCCGCGGGTCGTCATACAGCAAGCGAAGTCCCTTGTCCCGCAAGACTTTTGACACTTCGTCGACCGAGCCGACCCGATAGGCGAGCTGCTGTATGCCGGGCCCGCTGCGGTCCAGGAATTTGCCGATCGAGGAGTCCGGCGTCAGCGGCGCGAGCAACTGGATGTGCGCATGCGGCGCGGCCGGATCGCCCACCGTCATCATCGCTTCGGCGACGCCCTGCTCTTCATTGACCTCGCGGTGCGCCAAGGTCATTGCGAAGGTGTCCTCGTAGAACGCGATGGCGGTGTCAAGGTCGGCGACGGCGATGCCGACATGGTCGAGGGCGTCGAACAGATGGGTCGGCAGGGCGCTCATAGTGCTCAGATTAGAGTGGGTGCACCACCGATGTCGCTGGAGGAGCACCCGCATGACCACGGACAACACCCCGGTTCTCGTCGCCGGCGCCCGCACCCCGATGGGCCGCTTGCTCGGTTCGCTGAAGGATTTCAGCGGTTCCGACCTCGGCGGCCTGGCGATCAAGGGCGCTCTGGACAAGGCCGGTGTCTCCGGCGAGCAGGTCGACTACGTGATCATGGGCCAGGTGCTCACCGCCGGTGCTGGGCAGATCCCGGCGCGGCAGGCGGCCGACAAGGGCGGCATCCCGATGACGGTGCCAGCGCTCACGATCAACAAGGTGTGTCTGTCCGGCATCGACGCGATTGCGTTGGCAGCTCAGCTGATTCGCGCCGGCGAGTTCGAGACCGTGGTCGCCGGCGGTCAGGAGTCGATGAGCCAGGCCCCGCATCTGCTCACCGGTTCGCGCGAGGGATTCAAATATGGCGACGTCACCATGCGCGACCACATGGCGTATGACGGTCTCTGGGATGTCTTCACCGAGCAGGCGATGGGCAGCCTGACTGAGTCGGCCAACACCGGTCAGCAGCAGTTCACCCGCGAGCAGCAGGACGCGTTCTCTGCGCGCAGCCACCAGCGCGCCGCGGCCGCGTGGAAGGACGGCCTCTTCGACGACGAGGTCGTCTCCGTGAGCATCCCGCAGCGCAAGGGCGACGCCCTGGAGTTCAAGTCCGACGAGGGCATCCGCGCCGACACCACGACCGAGTCGTTGGCCAAGCTGCGCCCGGCCTTCAGCAAGGACGGCACGATCACCGCCGGGTCGGCCTCGCAGATCTCCGATGGCGCCTGCGCGGTCGTGGTGATGAGCAAGGCGAAGGCAGAATCGTTGGGGCTCAACTGGATTGCCGAGATCGGTGCGCATGGAGTGGTCGCCGGCCCCGACTCGACCCTGCAGTCCCAGCCGGCCAACGCGATCGCCAAGGCGTGCGCGAAGGAGGGCATCTCGCCCTCCGACCTCGACCTGGTCGAGATCAATGAGGCCTTCGCTGCCGTCGGGCTCGCGTCCACCCAGCAGCTGGGGCTGGACGAGGAGAAGGTCAACGTCAACGGCGGAGCGATCGCTCTGGGCCACCCGATCGGTATGTCGGGTGCGCGCATCACACTGCACCTCGCCCTGGAGTTGGCTCGCCGAGGCGGCGGCGTGGGTGCCGCTGCCCTCTGCGGTGGCGGCGGCCAGGGTGATGCGCTGATCATTCGCGTGCCGAAGTCCTGATGGCGCGACGCCCGGTCGACGTCCCCTCCCTGGTCGAGGCGGCACGTGCGGGGTCGCCGCGTGCGGTGGCCCGGCTGATCACCCTGGTCGAGAACGCTTCTCCCGCCCTGCGCGAGGTGATGGCCGCGCTCGCGCCCTACACCGGCACGGCGTCGATCATCGGGCTGACCGGCTCGCCGGGAGTGGGCAAGTCGACGACGACGAGCGCGCTCGTGCGCGCGTATCGCGAGCAGGGCAAACGGGTCGGCGTGCTCGCGGTCGACCCGTCGTCACCGTTCTCCGGTGGTGCCCTTCTCGGCGACCGAATCCGGTTGGGGGAGCACGCTCTCGACCCAGAGGTGTACGTGCGATCGATGGCGTCGCGCGGCCATCTGGGTGGCCTGTCGTGGGCGACCCCGCAGGCGCTGCGCGTGCTGGATGCGGCTGGGTGTGAGGTGATCCTGCTCGAGACGGTCGGCGTCGGCCAGTCCGAGGTCGAGGTGGCCGGGCTCGCCGACACGGTGATGGTGCTGCTCGCCCCGGGCATGGGGGACGGCATCCAGGCGGCGAAGGCGGGCATCCTCGAGATCGGTGACCTGTTCGTGGTCAACAAGGCCGACCGCGACGGCGCCGACGCCACCGTGCGCGACTTGCGCTACATGATCAGCCTGGCCGAGGGACGCGAAGCCGGCGAATGGCGACCGGTGGTCGACAAGCTGGTCGCCGAGCGCGGCGAAGGCTTGGAGGAGGTGCTTGGCTCGATCGCCAAACACCGCGCCTGGCTGGAGTCCTCGGGTGAGCTCGGGCACCGTCGCCGGCGCCGCGCCGAGGACGAGATCGAGGCGATTGCGGTGGCGCAGTTGCGTTCTCGGATGGGCGAGGTCGACCGGGGAGAGGGTATGACGCAGCTTGCGCAGCAGGTCGCCTCGGGCGAGCTCGACGCCTATCGGGCGGCTGACGAACTGCTGGCCAAGCTGCCCTGAGAGCGCATCGCGCTGCCTGGTTGCGGCTGCTCGGTTCAGCGCCAGCCCGCAGCCTGGCTGGTGAAGCGGACCCGCCGACCGGGCTCGGTCTGGGCGAGCGCGTCGAGGTCGGCGTCGGTCACCACCGCGATCACCGGGTAACCGCCGGTCACCGGGTGATCGGCAAGGAACACGATCGGTTGCCCGGACGGCGGCACCTGGATCGCGCCGCGCACCTGGCCCTCACTCGCGAGTTCGCCTGTGCGACAGCGGCGTAGCTCGGGGCCGGCAAGGCGCATGCCGACCCGGTTGAGCTCGCAGGTGACTTCCCAGGGCGTGCGGAGGAAGTCGCGGATGGCCTCGGGGGTGAACCAGTCGTCGCGAGGGCCGAGGACGACGCGGACGGCGCGGTCGCGTCCACCCCAGCTGCCGGTGTCCACCACGTCGACCTGCGCGGTGCTCGGCTCGGCCGCGGGATGCACGGAGAGCAGGTCGCCGTCGGCCACGGGCGCGGGACCGAGCCCGTTGGTTGGATCGCTGCTCGCGCTGCCGTAGAGCCGCGATGCCGCGAGGCCGCCCTGCACGGCGAGATAGGACCACAACCCCTGCGCTGGTCGCCCCAGGTCGAGCACATCGCCAGCGTGCAGGGTCAGGGCACGACGCATCGCGACCTGAGCACCGTTGAGCCGCAACGGAAGCGGCGCCCCGGTCACCGCGACCGTGACCGCACCCTCGGCGGCCAGGCGCAGACCGCCGAGCAGCGTTTCGACGGCCGGTGCGGCCTCGTCATTGCCGAGGATGCGGTTGGCCAGGCGCAGCGAGCCGCGATCGACCGCACCCCCTTGGCTCACGCCCACGTCGGCATGGCCCGGCCGTCCGAGATCCTGCACGGTGGCGGAAAGACCGGGTGACAGCACGCGCAACCCCGTCATACGTCCCGCTCCACGAAGGTCACCCGAGTGCCTGGGCGCAGCAACGCGGGCGGGTCGCGTTCGGCGTCCCAGAGGCGCAGGTCGGTGTGGCCGATGAGTTGCCAGCCGCCCGACGATGCGTGCGGGTAGACGCCGGAGAACTCGCCGGCGAGTCCGACCGAACCAGCCGGGATGCGGGTGCGCGGCGAGTCGCGACGGGGCACCTCGAGGCCGCCCTCACTGCCGATGAGATAGCCGAATCCCGGTGCGAATCCTCCGAATTCGACGGTCCACAACTGTCCCGTATGCCGTCGCACGACCTCCTCGCGGCTGATGCCGAGCGTGTCCGCTACCTCGTCAAGATCGGCACCGTCGTAGACGACCTCGATCGTGAGCTCGGCGGTGTCACCGCCCGCCGACCCGGTGGTCGGCGCCTCGGCGAAGACTCGACGCAGCCGGTCGGCCACCGGCTGCAGGGCCGTGCCGCGTGCCAGGCGGACCAGGACCGTCGTCGCGGCTGGGACCTGCTCGACGACTCCCGGCAACTGCGCCGCGCGAAGGGCTGCATCGAAGCGGCGCCGCTCATCGGCGTCGTCGAGCTCGACTAAGATCGCGCGATCGCCGCAGGGCAGCAGTCTCATGTCACAAACGACCGCAGCGAGACTCCCGCGGTGGTGAGCCGCTCACGCACCGCATTGGCCATCGCGACCGCGCCCTCGGAGTCACCATGCAGGCAGATCGAATCTGCTTCCACCGCAACGGGATTGCCGTCGATGTCCACGACCCGCTGCTCGGTCACCATGAGCAGCACCCGATCGGCCACCTGTTGCGGGTCGTGCAGGACGGCACCGGGCTCACGCCGTGACACGAGCTGCCCGCCGGGGGTGTAGGCCCGGTCAGCGAAGGCTTCACGGACCGGCCGCATCCCCGCGTCCTCGGCAGCGCGCAGGAGCGCAGACCCGGGTAGTCCCAGCACCGGCAGCGTGTCGCGATAATCGCGCACCGCACGCACCACGGCCTCGGCCTGCGCCTCATGCTCCACGGCGGCGTTGTAGAGCGCCCCGTGCGGCTTCACATAGGAGACCTCGCCACCGACGGTCCGCGCGATGCCGTCCAGGGCAGCGAGCTGGTAGAGCACGTCGGCATACAGATCCTCGGGCTCAACGTCGATGAACCGGCGGCCGAACCCGGCGAGATCGCGATAGCCCACCTGCGCCCCGATCCGCACCCCCGCCGCGACAGCGTCCCGGCAGGTTGTGACGAGCGTGCGCGGATCGCCGGCGTGGAAGCCGCAGGCGACATTGGCGGAGGTGACGATCCGCAGCAGTGCCGCGTCGTCGCCGAGGGTCCAGCGCCCGAACGACTCCCCGAGGTCGGCGTTGAGATCTACAGTGGGCATAGCAAGATTGTTCAACAACATGCCGCCATGTCAAGGGGGAGTGATGGCCCAGCCAGCGGTGGGATCGGTCGTGGAGACCCTCCGGCAACGGATCCTCGACGGCGCGATGGCCCCGGGTGACCGGCTCGATGAGGTGCGGCTGGGCGGCGAGCTCGAGGTCTCGCGCAACACCTTGCGGGAGGCCTTCCGGGTGCTCGAGCACGAGCATGTCATCGAGCACCGGCCGCACCGCGGAGTGTTCGTACGCAGGCTCACGGCACGCGAGGCGCGCGAGGTCTATGCCATGCGGCGGCTGGTCGAGCCCGGCGCGCTGCGGGAGGCTGCGGTCCGGCGATTGGCGGCTCAGCAGCTCCCCACCGCGGAGCAGGGACCGTTCGAAAGAGCTTGGGAGAGAGCGGTTTCGGAGGTTGTCCGCGCCGTCGGCCAGGGTCAGTCGGGTGTGCGAGCCGGTGACTTCGGCGCGGTCGGCACGGCGAATGGCCGATTCCATCTCGCGGTCGCCGCGCTCTCGGGCAATGACGTCATCGTGCGCACCGTGCGACAGCTGCTCACCGAGATGCGCTTGCTCTTCCTGGTCGCGGATTCGGCCCGCGATGTGCATGCGCGCTATGTCGAGGACAACCGCAGGATCGCCGACCTCATTGTCGCCGGCGAGCTGGTCCGGGCCTCCGTTGCGATGGAGGACTATCTCTTCCGGGCCGAGCGGCACCTCTTGTCAGATTGTTGAACAATCCCTAGCCTGCACGAGATCACGTCGTGGCACGCGCCGCGACACCCTCACACCCCGGGAGGCGCAGGACCATGTGGGTTCTTCTCGCCGTGGCGGTCGTCGTCGTCGGCTTCGCGTTGCGGCTCAACGCGATGCTCGTCGTCACCGTCGCGGGCATCGTCGCCGGCCTGATCGCGCGGCTGTCACCCCGCGAGATCGTCGAGGCTTTCGGCACCGGTTTCGCCGGATCTCGCTCCGTCACCGTCTTCATCGTCGCGCTGCCGGTCATCGGTCTGATCGAGCGGATGGGACTGCAGCATCAGGCCCGGAGGTTGATCGGCAGGTTGCGCGGTATGACGACCGGCCGGCTGCTTGCGACCTATCTGTTCATCCGGCAGGGGACGGCCGCGTTGGGGTTGACCTCGATCGGTGGTCCCGCCCAGGCCGTGCGCCCGATCATCGCGCCGATGGCCGAAGCCGCCGCGGAGAAGTCGCATGGCACCCTCACCGAGCGGATGCGCGAGAAGGTGCGTTCGTATGCCGCGTCAGCCGACACCGTCGGGCTGTTCTTCGGTGAAGACATCTTCGTGGCCGTCGGATCCATCCTGCTCATCACCGGGTTCGTCGACACGACCTACGGGCTGAAGCTTGAGGCGATCAACATCGCGCTGTGGGCGATCCCAACGGCGTTGTGCGCGTTCGCGATTCACGGTTTCCGGATGCTGCGGTTCGACACCCAACTGCGCCGTCTGGCGGCGACCGGCGACAGCGCGGAAACCGAGAAGGGTGCGGGCGCATGATCAAGATCGAGTGGTTCTACTGGCTGTGCGCCGCCCTCTTCCTGGTCGTCGCGGTGATCCGGTTGCTCGACACGGGCGACCGCAAGCGCTTCGGCAGCGCGGCCTTCTGGGCGATCCTCGCCTTCACCTTCGTCTACGGCACCTTCGTGGTGAACAAGTCCGGCAGTGCGCTGGTCGAGGGCATCGCGGTGCTCGCCCTGGCGGCGCTCGCCGGGTGCGGCTTCCCGGGTCGTGGCTCGGCCGAGTCGGTGACGGAGGAACAGAAGGAAGCCTCCGCGCGGCGCTTCGGCAACAAGCTGTTCATCCCCGCCCTGCTGATCCCGCTCATCGCGGTGATCTTCGGCGCCGTCCTGAAGAACACCACGATCGGCGGCACCCGCCTGCTCGAGGAAGGTTCGGCCACGATCATCGGTCTGGGCGTTGCCTCCCTGGTCGCCCTGGTCGCCGGCATGGCGATCATCAAGGTCGGCAACCCGATGGTGCCGATGCGCGAGGGGGACCGGTTGCTCGGGCACATCGGCTGGGCCGCGATCCTGCCGCAATTCCTCGCCACCCTCGGTCTGTTGTTCAACCAGGCGGGTGTCGGCAAGGCGGTCGGTGAGGTCACCGGCAAGGTGCTGCCACACGGGCTGCTGTTGCCGAGCGTCATCGTCTACTGCGTCGGTATGGCGGTCTTCACGATCATCATGGGCAATGCCTTCGCGGCCTTCCCGGTGATGACCGCGGCGATCGGCTGGCCGTTGCTCGTCCAGCAGTTCCACGGCAATCCGCCGGCCGTCTTCGCGGTCGGCATGCTGGCCGGCTTCTGTGGGACGCTCGTCACCCCGATGGCGGCGAACTTCAACCTCGTGCCCGCGGCCCTGCTCGAGCTCAAGGATCAGTACGGCCCGATCAAGGCACAGATCCCGACGGCGATCCCGCTGCTGCTGTGCAACATCGTGATCATGTATCTCTTCTGCTTCCCGAGGTGAACCCGGTGACCGACTGGCGCGCCGCATACGCCGAACCCTGGGCACAGACCGTGCTCACTGTGCTGGATATGAGCTATCCCTATGCGGCACAGCATGTTTCGAGCGGCCCGGATGATGTGGACGTCACCCCTGATCGGTTGCACCCGAGCTTCCACGGCAGCTTCGACTGGCATTCGTCGGCGCACATGCAGTGGTCCGGTCTGCGCCTGCTCCAGCTCGCCGGCAATCAGCTGACGCCGGCGACGCGGGAGGCGCTCACCCGCATGCTCGCGGACCGGTGGGATCCGGCGAAGATCCAGGCGGAGGCGGCATACCTGCGGGAGCATCCGAGCTTCGAACGGCCCTACGGCTGGGCGTGGGCGGCGACGATCGCGGCGGACGCGGGCAGCGAGTGGGGGAGCGCGACCCGCCCGCTGGCCGAGGCGGTTTTCGACCTGGTGACCGAGTGGCTGCCACGGCTCGCCTATCCGGTGCGCAGCGGCGAACATCCCAACACCGCCTTCGGGCTCGCCCTGCTGTATGACGCCGCTGGTCGCCTTCGTCGCACCGACGTGCAGGAGCTGATCGCATCCTCGGCGCGGGCGTGGTTCGCCGAGGACAAGGATTATCCGGCGGCCTGGGAGCCCGGCGGCAGCGACTTCTTGTCGGCTGCGTTGACCGAAGCGGATCTTATGCGAAGAGTGTTGGCCGACAACGAGTTTCGCGGCTGGCTGGGCGCGTTCCTGCCTGGTCTCGGCGGTGCGGGCGACACCCTGCTGAGCCTGCCCGAGGTGCGTGATCCTTCGGACGGCAAGGGTGCTCATCTGCTCGGGCTGGCGCTCTACCGCGCAGCGGCGCTGCGCCGGCTCGCGCCATACCTCGACGACGGCGCGCAGCGCCGGATCGCGGAGGCGACCGCACGCAATGTGGCCGCGGTCGAGGAGCAGATCGTGACCGGCGGCTTTATGGCGACGCACTGGCTGGTGTCCTTCGCGTTGCTCGCCGTCACCGCCGACGAGGACACTGCGCGAGACGGAAACTGACCGAGCTCACGGCTCGTTATCGTGGGTGACCCCGGACCCGACCCACAGAAAGCTGACGTGGACACCGATCGACATAGGACGAGACGATGATCGAGGTCCTGTTGCTGTTGTTGGCCGTGGTGCTCGTCGTGTTGTGCGGGCTGTTCGTGGCCGCGGAATTCGCCTTCGTGACCGTCGATCGGCGGGCCGTCGAGCGGGAGGCCGCCACCGGGGACCGGAGCGCAGCCGGTGTGCAGATCGCGCTGAAATCACTGTCGACCCAGTTGTCGGGCGCCCAGGTCGGCATCACGATCACCAACCTGGCCATCGGTTTCCTCGCCGAGCCGTCGCTGGCCCGCCTGCTGGACGGACCGCTGGGCGCGGTGGGCATCGAGGGTGATGCGGCCCGTGCGGTCGGCGTCGTTGTCGCCATGGCCGTCTCCACCACGCTGACGATGGTCTTCGGCGAACTTGTGCCCAAGAACTTCGCGATCGCTCTGCCCTTGCGCACAGCCCGGGCGGTGCAGGGCTTCATGCGCGGGTTCACCACCGTCAGCCGGCCGCTGATTACCTTCCTCAACGGCGCCGCCAACAAGGTTCTGCACCGCTTTGGGATCGAGCCCACCGAGGAGCTCGCCTCGGCGCGCAGCCCGCAGGAGCTGTCCTTTCTCGTGGCCCGCTCGGTCGACCAGGGCACGCTCGATGCGGCGACCGCCAATCTCGTGCACCGCAGCCTGCTGTTCGGAGACCGTCGAGCGGATGAGGTGATGACGCCTCGCTCTCAGCTGGACTTCATCGGCCCCGATGACCGGCTCACCGAGGTGGTCGACCGCATCCACGAGAGCGGACATGCACGCTTCCCGGTGGTTGACGCCCGCACTGACGAAGTGCTCGGGCTGGTCACCACCGCCCAGGTGCTCCAGGTGCCGGTCGACCAGCGCAGTGAGCGCACCGTCGCCGACGTCATGCTGCCGCCGACCCTCGTGCCGTCCTCGGTCGACCTCGACACGCTGCTGGAGATGCTGCGCGACGGTCCGCACCAGCTCGGTGTGGTGATCGATGAGTTCGGCAGTGTGGACGGTGTCGTCACGCTGGAGGACCTGGTCGAAGAGATCACCGGTGAACTGGACGACGAGCACGACCGACCCTCCGCCGCGCGCGAGCTGACCGCCGGCACCTGGGAACTGTCCGGGCTGCTGCGGATCGACGAGGTGCGCGACGCGATCGGGCTGTCGTTGCCGGAGTCCGACGACTACGACACCCTTGCCGGCCTGGTGCTGTACCACCTTGAGCGGATGGCCGAACCCGGTGACGAGGTGCGGCTCGACGGTTATGACAGCGAGCGCCGCACCCGGCCGGTCGTCCTCGGCGTTGTCGGCCTGGAGGGTGTGCGCATCGACACCGTGCGCGTCGTTGTCGGCGACCCGATCGAACCCGACGACCGCGAGGGGGAGCGCTGATGGACTGGCTGTTCCTTTTGCTCGCGGTGGTGTTGCTGGGTCTCAACGCCTTCTTCGTCGGCGCCGAGTTCGCGCTGATCTCGGCGCGCCGCAGCTCGATCGAGCCCTTGGCCCAGCGCGGCGACCGACGCGCGCAGATCACCCTCGGCGCGATGGAGAACGTGTCGCTCATGATGGCGACCGCGCAGTTCGGCATCACGATCTGCTCGCTCGGTCTCGGCGCCGTCGGTGAACCTGCCTTGGCGCACCTCATCTCCGGACCGATGAGCGCGCTCGGGCTGCCCGATGGCCTCGTCCACCCGGTGGCGTTCGTGCTCGCCCTGGCGATCGTCGTCGGCTTGCACGTCGTGGCCGGCGAGATGATCCCCAAGAACATCGCCCTCGCCGGCCCGGACCGCAGCGCTCTGTGGCTGGGCCCACCGCTGGTCCTGATCAGCCGGGTGCTCAAACCGTTCGTCCTCGCGATGAACTGGCTGGCCAACCGGGTCCTGCAGCTGCTCGGTGTCGAGCCGCGCGATGAGGTGGTGAGCACCTTCACCCGCGACGAGGTGCGCGAGATGGTGGAGGAGTCCAGCCGCGAAGGGCTGCTCGACGAGCACGAGCGCGAGTTGCTCAGCCGCGCCCTGCACTTCGAGGAGGGTTCGGTGCGCGAGGTGACGATCCCGGTCGCCGATGTCGTGCTGGCCGCCCGGTCGGCGCCCCGCGCCAAGCTGGAGAAGCTCGCCCGCGAGTCCGGCTTCTCCCGCGTGGCGATCTACGACCCGAAGGTGCAGGACCAGTTCGTCGGATATGTCCACGTCAAGGATGTGCTCGACAACGATCCCGGCAAGCAGTCCGAGCCGGTTCCCGACGGTGCCGTGCGCCGGTTGCCGTCGTTGGCGCCCGAGGCGACCCTGCGCGAGGCCCTGGAGACAATGCGGCGGTCGCAGGCGCACATGCTGCAGGTGCGCGACGGCGGGCGCACGGTCGGCATCATCGCCCTGGAGGACGTCATCGCCCGCATCGTCGGGCAGATCGCGGCGCAGGTCTGAGCCAGTCGTCCCGCGGGCGGCCGGTCGTGACGCCGCACTAACCTGGGGCCATGCTCGTCGCCTTCTCCGTCGCCCCCTCCACGACTGACGACGCGGACGGCTCGGTCAGCGCGGCCGTCGCCGACGCCATCGCGGTCGTCCGCGAGTCCGGCCTGCCGCACGACCTCGGCTCGATGTTCACCACGATCGAAGGGGAGTGGGACGAGGTCATGGACGTCATCAAGCGTGCGTGTGAGGCCGTCGGCAAGCACAGCCCGCGGGTCGGACTGGTGCTCAAGGCCGACATCCGGCCCGGCCACGACGGCATGCTCACCGCGAAGGTCGAGCGGATCGAGCAGCGCCTCAACAGCTACTGATCGAGCGACGTCCGCTGCGTTCTAGAGCGCTCTCTCGCGTCCTTTTCCGTATGCCGTCGCGCCGCCCCCCTGGGTGCCCGACCAACCGTTGCCTGATTCGCGTGGGGTGCTGGCCCGGCCAGCCCTACAAATCGCCCAAGTGGTCATTTTGCGCGGGTGTCAGCGAGGGTGGGGCGCGCAAATCGCCCAAGTGGTCATTTTGCGCGGGTGTCAGCGAGGGTGGGGCGCGCAAATCGCCCAAGTGGGCACTTTGCGCTGATCGCAGCCCAGCCAGCCCCACAAATTGCCCAAGTGGGCGCGCCCCGGCAAGTCTCCGAAGCCGGCTGAACCTCAGAAGCGAGCGGGCTCGCGATAGACGCCCCACACGTCCCGCAGCGCATTGCAGATCTCGCCCATCGTCGCCTCAGCGCGGACCGCCTCCAGCATCGGCTCGATCAGATTGCCTTCGCCACGCGCCACCTCGGTCATCCGGCTCAGCGCGGCCTGCACCGACGCGTCGTCGCGGGCGGCCTTGCGGCTGGTCAGCACGCGCACCTGCTCACGCTCGACCTCGTGCGACACCCGCAGGATCTCTAGGTCGCCGGCGAGCGACTCGGTGTGGGTGTTGACGCCGACGACGCGCTTGTCGCCCTTCTCCAGAGCGAGCTGATAGCGGAAGGCCGCATCGGCGATCTCCGACATGAACCAGCCCTCCTCGATGCCGCGCAGCAGCCCGTCGGTGATGGGCCAGACACCGCGACCGGTCGTGCCGGTGGATTCGGCCACCTGGGCGGCGAGGCCGGCGGTGTCGGCGCTGGTCAGGGTGGAGCCGCCCAGGCTGAGGATCTCGTCGAAGATCGCCTCGGCCTCGGCCTCGATCTTGTCGGTGAGTGCCTCGATGTACCACGAGCCACCGAGCGGGTCGGCGACATTGGTGACGCCGGTCTCCTCCATCAGCACCTGCTGGGTGCGCAGTGCTACTTCGGCGGACTGGTCGGTCGGCAGGGCGAGCGTCTCGTCAAGAGCGTTGGTGTGCAACGAGTTTGTGCCACCGAGGACCGCGGCGAGCGCCTCGACCGCGGTGCGCACGACATTGTTCATCGGCTGCTGCGCGGTGAGCGAGACACCCGCGGTCTGGGTGTGGAAGCGCAGCCACTGCGCCTTCGCGGTCTTGGCGCCATAGACATCGCGCATCCAGCGCGCCCAGATCCGGCGAGCGGCGCGGAACTTGGCGATCTCCTCGAAGAAGTCGATGTGGCTGTCGAAGAAGAAGGACAACCCGGGCGCGAACACGTCGACGTCCAGGCCGCGCGAGAGGCCGAGCTCGACATACCCGAATCCGTCGGCGAGGGTGAAGGCGAGCTCCTGGGCGGCGGTCGAGCCGGCCTCGCGGATGTGATAGCCGGAGACCGACAGCGGCTTGTAGGCCGGGATCTTCGCCGAGGTGTACTCCATCAGGTCGCCGATGAGGCGCAGGTGCGGCTCCGGCGCGAAGAGCCACTCCTTCTGGGCGATGTACTCCTTGAAGATGTCCGTTTGCAGGGTGCCGTTGAGGGTGCTGACGTCGACGCCCTGGCGCTCGGCGGCGACGAGGTACATGCAGAAGGCGGGGACGGCCGGGCCGCTGATCGTCATCGAGGTGGTGACCTGACCGAGCGGGATGTCCTTGAACAGGATGTCCATGTCGGCGGCCGAGTCGATGGCGACGCCGCAGTGGCCGACCTCGCCGAGCGACATCGGGTCGTCGGAGTCACGGCCCATCAGCGTCGGCATGTCGAAGGCGACCGACAGGCCGCCGCCGCCGCGGGCGAGGATGAGCTTGTATCGCTCGTTGGTCTGCACCGCGTTGCCGAAGCCGGCGAACTGCCGGATGGTCCACGGCCGGCCGCGGTAGCCGGTGGGGTAAAGGCCTCGGGTGTAAGGGAATTCGCCCGGCCAGCCGATGTCCTCGCGCACCTCACCGTCGGTGGGTCCGTAGACCGGGTCGACCTCGACGCCGGAGAGGGTCGTGAAATCCGCGTCGCGCACCTGACCCTTGGCCACCGCCGCGTCATATGCCTGCTGCCAGCGCTGCTGGCCCCGCTGCTCACCCATGTGAGCCAGGTTACTAGGACGTCCTACTATCTGTCGAAATCGCGTATGCCGAGGGTGCGCGGCTTGGGTGCCCGGCCTCGCCGACCGCTCAGAAGTGAGGCGTCGCTCAGCGCGTGCCGTCGGTGTCGGCGGCGCGCACCCGGCCCAACAGCTCGTAGAGCCGATCGTGGTCGGCGTCGGACAGCCCGTCGAGGCCGAACCGCTCGCGCTCCAGCAACGCGGTCGCCTGCTCCATCCGGCGACGCCCCTCCTCGGTGATGCTGGCGAGCGCGCCCCGGCCATCGCGCGGATTGGGCCGGCGCTCGACCAGGCCGGCCGCCGCCAGCCGCTGCACGATATTCGTCGCGCTCGTCGGGTGGATCATCAACCGCTCACCCACCTTGCCCATCGGCAGCGAACCGGTGCGGCTGAACGTCAGCAGCACCAGCGCCTCGTAGCGCGCGAAGGTCAGCTCCAGCGGTGCGAGCAGCTGGTCGTAGTGCGCGAGCAGCAGTTGCTGGACCCGCATGACCGAGGTCGCCGTGGCCATCGCTCGGTATGCCGAGTCCTCACCCCACCGCTCGCGCCACAGCTCGGCGGCGCGCTCGATGGGGTCGAAGGGCGGGCGACTCACGGTGTTGACGGTAGCGGCTGCGCCACGGCGGCCCCTGCTCGGTGTTGCCGGATTGTGACCGGGAAAGCCGCGACACGGCCGCAGCTTCACCGGGCATTCACCCGCCCGGCCTAGCCTGGCCAGCAGGGGCACTCGGGCAGACCACCGGGTGAAGGGTGATGGCACGCACTCGGGGATGGTGGGTGATCGGCGCGGTGACGGCGCTGACCGTCGCCGCGTGCGCCGCACCCTCGGTCGGGAGTCTCGGCGCGACGGACGGGCGGGCGACCCTGGCCGGCTCGGCCGCCGAGGACCCCACCCAGGTGCTGATCGCCGACGCGCTGCGGCTCGCCGACTCCTACGACTACGACGCCGCGCTCGCCCTGCTGCGCGGACGCACGGGCGCCGCCATCGAGCGAACGGTCCGGCAGATCAACGCGCGGAAGGCGAGCGCATCGGCATACCCGATGGACCGGGCGATCTCCCACCTGTTCTGGCACTCGCTCGTGGTCGATCCGCAGCGAGCCTTCCGCGGTCCGATCGCGGCCGGATTCGAGCAGTACATGGTGACGGTGACCGAGTTCCGGCGGCAGTTGCAGGATCTCTACGAGCGCGGTTATGTGCTCGTGCACCCACAGCGGATCGCGGCGCCGGGCGCGGACGGCACGATGACGAGGCAACCGATCGTGCTGCCGCCGGGCAAGAAGCCGCTGGTGCTCTCGGTCGATGACGTCAGCTATTACACCTATATGGACGGCAAGGGGTTCGCCTCCCGGCTCAAGGTCGGAGCCAACGGCCGGATCGTCAACGACTACACCGACGCGACCGGCCGCACCACGTCCGGGTCGTATGACGTGCTGCCGATCGTCGACGATTTCGTGCGGGCGCACCCGGATTTCTCCTACCGGGGCGACAAGGGCACGCTCGCCCTGACCGGGTACAACGGCGTGCTGGGCTATCGCACCTCGATCCGGGAGTATGGCGACAACCCCACCACCCGCGCGCAGATCGCCGAGGCGACCACCGTGGCCCGGGCGATCACCGCCGACGGGTGGCAGTTCGCCTCGCACACCTGGGGCCACCGCAATGTCGGGCGGGACAGCCTGGCCATGCTCACCGCGGACGCGCAGCGGTGGACGCGCGAGGTGCAGCCCATCGTCGGGCCGACCCGGTCGTTCGTCTTCCCCTTCGGTGCGGACATCTCCGGCATCCGGCCCTATGGACCGGACAACGCCAAATACGAACTGCTGCACAAGACTCTCGGTTTCGACTATCTCTTCCCGATCGACGCGAGCACGCCGGCGTGGATGCAGGTGGCCGGCGGGTCGCTGCGGCAGGCGCGGGTCAATGTGGACGGGCTGTCGATGCAACGAGCGCTGGGCAACAGCAACGACGTGCTGTGGACCTTCTTCGACGTGGCCGCCAGCGTCGACCCCGACCGCCCGATGCCGGTGCCGGGCGACACGAGCAACGCCGGTCGCTGAGCCGACCTCAGCCGAGTGCCGGGTCCACGCCCGCCGCGCGGCACGGTCGGACAGAATGAGGTCATGACGAACCAGCCGCTGAACCCGTCCGCGCTGCGCGGTGCGGTCGATCTGTCCAGTCTCGCCAAGCCCGCTCGTCCGACGACGCCGTCCGGGGGCGCGGGCGGCCAGGGCGGCTTTGTCATCGACGTGGACGACCGCACCTTCGCCGATGCCGCCCAGCAGTCGATGCAGGTGCCGGTGCTGCTCGCGCTGTGGTCCTCCTCGCGGGAGGACTCCAAGAAGCACCTGGACACCCTCACCAAGGTCGTCGAGTCGTATGACGGGCGCATCCTGTTGGCGCGTGCCGACATCAACGAGGCTCTGCAGATCCGCCAGGCGCTGCAGGTGCAGCAGGTCCCGATGGTGCTGGCGATCATCCAGGGCCAGCCGCTGCCGCTCTATGTCGGCGACCAGCCCGAGGCGGCGGTGCGGGATGTGGTCGAGCAGGTGCTGCAGGCCGCGCAGCAAGCGGGCGTGACCGGGCGGGTGGCCGGGGCGCCGGCGGACACCGACGAGGAGGCCGGCGACACAGCCGAGCAGCCGCTCTCGGCCGACCACCAGGCGGCCTTTGACGCGATCGAACAGGGTGATTACGCGGCCGCGATCGCGGCCTATGACCGAGTGCTCGCCGCCGACCCGGACGACGAGGAGGCGCGCCTTGGCCGCGGCCAGATCGTGCTGCTGCAGCGCACCGAGGGCGTCGACCTCAACCAGGCGCGCGCCGACGCTGCCGCGGCGCCGACCGACGTCGTCAAGCAGACCCTCGTCGCCGACCTGGACGTGCTCGGCGGTCACGTCGAGGACGCCTTCGCCCGGCTCATCGAGGTCGTCAAGGCGACCAGCGGTGAGGAGCGCAATGCCGCGCGCGAGCACCTGATCGGGCTGTTCGAGGTCGTGGGTGCCAGCGACCCGCGGGTGAAGAAGGCCCGCACCGCGTTGATGTCGGCGTTGTACTAAGTCCATGTACCTGCGCCTCGGGGACCGGGAGCGGCGGTATGACGCGGTCGCGCTGGAGGCCGACGTCTCGGCCGGTCCGTGCCGCCTGGAACGCCGGGGCTGGACGCGGGAGGTCGGCACCCAGGGCCTGTGGCGGCTGGAATACCGCTTCCTGGTCACCCGCCGCCGGCGGGTGCGCCAGGAGCCGATCCTCGACCCGCGCTGCCCGGACACGGTGGACACCGAGTGGGGCACCAAGTCCGAATGGCGTCGCAGCGACTACCGGGAGCCGGACTGGCTGACCGCGCCCACGGTCGCCGGACGGACCCGGCCACTGGACCTGCCGACGGCATACCGGATCCCGATGAAGACGCGCCTGTGGGCGCCCGCGGGGTTGCGGGCCGCGGATCCGGCGCCGCTGCTGGTGTGTCACGACGGCGACCACTACGAGCGGTATGCCGCGATCACCCAGTGGGCCGGGGCCCATATCGCCGCGGGGGTGCTGCCGCCGTTCCGGCTGCTGCTGGCCGACGCGCACCGGCGCAACAGTTGGTATTCCGCCTCGCCGGTCTACGCCCGCTCGTTCACCAAGGCCCTCGACGAGCTCGAGACGCGGTATGCCGTCCGCGGCTGGGTGGCCGTGATGGGTGCCAGTCTGGGTGGTCTCGCGGCGCTGCACGCCGGGGTGCGCGACGAGCGTGTCGGGGTGGTCTTCAGCCAGTCGGGGTCCTTCTTCGATCCGTGGATTTCGCAGGAGGACAACGGTTTTCGCGACTTCGACCGGATCGCCGACGAGGTGCGCGAGCTGAAGCGGATGCGACCGCCGAGGCGACTGGAGGTGGGGCTGTCGTGCGGGATGCGGGAGAGCAATTTCGACCTCAACGAGTCCCTGGAGCGGATGATGGCCGACCACGGGTGGCGGACCGTCTTCACCGGCTTCCCCGATCTGCACAACTACACCGCCTGGCGGGACAACCTCGATCCGGTGTTGCCGAGCCTTTTGCGCAGGGCCTGGGGTATGTGAGGCTGACCCCGTGAGCGGCGAGCGCGTCGAACTGCAGGTGCCGGACAGCGACGTCCGGCTCGGGGTGATGCGTTACGGCCACTGGGGCCGGCCGGTGCTGGTCTTCCCCAGCGAGGCCGGCCGCGCCGAGGATTTCGCGGCGCACGGCATGGTCGGGGCGGTGCAGGATCTCATCGACGCCGGACGGGTGAGCTTCTTTTGCGTCGACTCCGCGGACGGGTGGACCTGGTCGGCGAACGACAAGCCGACCGAGGAGCGGGCGCGCGGGCACGCGGCATACCTGAGATGGCTCGACGAGGCCGTGATCCCCTGGATCACCGAGCAACTCGGTGGCCGGCTGCCGGTGATCACGCTCGGGGTGTCGATGGGCGCCTATCACGCCGTGCACTACAGCCTCACCCGCGCGCACCTGGCGCCGCTCGGCATCGGCCTGTCCGGCAACTACGACCCGAGCAGCTGGCACGCGTGGGGCGAGACGGGCGATGCGACCTATTTCGCCAACCCGATGCACTATGTGCCGGGCATGTCCGGCGACCACCTGGAGTGGGTGCGTTCGGCGGCGTCGGTGCTGCTGGTGGTGGGGCAGGGCGCCTTCGAGTGGGAGCCGACCAAGGCCTATCCGTCGACGCTCGCGTTTGCACAAGTGTTGCAGGACAAGGGAATTCGTCACGAGCTCGACGTCTGGGGTCACGACAGCGCCCACGACTGGCCGTGGTGGCAGCGACAGATCGCTCATCACCTGCCACGCTTCTGCTGACGCTGCACGGTTCGCGAAGGGAGAGGTATGACGACCACCCAGCACCTCATCGGACTCCTGCTCGGGGCGGAGGAGGACTGGCCGCGCGCGTTCGAGGAGCTCGTGCGGCGGGTCGGCCCGATCACCGCGCCGGACGGGACGACCCACGAGGTGCGCTCGGAGCGGCTGGCGATCGAGCCGTTCAACCTGCGTGAGAAGCCGCGCACCGAGCTGGTGATCGACCGGCTGGCGCACTGGTACTACCACCCGCGCGAGTGGCTGAAGAAGGTCGCGCTGATGGACGACGTCTACCTGCTCAACAGCCCCTTCACCTTCCAGTCGATGGAGAAGCACTCGGCCTATTGCGCGCTGATCCGGCTCGGCATGAAGGTGCCCGAGACCGTGCTGGTCCCCTACAAGAACCCGGTCGACAATGTGCGCTGGGCCTACACCTCGAGCAAGTACAACCGGTCCTTCGACCTGGATGCGATCGCTGCCGAGCTGGGCTATCCGATGTTCATGAAGCCCTTCGACGGCGGCGCGTGGCGCGGGGTGTCGATGATCGCCGACGAGCACGACCTGCACCGGTCGTATGACGACTCCGGCGAGATGCTGATGCATCTGCAGAAGGCCGTCGACGGGTATGACGTGTTCGCCCGGGCGCTCACCATCGGCCCGGAGACGATGGTGATGAAGTTCCGGCCGGACGAGCCGATGCACGACCGCTACGAAGTGGCTTATGACTTCCTGTCGCCGGAGGCGGGCGCCGAGACACGGACCATCGCGCAGACGGTGAACGCGTTCTTCCGGTGGGAGTTCAACTCCTGCGAGATGCTCGTCAAGGACGATGTCGTCTATCCCATCGACTACGCCAACGCCTGCCCGGATGTGGCGCTGACCTCGCTGCACTACTACTTCCCGTGGGCGATCAAGTCACTGCTGAAGTGGTCGATCTTCTGTGTCGTCACCGGGCGCAAGGCGCGGACCCAGGTGGACACCGGCCCCTGGTTCGACATCGCCGATGAGGACACGGCATACGCGGACAAACTCGTTGAATATCAACGGCTTTCGGACGCGCACTTCGATTCCGAGCGATACTTCGAGTTCTGCGAGACGGCCCTCGGGCATGTCGACGAGCTCGTCCTCGACTGGGTGCTGTCGGACGATTTCGACCGGCTCTTGGTGGAGACGGTGCGCTCGACCTATCCCGCGCACGAGCAGGATCGCTTCCTCGGACACTTCCGCGGGCTCACCGGCCTGTGGGCCAAGGACGAAGAACAAATCCTCGGCTGACCTTCACCCGGCCCGCCGGTTGAGCAAGGCCCCCTCTCGCCGGTTGAGCAAGGGCCGCCACTCCGCTGGTTGAGGAAGGCCCCCCTTCGTTGGTTGAGCAAGGTGCGAGCTTGCGAGCGCCGCGTCGAAACCACGTGCAGCGCAACGCCTTTCGCTTGCTGTGTCCGCATGTCCGCACGAATGGTGCGGCGAATCTGCGGACACTGGACCCCTCGCTGGTTGAGCAAGTGAGCGACGAAGGAGCGAGCGCGTCGAAACCACGTGCAGCGTAACGCCTTTCGCTTGCTGTGTCCGCGTGTGCGCACGAATGGTGCGGCAGATCTGCGGACGCTACCCCCCTCGCTGGTTGAGCAAGTGAGCGACGAAGGAGCGAGCGCGTCGAAACCACGTGCAGCGCAACGCCTTCTGCCTGCTGTGTCCGCGTGTGCGCACGAATGGTGCGGCGAATCTGCGGACGCTGGGCGTATGCCGTCCCGCTGTGTCCGCGTGTGCGCACGAATGGTGCGGCGAATCTGCGGACGCTACCCCCCTCGACGCTTCTATGTTCGTCAAGCGGCGGTGAGGTCGGGTTGTGGTGGTGTGGGGTGTGCTGCGGTCAGGACGCGGTAGATCTTGCGGGTGAGGTAGGCGCGTAGGCAGCGTTTGGCTTCTTGGG
>NZ_JAAOIV010000007.1 GCF_011440275.1 Metallococcus carri | reverse complement strand
CACCAAGTGCGCGGCTTCCTGCCGGTACTTCGGGGTGTAACTCTTCCTCTTCGCACCCATGAGGGCATCCTTCCCTGCCAGGCCGAAACCTGACGATCAGGATGTCCACCGAACGGGGTCAACCTCAAGTAGGTGCGCAGCGTCTTGGCGTCGCGGTTATAGGCATCGGTCGAGACGGTGGTGCGGTTGTCGCGCGCCTTGGCCATGGAATCGAAATCGTTGCCGATCGCCAGGATGTACTTCTTGAACGTGGGATTGTTGTAGTTCGTCGTCAGCTTGCGCAGGTCACGCGCGGTGGTGCGGAAGTTGTCACCGGCGGAGTCGAGCTGGCTGGTGATCTGGGTCTTCACCGCGGCATTCCAGCGGGTGACGGCGGCATTCATCTTCGTGTTGGCGGTGAGGCACTTGCTGACCAAAGCGGTGTCCAGGGCTGGTGTGCTCGACGTCGCGCCGCTGGAACTTGGACCACCCGAGCTGGAGGTCGCCCCGCTCGAGCTAGGCGCCGCGCTCGAGGTCGTGCTGGGGGTCGGCGCGGACGACGACGTCGAAGCCGACGACGAGCTGGTGCTCGAGCTAGTGGTGGAGCTGCTGGCCGGGCTGGAAGAGGAGGCGTCGGTGCTGCCACCGCAGGCGGTGAGGCCGAGGGCGGCCACCGCGATCACGGCAGCGGGCGCGAGGCTCCGGGACGTCGGTCGTGCGAGAGTCATGTCTTCCACCATGCACAGCCCGCCAGCGACACACCAAATCGAGCGGCGGCGCGAGCGGCCGGGTCAGGGTTCGAACGGATGGCCGGTCGGGCCGTCATACGGGTCGTTGCCGTCGATTCCCGGACCACCCAGCGGCGCTCCCATCCAGGATCGGGTGACCCACCCCGAAGCCGGCTCGCCCTCGACGACCACGATGCCGGTGTTGGCCAGGGGGTTGTGCCGGGCGAAGTTCATCCCGAGGTTGTGCGAGCGGATGCACGTCCAGGTGCGGATCATCGCGCCGTGGCTGACGAGCACCGCGTGGCGGGTGCCGGAGCGCGCGATCTGCTCGACGCCCGCATCGAATCGGCGCAACACCTCGTCCCCGGTCTCGGCACCCGGCATCCGCACACCGGTGTCGCCCTGCGACCAACTCCACAGGACTTCGAGATAGCGCTGCACGCTCTCCGGATCGGTGTGCTTTTCGACCTCACCGGCCTGGATCTCGTGCGCACCGGCGAGCGTGGTCGGCAGCAGGCCGAGCGCGGACGCGAGCGGCGCGGCCGTCTCGTGAGTGCGCAGCGCACCGGACACCCAGATGCTGTCGATCGGGTCGCCGTCCAGCTCACGCAGCAGGTCGGGCAGCGCCTGCGCCTGCTCGCGACCTCGGTCGGTCAGACCCGGGCCCGGCAGGGCGGTGTCCAGCGAGCCCATGACGTTGGCAGGGGTCTCGCCGTGGCGGATCAGCGTCAGGCGCATGGCCCCCATTCTGCTCGCCGGGGATGGCCGCCGGTTGGCCGGGAGTCAGCGGGTGGCTCGCACCTGGGCGTCGAGTTCGCGCAGCCGGTCATGGGCGGCCGGGTCGGGCTGCGGCTGGCGCACGCGTTCACCGAGAGCGGCCACCTCGTCCGTGTCGAGCCCGTGTGCCTTGGCGCCTCGCAGACTGCGGCCGCTCAGCAGATCGGGCAGCCGGAAGGTCGGAGCCGATCCCCGGCAGTCCACGCCATAACGCACCGAGGGTTTCGCCGGTATGCCGGCCGTCTCGCGCCTGCCGTAGCTGTCGAGGACGGCGCGGGCATACGCCCGGTGACCGAGCGGGGCCGGGTGGAAGGACTCCTCGACCGGCCAGGAGACACCCCTGATCCACTCCACGCGTTCGCAGACACCTTGCCCGGTGAAGGCGCTGCGCACGTCGAGGAAATCGGCGCCGCTGTCGCGGGCGGCGGCGCCGATGACGATCGCGAGCTCGTCCGCGGCCTGGTTCATCCGGCCGATCTCGTGCGGGCTGAAGAAGGTCGCCAGGTTGCAGTCCTCCGGCCGGTCCCACAGTCTCGGATAACCGGCCACGATCAGCCGCGCGTTCGGTGCCTTGGCGCGCACCGCGGCATACAGCGATCGCAGTCTCTCGGGCAGCACGTCGCGGATCACCCAGGCAGCCTCGTCGAGCACGTCGTCGGAGTCGCCCATCCACGCCGGCAGCGCGCAGCGGGTGAGCACCTGGGCGAAGCCGGCGTCATTGCCCCCGACCGTGATCGTCACCAAGGGCGTGTCAGCGCTCAGCGAATCCAGTTGATTCGCAAGCACATCCGCGATCGTCGCGCCGAGGCAGGCGTTGAGCACCACGTCGCGTCCCAGCGCGGTGCCGACCTGGATCGGGTATGCCGACCGCGACCGCCAGCACAGCCCGTCAGGGTCCGGTGAGCCGACGCCCGCGGCATACGAATCTCCAAGTCCGACAATCGCATCCACGTGGCCCATCCTGACCCAGAACCACGCGACCGCACGCGTGCCGTCCCAGCGCGGCGACTATTGCACCGTGATGCCGACGGGGAAGCCCGCGCACGAGCCCTCGCCGTCGCCGCAGCGCACCTGGAAGCTCAGCGAGATCCGGCCGGCACCGGTCGCGGTGCTGCGGGGCACGGTGAACTCGTGGCGGAGGGCCTTCGGACCGGTCCGGCCAGAGCCGAGCTCCAGTTGTCGTTGACTCGCGTCCACCAGCACCACGCTGTATGCCGTGCCCGATGGGCACCGCTCGACCGCCGCCGTGAGCGCTACCCGCTGATCACGTTGTGCCACAGACGGATTCAGACGCAAGGCGCTGGCGAAGCACGCGGGATCCGGAGTCTTCGAGCAACTGGTCAGCGCGACACCGGAGCCGGTGACCACGAGCAGGAGCGCGCCGACGCCCGCACGCGCCCGCTGCCTCGGCGCACGCCGCAGCCACCTCCGGTCGAGCCGTGCTGCGTTCATGTGCGACCTCCCCACCGTCGAGGCTAGGGCGAGCTATGTCGCGCGGTCCAGCATCAGCACATCCACATGCCACAGGAGGCGCACAGAAACCGCAAAGCACCGGCGAGCAAAGTCCTCGACATGAACACTTCACTCGGCTTCCGCCGCACCACCCGCGCCATCGTTGGCGCAGCGTCCGTCGCCCTGCTCGGCACCGCCGCGATCCCCACCGCCGAGGCATCGGCTGCTGGCGTCGCGACCCAGCGGATGCGTTATGTCGCAACGCAATCCGCTGCCGTGAGCCCGAGCGCGCTGCCGTCGGCGTCCACCGCCGGTCCGCGGTATGTCGTCACCGAGTCAGGTCTGCTGCGCCGCCGCTGACCAGAGGAAGAGCGCACGCCCGGGGCAGTGGTTTCGACGCGGCGCTCGCGAGCTCGCGCCTTGCCCTTCGACACGCGCTCCTCCGTCGCGCTGCTCAGGACGCCGCTCAACCAGCAAAGAGGGGCTCAGAGCTTCGGGTAGCGACCGGCATTCACGTCGTCGACATAGCCGTCGTAGTAGGGCACATACCCACGCTCGGCGTCAGTCAGCACATACACCTGGCCACCGGCCTTGTCACCGAAGCCGGAGTCACGCAACTCCACCTTGCGGGACTTGAAGGTCGAGGTGTGCTCCAGCGAGTCGACCACCCGCACGAACAGCGGATAGGCGTATGACGGGAGCCGCTCGGCCACGTGCTTGGCGAGCTCCGGCCCTTCGATCGACGCGCCTTCGCGCAGCACGACCGCCGCCATACCGGCCTTGCCGTCGGCACCCGGCACGGACACGCCATACACGGTGCAGTCCTCGATTTGCGGCTGGTGTGCGAGCAGCGCCTCGACCTCGGTGGTGGCGACGTTCTCGCCCTTCCAGCGGAAGGTGTCACCGAGCCGGTCGACGAAGGCTACGTGCTGGAAGCCCTGGTCGCGCACCAGGTCGCCGGTGTTGAACCACGCGTCGCCGTCCTTAAAGGCGCCGCGGATCAGCTTCTTCTCGGTGGCATCGGAGTCGGTGTACCCATCGAAGGGCTGCCGGTCGGTGACCTTCGACAGCAGCAGGCCGACCTCGCCCTTCTTCACCTTCTTCAGCCGACCCTGCGCGTCCCGCACCGCGTCACCGGTCTCCGGGTCGTACTCGACCACCTTGTAGGGCAGCGGACAGGTGCCCGCGGTCTGGTCGATGTTGTAGGCGTTGATGAAGGCGATATTGCACTCCGAGGCGCCATAGAACTCGGCGATCCGCTTGATCCCGAAGCGCTCCTGGAATTCGTGCCAGATGTCCGGGCGCAGGCCGTTGCCGACGACCACGCGCACCTTGTGCTGCTTGTCGACCGGTCGCTCGGGCTGGGCCAACAGGTAGCGGCACAGTTCTCCGATGTAGACGAACGCGGTGGCGTCATACGCGATGCAGTCCTCCCAGAACTTGCTGGCCGAGAACTTCGGCGCGACCGCCATCGCGGCGCCACCGTTGAGCACCGAGGTGAGCCCGACGGTCACCGAGTTGTTGTGGTAGAGCGGCAGCGGGCAGTAGAGCGTGTCGTCGCCCTTGAGCCGCACGCCCAGCGCGCCGAGCCCGGAATAGGACTTCATCCAGCGGTAGTGGCTCATCACCGAGGCCTTCGGCATGCCGGTGGTGCCCGAGGTGAAGATGTAAAGGAAGGTCTCTTTGCCCTGGATCTCGCTGGTGATCGTGGGGTTGCGGTTGTCCGCGGACTCCGCCTCTTTGCGCAGCTCCTCGAAGGTGATCACCTGCTGGCGCGTGGCGATCTCACCGGCCGAGTCGAGGTCCTCGCGCAGCGGAGCGTCGAGCACGAGCAGCTTGGCCTGCAGGATGCCCAGGCTGTGCGCGAGCACGTCACCGCGCTGGTTGTAGTTGAGCAGGCCGGCCACCGCGCCGATCTTGGCGGCGGCCAGCATGACCAGGATGTTCTCGATGTCATTGCGCGCCATCAGCGCAACCACGTCGCCGCGCCGGACCCCGCGCGCGGTGAAGACCGAGGCATAGCGGTTGACCAGGTCGTTGGACTCGCCATAGGTGAGCACCCGGCCGCCCTCGCCCTTGAGGAAGTGGCGGTGCGGGTGGGCGGCGGCGGCCTTCTGGAAGGTCAACCCCGCCGATGTCTTGTCGCTCGGCTTGCGCAGCAGCAGCCCCGGCGCGCCCTTCAAAATGCCGGGCAGGTCGGGCGCCATGCCGAGCATGCTCTTGCCGAGATCCAGCGCGCTGACCTTGCGGCGGGTGTCGGTGCTCATGGGGGTCCTCCTCGTGCGGGTTACTGCCAGGTAGGTTATCCAGATCACACCGCGGATATGCCGGCTGCGCGCGAATTGCTTGGATCTGTCCGCAGTTCGGCACGACCGGTGGCGCGCAGCCGCGGACGCGCGAGTTCGCAATCCGGTTGACCCCGTATGCCGTGAGCCGTCAGGCTGACACTCGTCATGAAGCACTGAGACCTCACCTCGCTCGCGTCCGCGGCGCTGCCCGGCGAGCCTCCGGCTACCACCGAGGTCTCCACATGTCTGCCATCTCCCCCGCTGCACTCGTGCTCCGCGACGTCCACCGCACCTTCCGCGATCGCGTCGTCCTCGACGGCATCGAGCTGACCGCCCCGCCCGGACAGCGCGTCGGCCTGGTCGGTGAGAACGGCTCGGGCAAATCCACGCTGCTGCGGATCGCCGCGGGGTTGGACGTTCCCGATGGTGGCGAGGTGCATCGGCCGGCCGATCTCGGTTATCTCGCGCAGGACACCGGCCTGGGCACCCGGCATACCGTCGGGCGGGTCCTGCGGGATGCGTTGGCGCCATTGCACGCCATGGTCACCGAGGTTGAGCGCGCGGCCGACGCGCTGCCCACCGACGCCGCGGCCTACGACCGGGCGCTCGAGGACGCGACCAGCCACGACGCCTGGGACGCCGACCGTCGCGCGCAGGAGGCCGCGGCCCGGCTGGGGCTGGAGCAGATCGACCCCTCGACCCGGGTGGGCGAACTGTCCGGCGGGCAGCGGGCCCGGCTCGCGCTCGCCGCGCTGCTCACGCGCCGGCCGGCCTGCCTGTTGCTGGACGAACCGACCAACCACGTGGATGACGACGGCCTGGACTTCCTTGAGTCACAGCTGCTTTCGATGCCGGGTGTCGTGCTGATCGCGACGCACGACCGGGTGCTGCTCGACCGCGTCTGCACCACGATCGTGGACCTCGACCCGTCGCATTTCGGCAGCGACGGGGACGGCGGTCGCGTCTTCACCGGCTCGTATGCCGCCTATGTCCGCGCCAAGGAACAGGCGCGCACGCAATGGCTCGAGGCGTTCATCGCGCAGCGCGAGGAGCTGGAGGAGTTGCGCAAGGCGGCACGCACCACCAACCTCGACATCGCGCACGACCGCGGGCCCCGCGACGGCGACAAGTACATCTACGGGTTCAAGGGGTCGCGCGTGCAGGCGACGGTGTCCCGGCGTCGGCGCAATGCCGAGCAGCGCATCGCCGCCGTCGAACGCGAGCTGATCCCCAAACCGCCTGTGCCACTTCGGTTTCGGGGTGCGATCGCGGGCGCGGCCGGTGCGTCCGCCACGGTTCGTGACCTCTTTGTCGAAGGCCGGGTCGCCGTGGACCGGCTCGATATCGCGACGGGCGACAAGCTGCTGCTCACCGGCCCGAACGGCTCGGGCAAGTCCTCGCTGCTCGCGGTGCTCGCCGGCCGGCTCGCGCCGGACCGGGGCCGGCTCGACGTGCACGTGCGCCGGGTCGGGTTGCTCCCGCAGCAGGTGACCTTCACCGACCCGCGAGCCCTCCCGGTCGACCTGTATGCCGCGACCGATCCGCCGGTGCCGCTGCGCGAGCTCGGGCTGTTGCACCCGCGCGATCTTCGCTCAGCCGTGGGCGAACTTAGTGTGGGACAACAACATCGGCTCGCGCTGGCGCTCCTGCTCGCCGAGCAGGCCGACCTGCTGCTGCTCGACGAACCCACCAACCACCTCTCGCCCGCGCTGGTCGAGGAGTTGGAGGCGGCCGTGCGCGAGACCACGGTGACGGTCGTGATCGCCAGCCATGACCGGTGGCTGCGTGCTCGCTGGGAAGGGTCGGCATACCGGCTGTGAGAGCGGCAGGCGAGCCGGTCGGCATACGGCAAAGGAAAGACCGTCGAGGGTCTCCCACCTCACCCTTCGATCATGCAACAGTGTCCGGTGGCAATCCACCGTGATTGCCGCACATCTGCATGCGCGGGCGCCGCCGGACGGCCCCGCAGAGGAGGTTTCGAGTGTCCAGCCTCGACGGGGCGGCAGCGCCCCACACTGATCAACCCGAGTTGCGCCGACATGTCGGCCTGATCGGACTGCTCTTCGCGAGCGTCGGCTCGATCATCGGCTCCGGCTGGCTGTTCGGCGCGATGAACGCGGCCAAGCAAGCCGGACCGGCCGCAATGATCTCGTGGGCCATCGGCATGGTGATGATCCTGATCATCGCGCTCGTCTACTCCGAGCTCGGCACGATGTTCCCGGTGTCCGGTGGCGTGGTGCGTTTCCCGCATATCGCCTTCGGCTCGTTCAGCAGCTACCTCGCCGGGTGGATCCTGTGGATCGCCTGCGCCACGGTGGCGCCGATCGAGGTCGAGGCGGCGCTGCAGTACGCGACCAAATACGCGCCGTTCACGACCGAGCACATGGTGAACGGCGACAAGGTGCACACGCTCACCACGCTCGGTTACATCTCCGCGGTGATCCTGATGGCGCTCTTCGTCCTCATCAATTACTTCGGCGTGAAGTGGTTCGAGAAGATCAACACGATCCTGGTGTGGTGGAAGCTGCTCATCATCACCGTGGTGATCATCGCCTTCCTCTTCGCCCAGTTCCACGGGTCGAACTTCACCTCCGGCAAGGGCGGGTTCATGCCGTTCGGCTGGGAGGGCGTCTTCACCAGCATCGCGACGTCCGGCATCGTGTTCTCCTTCCTCGGTTTCCGTCAGGGCATCGAGCTCGCCGGTGAGACCGACAACCCCAAGCGCAATGTCCCGATCACCGTCATCGGGTCCGTCGTGCTCTGTGGCCTGCTCTACATCGGCCTGCAGGTGGCCTTCATCGGCGCGCTCAACGGTGGCGACTTCGCCAAGGGCTGGGACGCGCTGGACTTCAAGGACTCCTTCGGCCCGCTCGCTGCGGTCGCGACCACCCTCGGCATGGCCTGGCTCGCCTACCTGCTGTATGCCGACGCGATCGTCTCCCCGGGTGACACCGGCCTGATCTACACCACGGTGACTTCGCGCGTGTCCTACGCCATGGCGCGCAACGGCAACGCTCCACGGGCACTGGCCAAGACCAACAAGAACGGCGTGCCGTTCATCAGCCTGGTGGTGGCCTTCGTGGTGGGGTTGATCGTCTTCCTGCCGTTCCCGAGTTGGCAGCAGTTGGTCGGCTTCATCACCTCGGCGACGGTGCTGTCCTTCGCGTCCGGGCCGCTGGTCGTCGGCGCGCTGCGCCGCACCAAGCCCAACGCGCCGCGGCCGTTCCGCTGCCCGGGCGGCGACGTGCTGCCGCTGCTGGCCTTCATCTGCTCCAACCTGATCGTCATCTGGTCGACCTGGACGATCAACTTCAAGCTGTTCATCACCGTGCTGCTCGGCCTGGTGCTGCTCGCCGTCATGAGCGCGATGGGCCACGCCAAGCCGCCGTTCGAGTGGAAGTCCGGCGCGTGGATGCTGCCGTGGCTGGGCGGCCTGGCGATCCTGTCCTATCTGGCGGGTGACCTCGACGACAAGGCGATCATGAGCTTCGGCTGGTCCTGCCTGCTCACGGTGATCTTCAGCGTCGCCGTCTACTACTTCGCGGTCATGAATCGGCTGCCGGAGGAGCGGATGGACACCCACATCGCCGAGATCGAGCGTGAGGCTGCGCTCGAGGACGACCCGATGCCGGCCTGATCCCGGTCTCCTGCGAAGCCGCCGCCCCTTTGTTGGGGCGGCGGCTTCGTGCTGCGGCTTCCCTGGTTGGGCGACGCGAAACCGCCTCCGGCCGCAAGCCCTGACACCCACGCGGCCCCGCCCGCAACGTCAGCGCCACCGGCCCGCCTCCGGCCGCAATCCCTGACACCCACGCGGCCCCGCCCGCAGCGTCAGCACCACCGGCCCGACCCCGGCCGCAATCCCTGACACCCACGCGGCCCCGCCCGCAACGTCAGCCACCACCGGCGCCGTCGGAGTGCTAGCGACGCGTCATACGGCGCTCGATCGCCCCGGTGGTGCCGAGTTCCTTGGTGGCACCGTCGATGTCGAAGCCGACCTTGCGGTAGAACGCGATCGCTCGCTCGTTGCCGTCCAAGACCCAGAGGTGTGCCGGCCCGGGCGGCAGTCCCGCTGTTACCAGCCGGCCCGCGACGCCAGCACCCCAGTGCTCCGGCAGGACGTAGAGCGCCCACAACTCGGTCGGAGTGGGTGGGTCGTCGTCGCGCCCCGGGCCCACCGAGATCCAGCCGACCGGTTGCCCGTCGAACCGTGCCACCAGGTTCACCGCACCCTCCGCGGACCGCCCGTGCTCCTGCACCTGCTCACCGCGCTCACGCCAGCGACGCGTGGCGGCGGCATCATCGCGTGAGGCGAGCACAGCGGGAGGAAGGAGACCGGCATACGCCTCCCGCCAGATGCGGTTGTGCGCCGGGCCGATCACCTCGGCGTCGCTGGGGCGCAGCGGGCTGATCTCGAACTCCATCCCGCGACGATAGGGGCGACCGCTATTCGACCGTCACCGATTTTGCGAGGTTGCGGGGGCGGTCGATGTCGCGTCCGAGAGCCGTCGCGACGTGATATGCCAACAGCTGCAACGGAATCGTGAGCAGCAGCGGGTCGAGCTCCACCTCGTTGCGCGGCACGTCGATGCGCGCCACCTCGGTGCCTTCGAGATCGATTTCGCTGTGCGTGATCGCGACGACCTTCCCCTTGCGTGCCGTGATCTCGTGCAGCGCACCGATATTGCGGTCGACGAGTTCGTCATCAGGGATGATCGCGACAGTCGGCATCGCCGGGATGATCAGTGCGAGCGGACCGTGCTTGAGCTCGCTGGCCTGGTAGGCCTCGGCGTGCAGATAGGAGATCTCCTTGAGCTTCTGCGCGCCCTCACGCGCGACCGGATAACCACGCACCCGACCGATGAAGAACAGGCTCTGCGCATGGGTGAGTTCCTTTGCAACAGAGGCGATCTCGTCCTCCTTGGCGATGATCTCCGCGACCTGGTCCGGCAGGTTGCGCAGCCCATCGAGGATGCGCTTGCCCTCGGTGAAGGACAGGTCGCGCACGCGCCCGAGAGCGAGTGCGAGCAGGGCGAAGCCCACGCCCATGTGGGTGAGCACCTTGGTCGAGGCGACGCTGACCTCGGGGCCGGCGTGCAGGTAGATGCCGCCGTCGCAGGCTCGCGCGATCGATGAACCCACCACGTTGACGAGGCCGACGACGGTGCCGCCCTTGCGCTGGATCTCATTGACGGCGAACAGCGTGTCGGCGGTCTCACCGGACTGGCTGACCGCGACATACAGGGTGTCCGGCTCGATGATCGGGTTGCGATAGCGGAACTCCGAGGCGGCCTCCGCGTCGGCCGGAATGCGCGCCAAGTCCTCGATCATGGAGGCGCCGAGTTGGCCGATGTAGTAGGCCGAGCCACAGCCAATTGCCTTGACCCGCTTGAACTTTCGCAGCTCGCGCGCCTCGATCTGCAGCCCGTCCAGGCGAGCGGTTGCGAAGCGGTCGTCCAACCGGCCGGACAGCATCCGGCGCAGCGACTCGGGCTGCTCGTGGATCTCCTTGTGCATGAACGTGTCGTGCTCACCGATCTGCGCCTGCACGGCGTCGAGGTCGACGGTCTGCGGTTGCTTGCCGGTGTCGTTGCTCTCCGCGGTGAAGGTGCGGAAGCCGTCGGCGGTCACGACCGCGAGCTCGCCGTCGTCGAGGTGCACCACCGAGGAGGTATGCCGGACCAGGGCCGTCGCGTCGGACGCGACGAACATCTCGTGATCGCCGACGCCGAGCACGAGCGGCGAACCCTGACGGGCGACCACGACGCGGTCGGGCTGCTTGGCGTCGGCGACCGCGATGGCGTAGGTGCCGGTGACCTTGCCGAGGGTCTCGAGCACCTTGTCCTCGAGCGTCTTGGCGCTCGAGCGGGCGATGAGGTGGGCGAGCGCCTCGGTGTCAGTATCGGACTGAAGGGTGACGCCGTCGGCGGTGAGTGCCGCCCGCAGCTGGGCGGCATTGTCGATGATCCCGTTGTGCACCAAGAGGATTCGACCCTCAGCGTCGGTGTGCGGGTGAGCGTTCTCCTGGGTCGCGGGGCCGTGTGTGGCCCAGCGGGTGTGGCCGATGCCGACCGTGGCGGACAGCCGCTTGGGCAGCGCCTCCTCCAGGTCACGCACCCGCCCGACCGCTCGCACGACCTTCGGCCCGCGGGCTGTGAGCACGCCGAGACCGGCCGAGTCGTAGCCGCGATACTCCAGCGTGTGCAGGCCCTCGAGGATGACGGGAGCTGCTTGATTGGGGCCGATGTAGCCGACGATGCCGCACATGGTGGTCTGCTCTTTCCTTGGTGGTTCAGCCGTAGACGATGCGCCGCAGCTGACGCGTGGTGAGTTCGGGCGCGGCGAACGGGCGCCGCTTCAGCTCCCGCGCGATCAGCGCGAAGGTCTCCTCGTTGCGCCGGCCGTAGGTCTGGTGGTGGGCGTGCCTGCGCCGGACATATTCCTCGACGGTCTCGCCGTGCCAGGCGATCACGTCCTCGACCACGCGCGCCGCTTCCGCGGGGCTGAGGCCGGTCGTCTCCGCGACTCTGCGGACCAGTTCTTCGTCAGGCACGAGGAAGACTGTGCATGCTGCGGCGACGAAAACACAAACTTCTGCCCGAAATCGGGCACGTTTCGGGTCGTGCACCCGGCATACAGCAGCGCAAGAACGCCCAACTAGGCGATCGGCGCCACCCCAGCGCCCAGCGGCCCCGCACAAAACGCCCAACTGGACGATCGGCGCCACCCCAGCGCCGGGAACCCTGCACAAAACGCCCAACTGGACGATCGGCGCCACCCCAGCGCCGGCAACCCCGCACAAAACGCCCAACTGGGCGATCGGCGCCACCCCCGCGCCGGGAGCCCCGCACAAAACGCCCAACTGGGCGATCGGCGCCACCCCCGCGCCGGGAGCCCCGCACAAAACGACCAACTGGGCGATCGGCGCCACCCCCGCGCCGGCAGCCCCGCACAAAACGCCCAACTGGGCGATCGGCGCCACCCCAGCGCCCAGCGGCCCCGCACAAAACGCCCAACTGGGCGATCGGCGCCACCCCAGCGCGCTCGGTCTGGTTCGGCAGCGCACCACGTGGAACGATGACGACGCGAGGGGCATCGAAAGGGGCGAGATGACTGGGATCAGCGAACTGCGCGGCACTGCCGTCGCCTGGCGACGACCGATCGCCGAGTTCATCGCTGCCCTCGCCGCCGACGACCGGATCACTTTCACCGAGGTCGTCGCCGAGAACGTGCGGCCCGACCGTCTGCCGACCGAACTCACCGCGCTGCGCCGGGCCGGTGTCGCGATCGTGCCGCACGGCGTCACCCTCGGCCTGGCCGACGCAAGCCGGCCGGACGCAGACCGGCTCCAGCACCTCGCCGATCTCGCCGAGGCCCTCGACTCCCCCGTCATCAGTGAACATGTCGCCTTCGTGCGAGGTGCCGCGACGCCCGACCCGCTGCACGGTGACGTGCTGGAGGCCGGCCACCTGCTGCCTCCCCCGCGCACCCGCGACAGCCTCGCGGTGCTCGTCGAGAACGTCCGCGAAGCCCAGCAGGCCCTGCCCCGCCCGCTCGCCGTCGAGAACATCGCTGCGTTGATGAGCTGGCCCGAGGACGAGCTGGACGAGCCGGACTTCCTCACCGAACTCGTCGACCGCACCGGGGTCCACCTCGTGCTCGACGTCGCCAACCTCTACGCCAGTGCGACGGCACGCGGCACCGACCCGGCGGCCGAGCTCGCGCGCTTCCCGCTCGAACAGGTCGCCTATGTCCACGTCGCCGGCGGCACCGAGCGCGACGGGCTCTACCTCGACACCCACGCCCACCCGGTCCGCGACGAGGTCACCGCCCTGGTCACCCTGCTCACCAGCACGTATGCCGATCGCTGCCTGCCGCTGCCTGGCATCATGCTCGAACGCGACGCCGACATCACCGCGGCTGCGGTGAGCAGCGACCTGGACCGGATCAATACCGCTGTGGCTCAAGGGGTTTCGCATGCCCACGCGTGAGCGGCTGGCGGCGCGCCAACACCGGGTCGTCGACGACCTGCTGCACGGCCGGGTGCCGGACGGCTTCGACGCGCTACGCGCTCGGCATACGGCACGGATCCTCGCGATGAAGCGGGTCGACGCGATCGAGCGGGCCTGTGAGGAAGTCACGTGGTTGCCCGGTTGGCGCGATCTCGCGGTGCGGTTCTGCTTCGAACAGCCCACCCGCGGCTGCGCCCACACCGACCGTGACGAGTTCATCGCCTGGTTGCGTCGCAACGACCTCGCGCGGAACTGGATCCGGCTCGCCGACGTCTACGCGGGGCGGCGTCGGAGCACCGTGTATGACGGCGACCTCGTCGTCTCCTGGCGAAGCGAGGTCGTCCACCTTCGCCTCACACCATCAAGGGGGAATTCATGGCATTCGGACTGATCTTCGTCGGCGCGGTGTTCATCATCATCATCGCGGTCGTCCTCGTCGTCATTCTGGTGGCCGTCAACGGAGGCAGCGGCGCGACCCGGCGACGCAGCGGTTGGAACAGCCACGGCAACAACGCGGCGCTCGTTGGCGGCGGCAGCGAGGTGGGTGGCAGCACGCATCACCACAACTCGTGCAGCAGCTCGTCCTCGTGCAGTAGCTCGTCATCGTCCTGCAGCAGTTCGTCGTGCAGTAGCTCGTCCTGCGGTGGCGGCTCCTCGTGCGGCGGTGGCAGTAGCTGCAGCTCGAGCTGAGCCCTGCCAGGATGGGCGCATGTCCCCGCGACCCACCCTGACCCTGCACGGCATCATCCTGCGGATGCTGGTGCTCTCGCTTGCCATCGTCGGGGTGCTCTGTCTGATCGCTGCATTGTTGTCGGGGGTCATCTACGTCACCCGGTCGGACAGCGCGATGCTGACGCTCGCCATCGTGCTCGTGGTCGGCGCCCTGCTGTGCGGCGGCGGCGCATGGTTCGGCAAACGCCGGTTCCTCACCGGCGACGACTGGTATCGCTGAGCCCATGGCCAAGGCATCGCCCTCGGTGACCCTCGACGTCGACGGCTTCGACGTGCGGGTCTCCAACCCCGACCGGGTCTACTTCCCCGATCTCGGCACCACCAAGCTCGACCTGGTCAATTACTACCTGTCGGTCGGCGACGGCATCGTGCGCGCCCTGCGTGACCGGCCGTGCATGCTGCACCGCTATCCCACCGGCATCACCGGCGAGAAGGTGCACCAGAAGCGGCTGCCGCATGGCGCTCCGCCCTGGGTGGAGACCGTGCAGCTCTACTTCCCGCGGTGGAAGCGCACCGCCGACGAGCTGTGCGTGACCAAGCTGGCCGATGTCGCCTGGGCGGTGCAGATGTCGACCGTCGAATTCCACCCGTGGAACTCCCGACGAGCCGACACCGAGAAGCCCGACGAATGGCGGATCGACCTCGACCCCATGCCCGAAGCCCCCTTTGAGCGCGTGCGCCGCACGGCTCAGGTCGCGCGAGAAGTGTTGGAGGAGTTGGGAATTCGCGGCTTCCCGAAGACCAGCGGGGGTGCCGGGCTGCACATCTACGTGCGGATCGAGCCGGAGTGGGGTTTCCAGGAGGTGCGCCGTGCCGCCCTGGCCTTCGCGCGCGAGGTCGAGCGGCGGGCGCCGGAGGACGTCACCACCACCTGGTGGCGCAAGGACCGTGACCCGGCGGCGGTTTTCGTCGACTACAACCAGAACGCCCGCGACCACACCATCGCCGCGGCCTATTCGGTGCGCGGCAATCCGGCCGCCACCGTCTCGGCCCCGTTTCGCTGGGATGAGCTGGATTCGCTTGAACCGCAGGACTTTACGATCGCCACCATGCCCCAGCGGTATGCCGAACTCGGTGACCTGAACGCCGAGATCGACGACACGGCATACCGCCTCGACACGCTGCTCGAGTGGGCTGAGCGCGACGGTGCGGAGCCGCCCGACCCGGAGGACTGAGCGCGAAAAGGTCGCCGCTCGGGCGACGAAAAGTGCCCGCTCGGCGGTGAAGCGTTGAGGCGGCGGCAGCCTGTCGTTCACTCGCCCGTTTCCCGCCACTGTCAGAGTCACCGGTGGAAACGACGTCTCCGCCAGGAGTGCCGCCTGTGGATTTCAGCGTTGCGCAACTGCTCGGCCCGGAACGCCAGGCCGTGGCCTGGATGCTCGTCTCCTTCATCGGCACCGGTGGCCTCACCCGGTTGGCGACCCGCCGCATCCGAGCGCGGCAGATGACACCGAGCAGGCGAAAGCTGTTCCGCGACATACATATTGCCGGTGTGCACGTGCATCACCAGGTCTGGGGCATGCTCATCGTGCTCGTCGTCGGCCTGCTCCACGTGACCTACGAGCCGCATGGTCGTGCGCTCGTCGCGGTCGCGATCTTCCTCGGCGTCGGGACGGCCCTGGCCCTCGATGAGTTCGCGATGTGGGTGCACGTCGAGGATGTCTACTGGTCGGCGCACGGCCGCAAGTCGATCAGCGCGCTCCTGGTCGCCGCCGCGATCCTGCTCGCCATGACCCTCGGTGCCGACCCGCTCGGCTGGTGGGCCCCCAGCCGCCCGTGGCTGATCGCCTCCGCCTGCCTCACCGTCGCCTGCTCGCTCGGCTGCGCGCTCAAGGGCAAGCTGCCGTTCGCGGTCATCGGTCTCTTCCTGCCGCCCGTCGCCGCAGTGGGCGCGGTGCGTCTCGCCAAGCCGGGCTCGTGGTGGGCACGGCGGTGGTATGCCGCCGGCTCCCGTCGCGACGTCCGGTCGCGAGCCCGCTTCGGGCCGGCCTACGAACGCCGCTGGGCGATGATCCGCGATCTCATCGGTGGCGACCACGAACGGGTGAGCGCCCTGGCCCCGAGCACGCCCAACCCGTCGCCCGTCCCCGGTCTGCTCCCGGCCCGCAACCTGAGGCCGGCACCGCGGTGCACCCAGCTGGTCCGAGGCCGGCGTCCGGTCGAGCGCCAATGCCACCGGGGCGGGCTGGTGTCGAGCTGACCGCCGAGGTCAGGGTTTCGGCTGGGTGAGGTCGTAGAACGTCTGATTGCCGATCGTCACTGCCCGGTAATGCGCCTGCACCCACGCGGAGATCCGACTGGCCGTGCTCGCCGCGCCCTGGCCCGGTCCACCACCTCCGGGCAGGAAGTAGTGAATCCGTCCCGCCGCGACGTCGGCCTGGAACTGCGCGAGCGTCGGGGACGGATCGCTGCCGCTGAATCCGCCGATCGCCATCACCGGGTCGCCGGTCGCGAGTTGCAGCCCGGCCGCACTCTGGCTGCCGACCGTCGCCGCGACCCAGGTGAACCGGCTGCTATCGGTGTGGAGTGCTGTCACCACCGCACTGGTGGGCGTGCCGGCCTCCAGCAGCCCGCCACCACGCGGCATGCCCCCGCCCGCCGGGCGTTGTGGCATCGTCCCTGCCGGTCGCTGCGGTGGCATCGCCCCGGCGGGCGGTCCGGTGAATCCGCCTCCGCCGCCTGGAAATCCGCCGCGCGTGACCGGTCCCGCCGTCACGATCGAGCCGGTGTGCGGACTGCGGATCGTGCTCACGCTGTATGCCGTGGGCCCCGCCAGGCCGGTGATTACGGCCAGGCCAACCGCCACCGGCACGAACCGCCGGTCGAGAGAGCGCACCGCCAACAGCAACAGGGCCGCGACGGCTCCGGCGACGAGCACCCCGAAACGCAGCCACTCGGCATACGCCGTGGTGCGCGACAGGAGGACGAACGACCAGACGGCCGCGGCGCCCGCGGCCGACGCCAGCACGGCCGAACCGACGAGGCCGCCGCGGCGCTCCCATGCCTCCTGGGCGCCCATGCCGACCAGCGCTGCGACGGCGGGAGCCAGGGCGACCGTGTAGTACTCGTGGAAGATGCCCGCCATCAGGGAGAAGGTGAGGGCCGTGACGACCAGCCAGCCACCCCACACGAGGTAGGCAGCGCGACGCAGGTCGGTGCGCGGACGCCGTCCGCGCAAGGCAATCCCGGCCACGAGCAGGATCAGGGCGCTCGGCATCAGCCAGGAGATCTGTCCGCCGACCTGGGTGGAGAACATCCGCCACAGCCCGGTCTGGCCCCACATGGCGCCGCCGGGCCCGGCGTCACCACCCGGCATCACCGAGCCGGTCTCGTTGCCGGTGAGCCGGCCGAAGCCGTTATAACCGAAGGTGAGATTCCAGAACGAATTGTCTTGGCTCCCACCGACATACGGCCTGCTGGACGCGGGCACGAGTTCGACGACGGCAACCCAACAACCGGCCGTGACGACCATGGCACCGACGCCCGCGAGCGCACCTTTGATGCGGCCGCGCACGCCCGTCCGCGCCGCAATCAGGAAGGCCAGGCCAAGGAAGGGCACGACCAGCATCACCTGAAGCGTCTTGGTGAGGAAGCCGAGGCCGATGAACACACCGGTCACCGCCATCCACCGTGCCGATCCCCGCTCGATAGCACGCAATGTCGCCCAGGCTGCGAGCGTCATCAGCAGCACGAGGAGGGCATCAGGGTTGTTGAAGCGGAACATCAGGACCGCGACCGGTGTCACCGCCAGCACCGCCGCGGCGATCAGCCCCGCGACCGCACCGAAGGACCGGCGCACCGTCGCGTACAGCACCGCGACCGTCGCGACACCCATCACGACCTGTGGCATCAGCAGGCTGAAGGAGCTCAGGCCGAAGGCACGCACCGAGAGCGCCATCACCCACAAAGAGGCAGGTGGCTTGTCGACAGTGATCGAGTTCGCGGCGTCCGAGGAGCCGAAGAGGAATGCCTCCCAGTTGACCGAACCTGCTTGTGCCGCAGCCGAATAGAACGAGTTCGCATAGCCGTTCGCGGTCAGATTGCACAGGTAGGCGACCGCGGTCAGGAGCAGCAGGGCGACGAGGGCCGGTCGCGCCCACACCGGGTCCGAGGCCGGCCCACGCCAGCCGCGGGCAACGGCGGCCCGGCCATCGATCAGCCGACGGTGCAGCCACGCGCCGGAATCTGGGTTGGGTAGCTGCGCGGTCGCGGAGTTCATGCCGTCACCGTGGTGCCCGGGACTGTGCCGAGACTGTGGCCGCCCGTTGGACGGCCAGTGGGGTTACATCACGGCATACGGGTCGTAGGCGCGCATGATCTGCTGGCGCCGATTGGTGTTGCCGGCCAGGTAGCGCGACAGCGGATCCCCCGACTCCAGGTAGTTCAGATAGCCGCCGCGGCTCGCCGTGCCGAGCGCTCGGCGCGAGTCACCGATCCACCGCACCGCGCTCTCGTATGCCGAGCCGCCCGTGTACCACTGCAGGCTGGCGACATGGTCTCGCCACGGGAATGCCGTTGCGGCAGAAGCGATATCGCCGACCGCGCCGGTCAACGGATCGAGCAGCGCCGATCCCCCCGCACCGGCCCGCGAGCGAGCCCGCACCGCTCCCAGGATGGTCTCGGCGGTGGTCGTCGACAGCGCGGCCAGCACGTCCGACCCGGCGATGAAGGGCTGCCGCGGCGAGGTGGTGCCACCCCCGAGATAGACCACCGCGTCGAGATAGCTGCCGGACCGGTAGGACGCCGACGTCGCCTTGACCCCGATGGTCGAGATGAGGGAGGCGGCCGCGGCACGCTCGTCCCCCGCGTTCGTCACGCCGAGGATGCTGAGGCGCACCCCGCCCCGCAGATCGGAGTCGACGTGCACGCCGGCCCAGCGCGACCGCGCCGTCGTCGACATCCATCGCGCCCAACCGGTCAGCACGGCAGCCGTCACCGGGAAGGTGAGCCGGAAGATGCCCTTGGCCGTCGCCGGGTGCGTGGCATAGCTGAGGCTCGTCACGATCGCCCCCGCTCCGCCGCCGCCCCCGCGCAGCGCCCAGAACAGGTCGGCGTGCGAGGACGCCGACACCCGCAGCGCCTGCCCGGTGCCGGTCACCACGGTCATCGCCACCAACCGGTCGCAGGTCAGGCCATGGGCCCGCGATTCGACCCCGATGCCCCCGCCGAGCGTGAGGCCGGCGGCTCCCACCGTGGGGCAGGTGCCTGTTGGCACGGCGAGCCCACGGGCGGCCAGGGCGGACTTCACGGCATACAGCGTGCTGCCGGCGTAGACCGTGGCAGTCGACCCGGAAACCGTTGTGGGCCAGGCATATCCGCGCAGGTCGAGGGCGATCCGGCCGGCCGCGGCGGACGCTCCGACATACGAATGCCCGCCCGCCCGCGGCGACAGGTGCAGGCCGTAACGCCGGGCGAAGGCCACCACCTGCTGGATGTCGGCTTGATTGGCCGGGCGCACCACCGCGAGCGGCCGCGCCGCGTCGAAGCGAGTGTTGAAGACGAGCTTGCTCGACGCGTACTGGCTCGATCCCGGCAGATAGACCGGACCGGCCATGGCCCGCGCGAGGCCGGTCCAGTCCGGTCCGGTGCTCGCCGACGTCGGGCGGACGGTGAGCGTGGTCGCGGCCGCGGCGGCCGCTCCTGCCAGCACGGTGCGACGGGTGGGCGTGTTCATGCCCTTCACGACGCTCGTGGCGCGCCGGAGGGTTGGTCACGATCCGGTTGCGGGCGCGGCCCGCCCCGGTCAGCGCTTGGCGGTCAGCGCCTGCAGCTTGTCCAGCATCGGCGGCACCGGCGGCTTGCCGCTCGCGACCCGCTTCCCGGCATACATCATCGCCTTGTCGTATGCCGGCCGTGCGAACCGCTTGGCGCGGTAGGCCGCGTGACCGTCGGGGTCGGTGAGGATGATGAACTTGCCGGCCCGCACACCATCGATGGCGACGCGCGCGATCTGCTCGGCCGAGCGTGGCGCCTCGTCGATCAGGTGCACCGCGTTGGCCTCCATGTCAACGTCCTTGCCCTGCAACGACTTTGCCAGGTTGGTGCGGAAGAAGGCGGGGCAGATCACCGAGACCGACACCTTGTCGCTGACCAGCTCGTGGCGCAGCGTCTCCGACACGGCGACCACCCCGGCCTTGACCGCGTTGTAGGACGACATCGCCGGAGCGTGCACGAGTCCGGCGAGCGAGGCGGTGTTGACGATGTAGCCCGAGCGCTGCTCCTTGAACAACGGCACGAAGGTGCGGCAACCGCGCACGACACCGAGCAGGTTGATGTCGATGATCCACTGCCAGTTGTCCATCGACTCGATGTCGATGCGCCCACCGGCGGCGACGCCGGCGTTGTTGAACAGATAGTCCAGCCCGCCCCAGGTGCTGGTGACCCAGTTGCGGGTCTCCTCCCACTGCTCGTCCGAGCGCACGTCCATCTGGCGGTATTCGACGCCGGGCGGCAGCACCCCTTCGGGAGCCTGCGGGTGCACGTCGACGACGAGCACCTTCGCCCCCTCAGCGGCGAGGATCTTGGTCATCGCCAGGCCGAGGCCGGACGCGCCGCCGGTGACGAGGACGCGGGCACCGGAGAAGGAACGGGCGGGGGCGGATCGCTTGAACTTCATGGCGGCGAGTGTAGGGAGCGGGCGGGCGCTTCGCCCGGGGAACGCAAATACTCCACTACATCTGTGGAGGCGGCGGCAATAACCGCCGGAAAGCTCTACTACGGGTGTAGGAGGGGCGGCGGGCAAGGCGGCGGCAATAACCGCCGGACAGCTCTCCTACGGATGTCGGTCAGTCGTCGGTGAGCAGCGCCCGGATGTCGTCGGCGTCCAACCGCTCACCCGTGGCACCCGCCCCCTCGACCACCCGGTCGAACAGGTCGCGCTTGGCCTGCTGAAGGGCGACCACCTTCTGCTCGATGGTGCCTTCGGACACCATCCGGTAGACCATCACCGGCTGGTCCTGGCCGATGCGGTGCGCCCGGTCGATCGCCTGCGCCTCGGCGGCGGGATTCCACCACGGGTCGAGGACGAAGACATAGTCGGCCTCGGTGAGGGTGAGCCCGACGCCGCCGGCCTTGAGCGAGATCAGGAAGGCCGTCGAGTCGCCCTGCTTGAACCCGTCGATCACGGCCTGGCGGTTGGTCGTCGACCCGTCGAGATAGGACCAGCTGATGCCGGCGGCGTCCAGCGCCTCGCGCACCAGCGCGAGATAACCGGTGAACTGGCTGAAGACCAACGCGCGGTGTCCGCCCGCCTCGAGCTCGCGCAGGTGCTCGACCAGGAAGGCGAGCTTGGCGGGCAGTTCGCGGGCGGCATACTCCGGCTCGATCAGCCGCGGGTCGAGCGCGAGCTGGCGCAGCCGGGTGAGCGAGGCGAGGATCGCGATCCGATTGGCCTCGGGGTCCTCGAGCAGGCCGAGCACGCGCTGGCGTTCGCGCTGCAGGTGCCGGTCGTAGACCGCGCGATGCCGCGGCGTGAGCGGCACCTCCTGCACCTGGATCTGCTTGGGCGGCAGGTCGGCCGCGACGACCTCCTTGGTGCGGCGCAGCATCAGCGGACGGATCCGCCGATTGAGCCGCTGCAGCCGCTCGGTGTCGCCGCCTTCGATCGGGCGGCGCCACTGCTGGGAGAACCGGTCCGGCCGGCTGAGCAGACCCGGCGCGGCGAGGGCGAACATCGCCCACAGGTCCATCAGGGAGTTCTCCAGCGGCGTTCCGGTCACCACGAGCGTGAACGGCCGCGACAACCGGTGCACCACCTGGAAGGTCTTGGACCGGTGGTTCTTGACCTGCTGTGCCTCGTCGAGAATCACTGCGCGCCAACGGATTTCGCCGTAGTCCTCGGCGTCCAGCCGCAGCACGGTGTAGGACGTGACGACCAGCTGAGCGCCCGCGATGAGCTCGGCGAGGGAGCCTCCGCGCGTCGCCGATGTCCGCGGTATGGCGACCACGCGCAGCTCGGGCGCGAAGGTCGCCGCCTCGTGCACCCAGGTGCCGACGACCGACGACGGGGCGACGACCAGCACCGGCTCGGTGAGCTCGCCCCGCTCGTGCGCCCGCGCCAGCATCGCCAGCGCCTGGATGGTCTTGCCGAGGCCCATGTCGTCGGCGAGCACGCCGCCCAGCCCGGCATCCCACAAGCCGGTGAGCCAGCCATAACCGTGCTCCTGGTAGGGCCGCAGCCGGGCCCGCAGGCTCGCCGGCGGCGCGGGTGCGTCGTCGAGGGCGGTGAGCGTCGCCACGCGTGCGCGCCATCCGGCGGCCTGACCGACCGCTTCGCCGAGCCCGTCGAGCTCGGCCCACCAGTCGACGTCATACCGGCTGACCCGCACGGTGTCGCGCGGCCGGTCGGCGATGGAGCGCGACTCCTCGATCAGCTCGCGCAGCCGGGTGAACTCCGGCTGGTCGAGGGAGAACCAAGTGCCCGACTCGAGCACCATCACCTCCTCACCGCGCGCGAGCGCGGCGAAGAGCGGCTCGAAGGGCACCTGCTCGTCGCCGACCGTGACCGACACCCGCAGGTCGAACCAGTCGTTGCCGTCGTCGTCGGCCTCGAAGCTCACCCGCGGTGCCTCGTCGACCTCTTCGTATGCCGGGAGTTCGTCGTCCAGCTGCACCTCGAGGTCGGGGTGGTCGAGCAGGTCGGGCAGCCGGCGCTGGAAGGCGACCGCGGCGGGCCCATCGAACTCGACCACGCTCACCGGCCAGTAGCCCAGGCCGCCGATGGGCTCGACCAGGCCGAGGTCGCGCAGGTCGTCGGCGACCCGCTCGACCAGCTCGCGTTCGGCGACCCGGTCGCGGCCGAACCGGCCGGTGCCGAGCGCGGTGTCGACCACCCGGTCGGCGGCATACCGAAACCCGGTGCTCACCCGCAGCCCGAGTCCGGCGCCCTGGGTGACGTGCAACCGCAGGCGCAACGGCTCGGCGTCGGCCGGGCGGATGTCGAGCCCACGCAGGCGGGGCAGATGCACCTGGCGGAAGTCCTCGGCATGCTCGGGTGGCACGGCGAGCTCGCCCTGCTGCATCAGCCAATGCTCGAACGGGGTGAGCGCCCGCTCGAAGCCGATCAGCCTCAGCCGGTCGTCATCGCTCACCACCAGACCGTGCGCGGGATCGCCCTGCCAGTGCGCCGCGCCGTCGAAGCCAGGCAGCTGCAGGCGCCCGGTCAGGCCACCGTCGTCGGTGGCGGTGAACTCGGGGGCCGGCGTCGGCTCACCGACCGTGAGGGTCACCGCACCGGGTTCATTGTCGGTGTCGCCGAGCAGCACCACTCCGGCGCGCACCGCAGCGTCGAGGTCGTCCCAGACCTCCGGGCCCAGCTCGTCCAGGTGCACGGTCTCGGTCGCCCGCAGGTATGCCGGGCTGAGCAGCTGCCAGCGCCGCATCAGTCGCATGACCGCCGCGTGCTGGGCCTCGTCATAGCTACGCGGCGGCCAGCCCCACCCGGGCTCGGTGACCTCGCGCCAACTCATCTGCCGGATCCAGCGGCCGCCCTTGCCGTGCCGGGTCGGCCGGATCGCGATCCGCGCGACCGGTTTGCGACCCGGACCCATCCAGGTGGGGCGGGTCAGGGCGAACCGCAGCCCGAGCTGCTCGCCGGCCGGCGCTGAGGGCTCCGGCCGCAGGAACCGGTCGGAGAACTCCAGCCAGCTGCGCTCGGCGGTCGCGTTGCCGCCGCCGAGGAATTCGCGCGCGGTCAGCACCATCGCGCCGACATGCTTGCACCGCTCCTGCATCGGGCATGAGCAGCGCGAGGTCCACTGCTGGGGGCCGGCTCCGGCATACGGGATGGTGAGCAGGCTGGAGTAGGGGCGATCGCGACCGCCGGCGACGGTGGCGAGCACCATCCGCCCACCGTCACCGGTGTTGATCGACTCGACCCGCTCGGCATCGGCATACCCGAGAGCACGCTCGAAGGCGAGGTCGCCGATGTGGACGATCAGGTCGGCGTCGGAGACGCCTCGCAGCCACTCGGCACCGCGCACGTGGTAGCGGGAGGCGGGCATGGACACCACGCTAATCGCGCGGGCCGACACCTGCTTCGGGCCCTGTGGGAATCTCCCGCTCGATGTCCTTGAGCCAGGCGTTCGCGTTGCCGTCCGAGGGGGCCCGCCAGTCACCCCGCGGTGAGAGGGCACCGCCGGCGACGACCTTCGGGCCGTTCGGCATCGCCGACCGCTTGAACTGGCTGAAGGCGAAGAAGCGCTTGACGAAGACCTCCAGCCAGTGCCGGATGGTCGGCAGGTCGTAGGCGACCCGGCGGTCGGCGGGATAGCCCGGCGGCCACTCACCGGAGTCCGCGTCGGACCAGGCGTGCAGGGCGAGGAAGGCGATCTTGCTCGGCCGGAAGCCGTAGCGCAGCACGTGGTAGAGGGTGAAGTCCTGCAGCGCGTAAGGGCCGATGGTGGCCTCGGTGGACTGCGGCTTGGCGTCCTCGCCGGCCGGCACCAGCTCGGGGCTGATCTCCTGGCCGAGGATGCCGGTGAGCGTGCGATCCACCTCGGCGTCGAACTGGCCCGAGTCGATCACCCAGCGGATGACGTGCTGGATCATCGTCTTGGGGATGCCGGCGTTGACGTTGTAGTGCGACATCTGGTCGCCGACGCCGTAGGTGCACCAGCCGAGCGCCAGCTCGGACAGATCGCCGGTGCCGACCACGATGCCGCCGTGCTGGTTGGCGAGGCGGAAGAGATAGTCGTAACGCAGGCCGGCCTGAACGTTTTCGAAGGTGACGTCGTAGACCGGCTTGCCGTCGCCGGCCGGGTGGCCCATCGCTTTGAGCATGTCGGTGGCGGCGGGCCGGATGTCGAGCTCGGCGAAGGTGACGCCGAGCTGCTGGCACAGCTGGGTGGCAAAGGATTTGGTCGAGTCGGAGGTCGCGAAGCCCGGCATCGTGTAGGCGAGGATGTCGGTGCGTGGCCGGCCCATCCGGTCCATCGCCTGGGCGGCGACGATCAGCGCGTGGGTCGAGTCGAGCCCGCCGCTCACCCCGATGACGGCCTTCGGATCGCCGATCGCGCGCATCCGCTGCACCAGCCCGGCCACCTGGATGTTGTAGGCCTCGAAACAGTCCTGCGCGAGGCGGGCCGGGTCGTCCGGCACGAACGGGAAGCGGTCGAGCGGCCGGCGCAGCCCGATGTCTCCGCTCGGCGGGTCGAGGGTGAACTCGACGGTGCGGAAGGAGGCGAGGCGGTCGGCATACGTCTTGGCGTTGTCACCGATCGACCCATCGCGCAGTCGGTCCTGCCGGATCCGGTCCAGGTCGACGTCGACGACCGTGCGCCGCGCACCATCGGGGAACCGCTCGGACTCACCGAGCAGCCCACCGCATTCGTAGACCATCGTCATGCCGTCCCAGGACAGGTCGGTGGTCGATTCCCCTTGTCCCGCAGCGGCATAGACGTATGCCGTGAGGCAGCGCGCGCTCTGCGCGCGGCACAGCAGGTGCCGGTCCTCGGCGCGCGCGACGGTGATCGGTGAGCCGGAGATATTGGCGAGCACCGACGCGCCAGCGAGGGAGGCCAGGGAGCTGGGCGGGATCGGCACCCACATGTCCTCGCAGATCTCGACGTGCAGCACCAGGCCGTCGAGGTCGCTGGCGGAGAAGAGCAGGTCGGGGCCGAAGGGGACCTCGCCGCCGCCGAGCGTGATGGTGCGCTGCATCGGGTCGTCACCGGGAGCGAAATGCCGCTTCTCGTAGAACTCGCGGTAGTTGGGCAGATAGGACTTCGGCGCCACGCCCAGGATCGTGCCGCGGTGGATGACGATCGCGCAGTTGTAGAGCCGCAGCCCGACCCGCAGCGGGGCGCCAATCACGATGAGCGGCAACAGGTTTCGGCTCGCTTCGACCACCGTGTCGATCGCTTCGCGGGCCGCATCGAGCACGACATCCTGCAGGTGTAGGTCGTCGATCGCATAACCGGTGAGGCACAGCTCGGGGAAGATCGCGATCGCCGCGTGCTCGTCATGACAGGCGCGAGCCTGGGCGATCACGGCCTCGGCGTTGGTCGCCGGATCGGCGATCGCGACCGGCACCGTGCACGCCGCGATGCGCGCGAAACCGTGATGGTAGGCCGAGGAGAAGTCCATGCCCCGAGTCTGTCAGGTCGCGCGCGGACCCCGGCATACCTGCCGTTCGTCGTCGCGGGCCGCAGCGTTACGGCGCGGCCCGCGACCTCGGACGCGCCCCTCCGGTGCCTCGACGGTAAGTTCCCGGGCCGGTGTGGTAAAGGCCCGTGACCGGATCGTTGCGCGGCACCTACAGTGTGATCGTTCCAGACCGTCGATCCGGGAGATTTCGATGCCGCAGCTGTCGCACACCCAGGGCGAGACCGACACTCCGCTGATCGAGCAGACCATCGGTGACAACCTCGACGCGACGGTCGCGCGGTTCCCCGACCGGGAGGCTCTGGTCGACGTCGCGCAGGGCAAGCGGTGGACGTATGCCGAGTTGCGCACCGAGGTCGATCGCCTCGCCCGCGCGCTGGTGACCGCTGGGGTCGAGGTGGGCGACCGGGTCGGGATCTGGGCGCCGAACTGTGCCGAGTGGGTGTTCACGCAGTACGCCACGGCCAAGATCGGCGCGATCCTGGTGAACATCAACCCGTCATACCGCGCCCACGAGCTGAAGTACGTGCTGCGCCAAGCGGGCATCTCGGTGCTGCTTGGCGTCGAGCAGTTCAAGACCAGCGACTACGCGCACATGGTCGAGGAGGTGCGCGGCGAGTGCCCGGACCTGCGCGAGGCGATCTACTTCGGCACACCTGACTGGGAGCGGCTGCTCGAAGGAGCCAACCAGACCTCGGCCGAGCAGTTGGCGAAGGTGCAGAGCGGGCTCACCAACATCGACCCGATCAACATCCAATACACCTCTGGCACAACGGGATTCCCCAAGGGCGCGACGCTCAGCCACCGCAACATCCTCAACAACGGCTTCTTCGTCGGCGAGCTGTGCCGCTACACCGAGGCCGACCGGGTGTGCATCCCGGTGCCCTTCTACCACTGCTTCGGGATGGTGATGGGCAACCTCGCGTGCACCTCGCACGGCGCGTGCATGGTGATTCCGGCGCCTGGTTTCGATCCGGCCTTGACGCTGCGGGCCACTCAGGACGAGCGGTGCACCAGCCTCTACGGCGTGCCGACGATGTTCATCGCGGAGTGGTCGCTGCCCGATTTCGCCAGCTACGACCTGTCCTCGGTGCGCACCGGCATCATGGCCGGCTCCCCCTGCCCAGCCGAACTGATGAAGCAGCTCATCGCCTCCGGGATCGAGGAGGTGACGATCTGTTACGGCATGACCGAGACCTCACCGGTCTCCACCCAGAACCGCACCGACGACAGCTTCGAGCAGAAGGTCAACACCGTCGGCCGCGTCGGGCCGCACCTGCAGATCAAGATCGTCGACCCGGCGACCGGCGAAATCGTGCCGCGCGGCACCTCGGGCGAGTTCATGACCAAGGGCTATTCGGTCATGCTCGGCTACTGGGAGCAACCGGACAAGACCGCCGAAGCCATCGAGGACGGGTGGATGCACACCGGCGACCTCGGCGTCATGGACGACGACGGCTACGTGCGGATCAGCGGCCGGATCAAGGACATGGTGATCCGCGGCGGGGAGAATATCTACCCGCGCGAGATCGAGGAGTTCCTCTACACCCACCCCGACATCCTCGATGCGCAGGTCATCGGCGTTCCCGACGAGAAGTATGGCGAGGAGTTGTGCGCCTGGATCCAGCTGCGCGACGGCGCCGAACCGATCACCGCCGAGGCATTGCGAGAATTCTGCACCGGAAAATTGGCACACTACAAAATCCCGCGCTATGTCGAAATCGTCACCGAATTCCCGATGACCGTCACCGGGAAGGTGCGCAAGGTCGAAATGCGCGAGAAGACGACCGCGAAGCTCGGGCTGGCGTCGTCCTAGCAGGAGTCCATCGCGGTGCCGCAGAAGGTGCAGGTCTGGTTCGGTGCCGGCACTTTCGTGTTGGCGTAGATGGTGGCGCCGTCGCCGATCTTGTATTTCACGGTCAGGAAGTTGCCGCTGTTGGCGCCGGTGAACCGGATCACCTCTGAGCACTTGCCGTTCACCGTGACCGTCGTGGGCAACGTGGAGCAAAAGGGCTTCAGCGGTGCATTGGTCAGCGGCCCCTGGTTGCCGTCCACCTCCACAATGGTCACCGTCGAACCGGCCGGGGTCGGGCAGCTCGGGTCACTTGTCGCGCAAAACGACAGGTAATAGGCCTGGGGGTCGCTCGGACTGGAACTCCCCGGACATTTGCACGCGCCATCTCCGCTGACGCTGATGACCGGCTGGCAGGGCCCTGGGCTGGTGGCCGCTCGCGCCGCTGGTGCGCCGAGCACCATGACCGGTGTCACCCAGGCCAGACCCTTGGCGACCTGCCGGCGCGTCGGCCGCACCGCCATTTTCTGTGCTCCCATGAACCGTCCCCCACCTTCTCAAATCCCCCGCATCGACTGGCTCAGCCGACGCACTAACAGGGGGCAACGTACTCCTGCCGATACGGAAATGCCAAGAAAAAATTGCTGATCTTTCTGCATTTGTTGTTGCCGACAAAATTGGTCAAGAATATTGCTGGAGGCAATTCTTTTATGGGCACACCCTTGCGGTGAAAGAATGCTGAGCGTGGGCTGGGTCCGGGTGGCCCGCTCGGGACATCCGCGACACCCGCACAGAACGCCCAATTGGGCGATCCGCGCCACCCCCGACCCGCGACACCCGCACACAACGCCCAGTTGGGCGATCCGCGCCACCCTTGAGCGGGACCGCTCGCCCGACTCAGACCACGCGGCCCAGGTGGAGGGCGGCATACATCAGGGCAGCGACGGTCTCACCGTCGGTGATGGTGCCATCGCGCACCCAGGCGAGCACGTCCTCCCATGCAACGAAGCGCACCTCACCGATCCCCTCCGCGTGCTGGTCGGCGCTCATGCCATCGCGTGTGGTCGAGCGCAGCCCGGTGGCAACGAAGACCTCCTCCTGCGCCCGGCAGATGCCGTTGAGGGCATTCATCCGCCCGACCCAATCCCATTGGGCCGCAACGAAACCCGTCTCTTCCAGCAATTCGCGTTGAGCAGCCTCAAGTGGGTTCTGGCCGTCCGACCCACCCGCCGGGACCTCCCAGGAGGCGCCGGTTGTGTAGCGATCGACGCACACCATGAGCACCTCGCCGTCGTCGTTTACCGCGACCACGAAGACCGCCGGATGGCGCACCGTGACGACGCCGTAGATGCCCTCGGTTCCGTCCGGCCGGACCACCCGGTCCTCGTCGACCTGGATCCACGGATTCTCGTATGCCGGGTGCCCGCCGAGCCGTTGCCAGCCGGTCACCGGGTGCCGCGTTCGACGAAGGTCGGCGCCTCCCGCCGCAGGCCCGCTGCCCTGGCGATCTTGGCGTTGCGGCCGAGCAGGATCCCCACCTGCACCCGTCGTTCGGCGGCGAAGGTGCGTCGGGGGCTGGCGCCGAAGCGGGTGTCGAACAGCTTCTTCGCGCCGGCCAGCGCATCCGGTGAACGAGAACTGAGCTCGCGCGCGAAGGCGAGCGCGTCGGCATACGGCTCGAGGGACAGGGTGCCGGCGAGGCCGAGCTCGTGGGCCCGTTCGCCGGAGATCACCTCGGCGGTCATCGTCAGTCGTTTGGCGGTCTCGATGCCGACCAGATCCGACAGGGTGCGGATGCCGGTCATGTCCGGGATCAGGCCCCATTTGCCTTCCAGCACAGACCATTTCGCATCCGGCGCGGTCACCCGGAAGTCGGCGGCCAGCACGATCTGCACCCCGCCGCCGTAGCAGTGGCCCTGCACCGCCGCGATCACCGGCACCGGCACCCGGCGCCAGGCCCAGCACGCCTCCTGGAAGACATTGGTGCCGCGCACGGGGTTGGGGATCAGCCCGACCGGGATCTGCCAGGGCTTCTTGGCGACCGACGCGAAGTCGAGGCCGGCGCAGAACGATTCGCCCTCGCCGGACAGCACTACGGCACGCAGTGAACGATCGCGGCGCAGCCGATGGGCGGTCGACGCGAGGTCGCGCAACATGTCGAACGTCAGCCCGTTGAGCTTGTCGGGACGATTGAGCCGGACATCGGCGATGCCGTCGGTGACGGTGCTGGAGATGAGGGAGGCCACGTCCCGAAGGCTACGTGGCGACCCACCGCCTGGCCCGGGTCGCACCAAAACTCTCCACAATGGCGACTTCCACCGCCGGCGACCCCCGATCCGGCCCACCCAGCCGACAAAACTCTCCAGAATGTCGGCTTCCGCCGCCCGAGGTCCCACCCGGCATCCTGCCCGGCTTAGGCGCAGGTGGCCGGTGCGGCGTCGGGGCAGGCGGGCCGGCCGCCGCGCTCGAGACGCCAACTTGCTGACGCGATCGACAGCGAAACCAGCGCGAGGACGATCGCGGCCCACACCGGAGCCCGCAGACCGAGGCCGGCGTCGAGCACCAGGCCGCCAATCCACGGGCCGGCCGCGTTGCCGACGTTGAAGGCCGAGACGTTGACCGAGGCGGCGAGCGTCGGTGCGTCACCGGCGAAGCCGAAGACCCGTCCGTTCAGCGCGGCCGCGATGGAGAAGGAGGTCGCGCCGAAGAGGAAGGTCGCGATCACCACGCCGACGGCCGACCCGGCGAGCGTGACCAGCGCCAGCAGGGCCAGCACCATCGTGCCCAGGCTGAGGAACACGTTGAGCAGCGGGTCGCGGTCGGCATACCGCCCGCCGATCGTCACCCCGACGAAGGTTCCGACGCCGAAGAGCAGGAGCACCAGCGGCACGCGGGACTCCGGGATGCCGGAGACCTCGGTCAGCAGCGGGGCGAGATAGGAGAAGCAGGCGAAGACGGCGGCCTGGAAGGTCGCGGTGGTCGCCAGCGCCAGCCAGAGTCGACGGTCACCGAAGGCCGCCACCTCGCGGCGGACGAGCACCCGCATCGGCGTCGCGGCGTCGTGCGGTTGGCGCGGGATCATCAGCCGCAACACGAGGGTGACGGCCAGGGTTGCGATCGCCACCGCGACGAACGCCGCCTGCCAGCCGGACCGTTCGCCGATCCAGGTGCCGAGCGGGACGCCGAGAACGTTGGCGAGCGTCAGCCCGCCGACGATCGCGGCGAGCGCGCGGGCCGTGTGTTCGGGTCCGGCGAGGCGCACGGCGATGACCGCACCCACGGCCCAATAGGTCGCACACGCGACCGCGGCGACGACGCGGCCGACGAGGACCGCGGCATACCCGTCGAAGGCCAGCGGCAGCAGGTGCACCGCCGAGAAGACGAGCGCGGCGCCGAGCAGCGTCGCCCGCCGGGGCAGCCGCAGGGTGACGAGGGTCATGAGCGGCGCGCCGAGCGTCATACCGACGGCGAATGCTGTGATGAGCAGCCCGGCGCGGGAGATCGAGACGCCGAGGCCGGCCGACAACTGAGGCAGGAGCCCGGCCAGCATGAACTCGGAGGTGCCGATGCAGAAGGTGCCGAGGGCGAGGATGTAGACGGAGAGCGGGAGGCGCGCCTTAGCCGGCGCGATGGGTGCGGGCTCGGTCGCGAGCGACACGGGGTGGGCCTTTCTGGACGGTTCGGTTCAGAATCGGGGCGAGGCCGCGCACTGCTGTGCGGGGCCGACGGGCGTCAGATGAGCGAGAGCAGGGTGTGCAGAGCCTTGGTGAGATTGGCCGGGTCGGTGCTCACCCGGGCCCTCACCTGCAACCCGATGAGCGTCGTGTGCACGACGGTGGCCAACTCGGCCGCCGGCACGGTCGAGGTGATCGACCCGTCGTCCTGCCCGCGGGCGATCAGCGTCGCGAGCATCTCCTGGAAGCCATCGAAGCTGGCCCGCGACAGGGCGGCGACCTGCGGGTCGTTGTCGCCGATCTCCACGGCGGCGTTGATGGCCATGCAGCTGCGTCGGTCCGGGTCGTCGCACTGCAGGCCGAGCACGTCGGCGAGCAGGGCGGTCAGCACCTCGCGTCCGGTGCCGGGCCGGTCGAGATAGTCGTTGCGCTCGGCGGCCTTGACCTGGTCGTAGCGCTGCAGCGACCGCCGGTAGAGGTCGGATTTGCAGCTGAAGGTGTTGTAGAGGCTGCTGCGCGACAGGCCGGTGGACGCACACAGCGCCTCGGTGCTGGTGGCGGCGAAGGAGCCGGACCAGAAGGTCTCGAGCGCGCGGTCCAATGCGGACTGCTCGTCGAACTCCTTGTGCCGGGGCATGCCGACGAGCCTGGCACATTCTGGACCGCTCTGTCCAGAACGCGTCAGGCTCGCCGTCGATCAAACCGTCGCCGGCACGCTCTCCTCGACCTCCGTCACCGCGGCAGGCTCGGCGCGCAGTTGCGTCCCGACCAGCACGGCCGTCACCGCGACCACCACCGCGTTGACGCCGATCGCGACGCGCAGCGAGCCGAGCGCCTCCAGCGAACCGGCGGCCGTGGCGACCGCGCTCATCAGCGGCACACCCATCGCGACGCCGACCTGCTGGGTCATCGTGGCCAGGCCGGTCGCCAGGCCCTGCTCGTGGTCGGGCAGGCCGGAGGTCGCCGCAACCATGAAGCCGACGATCACGCAGACATGCCCGATCGCGCCGAGGAAGGCCACGCCGGCGACGACCCAGACCCAGCCGGCCGCGGTGCCGAGCAGCACGAGCAGCGCGGTGAAGGCCGCCTGCACGATCAGCCCACCGGCCAGCGTGCGGCGCACCCCGGCAGCGGCGATCACCCGCGGCCCGGCCATGCCGCCGAGGATCGCGCCGAGGCCCAACCCGCCCAGCGTCAGGCCGGTCTGCAGCGGGTTGAGGTGCAGCACGTGCTGCAGGTAGAGCGTCAGCAGGAAGACCAGCGAGCTTTCCGTCGCGAAGGTGACGAAACCGGCCACATTGCCCCAGCCGATCGTGCGGCGGCGCAGGATCGCGGTCGGCACGAGCGGATGCGTATGCCGACCCTCCGTCCGCCAGAACGTCCCCAGCAGCACCACCGCCGCCACCAGCGACAGCACGGCCCACCCGTCGCTCCAGCCGAGCTCCCCCGCCCGGGTCACGCCGAACACCAGGGCCAGCAGGCCGCTCGTCACCAGGATCGCCCCGGGCACATCGAGCGGCGACCGCTCACGATCGGCGCTATCGGTGAGCAGCATCGGCGCGAGCACCAGCACGATCGCCGCCACCGGCACGTTGACCAGGAAGGCCCAGCGCCAGCTGAGCAGGTCGGTCAGCACGCCGCCGAGGATCGCGCCCGCGGTGAAGCCAGTGGACATCATCACGCTGTTCAGCCCGAGCGCCCGCGAGCGCAGCGGCCCCTCCGGGAACGAGGTTGTGAGCAGCGAGAGACCGGCGGGCGTGACGGCAGCCGTGGCCAGACCCTGGGCGACGCGCGCGGCGAGCAGCATCGCGGGAGTGGTGGCGAGCCCGCCGACGAGGGATGCGATGCCGAGCGCCGCCATACCGATGAGGAACATCCGGCGACGCCCGACATAGTCACCGATCCGCCCGAAGAGCAGGGTGAATCCGGCCGCGCAGAGCGCGAACGAGGTGGCGATCCATTGCAGGTTCGCCGGGGTGAAGCCGAGGCCGGCACCGACCGTCGGCAGCGCGACATTGAGGATCGAGAAGTCGACGGCGAGCATGAACTGCGAGGCGAGCAGCAGCGCCAAGACCAGCAGTTGTCGCCGGGACATCGAGTGGGGTGAGGCGGTGGTCACGGGGGTTCTCCCAGCAGGTCGTGGATCGGGAACGACCTCCAACCTCGCTGCGCGCGGGCGGGCCAGCCAGATCCCTGCGCCGCCTACTCTCGGGCTGCCTAGCACTGTCAGGGTGAGGCTGATCGTCGCCGGGTCGCTCACAATGGCCGTATGACGACCGAGCTGGGCGAGTTCCTGCGCATCCGTCGGGCCGCGATCAACCCCGAGGACGTCGGCGTGGTGTCCTATGGCACCCGCCGGGTCCCGGGGTTGCGCCGGGAGGAGCTGGCGCAACTCGCCGGCGTGAGCGCGACCTATTACACCCGGCTGGAGCAGTCCGCCCAGCACAACGCCTCCGACGGCGTCATCGACGCGCTTGCCCGGGCCCTGTCGCTCAACCCGCAGGAGCACGAACATCTGCGCCGGCTGGCTCACCCCGAGCCCGGCCGACTGCCGCGCCGGCCGAAGCCCACCCAGGCTCGCCCCGAGACGATCGCGATGATCAACTCGATGTCCAATCCCGCGGTCATCCTCGATCACTGCAACGACGTGCTCGCGTGGAACTCGTTGGGACACAAGCTGATCGGCTCGCAGACCTGCTTCGATCACCCGCGCCAGACCCGCAACCGGCCCAACCTGCTCAAGATGTTCTTCCTCGACGAGGCCGGCCGGGAGTTGTATGTCGACGCCGGTCAGGTCGCCAAGGACATGGTCGCCTTCCTGCGTTTCTCCTCGGGCAACAATCCCGAAGACCCGGCGCTGACCGCCTTGGTCGGCGAGCTGTGCCGCAAGAGTGACGAATTCGCGACGCTGTGGTCCAAGCACCTCGTGCAGGACTGCGGGTATGGCGTCAAGCGCTTCCAGCACCCGCTCGTGGGGCGCATCGACGTGGCCTACGAGGTGCTCAGCCTCTCCGACAGCACGCATCGGCTCGGCATCTACCACGCCGAGCCGGGCTCACCGGCCGCCGATGGGCTGGAGTTGCTGGCCCGCAGCTAGCGCGACGCTCAGGACTGGAGTTGGTGCACCGCGTCGCGCACATAGCGGTGGCCGAACCACTCGTAGCTCACGACCACCACCCACGGCGCCAGCATCAGCAGGAAGAGACTCACCGCGACATCCAGACCGAGCGCGGCGAGCCCGACCGATGCCGCCAGCACCAGCATGCTGGCGATCAGGATCGGCGGGTGGATGCGGTCGACGCGGCCCGCCATACCGTCGAAGATCCCGAAGACCGCGAGCAGGAAGATCGCGATCGGCGCCGCGAGGGCGGTGATCGCGCCGAACTCGGTGAGTTTGGACTTGTCCTCCAGGGACAACCCGACCAGGTGCAGGCCGGCGCCGGTGGCGGCGATCGCGCCGAAGATCACCATGTGGCCGTAACCGAAGATGAAGGACGAACTGCGCCGGGCGTGCAACATGTCGCCGAACGGGCTGATGAAGTAGACCCACCACATTCCGAAGGTCAGCACGATGCCGGCGACGACGACCGCGATCGCGTCGAGGGTCCAGCCGTGTGAGCCGAGCAGACCCTGCGATGACGCGGCATACGCCCGGAGGCCGAGAACCTCGGTGGCCCGCTGAGCGAGCGCCTCCCGGGACGCAGGGGCGCGACTGGCGACCCGCACCTCGACGATGTCCACCACAGCCGAGAGGGCCCACAACTGGGTCCACGCCTGGGAGCCGGCACCGACCAGGCCAACGGTGGCAGGCGCCGTCGGTCCGAGGAGGGCAGCCGCCGCACCGCCAAGAGCCCCGGTGCGGGCGGGGCCGAGGTCGTTGCCGACGTGGACCGCCAACACCTCACCGGTAGTGGCGTCATGCACGACAACCACCTGCTGGTCCTGCGGTGTCGGGATCGTGTCGTACGCCCGATAGCCGTACCAGCGCGGCCCCCGGCCAGCGGTCACCACGAGCGCCCCGTCTCCAAGATCGGCGCGCAGGCGTGGCGGCGCCATCAGATCACCGCCCGCGCGCAGCCGCAATGCTTCGAGCATCCAGTCGACCGCGTCCCGCGGGCGGAGACGCGCCAGGTCTTCGTCGGTCAGCACCAGTGCCATGAACCCATCGAAGGACCTCGAGGGGGCTTGAGGTCAAGTGCTCGACATCCGCGAGCCGGGTCGGGGCTAGTGATGGGTGCCGCTGTGGTTGGTGGTGTCAGCGTCGAGCGGTTCCCGCCCCGGAGGCTGCACGGGCCTCGGCGTGAGGGGCTCGAGGCGCTCAATCGGCATACTGACCGGTTCCTCCGTGGTGAGCAGGAAGGGCTCGCCGTGGTGCGCGAGCTGGACGTGCGCGTCAGGCCCGTCCTCGAGGTGATAGGTCGCGTGGTCGGCGTGCACATCGACCCGGATTTTGCAGCCGCGCCAACGGATGGCGAAGGCGAGCCGGGTGATCTTCTCCGGCAGGCGCGGCGCGAAGGTCAGGTCGCCGTGGTGGTCGCGCATGCCACCGAAACCACAGACCAGCGCGAGCCATGCGCCGGCCAATGACGCGACGTGCACGCCGTCGGCGGTGTTGCGCTCGAGGTCCCGCAGGTCCATCAGCGCGGCCTCGGTCAGGTAATCGTGGGCGAGCTCCAGATGGCCGAGCTCGGCGGCGATCACCGATTGCGCGCAGGCCGACAGGGAGGAGTCGCGCACCGTGATGCCCTCGTAGTACTCGAAGGCCCGCGCCTTCTCCTCCGGAGTGAACTCGTCACCGCACCAGTGCATCGCCATGATCAGGTCAGCCTGCTTGATGACCTGCTTGCGGTAGATCTCGAAATACGGGTAGTGCAGCAGCAGCGGGTAGCGGTCGGTCGCGGCGGTGTCCTCGAAGTCCCAGACCTCGTGATCGGTGAAACCCCGATCCTGTTGGTAGACATCACGTTCGGCGTCAAACGGCATCGCCATCACGTCGGACGCGGCCCGCCATTCACCCAGCTCCTCGTCGGTGACGTCCAGCGCCTTGGCAGCCTCCGGCCAGCGCTCGGCGGTCTCGGCGGCATACCGCAGGTTCCGGGCGGCCATCAGGTTGGTGAAGATGTTGTCGTCGACGATCGCGCTGTATTCGTCCGGGCCGGTGACGCCGTCGATGTGGAAGTGGCCGTCGTCGCCGTGGTAGCCGAGGTCAATCCACAGCCGGGCCGTCTCGACCAGCAACGGCAGGGCGAACTCGCGGTCGAACTCCTCGTCCCCGGTCCAGAAGACATACCGCGCCGCCGCCACCGAGATGTCGGCGTTAATGTGGAATGCCGCCGTCCCGGCCGGCCAGTATGCCGAGCACTCCTGGCCGCGGATCGTGCGCCAGGGGAACGAAACCCCGCGTCGATGAAGGGTTTTCGCGCGTTCCCGAGCCAGGTCCATGGTGGTCGCCCGCCAGCACAGCGCGTCCCGCGCGGCCTTCGGGTCGGTCGCGATCAGCACCGGCAGCACGTAGGCCTCGGTGTCCCAGAAGGAATGCCCGTCATACCCCGGCCCGGTCAGTCCCTTGGCCGCGATCGCCCGGCCTTCGGCGCGGGCACCCGCCTGCAGGACGTGCCACAGGGCGAACCGGACGGCCTGCTGGACCGCGGGGTCGCCGTCGACCTCGACATCGGCGCCGTCCCAGAATTCCTCCATGTATGCCGCCTGCTCGGCCACCAGGCCGTCCCACCCGGCATACAACGCGGCCGAGAGAGCGGCATCCACCTGATCCCGCAGGGCGGGGACGGTTCGCTGCGAGGACCACCCATAGGCGACGAACTTGGTGAAGCCGAGGGACTGGCCCGGTGCGAGCGCCGTGCCCATCGTGGTGCGGGCCCAGTCCTCCTCAACATAGGTGTGCGACTGGACCTCGGGGTTGTCCAGCACGTGATCGGCGGCCGCCGCCATCCGCAGCTTGCTGGCCTTGGTCGAGTGGATGAGCAGTGACCGGTTGTCGTTGCCGTCGTGCACCTCCGCCTGCAGTGGGCGCTCCAGCAGCGCAGCCACCCGCGGATCGCCCGAGGTCGCCGGCAGTTCCTCGTTGGTGACCAACTCGGACTGCACCACTACCCGCAACGGGTCGTCGACCGCTTCGACGACGTAATTGACCGCGAGGATCGCGCGCTGGGTGAAGCTCACGAGGCGGGTGGACTTGATCCGCACCTGCTTGCCGGCCGGCGTTTCCCAGAGCAGGTCCCGGTGCAGCAGCCCGGTTCGCAGGTCGAGCCGCCGCTCCTGGTGACGCACGGTGCCATAGCGCAGGTCGAGCGGCTGGTCGTCGACGAGCAGGCGAATGATCTTGCCGTTCGTGACATTGACGACCGTCTGCCCGGACTCCGGGAAGCCGTAACCGGCTTCGGCATACGGCAGGGGTCGTTTCTCGTAGAAGGAGTTCAGGTAAGTGCCCGGCAACCCGCTGGGGTCGCCCTCGTCGAGGTTGCCGCGGACGCCGATGTGGCCGTTGGCCAGGGCGAAGATGGACTCCGCCTGCGCCAGTCGGCCAAGGTCGACCCCGACCTCGCGCACCTGCCATGGCTCGATCTGAAATCCGTGGCCCAGCGTCATGCTCAGCTCCCTTCACCGGCGTCGCCGTCGGTGTCGGCGTCGAGCAACTCGGCCAGGTCCTGCACCACGATGCTCGCGCCATGTGCCGTGAGGGCTGCAGCGTGACCGATCCGGTCCACCCCGACGACGTAACCGAATCCGCCGGCTCGTCCAGCCTGCACACCGGAGATGGCATCCTCGAAAACCGCTGAGTTCGCAGCGGATTCGCCGGCGAGCTTTGCGCCGGCCAGGAAAGAGTCAGGCGCCGGCTTGCCCTTGATGTGCTGCTCGGCGAGGGTGACGCCGTCCACCCGGCCCTCGACGAACGCGTCCAGACCGGTGACCCGCAGCACCATCTCGGTGTTGGCGCTGGACGAGACGACGATCCGGCGCAGCCCGGCCTCGGCGGCCGCCTGCAGATAGCGGCGCGACCCCTCATAGACCGTGACGCCGTCACTGGCGATCCGCGCCTGGACCTCGTCGTTCTTGCGATTGCCCAAGCCCCAGACGGTCTCGGCGCCTGACGGGTCGTCCGGCGTGCCGTCCGGGAGAGTGATGTCACGCGAGGCGAGGAAGTCGCGGACACCGTCCTGCCGAGGCTTGCCGTCGACATATTCGGCGTAGTCGGCGTCGGTGAACTCGTCTCCGTCTCGCCCGCGCAGGAAGTCGTCGAACATCTGCTTCCACGCAGCGCGGTGCACGCTCGCGGTGTCGGTCAGCACCCCGTCCAGATCGAACAGGCAGGTGGTGATGTGGTCCGGCAGTCCGAGCATGATCCCCCACTGAAGACGCAGCGTCGTGACGGCGCCCCTGGCGAATGGGCACCCACAGCGAGGCTAGACCCGTGCGGCGATCCTGCCTATGCCCACAGCCACCCCCGCCGGTCGAGGAGGCATCACCCACGCGGATCGAGGAGCTGTCGCCCTCGCCGGTCGAGTAGGCGGAGGAGCCGTCACCCACGCCGGTCGAGTAGGCGGAGGAGCCGTCACCCACGCCGGTCGAGTAGGCGGAGGAGCGCAGCGGGGGAGCCGTATCGAGACCCGCTGCGCCGCAACGTATCTCGCAGTCACCTCAGCTGACCGAGCGGAGGTACTTACCGAAGTGGGGGACGGTGAACGCGATGCGGCCGCGCTCGCCGGAGTAGATCAACCCCTTCTTCAGCAGCGCATCCCTTGCAGGAGAAAGGGATTGAGGCTTGCGACCGAGCACCTCGGCCACCGCGGAGGTCGGCACCGACTCGACCTCGTCGACCTCGTCCGGGCCGAGCGCGGACGCCGCGTCCGCCATCGCGCGCAGGTACTCCCGCTCCCCCGGCGTCGCCCGCTCATAGCGTGACCCGAAGAAGCCGACCGCCAATTCGGCCTCCGCCGCGGGTGCGGCGACCGCCACATCCTCGGCCGAGATCGGCGACTGCGGCGCGACATCCCAGGCCACCTTCCCGTACGCCTGGATGAAATACGGATAGCCGCCGGTCGCGGCATACATCGCCTCGAGCGCGTCCTTGGCGTATGACGCCTCCTCGTCCTCCGCGGGCCGCTGCAGAGCAGCGTCCGCCGCGTCCCGCGAAAGCCGGTCGATGCGGGCATAGCGGAACAGGCGCTCGGAGTAGGACTTCGACGCGGACAGCACCGCGGGCAGGTGCGGCAGCCCAGCGCCGACGACGATGACCGGCAGCGACGCCTGGCTGATCTCGTGGCAGGCCGCGCACAACGCGGACACGTCGTCGGGGTGCAGGTCCTGCATCTCGTCGATGAAGATCGCGACGCCGCGACCGAGGTCGGCAGCCAATCCCCCTGCGTCCGTGAGCAATTCGACCAGGTCGATCTCGATGTCGCCCGAGTCGGCCCGCCCCGGCACGGCCGGCGCGTCGATGCCCGGCGACCACTTGTCGCGCAGCTTGGCATTGGGCGCAGCGTCGCGCTGGGCGAACGACTTGATGACCCCGAGCACGTGGTCGACGTCGTCGGACTGCGGGTGCCCGAGCTCGCGCACGGCCTGGTGCAGGGCCGAGGACAGCGGCCGCCGCAGGCGCTGCTCGGGTCGCGCCTCGAGCTTGCCGGTGCCCCACTTGGCGCGCACGGCCGCTGACCGGAGCGCGTTGAGCAGCACCGTCTTGCCGACCCCGCGCAGGCCGGTCAGCACCATCGACCGCTCCGGCCGACCGCGCGCGACGCGCTCCAGCACGACCCGGAAGTTCTCGAGTTGCTCATCGCGGCCGGCGAGTTCCGGCGGTCGCTGCCCGGCTCCGGGCGCATAAGGGTTCCTGATCGGGTCCACGATCAGACCGTATGCCGCTCTCTAGCCCCCAGCCGATATTTGCCTAGCGTGTCCGATCGAGTCATTCAGGGCTTGACAGATTAGGTTCTCAAGAGAACATTATCTGTATGTCGAGCGCCGACTACATCGACCTCGCGGAGACATCCGAGCGTCTCGGCGTCTCAGTGCAGCACGTTCGCAGACTCGCGATGTCGGGCGAGATCACGAAGGTCGCGCGCGGGCTGTTCGACGCTCACTCGGTCGATGCTTATCGACTCTCCCACCCGCTCGTCCGCACCCGCGCCTGGGCGGAACACACGGCATGGGGCGCGATCGCGATCCTGAGCGGATCGGACGCGCCGTGGTTGGGCACCACTCAGGCGGCGCGCGTTCGCAGCACACTCCGCGAACTCACCGACCCCGCGCACCTCGCCGTACGCCTGCGCGAGCGCGCTCGCGTCCACCGCCTTGATGCGCATCATGCGGCCGTGTCTCGCCTCAAGAACGTGCTCGTCGTGCCGGATCTCAGCGCCCTGGGCTTGGCGGCAGCCAGCGATGGCGACGTCGACGGGTATCTGCACCGGTCTGATCTGGCGGCGACCATTCGCGCTCTCGGCCTACTCCCAGATCCCCGCGGGAACGCGACCATTCGCGCGACCGGATTCGACCTAGCCGCCGTCGCCGACATCGCCGAACGCAGTCCCGTGCTCGCCGCCCTGGACGCCACCGCCTCCGTCGACCCGCGCCTGCGCGGCCTCGCCGAACGGGCATTGACCGACCTTCTCGGTGCCTTTCAATGACGCCGCAACGTCCCATCTCGACAATGCGGATCACACCTCCACCGGGAGGCTGGCTTCCGCCGTGGCCGAGCGTCGCCGAACTGGCAGGGGCGCTCCCGCCGGGCAGTTGGACCCTCGTCGGCGGCTTAATGACCCAGTTGCACACCATCCATCGCGGAATCGGCATCGTGAGGCCTACCAATGACGTCGACATCGTGCTGCACATCGAGGCGCGACGTGGCCTCCCCGCCTTGGCGGCGCGGGAGCTCGAAACTCTGGGCTACCGGTTGTTGCCGTCCATCGATCCCCGCAACAACACGGCGCACCGCTTCGTGCGCTCCTCGAACACCGTCGACCTCGTGACGAGCACCGCGGACGAACAGGTAGACATGCTGATCGCAGACCATGCCGCGCCACGGGTCATCGAAACCCTGAGAGGCCGGACCATGGTACAGATCGACGGAGGCACGCAAGCACTGAGACGCACGATCAACGCTGAGATCACGCTCGGGTCGGGTGGTGACGTCACGATTTCGGTGCCCCGCGCGTTCGGTGCGCTCATCCTCAAAGCGGCGGCATACAGGACAGATTCACGGGACCGCGATCGGCATCTGTTCGATGCGGCGGCGCTCCTCGCCTGCATCGACGACCCCGTCGAAGAAGGTGAGGCTCTCCGCGGCTCCGACCGCGGCCGCATCGCAACCCTTCAGCACGCGCTTCAGCGAGACCACCCGGCCTGGCGGCAGCTTCCTTCCCGGGTTCGCGGCGATGCGGAAGCAGCGCTCCGCATCCTGGCGGCTCACTAACCCGGCATACCCAAGCTCCGCCCGCGAAGGCCGCCATTGTGGAGACTTTTGCCGCGGCCCCAGCCCGGTCCGCCGCTCAACCCCGCCATTGTGGAGACTTTTGGCGCGGGCCGCCGACGGGCCGGCCGCGTCACGCCGGAGCGGCACCCCGCGCATACCGCCGCGAGGCCTCGACGAACCACACATTCCAGCCGCCCATCAGCGCGATCGCCGCGATCTGCACCACCGTCGTCGCGATGACGGCTCGGTCGACGTCGAGCCGATAGATCAGCACGATCCGCAGCAGCGCCTCGACCACCAGGCCGAGACCCCACACGGACGTCATCAGATACATCCCGCGCCGAAACGCCGCCGACTCTGCCCATCCCCGCTGCAGCTCGCCGCGCGAGTGTCCGTCACCGGCCGCGAGCCGCTTGGCCACCTCGAACGACAGCGGCCGCCGCACCAGCGACGACGCCGCGAAGATCACCCCCACGACCACCGTCGCGAAGCAGCCCTTGAGCAGCAGGAAGCGCGCGTCCCCCGTCCACCACGACAGCGCCAGCCCGCCGGCGAAGACGAACACCATGAATGCCGAGAAGCCATCGACCTCGCCTTGGCGCCGGATCAGGTAGACCATCCGCACGCCCGCGGCGATCGTCGAGGCGAGCAGCGCCCAGGTCGTCGACAGCCCGACGAGCCGCGCCACGACATACGTGAGGACCGGGATCGCGAGGTCCCACGCCAGCATCGTCGCCAGCCCGCGCATCGCGATCCGCGGCGCGAACGCCCCACCCTCGGCCATCTGCGCCCGCTGCCAGGCGAGAAGTCTGCGCACCATCGGGTCAGGCTCGCACGAGGGCGCCCGGCATACCTCTCGATTGGCTTCGATCACCCCGTATGCCGGACTCTAGGCTTCTCGGCATACATCACTAGTGAGCCCGATCGAGAGCGAGACTGAACCCGGTCGCGCCCGGCCCGCCACGCGGGGTTGAATAGCCACGGACCCGATCCCTCCGCGCGAAGGACACCGATGGCCAGCAGCAAGCCCACCCAGAAGAGCCCTGCGACCACCAAGACCACCAAGGCCACCAAGGCCACCAATGCCGGCAAGGCCGCCGCCAAGCGAGGTGGCGCGAAGCACGAGCGCAAGCCGACCGGCCTGGAGCCGAAGGTCGCGCCGCTCCTGGCACCGGACGCGCCGACCGACACCTGGAAGGTCGGCTATCCCTACGACCAGAAGATGTCGCGGCACGAATACGAGCGGATCAAGCGCGATCTGCAGATCGAGATGCTCAAGATGCAGGCCTGGGTCAAGGCCGGCGGCCACAAGATCGTGGTCATCTGCGAGGGGCGCGACGCGGCCGGCAAGGGCGGCGCGATCAAGCGGTTCACCGAGCACCTCAACCCGCGTGGTGCGCGCGTCGTCGCGCTGGAGAAGCCGACCGAGCGCGAGCGGACCGAGTGGTATTTCCAGCGGTATGTCGTGCACCTGCCGGCCGGCGGGGAGATCGTCTTTTTCGACCGTTCCTGGTACAACCGCGCCGGCGTCGAGAAGGTGATGGGCTATGTCTCGCCGGAGGCCTACGACGAGTTCATGCGCAGCTGCCCCGAGTTCGAGGAGTTGCTCGTGCGCGGCGGGATCAAGCTGATCAAGTTCTGGTTCTCGGTGGGCCAACAGGAGCAGCTGACCCGATTCGAACGCAGGCGTGTCGACCCGGTTAAACAGTGGAAGCTCAGCCCGACCGACCTGGCAAGTCTGGACAAGTTCGACGCCTATACCGAGGCGAAGGAGGCGATGTTCGCCGCCACCGACACCTCGTGGGCGCCGTGGACAGTGATCAAGTCCAATGACAAGAAGCGCGGCCGTCTGGAGGCAATGCGCTATCTGCTGTCGAGCCTGGACTACACCAACAAGGACAGCGCGATCGTCGGCGTCCCCGACCCGCTCATCGTCGGCTCGGCCAAGCAGATCCTGGTCGAGGGTGAGTCAGGTTTCCAGGGCGGTTACCGGGCCGGGCGGTGAGCGAGCTGCGGCTGCGGCCGATCACCGACGCCGATGCCGCGGACGAGCGCATCATCGGCTGGCACACCGACCCTGAGGGTTACCGGTTGATGCTGGAGGAGCCGCGCTCGCCCGGCGAGGCAGTCAGCGCGATCCGAGAGTGGGCGGCGGCCTGGGAACGGGACGGGCTGTCCTACTGGGTGGCCGAGCGCGACGGCGAGCCGATCGGGATCGGCGGGTTGCGGCAGTTCACCCACAAGGGCGTGGGCTATCTCAACCTGTATTACCGGCTTGATCCGTCCGAGCGCGGACGCGGCACGGCTCGCGAAATCGCCCGTGCTGCAACGGCTTTCGGCGTTGAGCATCGGCCGGACCTCCCCATCGTCGCGCGGATCGGACCGATCAACGAGCCCTCGCTGCGCACTGCCCGTAGCGCCGGGATGATCGAGCTGGGCGAGTTTCGCCTGCCGCACGATCCGCCGGGTGAGGCGTCCATCCTGTTCAACGCGCCTCATGTGGTCACCGGTCCGCCGACCGATGCTGAGCGCTCGGAGCTGCTGGACCTGTGGGTAGCGGTGAACGATGCGGGTGGCGCGGTCGGGTTCGAGGCGGGCGCGCCGCGGGCTGAGGTGGCGCGCGTGCTCGACGAACACCTGAGCTCGGACATGCTCGTGCGGCTGGTGCATCCCACGATGGACACCTTTTACGACCCGAGCTCGTATGGCGCGCTGATCGGCTTCGGCTTCCTCCGCCGGCCCACCGCTGCTGTTGCGCGACACCGGGTTTCGCTGCTGCGCGTCATGACCGATCCGGCGCTGCGCGGGCGCTGGTTTGGTCGTCTGCTGGTCGCGGCGCTGCACGGCCAAGCGCGTCGGTCGGGCGCGGAGATCGCCGAGATCGACTACCGCGGCGGCACCGGCCTCGGCGAGTTCTACGAGCAGTGCGGGTATGCCGAATCCGGTCGCGTCGTCGACGGCCTCAAGTTCTCGTTCGGCTACCGCGACGACGTCTCCATGACCTGCCGCCTCACGCCTCCAGTCCAGCAGCGGCGTTAGCTCAGGTCCGCCGACACGACGGTCTCTCGGACACTGAGCCGGCCGAGGCTCTCTGCCGGGGGTGAATTTGTATCGAGAGTTCGTGGCACTGGCAGTGCGCGGTCGCGGCGTTCAGAGATAGCGGCGTGTGGCACTGGCAAACTCAGGGACCCCTGCGTCGGCCAGCCGCGCGAGGAGGTCCTCCATCTCAAGCTTCGGACTCGCGTAGTCGGCGATCAGCTGGCGCAGCACGCCGACCGTCGGGTCCGGGTATAGATCGAGCTGGTCCAGGAGGAACTTGTCCGGGTGCACGATCTCGATGTCGTATGCCGCGACGCTGTCTTCGGGGAAGTCCTTGAGATTGAACGTCACGAGCACTTCGCAGTTCGCGCGGATTGCTGCGGCGAGCACATGGCGATCCTTCGGATCGTTCGTCATGTTCTCGACGAGGTCTTCGTATCCGTGGACCCTCGCATCCGGGAAGGCGCGTTGCATCGCATCGATCCGCCGCTGGGCGTTTGCCTCCGGCAGGCCGTGTTCGATCAGGTTGTCCGCTAGTTCCACCAAGATCTGCTCCGACCAGAGCGGCCGAAACAGACCGCGCTCCGCCATTCCGAGGATGACGTCGTTCAGGTGAAAGCCGAACAGGACGTTCGTATCGAACAGCGCCGGGAAGGTTGCCATCAACCCTCAGACTGGGAGCGCCGCTTCAGCGACGGGACACCCTTCGGCAGCTTGTCATAGTGCTCAATCGAGTCCTTGGCGAGTTCGGACAGAGCCGCGCGGCGCTCACGCTGTGCGCGAGCCTGGTAATCCACCACGTCTCGCAGCGTCACGCGCCGATGCCGTCCTGCCATCTCGAAAGGAATGGCGCCGGACTGCAGGATCTTGACGAACGTCGGACGGGACATGCCGAGGAAGTCGGCCGCTTCCTGTGTCGTCAACTTCGCCGAGTACGGCAGGATCGAGATGCCATCGCCGAGAGCGAGAACGTTGGCGGCCTCTTCGAGCACTCGGAAGAGTTCGGCAGGGATCGGGACCTGCTTGCCGTCGGGACCGACGAGCATGGCGCGCCCGGGGTCGCCGACAGCGATGTTGATGCCGTTCAACACCTGGGCGAACTTGAGCAGCTCTTCGCGCTCCTGGTCAGGCAGGTACGTCTTCGATCGCCGCAGCCGTGCGGCCGCTTCCGTGGTTGCCATGGCCACTACCCTACTCGAAATATTCGAAAACGGGTGGATCGTGCCATGCTGACGTCCGCCTGCCGCACGACCCGCCGGGTGACGCCTCGATCCTGTTCAACGCACCGCACGTGCTCACCGGTCCCCCGACCGACGCCGACCGCTCGGAGTTGCTCGACCTGTGGGTGTCGGTGAACGCCGCGGGCGGCGCTGTCGGCTTCGAGGCGAGCGCGCCGCAGGCAGACGTGGCGCGCGTGCTCGACGAACACCTGGGCGCCGACGCGCTCGTGCGGCTGGTGCATCCCACGATGGACACCTTCTACGACCCGAGCTCGTATGGCGCGCTGATCGGCTTCGGCTTCCTCCATCGGCCCACCGCTTCCGTTGCGCGACACCGGGTTTCGCTGCTGCGGGTGATGACCAATCCGGCGCTGCGCGGGCGCTGGTTCGGCCGACTGCTGGTCGCGGCCCTGCACGGCCAAGCGCGTCGGTCGAGCGCGGAGATCGCCGAGATCGACTACCGCGGCGGCACCGGCCTCGGCGAGTTCTACGAGCGGTGCGGGTATGCCGAATCCGGTCGCGTCGTCGACGGCCTCAAGTTCTCGTTCGGCTATCGCGACGACGTCTCCATGACCTGCCGCCTCACGCCTCCAGTCCAGCAGGGGCGTTAGCTCAGGTCCACCGCCGAGACGTTCTCGCGAGCCACTGCCTGACCACAGTGCCTTCGCCGGACAGGTCTAGGCCCGCGTTGGACAGCGTCCGAATGTGGCCGAGTGGACCCAATCGGCCGCCATTGCCGCTGCGAACGACTGTCTGGTGGGCGTCTACCTCGACATCACCAACCGCCGCCGGCATCGGTTACGCAACTGGGCACCGCCAGGTACCATGTCACACATGGTTTCCGCAGACGTGTCTTCCCAGCTGCGGCGCGGTGTGCTTGAGTTCTGTGTCCTTGGCCTTCTGAAGCGTCGGGACCGCTACGGGTTCGATCTGGTGCGCGAGCTAGGAGACCTCGGCTTGGTCGCCGGCGAAGGCACCATCTACCCGCTGCTGTCCCGACTTCGTCGTGACCGCCTCGTGGAAAGCATCTGGCAACAATCGGAGTCTGGGCCTCCACGCCGGTATTACCGACTGACAGCTGAGGGTGCAGCACGAGCCGAGACCTTCGTGCAGCTCTGGATGCCCTTCCGAGATGCGGTCGACTCGATCCTCACCCCAGAGACGGAGCAGACATGAGCATGACTCGTGACCCCGAAGTGCAAGATTTTCTCGACCGACTGCGCAGCGCTTCCGAGGGTCTCCCACCACAAGACTTCCGAGACCTATGGGACTCGGTGAACGATCATCTCGCGGCAGCTCAGGCCGAAGGGATACCAACACGTTCAGCCCTCTACCGTCTGGGATCACCGGAAGCGATCGTGGCGGCAGCGCGGGAGGCAATGCCCCCATCTCACGGAGGGCATCAAATGCCGGCGCCTATTAGTCCATCCACCCACAGAGCGAATTGGACCGTCGCCTTGCTCGGTCTCGGACCGCTATTCGTCATCGGATGGGTCGTGGGAGTCGCTCGCCTCTGGGCTATGAACATGTGGACCTTCCCACAAAAGATCCTGGGCACCGCCACACTACCGGTCACGCTCCTGCTTGCCTCGCATTTCTGCGACGGCCCGGTCGTCCCCGCCGCTGGGCTGCTGACCAACGGCCTAGCCGCCTGCTACCTGTCACTGAGGCGGGCTCCTCGGCGCGGCTTTGAGTGGTAGTAGTGTGGTCAAGGAGGAGCTCCTTGACCGATGGGGCCCGGGGCCCTAGTGTTCACGCATCGGCACGAGGAGATGCCGACTGAAGCCCGAATAGGGCCTCCATCTCGAGGGGAAACTTCTGTGAATATATCGCGATGCCGTCTGCCCATTTTTCTAGTCAGCGCTTCACTGGCCGCCACCACCTTTCTGGGCGTTGGGACAGCCGCAGCGACAAGCGATACATCGGAGCCCTCACCCCCACAAGTCACTAGCGTTACGGGCGCTACGCTAAACAGCTCTGATGGCTCGGTAAGTTTCAACACACCCCTGGCCAGCACTGCCACAGTCAACTACTCCGACGGCACCCAGGCCGTCATCGAAACCAGCGCGGAGCAGCCCCTCTCGACCTCTGCCATGGGTCCAGTTGAACCTGACAATATTTGTCGCGGTCTAACAAATGTTTACCGGAAAACGGTCAAAGTAACAACGCGGTCAATGACCTATGCCTGGTCCGCTACCATGTATGCCACCTTCGACTACGACTACTGTTGGGGCGGCCCGGGATGGGGGGTCGTAGCGGTTGCCCAAGACTGCGGCCAGGAGTACGGCGTTGGCTTTAGCGTCGGAATCCAATCATGCACTCACGCCGGTTACGACTACATGACGTCACGGGAACATCAGGGATTCTGGTCAGTTTTCAAAGTCAGCACCACCGGTGGTGTCGTGTCTGGCACTCATAAGCACTACATCATAGGCTCTTACAACGGGAGCTTCTCGTACGGACGCTATTACTGAGGTCAAGCGGAGAAGAGCCCTAGCTTTTGATCGGGCAGTTAGTGTCGAGCGATGATGAGAGCACACGCGATCGGTCGTCGAGACGTACCGCGACCCTGCGCTACTACTAACTATCGAGCAGTGAGTATCACGACGACGCGCTCAGTCGGGTAATCCGGCGATAAGTCGTACTCCGACGCATTACGGAGCTCACCGGACTAAAATTGCCTGCCGCCACCAGGGCTCCGCCTGGCGACTCAAACATGACTCCGCTTCTAACCTTCCAGCCCTGTCCCTCAAGGTCTACATCTGGAGGTTCAGTCTCCAACACCCCAAATTCCAAGGCTAGGTTCTGGGTCGAATAGACGTTGCACCAAATGCCAATGCTGCCCGGCCCCTGACTGACGGCAATGCTCGTCCTCGACGGCATCACCGGATCGTATGTGTGGTCACCCAGAGCGGCGCGGATGGTGAGGGTGTGGTGCGTCACGGGTACATGAAAGCGTCTCACCGCACTCCTGCTCCGACGACCATCATCAGCAAGCCACCACGCCGTTCAGCGCGCGTGGATGCGGTTACGCCCCTCGTGGCCGCATCAGCAGACGGATCGGTCCCCATCTGCGCATTCAACACCTTTGCGGACCAAACGGAGCTGATGACACGAGCAGACCCTTCGGGGCTCACCGCAATCGGGTGACCTCGAAGCGGCCTTCGGGGTGGGCGATGCGCTCCTGGGAGGTCACGAGCTGGATCTCGCGGGTGCCGGCCCGGTGGGTGGCTTCCATGATGCCGAAGACCGAATCCGCGGTCGCCGCAAGGCAATCGGGCGCCGACTTCCCGTTCAGCACGTGCGCCAGGAAGATCGCGGCGGTCGCATCGCCGGCGCCCGCGACATACATCGGCAGCAACGGCGTGGTGACGATCCAGGCACCCTCGTCGTTGACGACAGCCATCTGCACCGAGTCGGCGGGCGTCTGGTCGGTCTGCACCGACGTGGCCAGCACGGTCGACGGCCCGGTCGCGCGCAGCGTGTCGGCGGCGGCCAGCAGATCGTCGACCGAGTGCACCTCGATGCCGGAGAGGAACTCGAGCTCGAACTGGTTCGGCGTCACGATGTCCGCGGCGGGAATCACCTTGTCCCGCATGAATTCCGGTATGCCGTCGCGCACGTAGAAGCCCCGCCCGACATCACCCATCACCGGGTCGGCGCAGTAGATCGCCCGCGGGTTCGCCGCCTTCACCCGAGCCACCGCGTCGAGGATCACCTCGCCGATGCCCTCACCACCCTGATAGCCCGACAGCACCGCGTCGCACTCCGGCAGCACGCCGCGCTCCTCGATCCCGGTGATCACCTCGCGCACCGTCTCGGCGTCGAAGACCGGCCCGCGCCACTGCCCATACCCGGTGTGATTCGAGAAGTGCACCGTGTAGACCGGCCACACCTCGTGCCCGAGCCGCTGCAGCGGGAAAACGGCCGAGGAGTTGCCCGCGTGTCCGTAGGCGACCGACGACTGGATCGACAGGATCTTCATGGCGCCCGATGTTAGTGATCGTCGGTGAGTCGCCCGACCATCCAATGGCACCACTGCACGCGCGCCCGCTCGGCCAGCAACCCAGCCTGCAACACCGACCAGTTGCCAAACGCCGGGTAGCTCGGATCCTCAACGGCCACACCGTGATCCGCACGCAGTTGCGCCTCCAGCGACTCGTACTCGCCGATGCGCGCCTCCGCGCGCGCCGCGAGTTCGGCATACAGCCGCGTCGCCCGCGAGCGATCGGCGAGCGAGACGGCATACGCCCGCACCATCACCTCGTCACGCGGCGGTTGACGGTCCGGCGTCGACGCCAGCCACCGACGCAACTCGCGCCGCCCCTTCGGGGTCAGCCGATACCGCTTGCGAGGACGTATGGCGCCCGCGGACTCCACGTCGAACCGCACCAGCCCGTCGGTCACCAGGGCGGCCAGCTGGGGGTAGATCTGGCTGTGCGGCGCCGACCAGAAGAAGCCCACCGGGTCACGCAGCCGCTGCGCCAGCTCCTGACCGGTCGCCGGCTCCCGCCCGAGCAGGGCAAGCAGCACGAAGCGCACGGTCGGGGTCGACATGGTCCGAACTCTAAACCCCTTGTGCCCGTGGGCGATACGTGTTTGTATCAACAGGCAAAACCTTGGGGGTTGGGATGCGACGGTGGGTGTTGGCGCTGGTCGTCCTCACGCTGACGGCGTGCGGAGGGTCGGCGACCCAAGGCGGGTCCGGCGCGAGCACGGGCCCGCCCGCGAGCTCAGCGAGCAGCACAACCAGTGACCCGCCGCCAACCGCGGAGAGCTCCGTCACCAGCCCGACGTCGACGGCCGCCACGCCCGACCCGTCGCGCTATTCCTGCGTCACCCGCGCCGAACGCAGCCGGTTGATCAGCGTGCCGGCCAAGTCCGGAGCGTTCGACGCCTATGTCGCCGGCGCCGGCTCGGTCGGGGTGGTGCTCAGCCACCAGTCCGACGGTGACCTGTGCCAGTTCCACGACTACGCCAACACCCTCGCCGCGCGCGGCTACCGCGTCATCGCGGTCACCAACGAGGACTTCAGCACCGAGGTGGTGACCGTCGCGGCCGCCTACCTGCGCCGCAAGGGCACCAACTCAACCGTGCTCATCGGCGCCTCGCGCGGGGGCACAATCTCGATCGCCGCCGCGCCGTCCGTGCCCGACGTCAAAGCCGTCGTCGCGCTCTCGGCGCCCGCCACCTATTTCGACCTCGACGCCCGCACCACAATCGCGAGGCTCACCTGCCCGATCTTCATCGCCGTCGGCGGCGGCGACACGCAGTTCGTCTCCAGCGCACGCGAATTGCGTTCTGCGGCAAAGAAATCCAAGAGGGTCGAGTATGTCGAGGTGCCCGGTGACGACCGCCACGGCGTCGGCTTCATCACCGGCACGCCCACCGTCGGCGGACCGCTGACCGTCTTCCTGCTCACCTACGCCCCGGCCGGCTGATTCAGTCGACGATCACCTGCAGGTTGACCGGCCGTCCGCCGGGGAAGGCCGGCTGCCCGCCACCCTCGAGCAGCTTGAACCGCACGAAGCAGAAGGTCGCCACGTTCGGAGCCGTCACGGTGACGCTCACGTCCACCGTCTGGCCCGGCTGCGCCGTCGGCACCGGCACGTCGGTGATCGTCTGACAGTCGCGCGCCCCCTGCGGGACATCGAGGCGGCGCATCGTGTAGCCGGTCCACACCAGCGTCCCGGTGTTCTTCAGCCGCCAGGTCTTGGTGAAGGTCGCGCCGCGCTGCACATGCGAGCAGTCCGGCACCGTGACGTCCTTGACGAACCGCGCGTGGTCGCCCTCCCGCTTCGGCGGGGCGCTCGGCGGATTCGTCAGCCGCACCGGGCAGTCGGCCGCGGCATACGTCGGCTTGGCCGGACTCGGCGCCTTTTCCCGCGTGATCAGGTATGCCGTGAGCCCGCCCACCGCCAACGCCACGGCCACCGCGATGGCGACCAGGATCGGCCAGCGCTTGCGCCGCGCAGGACCGGCCGACTCCTGCACGGACCCACCCTCGACCGGCCGCTCCCGGGCCCCGCCGGCGGAGTCGTCCAGCCCCCCGTCGGCCGGACCCGCGCCGGACACCACCGCGTCGGCCTCCCGCCAGGCCGCCTCGTGCTCACCCGGGTCGGCGCCGCAGGCCTTGAGGAATTCCACCGTCGTCGCCCAGCTCGGCAACCGATGGCCTTGCACCGCATCGTGCAGCGTGGTGTGCGAGATCGCGCCGGACCGGCCGGCCATTTCCCGAAATGGCGGGTTGCCGGCCTCCGCGCGCACCCGCGCCAGGCGCGCCGCGAACCCTTCGATCGCGGCGGCCCGTGCTGCTTTGGACCCCTGAGACACGACTGCGCTCCTCGACGCCTCGCCGACCCACTTCGGCCGGGGACAGGGTAGCGAGACCGGAGCGGACGCCATACCGGCAGGACGAAAGCAGGCCCACCGGGCGAGCCGGTGGGCCTGCGAGAGGACGCCGCGATCAGGAGCGCAACGCGATGTCCCGGTAGTAGGAGCGCAGGATCGTGCGGTAACCCTGGCCGCTGCGCGCCTTGTCCCGCGAGCCGTACTGCGACATCCAGTTGCCGCTTACCCACGCCGAGCAGGCGGTCGAGGTCGCGCAGTAGTGCGCCTGCAGGATGTTGCCGCTGCGGGTCATCCGCACGCCCCAGGTGGCGTCGACCGCCGCGTTGGTCGAGGCGGTCGCCGAGCCGGGCCGGTAGACCTGGCTCTGGGTGTCGTCGGTGACGTCATAGCACTGGCCACCCGGCGTGCGCTTGGTCGAGTGCAACGCCCAGTACCAGCCGAAGCTCTTCACCGCGACCGCGCCGGCCTTGAGCGACTCCCGCGGCCAGCTGGTGATCCACTCGTTCGGCAGCACGTTCTTGACGTAGGTCTTGAACGGGACCCGGTCCACCCGGTGCTGCTTGACCCGGTAGACCAGGATCGTCGTCGGCAGCTTGGTGTTGGTGCCGTCGGTCTTGCAACCGCGCGGGCCGGGCGTGAGGAACTCGTGCGAGGCGTTGTTGTTCTTCAGCGTGGCGTTGAGGTTCACCCGGGCGCCCGGCTTGACGTCCTGGTGGGCCCCAGCGAAGTTGCTGTTGTAGTAGACCCGGACGGTCCTCTTCGAGCGGTTCCACGCCGACGCCGCGTTGTTCTTGACGCACTTGCAGCGGCCGTTGCCCCGGCCCTTGAACTCATAGCAACTCGGCTGGCTCGCGCCGTAGTCGTCCTGCGAAGCGCCGAAGTCCGACACCGATCCGGCCTGGTTGCTGTTGAAGTAGTAGCAGAACTCCCCGGTCTCGCAACTGCCGTTGCGGGCGGTCGCCGCGGACGCGTCCGGGGCGAGCACCACCCCGGCACCGGTGCCCGCGAGCAGCGTCGCGCCGAGCAGAGCCGACAGCACAGTCTTCTTCTTCGTCATGGTCATCGCCTCACTTGACGTTGTAGCCCTGGCTGCGCCAGAACGTGTTCGGGTTGGGGTTGGACAGGGTGTAATCGCGCACGCTCTTGGCGGCGCGGTCATGCCAGCCGGGGCGCATCTCCACGTGGGTGTGGGCGATGCCGGAACTGGACAGGCCCCGCCAGGACTCGTGCCCGATCAGCTGCCCGCGCGAGATCTTCTGCCCCTTCTTCAGCGCGACCGGGTCGGAGTGCAGGTAGATGACCGTCCTGCCGAGCTTGGCGTTGTAGATCGCGATGGTCGACAACCCACTGCTGCCCTTGGCGCCCTGCGCGACATAGGTCACGGTGCCGCCCACGAGCGCGTAAACCGGCGAACCGATGCTGCGGGCGATGTCAATGCCCTCGTGCCGGCCGGGGGTATTGCGGTAACCGTCGAAATAGCAGGTGATGCTGCCACCGGCCCGCTTGTAAAGCGCCCGGGACATGTTCACCCGCGCGGTGCTGCCCGGGGTGACGAACTCGTGCGAGGCGTTCTGGTTCTTCAGCGAGGCATTGAGGTTGACCTTCGCGCCCGGCTTGATGTCCTGGAAGGTGCCGCCGAAGTTGCTGTTGAAGTAGACCCGCACGGTCTTGGTCGAGCGGTTCCACACCGAGGCGGCGTTGTTCTTGACGCACCGGCCCTTGCCGTTGCCCCGGCTCTTGAAGTCGTAGCACCCCGGCTGCGTGGTGCCGTAGTCACCGACCGAGCGGGCGAAGTCGGAGACCGACCCCTGGTTGTTGCTGTTGAAGTAGTAGCAGAACTCCCCGGTCTCGCAGCTGCCGTTGCGCGCGCTGGCGGCCGAGGCCGAACCGCCCGGGAGCGTGACGACCGGGACGCCGATCGCTGCGGCTGCGCCGAGCAGAGTCACTGAGCGAATGAGCTTGTTCATCGTGCTTCCTCCTGGTGAATGGGTGGGGGTGCTGGGCGCCGGTTCATCGCTGAACTTCTTCCCAGGTCCTGATCACGACCCGAGGGCCGTCGTCGGGGTCGCGCCCCGACAGTCCGTTGAGGCCGAGGTAGAAATCCCCGACCTGGTGCTGCGCCTGCGGCGCCAGATCCGTGTCGCTGATCGCGACCGCGTGGATATGCCACGGCCAGTCGTCCTGCTGCGGGTTGCGCAGCCACGCCGCGAACCCGACCCGGCGCAGAGCCCGCAGCAGAGCGGTCCTGGTGGCGGTCGGCATACGGCGGACGTTGATGTCGACGACCCCGCCGCCGTCGTGCGTGCCGACCGAAGTCGGGTCGCCACCCGGGTTGTAGGAGCCCTGGTCGAGCACGATCCGCACGCCGGCCCGCCGCTGGGCGGCGCGCAACATCGCCGCGGTGCGCGCGTTGACGGTCTTGCCGGTCCAGGTCGTCCGGACGCCGGGCCCGACCGGCCGGGTGACCGTGAACCGTCCCCGGCCGAGCTGGCTGAGCGACGCGCGGCCCGGTATGCCGTTCGCGGCCAGTCCGCGATAACCGAGCGATCGCTGGTATGCCGTGTAGGCCGCCACGGTCTGGCTGCCGAAGTAGCCGTCCACCCACTCGGCGGCGAGCAACCGCCGGGCCTGCAGCGCCCGCTCGATGGCCAGGACGCTCGCCTTGGCACCGGGGGTGAGGGTGTGGTCGGCGCGGCGCGGGTCGATCTGGGCGGCCTTGACCGCGGCTTCCATGTCGACCACCGCGAGCGCGGGATCGGCGGGGTCGGCGGCCAGCGCTCGGCCGGCCGGCACCGCGGCGGCTGCGGCGAGCGCCGCGACGGGGACGAGGGCGACGGTGCGTCGGTTGATCTGGGTCATGCCGCAACCGTCAACGGCCGCGGTGTCGTCCGGTAGGGCTCTGACGTTGTCCGATCGGCGGGCACCTGTCAGGGGCCGCTGACCTGCGCTGACACCGTGTTGTCAGGGTCGATCGGACCGCGTCAGGGCGTCCGCTGACACACTGGCCGTATGCCGAAGATCGTCAAGACTTCCGAACTGGCCGACGACGCCGTCCTGCTGGACGTGCGCGAGCAGGACGAATGGGACGCCGGGCACGCACCGGGTGCGGTGCACATCCCGCTGGGCGAGGTGCCGCAGCGGCTGGGTGAACTGCCCGAGGGTGAGCCGCTGCCGGTCATCTGCCGCTCCGGCAACCGCTCCGGCCGCGCCGCCGACTGGCTGGAGCAGCAGGGTTTCGAGGTCGCCAATGTCGAGGGCGGCATGAAGCAGTGGGCCTTCGAGGGCAAGCCGGTCGTCGGCGCCGACGGCACCGAGGGCCAGGTCATCTGACCCCACGGCTGCCGTTCGACCGGAGCCGCTCGCAACGGCGAGGTTCCGCTGGACGGAAGCTCCCGGCATACAGCGTGAGCGCGACTGTCTACGGTCGCGCTCATGGAGCGAACCCCCGTGGCCATTGTCGGTGCCGGACCCGCGGGGCTGATGCTGTCCCACCTGCTCTCGCGCGCCGGCGTCGACTCGGTCGCCATCGACCTGCGCACCCGCGCAGAGATCGAAGCCACCCACCGGGCGGGGATCCTCGAGCACGTCAGCGTCCGGCTGCTCGTGGACGAGGGCGTCAGTGACCGGGTGCTACGCGAGGGCGACGAGCACGAAGGCATCGCGCTGCGGTTCGGCGGACGCAGCCACCGCCTCGACTTCCGCGAGCTGGCCGGCTCCTCGGTGTGGCTCTACCCGCAGACCGAGGTCTTCGTCGACCTGGCGGACGCGCGCCGCCGCGACGGCGGTGACGTGCGGTTCGGGGTGCGCGACGTCCAGGTCGACGTCACCGGCGAGCGGCCGCTGCTGCGGTTCACCGACGCCGACGGCACACCGGTCCACCTCACCGCCGACCTCCTGGTCGGTGCAGACGGCTCACGCAGCGTCTGCCGCCACCTGGTTCCGGAGGCCGACCGCCGGCGCTACACCCGCGAATATCCCTTCGCGTGGTTCGGGATCCTGTGCCAGGCGCCGCGCAGCCACGACGAACTCGTCTACACCCGATCCGAGCGCGGCTTCGCGCTGATCAGTTCGCGCACCGAGACGCTGCAACGGATGTACTTCCAATGCGACCCGGCCACCGACCCGCACGCGTGGTCGGACGATCGCATCTGGGCGGAACTGCAGGCCCGCGTCGCCGGCGAGGATTCGTTCACGCTGCGCGAGGGACCGATCACCGAGCGGGCCGTGCTGCCCTTCCGCAGCTTCGTCCAGGAGCCGTTGCACCACGGTCGGCTCGCGCTTGCCGGGGACGCCGGGCACACCGTCCCGCCGACCGGAGCCAAGGGGCTCAACCTCGCGCTGCAGGACGTCCGGGTGCTCGCCGAGGTGGTCCCCGATGTGCTGCGCCGCGACGACCCGAGCCTGCTCGCGCACTATTCGCAGCGGGCTTTGCAGCGGGTATGGCGGGCCCAGCACTTCTCCTACTGGATGACCTCGATGCTGCACAACGCACCGGACGGCTCACCCTTCGACGACCGGCGCGCCCTCGGCGAGCTGACCGGCCTCACCCGAAGCGCGGCCGGCAGCTGCTATCTCGCCGAGGGGTACACCGGCTGGCCGAGCTGACCGACCGCGTCGATCACTCGGCCCGGGCAGCCGGGCCGGTCAGCCGGCCACGATCGGCACCTGCAGGCGCTCGGCGAGCTCGGCGAACGCCATACCGTAGGTCGCGGTGACCATCACAGCCTCCGGCGTCACCGCGAAGGTCGCGACCTCGGTGTAGACCCGGTCGACGCAGGCCAGCCCGGTGAGCGGATAACTGCACTCCGGCACGAGTTTGGGCGAGCCGTCCTTGGCGAAGAGCGACATCATCACCACCACCCGCTTGGCGCCGATCGCGAGGTCCATCGCGCCACCGACGGCCGGGATCGCGTCGGGCTCACCCGTGTGCCAATTGGCCAGGTCGCCGCGCGCGCTCACCTGGAAGGCGCCGAGCACACAGACATCCAGGTGACCGCCGCGCATCATCGCGAAGGAGTCGGCGTGGTGGAAATATGCCGCGCCCGGCAACTCGGTCACCGGCTGTTTGCCGGCATTGGTGAGGTCGGGGTCGATCGCGTCGCCCTCGGCGGGCGGACCCATGCCGAGCATGCCGTTCTCGGTGTGCAAGGTCACCCGCTGCGCGGGATCGAGGTATGCCGCGACCGCGGTGGGCCGGCCGATGCCGAGGTTGACATAGGACCCGGTCGGGATATCGCGCGCGACTGCGGCGGCGAGGCCGGCGGTGTCCAGGCGTTCTGCGTGCTGCTCCATCACTGCTCTCCTCGCGCCGCTCGCTCGCCGGTGACCACGATCCGATCGACGTAGATGCCCGGGGTCACGATCGCTTCAGGGTCGAGGCTCCCGGCCGGGACCACCTCGCTCACCTGGACGACCGTTGTGCGGGCCGCGGTGGCCATCACCGGGCCGAAATTGCGGGCGGTCTTGCGGTAGACCAGGTTGCCGACCTCGTCAGCCCGGTGCGCCGCGATCAGCGCGACATCCCCAGGCAGCGGGTACTGCAGCACCTGCAGCCGCCCGTCCAGCTCACGGGTCTCGGCGCCCTCGGTGAGCGGCGTGCCGGCCCCGGTGGGCGTGAAGAAGGCACCGATCCCGGCGCCGGCAGCGCGCAGGCGCTCGGCCAGGGTGCCCTGCGGGACGAGCTCGAGCTCGACCTTCCCGGCGCGGTAGAGGCCGTCGAAGACCCACGAATCGTGCTGCCGCGGATAGGAACACACGACCTTGCGCACCCGCCCGGCGGCGAGCAGGGCCGCGAGCCCGGTGTCCCCGTTGCCGGCGTTGTTGGACACGATCGTCAGGTCCGTCGCGCCCTGCTCGATCAGCGCGTCGACGAGGGCGACCGGCATACCGGCCATCCCGAATCCGCCGACGAGCACCGTCGAGCCGTCCTCGATCCCCGCGAGCGCCTCGGCGGCGCTCGCGCAGACCCGGGAGTATGCCGGGGCGGTCACGACTCGTCCGCCAGCGCCGCGCGCGCGACGGCGAAGGCGGCATTGGCCGCGGGCACACCGCAGTAGATCGCGCACTGCAGCAGGCATTCGCCGATCTCGGCCACGCTGAGCCCGTTGCGGCGCGCGGCGCGCACGTGCAGGGCGAGCTCCTCGTGATGACCACCGGCCACCAACGCGGTCAGCGTGATGAGCGACCGGCTGCGACGGTCCAGGCCCGGGCGGGTCCAGATCTCTCCCCAGGCATAGCGGGTGATCAGGTCCTGGAAGTCGGCGGTCAGCTCGGTGGTCGCGGCGACGGCCCGGTCGACATGGGCATCGCCGAGCACCTCGCGCCGGACCGCGAAACCGCGTGCGCGCCGTCCGTCGTCAGTGTCGGCGGGGTGCTCGGTGCCGGAGGTGTCGGGCGAGGTCACGAGAAGGACTCCATCTGGTCGAGGACGAGTTGCGTCACGCGGTCGGGGGCTTCGGCGGGGGCGAGGTGGGCGACCTCGGCGAGCTCGACGAAGCGGCCCTCGGGCACGCCGTCGGCGATCTCGCGCAGGGACGCCGGTGGGGTGGCCCGGTCATCGGCACCCGCGACGGCGAGCACCGGCATCGCCACCTCGGACAGCCGGTCCCGGGCGTCGAAGTCCGCAAGCGCGTGGCACACCGCGGCATATCCCTCGGTCGAGACCGACGCGAGCGAGGCCAGCAGCGCATCGGCAACCGCGGGCTGCCGCGCCCCGAAGCCGGGCGCGAACCAGCGCTCCTGCGCGGCCGCCACCAGCGAGCCCGGTCCGTGAGCGCGGACCTGGGCGACCCGGTCGTGCCACATCGCCGGGCTGCCGATGCGGGCGCCGCTGCACAGCACGGTGAGGGTGGTGAGGCGCTCCGGCGCGCGCAGCGCCAGCTCCAGCCCGATGCACCCGCCGACCGAAACGCCGGCGTAATGAAAACGCTGCAGCCCACGGCTGTCGGCATACCGCTGCAGATCCGCCGCGAGGTCGGCCATGGTGAGCGGACCGGGTACCTGTTCCCCGCTGCGGGTGCCGTGGCCCGGCAAGTCCCACAGCAGGATGTCGGCGCGGTTGGCGAGCCGCTCGGCGACCTGCCCCCACAGGGCCTCCGCGGCCGTCCCGAGCGATGGGCCCAGGACGAGGGCGGGGCGGTTCACCGCGTCTTCCCGAGGTCGCGGCGGGCGCGCTGAAGGCTCGCGGCGACGAGCTGCTCGCTCTCCCCGAGGTAGTCCGGCGCCGGCTCGTGCCCGGCCAGCTCGGCCATCGACCGCTGCTCGGCGAGCACGTCCTGGCCTGCGCGCTGCAGGTTCGCGGCCATCACGTCGGGGTGGACCTGCAGCCCGGCGAGCAGATCTTCGAGCTGCCCGGCCGCGACGAGGACGATCTGCAGGAGTTCGACGAAGGGGCGCCACTGGGCCTGCCAGGATCCGGCCGGCCGCTCGTCGCTCTGATCCGCGGCTGCGGCGTGCAGCGCAGCGAGCAGAGCCGGTATGACGAACCCGGCCCGGCGCACCTGCGTCGCGAGCACCGGATTGCGCTTGTGCGGCATCGTCGAGGACCCACCGGGCTGCGACTCGCTCACCTCGCTCTGGCCGGCGTCGTTGCGCGCGAGCGAGAGCACCTCGCCGGCGATCGAGGCGCACGCGTCACCGGCGCGCGCCACCGCGTCGGCGATGCGAGTCATCGGGGCGCGGTCGGTGTGCCAGGGGCGACCGGCTTGCAATCCCAGCGTCTCGGCGAAGACGGGCGTCGGCCCGCCCGGCGGCAGGCCCAACTCGACGCCGGCCGCCCGGGTGCCGACCGCGCCGCCATACTGCACCGGGAAGGTCAGCCGGTCGAGGTCGTCGACCGCGTCGAGGATGCGGTCCAACCAGTTCGAGGCGCGCACCCCCCAGGTCGTCGGCGCGGCCGCCTGGGTGAGCGTGCGGGCGAGCAGGGGAGCCTGACCGTGTTGCTCGATGGAGATGACCAGAGCCGAGGCTGAGGCCCGAAGTCGTTGACGCAGAAGGGAATTCGCGTCCCGAGCCAAGAGGATCAGAGCCGTGTCGACGACATCCTGACTGGTGAGCCCGCGATGCACCCAGCGGGCAGCATCCGGATGCTTGCGCCGCAGCCGGTCGACCAGGGCGGGCACCGGCGTGCCGTCGGTTTCCGTGGCGGCAGCGAGCGCGGCCAGCGCGGCTTCGTCGAGGACGGTCGCGTCCAGGCGGCCCCGCGCCTGCTGCGGAGCGACGCCGGAGCCGACCAGCACCTCGAGCCAGGCCTGCTCGACAGCGATCATCGCCCGCGCGAAGTCTGCGGAGCCCAGACCGTCCGCGCGGTGCGCGCCCGACCACAGCAGGTCTGCGGTCATCGACGGTCCCTTGCGGAGAAGTCGAGGAAGACCGTCTCCTGGTCGCCCTGCAGGTGGATGTCGAAGACAAACCCGTCGTCCTGCGCCCGAGCGACGAGGGTGCCCGCCCGGTCCTGCGGCAGCGTCGACAGCCAGGGATCGCTCGCGGCGGTCGGCAGGTAAGCGCGGGTGAAGAGACGATGCATCAGCCCCCGCGCGAAAACCGCGAGGCTGAAGAACCCGCCGCCGGGCACGCGCGTCCAGAACTCGTACCACCCGTCGGCGTCGGTGGCGGCGCGACCCCAGCCGGTGAACTCCCCGGCCGACCGGCGCAAGGAGCCCGCCTGCTGCACGACCGCTCCGTCGGTGTCGCTCTGCCACAGCTCCACCATGGCGTCGGGCACGGGCGATCCGGCGCCGTCGAGCACGCGGCCGTGCAGCCGCACCGCCCCGGCGGCACCCGCGGGCGCGATCTCGGCGCCTCCCGGCACGGGCAGGGCGAAGCCGAAGAAGGGCCCCACGGTCTGTCCGGGCGTCGGGTCGAGCGCGGGAGTCTCCACCGGCCGTATGCCGCGAGCCTCAGGCATCCACGTCCTCCTCGGTCGGCGTGCGGCGCGTCCCGTCGAGGACGATGTCCCAGCGGTAGCCCGTCGCCCATTCTGGCTGGGTCAGGTCATGGTCGTAGCTCGCGATCAGCCGCTCGCGCGCCGCGGGGTCGAGGATCGACTGGTAGATCGGGTCGAGCGCGAAGAGCGGGTCGCCCGGGAAATACATCTGGGTGACCAGCCGCTGGGTGAACTCGGTGCCGAAGAGCGAGAAGTGGATGTGAGCCGGCCGCCAGGCGTTGCGGTGGTTGCGCCACGGATAAGGACCCGGCTTGATCGTCTGGAACCGGTACCAGCCCTGGTCGTCGGTGAGGCATCGGCCCACGCCGGTGAAATTCGGGTCCAAAGGCGCCGGGTGCTGATCGCGCTGGTGGGCGTAGCGGCCGCTGGCGTTGGCCTGCCAGACCTCGACCAGCTGCCGGCGCACCGGCCGGCCGTGGGCGTCGAGCACCCGCCCGGTGACCACGATGCGCTCCCCGAGGGGCTCGCCGGCGTGGACCGCGGTGAGGTCGGCTTCGACGGCGGCGACGTCACGCTCGCCGAAGACCGGCGACCACAGCTCGACGCCCTCCGGATCGACCGGCACCGGATCCTTCGTCGGATGCCGCAACACACTCGAGCGGTATGCCGGGTAGTCCAGTCGCGGGTGTAGCTCTCGTCGGCCGTGGTCGGCCAGGCCGCGCAGATAGGACTGCGCCGCGTCCTCCATCTGGGCGGAGATCTGCGCCTGGGTGACATCGGGGGTGCTGGCGTCCACCGGCTGCCGGACTGTGTCGGTCATAACCCCGACCGTAGGCACCGCCGGCTCACTCCGTCGTGACCGGCCTTCCGCTGAACGGAACCACGCTCTTGTATGCCGCCCGCCCTCCTTGGGAATTTCCCCTGCACCTACGCGCCGCCTCGCTGGAGCCGACGCTCTCTTCAAGGAGGAAGCCTCATGACGACGACCTATCCCACCCACTCCGCCACCCACCCGGCCACCACGGGTCGGTGGCTGGTCATCCTGTGCTGGATCGCCATGGCCCTCGACGGGTTCGACCTCGTCGTCCTCGGCACCGTCATACCGACGCTCATCAAGACCGGTGATCTCGGCCTGACCAAGGCCTCGCTCACGACCGCCTCGACGCTGGGGCTGGTCGGCGTCGGCATCGGTGCGGTGCTGATCGGACCGCTCACCGATCGGCACGGCAGGCGCCGCGCACTCATCGCCTCCATCGCGATCTTCTCGACCTTTACCCTGGCAATTGCGTTGGCGCAGAACGCAACTCAGTTCATCCTCCTGCGCTTCCTCGCCGGCCTGGGCCTGGGCGCCTGCCTGCCGACCGCGCTCGCCTTCGTGAGCGAGCAGTCGCGGCGGGACCGCGCCGGGACGGCGGTGACCCGCACCATGACCGGCTACAACGTCGGCGCGGTCCTCACCGCGCTGCTCGCGCTGTGGCTCGTGAGCGACATGGGCTGGCGGGTGATGTTCGTCATCGGTGGTGTCCTCGGGCTGCTCACCCTGCCGCTCATGTGGGCCAAGCTGCCCGAATCGCAGTCCTATCTCGACGCGGCCGCAGCGCGCGCTCGTGGCGAGCAGGCCGATCCGTCCGTCCGGTTCCTCGACGTCATGCGCGGCCGCTATCTCGCCGTGAGCGTGGCGCTGTGCGTCACCTCGTTCATGGGTCTGCTGCTGGTCTACGGCCTCAACACCTGGCTGCCGACCATCATGGGTGAGGCCGGCTACTCCATCACCGCGGGCATCGGTCTGCTGCTCGTGCTCAACTTCGGCGCGGTGTTCGGCCTGCTGCTCGCCGGCCGCACCGCTGACCAGCGGGGCACCAAGCCGGTCACCGTGCTGTGGTTCGGTCTCGCCGCCGTCATGCTGGCGCTGCTGTCGGTGCGGCTGCCGAGCACGCTGCTCGTCTACGCCGCGGTCATGTTCGCCGGGGTCTTCGTCTTCAGCGCCCAGGTGCTGGTCTACGCCTTCGTCGGGCACCTCTACCCGACCCGGCTGCGGGGCACGGCCCTCGGCATGGCCGCCGGCATCGGCCGGGTCGGCGCGATCGTCGGTCCCTTCTTCGGCGGGATGCTCGTCACCTCCGGTGTCGCGTATCCGTGGGGCTTCTACGCCTTCGCCGCCGCAGCGGTGTTCGCCGCCCTCGCGCTGCTCACGGTGCCCGCTCACCTCGAGCACGAGTGACCCCGGCCCACTCACCGCTCGCGGGGATGGCCGAAGCGTCGCGACCCGGCGTGCGGGACAATCACCCCATGGTTGTCCCGCCGCCGGGCCGCGGTGCGCCGCCGGACCACGTCCCGTCGGGCCGTGGTGCGAGCGTCACCAGCCGCGCGTTGGCGATCCTCGGCGCCTTCGACGAACGGCATCGGGTGCTGACGCTCACCGAGCTGTCGAAACGTGCCGGTCTGCCACTCACCACCACCCACCGGCTGGTCGGTGAGTTGCGCCAGTGGGGCGCCCTGGCGCGCACCGCCGGCGGCTCCTACTCCATCGGCCGGCGCATCTGGGACCTCGGCATCCTCGCGCCGGTCCAGCGCGGTCTGGTCGAGGTGGCCTCGCCCTATCTGCACGATGTCTTCGGGGCCACCCGGGCCACCGTCCATCTCGGCGTGCGCGACGGGCTGTCGGTGCTCTACCTGGACCGGCTCGGCGGGACGACCTCGGTGCCGATCGTGAGCACCATCGGGTCGCGACTGCCGCTGCACACGACGGCCGTCGGCAAGGTGCTGCTGGCCCACGCTCCGGTCGAGCTGCGCCGGCAGGTGCTGTCGACCCTGCCCACCCAGCCCCGGCCCACGCCCTACTCCATCACCCAGCCCGGGCTGCTGCGGCGCCAGCTCGCGGCCGTGCTGGACAACGGCTATGCGACGACGAGCGAGGAGATGAGCCTGGGCGCCTGTTCGATCGCCGTCCCCATCTGCGACCGCGACACGGTCGTCGCCGCGCTCGGGATCGTCGTGCCCTCCCTGCGCGGCGAGGCGCGCCTGGTCACGGCCTTGCGGGTGGCGGCCAACAGCATCGGCCGAGAGCTCACCCGGGGAGCCGCGCCCGGAGCGCTCGGCGAGGGCTGACGGCATACCCCCTCATTTGAGCAGGCGGGACATCCGGCGGTCGGCGAGGGGTTTGCCGCCGGTCTGGCAGGTCGCGCAGTACTGCATCGACCGGTCGGCGAAGGACACCTCGCGCACCACATCGCCGCACACCGGGCATTTCTCGCCGGTGCGGCCATGCACTCGCATGCCGGACCGCTTGGCGTCCTTCAGGTCCTTGGCCGGCTTGCCGCGGGACGCCTCCACCGCCGAGGTGAGCACCGACTGGAGGGCGGCATACAGCACGTCGACCTCCTCGGTCGACAAGGAACCGGCGATCGCATAGGGCGACAACTTCGCCGCGTGCAGGATCTCGTCCGAATACGCATTGCCGACGCCCGCGATCAGCGACTGGTCGCGCAGCACGCCCTTGATCTGCGAGCGCCGCCCCTCCAGGATCGCCGCGAAATCCGCGCGCGACAGCCCCAGCGGCTCCGGCCCCAGCGACGCGAGCCCCGGCACCTCCTCGGGGGAATTCACCAGGTATGCCGCGAGCCTCTTCTGGGTGCCGGCTTCGGTGAGGTCGAAGCCGGAATCGTCGGAGAAGCGGACCCGCAGCGCGATCGGCGATTTGCCCGGCCGCAGCATGGTGGTCGGCGCCTGCTCGGACCAGCGCAGCCAGCCGGCTCGCGCCAGATGGAAGATCAGGTGGATGCCGTCGACGTCGAGGTCGATGAACTTGCCGCGCCGTTGCACATCGGTGACGAAGAGCCCGGAGAGCGCGGTGGGTGCCGGCGAATAGGTCTTGAGCACCGAGATCGAGCCGAGCTCCACGCCGGTGACCGCCAGCCCGACCACGCGGGAGCGCAGGAAATCCGCGAGCGCCTCGACCTCTGGCAGTTCAGGCATGGGCGGCCGCCCTCTCCGTGCGGTGAACCAGTCGATGCAGCGTATAACCGTCCGGTCCCTTGAAGACGGGCGCGCGATCGTCCGCCCGCGACATCGGGGAGCCGTGCGAGAGCAACTGCTGGGCGACGGTCAGCTCGCGGATCGCGATGAGGTCGATCGACTCGGGGTGGTCGCGCGCGAACTCGGTGTAGAGCTCGGGGTCGTGCTGACCGTCGTCACCGACCAGCCGCCACCGGATCTGCGGGAACTCGCGCGCCAGCCGGCGCAGTTCACGCCGTTTGTGCTCGGGGCCGCTGCGGAAGAAGGAGGTCTCGGTCGCGCCCCAGTCGGTGAGCAGCAGTGGGCCGAGCGGGAAGGAATACCGCCGGAAGAACCGGCTGAGCGTCGGCCAGGTGTTCCACGCGCCGGTGGACAGATAGACGATCGGCGCGCCCGGGTGGTGCGCCAGCCAGGAGCGATACATCGCCGCCATGCCGGGCACCACCCGCCGCGCGGCCTCCTGCCGCACGAAGGTGTTCCAGGCGGCGATGAGCGGGCGCGGCAGCGACGTGATCAGACAGGTGTCGTCGATATCGCTGATGATCCCGAAGGTCACCTCCGGTCCGATGATCTGCACCGAGGCGTATGCCGTGACCTCGCCCGCACAGACCTCGGCCGGGTGCCAACCCGGCTCCAGCCCATGCCCGCTCAAGGACACGTCGACGTAGCCGCCCCGGTCGCTCGTGGTCTCGATCGTCGCCGCGCCGAGCCGGACGGTCACCGGCACCTCGGTCAGCGGTGCGGCTAGGAAGCCACGGAACCCGCGCTGGGTGCTGTCCACCTCGAGGATCGGAGCCGTGCCGGGTTGGCCGTCCCGCGCGAGCACCACCCGAGCCAGCACGCGGGCGAAGCCCGCGCCGCCATACCCGGTGAACGGCATCAGCCGGGTCTGCCAGCCGCGCCGGCCGAGCACGTCGGCGAGGGCGCCGTTGAACGCGTCCTCGGCCCTGGCTGCCGGGTGTTTCGCGGCCATGCCGTCAGCGTATGGCCTGCCACCGACGGCACGGCGCACGGTGGCGGCGGGTCAGCCCTCGTCGCCGACGGTGACGGCCTGCGCTTCGGCGATCGAGCCGTGTGCGGGCGCCTCCTCGTCGTCGATGTGCGCGAGCGACCGCTGCGACGCGGCGAGGATGGCCAGGCCGATGACGACCGCGCCCGCACCCATCCAGAAGGGCAGGTGCACATTGCGCTCGCCGAGCTTGCCCGCGAGGTATGGCGCGACGGCTCCGCCGCCGAACCGCACGAAGCTGTAGGCCGCCGACGCCACCCCCCGGTCCACCGGGGCCGCCTTCATCACGACCTCGGTGATCAGCGTGTTGTTGATGCCGAGGAAGAGACCGGCGATGACCACGCCGCCACCGAGGACCAGCTTGGAGGAGGTGCCGAGCGCCATCGCGGCGAGCACGAGTGCGAAGCCGGTGAGCGCCGCGCACGCCGTCGGCACCGTGCCGAACCGGCGCTGCAAGGCCGGGGCGACGAACACCGAGGACACCGCGAGCAGCAGACCCCAGCCGAAGAAGATCAGACCGACACCGGTCGTCGACATCTCCAGCGGGAACGGCGTGAACGCCAGCAGCGTGAAGAAGCCGAAGTTGTAGAACATCGCGGTCAGCGCGACGCGCAGCAAGGCGCCGTGCCGAAGGGCCCGGAAGGGCGCCACGATCGAGGTCGGCGTCTTGGACGGCGGCGTGCTCGGCAGCAGGACCAGCGTGGCCAGCAGGCCGATCGCCATCAGCACCGCGACGCCGAAGAACGGGCCGCGCCACGAGATCGAGCCGAGCGCGCCACCGAGCAGCGGGCCGGCGGCAATGCCGACACCCAACGCCGCTTCGTAAAGGATGATCGCCTGGGCGACCGAGCCCCGCGCCGACTGCACGATCGCGGCGAGCGCCGTCGCGACGAAGAGCGCGTTGCCGAGCCCCCACACCGCCCGCCAGCCGACGATGCCGCCGATCGAGTCCTGCATCCCGGCCACGGCCGAGCCGACGATGATGATGCCGAGGCCGATGATCAGGGTCTTCTTCGCGCCGATCCGGCTGGACACCCAGCCGGTGATGAGCATCGCGACACCCATGACCGCCATATAGCTGGTGAACAGCAGCGAGGTCTGGCTCGGGGTCGCGCCGAGCTTGTCGGCGATCGGCTTCAGGATCGGGTCGACCAGGCCGATGCCCATGAACGCGATCACGCACGCGAACGCCACGGCCCAGACGGATTTCGGTTGACGCCACACGGCTTTCACGTCCTCCTTGTTTTTCTCGTATGCCGGCTCTTTGTGCCGGGCTTCTCTTCTCGTATGCCGGGGTCGCGCGGTGCGCGCCTCGGCGGGGTATCTGTCAGTCGGTCTCGCGCGCCTCGCGGCCGCGCCGCAGGAGGTCGTCGGTGAGGGCGACCATGCGGGACATCGCCTCGCGGTCGGCGGGGTCGAGCTCGTCGAGCACCGGGCCGAAGACCGCGGCGCGAGCGCGGCGTGCGTCCTCGAGCGCGGCGGCGCCGGCCGGGGTCAGCGCGACCAGGCTGGCGCGGGCGTCGGTGTCGTCGGCGGTGCGCCGCAGCAGGCCGGCAGCCTCCAGGCGCTGCACCTGGGTGGTCATCGTCGGCTGGCTGCAGTGGTCGGCCGCAGCGAGTTCACCGATGCGGGCGGTCCCGAATTCCTCCACCAGGCTGAGCAACCGGGCTTGGGCATGCGGCACCGGCAGGTCGGCGTGCTTGTTCACCCACCGGTTGAGGCGGGCGACGGCACTGAGGAACCGGATGCCGAGGTCATCATCGGAGCGCGTCACGCCTTCCAGTGTCGCATAGATAAGCTATGCACCCAAATCGGGCACCCGCCCACCAAAAGTCTCCAGAATGGCGACTTCCAGCGCCCCGGCCGCCCATCGCCCCACCAAAAGTCGCCATCATGTCGAGTTCCTCAGCCCTGACGAGCGACGGAGATCGGCCCCGGCATACGAACTCGACACAATGTCAAGTTCCTCGGCCCGAGACGGGCGCGGAACCGGTCAGAGCCAGGAGACGTGGCTGCGCAACAGGACGTAGCCGACGAACGCCACAACATCCAGCAGCGTGTGCGCAATGACGAACGGCATCACCCGCCGCACCCGCAGGTAGACCAGCCCGAAGAGCAGCCCCATCAGCACATTCCCGACGAACCCGCCGAACCCCTGATACAGGTGATAGCTCCCGCGGATCACCGCTGAGGTGATGAGCACGATCGGCAGCCGCCACCTCGCCTGCGTCCACCGGGTGAACAGGTAGCCGAGCATGACCACCTCTTCCAGCACGGCGTTCTGCGCCGCCGCGAGGATGAGCACCGGGATCGACCACCAGTGGTCACCCAACCCGGACGCGGCGACCGTCGTGTTCAGACCGAGGGCGCGCGCGGCGGCATACAGCAACAGACCGGGTATGCCGACGACCGCGGTGAGGATCGTTCCGAGCGCCAGATCCGGTCCCGGCTTGGTGAGGTCGAAGCCGAGATAGCTTGTGGCAGAACGCAATTCACGTGCAAGCAGGTGTATGGCGAGCAGCGCGGGCACGACCCCGAAGCCGATGCCAACCAACTGATAGAGCAGGTCCAGCCAGCCCGCCTGCGCCTGGCTGGGGTTGAGCGTCGAGGTCTGCTTGTTGAGCGCGACATGGGTCGAGAGCATCCGCAGGATCGCGAGGATGGAGTAGACCGCGCTGGCGCCGAGACCGACGGCGAGCACCAGCGCGGTTTCCTGCAGCAGGGTGCGACGCGACAACCGGGTGCGCGGCACCGGCATCGGTCCGCGCAGCATCCCCCGGAGCGCGGTGATCACCGCCGGTCGTCACCCTTCGTCGAGGTCGAGGTTGCCGCATAGGGCGTGAGCGGCACGTCGGCCGGCGTGCCGTACGGACGCAACTCGACATCCGGCCGCACCGCCTTGGCCACGGGAGCAGCCGCCTTAGGTGCGGGCGCCGCCGCCTTAGGTGCGGGCGTCGACGGCTTCGCGGGTGGTGCGGGTGCATGGGTAGCTGCCGAGCGAACCGGTGTCGTCGCAGGCTCGGGCGTCGGCGCAGGCTTGGGCGCTGAGCCTGTGGGCGTCGTTGTTGGCTTCCGAAGCGAAGCGGCCGCGCGCACCAGCCGGCCGCGTGGGCTGGACTCAGCCCGCCCCGGAGCGTGGCCCGACTCCGCACGCGCCGCGGTTTCCTGCTTCGCCGGCTCGGCGCCCTGCGTCACCGGAGGCGTGGCAGGCTTCTTCGCCGGCGGCACGGCGGCGTCCTTGGCCGACGCAGCCGGCTCCCTCACCGCCTTCTCCGCCGGAGGCGCAGCCGGCTCCTTCACCGACGCGCCGCCCTTCGTGGACGCAGCCGGCTCCTTCACCGACGCGCCGCCCTTCCTGACCGGCACCACGGGCGTGACAGGGGCCGGGCGCGCGACGGGCGCCGTAGCTGCCTCGGCCGGCCGAACGGCAGACTCCTCGGCCGGCGCAACAGCAGACTCCTCGGCTGACGCGGCCGGCTCCGTGACCCGCGCAGCTGCAGCCGCAGCTCGCGCCGCAACCCGGCGCTCGTCATACGGCCGAAGTTCGACATCCTCGACGTCCGCCGCGACCGGCCGGCGCTCCCGCTCCTGCGCCGCGCACTGTTCCTTCTCCTCGGCCTGCCGCCGGCGCATGTCCTTGCGTTCGGCGACCAGCGCTGCGCGCGCCGCCGATCCGCCGATCCGGCCGCGCGCGATCGCGACAAAGGTGAGCAGGAAGCCGAGCGCCAGACTCACCAGCACCCACGGCCATACCTGGGCGAAGAGCCACGTCATGCCACGCTCTCCTTCGCCCTCGCCGGCCGAGCCGGCCCGTCCTCGCCGTCGCCGTCATCGAGATCATCGTCGGTCTCGTCCAGCGGCCGGTAATACCCGCGCTCGTCGAAGTCCTTCTCGTGCGGCCAGAGCATGACGCCGAGCAGCCACGCCGCGAGCGCGCCGATCGCGAATCCGATGGCACACCAGATGATCGTCTGCAGCATCAACCAGGTCATGGCGTCACCCGCTTGACCACGACGGTCCGCACCCCGGGGATCGCCGACACCGCCTGCTCGGCCTTGTCGCCGTCGGCGTCGGCGGGCACCGACACGGTCACGTCGCGCCCGTCGGTGCGGACCTTGGCCCCGTCGATGCCGCTGCCGGCGATCGCGGTCTGGGCGCGCTGGGTGATCGTCCGCTCCATCTGGGCGGCATTGGCCTGCGCACCGGCGAACCCCAACACCACCGGCACCGCGACAGCCAGCGCCCACCACCACGGCGCGGGATTGCGGCGCACCCGCCCGGTGTGTGGCGAGCCGGTCAGCGCGGTGGCTCCGACCCGTGATGAGGTGGCCGGTGGGTCACCGGCGCGGTGGGCGTCGCTCGCGTCATTCACAGCGCGCTCCTTTGTGGGCAGGGTCTGCGGGCGAACCTATCGTGCCTGCCTAGGCTGCGTTCCGTGCGCGTTTTGTTCCGTCACCCCAAGATCTGGACCGGTATGACGACCGTGTCCGGCCTGCTCGTCGACGACGGGCTGATCGTTGCCGCGGGTGCCGCGGCCGACCTCGAGGCACCCGGGGTGCGGGTGCACGACCTGCCCGGCGAGCTCGTCATACCGGGGTTGCACGACGCGCACATCCACACCGCGGCGTTCGCGCGCGACCTGGCCGGGGTCAACCTGCGCGGGGTGCGATCGGTGCAGGAGGCCCAGGACGTGCTGCGGCTGCACCAGACCGGACTCACCGACGCCGAATGGGTGCTCGGTGGGTTCTGGGACAGCAACCGCTGGGAGGTGCCGGTCCAGCCCGGGCGCGCCGACCTCGACGCGGTCACCGGCGACCGGCCCGCGGTGCTGTGGAGCGTCGACTGCCACACCCTCTGGGTCAACTCCGCCGCGTTGCGCGCGGCCGGCATCACGGGGGCGACCGACGATCCACCCGGCGGCGAGATCGTGCGGGATGCTCACGGCCAGCCCACCGGCATACTGCGTGAAAACGCCTGTGCGGCAATCGAATCCGTGATCCCGTCGGACGCGGACACGCTCGCCGACAAGCTGCGGGTGGCGCAGGATTCGCTGCTGCGGCTCGGCCTGACGAGCATCACCGACATCGACGGCGAGGACGCGCTCGAGGCCTTCCGGCAGCTGTATGACGCCCGCGGCCTGGCCGTGCGTGTCACCAAGGCGGTGCGCCAGCCGGCGCTCGACCTCGCGATCGCGCAGGGGCGGCGCACCGGCGACGGTGACGACCGGTTGCGGACCGGGCCGGTGAAACTGTTCAGCGACGGTGCGCTCGGGTCACACACCTCGCACATGAGCTCACCGTTCGCGGGCGAGGGCGACAACTGCGGGCTGGCGACGCTGTCACCCGAGGAGCTCTACGACCTCACCCGGCGCGCGGTCGACGCGGGGTTGTCGGTGGCCACGCACGCGATCGGAGACGCGGCCGCGGCGGCGGTGCTCGATGCCTACGAGCGAGTGCTGGCCGAGACCGGCACCTCGCTGCGGTTGCGGATCGAGCACGCCCAGCACCTGCGCCCGGCCGATATCCCGCGAATGGCCCGGCTCGGAGTCGTCGCCTCGATGCAGCCGACGCATTGCACGAGCGATCTGGACCTCGTGGACTGGCTGCTCGCCGGGCACGACATCGTGTCCTATGGCTGGCGCACGGTGCTCGACGCCGGGGTGCCGCTCGCCTTCGGCTCCGACGCCCCCGTGGAGTCGCCCAACCCCTTCCTGGCTTTGCACGCGGCGGTGACCCGGCAGCGGGCCGACGGCATACCGCCGGGCGGGTGGCAGCCGCACGAACGGGTGACGCTCGCCGAGGCTCTCTCGGCGCACACTCTCGGGGCTGCGTATGCCGCGGGCGACGAGGCGCGCAAGGGCACGCTCGAACCGGGCAAGCTGGCCGACTTCATCGCCGTCGACACCGACCTGTTCGCTGTGGCCGAGACCGACCCGGTCGCGATTGCGCAGGCCACGGTGCAGGAAACGATCATCGGTGGCGAGTCCGTCTTCACCGCCTAACCGCAACGAAGCCCCGCCGGTTGAGCACCGTCCCCCTCGATGGTTGAGCGTCGTCCTGAGCAGCGCGACGAAGGAGCGCGTGTCGAAGGGCAAGCGGGGGAGCGAAGCGGAGGAGCGCGTCGAAACCCACATACCCGGTGGTTGAGCGTCGTCCTGAGCAGCGCGACGAAGGAGCCCGCGTCGAAACCCACATACCCGGTGGTTGAGCACCGCTCCGCTCGATGGTTGAGCAAGCGGGGGAGCGAAGCGGAGGAGCGCGTCGAAACCAGGAGCCCGCGTCGAAACCACGTGCAGCACAACGCATTTCGAGCGGACGAACCGGGCGACGCAACCCGCCTGCGCGAAACGCCTCAGTCCTGAATGCGCGGAAACGGTCGTGCAGCCTCGACCTGCAGCGCCACCTCGAGCAGCAACCGTTCGGCGCCGTGGGTCGCCGACAGCATCGCCCCGAAGGGCACCCCGTCGGCGTTCTGGCCGGCCGGCAGTGAGATCGCCGGTCCACCAGACGCATTGGCCAGCGGAGTGAACCCACAGAGGTCGAGCAGCCGTTGAAAGTGCACCGCGGGGTCGACATCCGCGCCGAGGAAACCAAGCTGCGGCGTCGCCTGCGTCAGCACCGGCGTGAGGACCAGATCCGGGCCGCGCCGGAAGGCCAACCGTGAGGCGGCCGAGGAGGCGAGCAGTCGCGGCAGGAAGACCGGCGCCTTCGCTAGTGTCCGCAACCCATCGGAGGCGAGATAGTCGGTGAGCGGTTCGAGCTTGCTGCGGTCGAAACCCTCGCCGAACATCTGCCGGCCCATCCGCGATCCGAGCAGTGCCAACAACCGCCAATAGGACGCGAAGTCGTCGGCGAAGAACTCCGGCACCGGGGCGGCATACGGCTCGACGGTGTGACCGAGCGACTCAAGCAGGCGGCCGAAGTCCTCGACACCGGCACGCACGACTGGGTCGGTCGGCGGCGCGGCCGGCGAGTCGAGCATCAGCCCGACGCGCAGGCGACGCTGGGTCGGGCGGTCCACCAGGCCGATCGGGGGCAGCGTGCGATTGCGGTAGCTGCGTTCGGCGTCGGCGAAGAAGCCGGCGACATCGCGCACCGATCGGGCGAGCACGGAATTGCTGACGATGCGCACCGGCATCGTGCGGTCCGCTTCGGGGGTGCGCAGCCGGCCGCGAGTGGGTTTGAGTCCCACCAGCCCGCACGCGGACGCCGGGATGCGGATCGAGCCGCCGCCGTCATTGCCGTGCGCGATCGGCACGACGCCGGCGGCGACATAGGCCGCCGATCCGCCCGAGCTGCCGCCCGACGAATAACCGGTGTGCCACGGGTTGTGCGTGTCGCCGCGCAACGTTTCGGTGCTCGCGGTCCAGCCGAACTCCGGCATCGTGGTGGTGCCGATCGGGATCAACCCGGTGCCGAGGAACTGCTGCACCAGCGCGTCGTCCTTCGCGACCGGGGTGGTCGGGAAGGCCGCCGAGCCCTCGGTCATCGCCAGGCCCGCGACGTGCACATTGTCCTTCAACGCCGACGGCACCCCGCTGAACGCTCCGGGCCGCGGTTCGCTCGCACGGCGGCGGGCCCGGTCGAAGTCGTCGCGCACCAGGCCGTGCAGCTCGCCTTCGACCGCGGCGCTGCGGGCGATGGCGGCACCGACGGCTTCGGCCGCGCTGATGCTTCCATCGCGGATGGCCGCGGCAACGCCGGTCGCGTCGAGGTCGCCGAGCGCGTCGTCGGTGAAGGCGTGCACCCGCCGCCCGGCGGCCCGTGTGGCCTCGGACTGCGCGGGCTGGCCGGCGGACGTCGCCTCGGAGCGCGTGTGCTGACCCGCGGACGTGGTGGCCTCGGACTGCGCGGGCTCGGTCGAGTTGGTCATGCGTTCAACTTAGAGGGTCGGTATGCCGCCCGCCCACCTTCCGCCGAAACGTCACTTAAAACTCGCGAAACGTCACCAAAAACTCGCGAAACGTCACTTATGCATCGCGAGACGTCACGCCGGCATCGACGGTGACGCTTCGCGAGGAACTAGTGACGCTTCGCGAGGAACTAGTGACGCTTGGCGAGGAACTGGTGACGTTTCGCGGAGATCTAGTGACGTTTCGCGATGCATTACTGACGTTTCGCGAGGAACTAGTGACGTTTCGCGAGGAACTAGTGACGTTTCGCGATGCATTACTGACGCTTCGCGGTTAGGCGGTGGCGCCGGCGGCGTCGCGACGTTCGGCCCGCGCCACCACCTGCAGCAGCGCACGCGAACCCGCGGCATACGCCGGGACATGCTCGAGCCGGTCGGCCTCGACCGCCCGCACCACCCACGACAACACCGGCCGGGGCGCCCACTGCACAAATTCCTCCAGCTCGGCGACCGGCCGAGACACCACCCACTTGCAGAAGCGGGCGTTGGGCACGAACCCGCGCGACCCCGCAATCAGCAGCACGTCGCTCATCGACCGCACCGCCACCGCGTTGAGGCGCGCTTCGACGGTGGGTTCGCTCGCGCAGGCGTGCGCGTCGACCAGGTAGAGGTGCTCGATCTCGTCGGCTCCACCCGCGCGCAGCGCAGCATCCATCGACAGTTCATGCGTGCCAGTCACCCGTATGTCGTCCAGCGCGACCACCCGTCGGCCATCCAGTCGCACACCCGGCCCCAGATGCATCGCCGTCTCCGACACCGCGAGCGCGCGTTGCGCCGGCGTCATCCCCGCGTAATCACCCGGGCTGACGTTGTCGCGATGCACGCGCACCGGAGTCACCGACAGGTCCGGGCGCGCCCGCCGCAGCGCTCCGATGAAGGGCAGCACCATCGACTGCGCGGCCGGCGGCACCTGGCCATAACCGGACGAGGTCACGATCAGCTCCGCGCCGCTCGGCAGGTGCTCGCGCTCGGCATACCGCCGGGCCAACTCGCGCGCGAACCGCACCGAGGCGCGACCATCGCCGTATTTGAACCGGCTGTATGCCGCCGCCGGCACCGGTCCGTCGACCGGCAGGCCTTGCGCTCCAAACTCCAATCGGCACAACGCAATTCGCTCAGACATGGGCCACCTCCGGCGCGCCGAGAGCTTCCCGCAAGGTGGCCACCCCGGTGGGATAACCGGCCACGAAATCAGGGCCGGTCGCGAGCGCCCCGGCATACATCTGCTCGACGAGCGCGCGCGGCACGGCGGCGACGAAGGCCGGCAGCGATGCCGACGCCAGCGCCCGCTTGAGGAAGCGGATCGTGAGGCGGAAGTCGCCCCGCTGCACCACCGGCACCAGGTCGAGGATCGATGCGACGGCGGCGTGGTTGAGTGCGGATTCGACGTGCGGCGAGGCGGCCAACTCAGGCGTGCAGACCGCGACATAGGCGGTCACCACCCGGGCCGGGGCCGAGTCGGCGAGCGCCCGCAGGATCGTCGCCTCGGCCATGCCGGTCACCCGCACGTCGTCGATGAGCACGACCTGGGCGCCGTCGACGGGTTCGGACAGGGCGAATCCGATGCGCGACAGCTCAGCCGCGCGATCGGCCTGGCTGGCGGTGGCGTAATCGGTGTGGGTCACCGAGTCCTTGTGCACCTGCACGATCCGGCCCGGCGCGTTGCCGTGGCCGAAGCGGGCGTCATCGAGCCGGGCCAGCACCCGCTCCGCGAGCACATGACAACTCGGCGGCACGGCCAGCCAGGCCACCGGGAGCACCAGCGGCGCCGAGTCGGTCACCAGCGACGGCACCGCGGCGATCAGGCGCGCCGCCAGCCGCGCCGCGAACACGTCGGCGGCCCGCACGTCACCGTGCTTCATCCACGAGTAGGTGGCGACCTCGAAGGGCCCGCCCTCGGCATCGCGCACGGCATCGACCGCACCGGTCAGCCGCGCGGTCGTGACCTCGATCGGCTCCATCGTTCTCCCCTCACAACAGCTGCCGCAGCGCGGCGGCCGTCCCTTCCCCGTCCGGCGCTACCAGCAGGGCCCGCAGGCCCGCCGCGGTGGCACCGTCGACGTCGGCGACCGGGTTGTCACCGAGGTGTATGACGAATCGTGCCCCCTCACAGGTTTCGTCCAGGTTTCGTGCCATCTCGATGGTGCACGCGAAGATCTGCGGTGCGGGTTTGGCCCAGCCGGTCTCGTTGGAGAACACCTCGCCGAGCCCCGCCGGAAATCCGGCGAGCGCCAGCAACTCGCGCATCAGCGAGCCGGGCAGCATCCCGGTGTTGCTGGTGAGGACGACCGCCTTGGCGGCCGCCGCAGCAGCGACGAGTCCCGGCAAGTCGGGGTGCAGCGGGCGCGGATGATGGGTGCGCGCGAGGTCCGCCTGCGCCGCCATCAGGTCGTCGACCTGCTCCGGTATGACGGCCCCCGCGCCGAGCCGTGCCAGCGCCAGGTCGAGACGCTCGGTGAAGCCGACATCGCGGCCTCTCGTCATACAGATCTCGTCGGCGTCGCGATCGGCGGCCCGCAAGGTGGCGTCGAAACGGTCGGCGGCCACCGACGGCGCCAGCGCGCGCCGCAACATCTCGTTGCGCGCCGGCTTGAAGGCCGGGTCCGACCCGACCAGGGTCCCCCAGATGTCGAGGCTGATGCCCCGCACCGGCTGCGCGCTCTCCGGCTGTCCGCCCTCCGGCGCGAGCGCCGGACGACGGACGGTGTCGCTCATACCGCCTGCAGTGCCAACGGGGCCAGATCGTGGGCGGTGCGGCCGTTGCCGGGCTGGCCGATCGCGGTGAAGGTCCAGCCGTTGCCCGAGCGCGACACCTTGGCCATCACCAGCGCGGTGTGCGTGCCGGAGCCGGTGAGCTGGAAGCGGGCGAGCTCCTGGTCGCGGTTGGCCGAGTCGACGACGCGCACGAAGGCGTTCTCGATCTCGCTGAAGTTGTCACCGCTGTAGGAGTTGACGACGAAGACGATGTGCTCGACCGAGGGAGCGACCACCGGCAGGTCAACGATGATCGACTCGTCGTCGCCCTCGCCGGCTCCGGTCAGGTTGTCGCCGGTGTGGTTGATCGCGCCGTCGCGCGAGCGCAGGTTGCCGTAGTAGATCGTGTCCAGCACCTGGCCGCCGCCGATGACGAGCGCCGAGGCGTCCAGGTCGATGTCGCGCTGCACCTGCTTGGTGCCGCCGAACATGCCCTTCTTGGTGACGACCTTGACGTCCCAGCCCAGGCCCATGCGGACCCGCGTGAGCGCGCCGCCGTCGGCCTTGGCGAGGTTGACGGACTGACCCTTGGAAAGGTTGACGGACATGGCGGATCCTCCTGATGAGTGGGACTACGGGACCTTGGCGGGCTCAGCCGCCTGGGACTGTTCGAGGGCGGCCTCGCGCCGGTTCGCGCGGATCGAGGTGAGCCAGGCGGCCAGGATGAAGGAGATGCCGACGCCACCGATGACGACCTCACCGAGGTGGAACTTGATCGACAGCACCAGCATCACTGCGAGCGCACCGATCGCCCAGTGCGCGCCGTGCTCGAGGTACTTGTATTCGGCGAGCGTGCCGTTCTTGACCAGGTAGATGGTCATCGACCGCACCGCGAGGGCACCGACACCCAGGCCCATCATGATGATCAGCGGGTCGGGCGTGACCGCGAAGGCACCGATGACACCGTCGAAGCTGAAGGTCGCATCGAGCACCTCCAGGAAGATGAACATCGAGAAGGCCGCCTTGCCGGCGAGCAGCGCGGTGTGCCCGTGGCTGGCCCGGTCGGCCTCCTCGAACTCGCGATCCTTCTCCGCCTCGCGCGCTTCCATCAGCGAGGACAGCCCGTTGACCGCCAGATAGAGCACGATGCCGAGGACGCCGGAGAAGAGCACGTTGGAGCGCTCCGGCACGTTGTCGACCAGGGTCTCGGAGGCGACCAGCAAGAAGGTGCCGGCGACGATCACCGAGAGCATGTCGAGCTTGCCGAGCTTTTGCAGGGGGTTCTCGATCGGCTTCAGCCAGGTGATCTCACGCTCGGAGTCGAAGATGAAGTCGAGGAAGAGCAGCAGCAGGAACATGCCACCGAAGGCGGCGATCGACGGGTGCGCTGCGTTGAGGATGTAGCCGTAGGTCCCCGGTGTCTCGACGTCACCCTTCTCCAGGGCGAGCCGCAGCGCCTCCATCGGTGAGATCGAGCCGGACAGACAGACGATCACGAAGGGGAAGACCAGCCGCATACCGAAGACGGCGACCAGCACACCGACGGTGAGGAAGATCTTCTGCCAGAAGTCGTTGAGCCGGACCAGATATTTGGCGTTGACCGCGGCGTTGTCGAAGGAGAAGACGATCTCCACGATGATCAGGACGGTGGTCAGCCAGACGGCCGCGAGACCGCCATACAGGAAGGCAACGACGAGAACGATCGCGCCGATGACGAAGTCGAGCCAGAAGTGACGGAGGGTCTGCATCGAGAACTTTCGTGACGGGGGACGGAGCGCCGGCGAGCGCTAGGGGCGCGCCCGCCGGCGGACGTATGACGGGTGCTCAGCCCACCTGCAGGCCGAAGTCGGTGATGACGCCGGCCAGGCCCGAGGAGTAGCCCTGCGCGATCGCGCGGAACTTCCACTCGCCGCCGTTGCGGTAGAGCTCACCGAAGATCAACGCGGTCTCGGTCGACGCGTCCTCGCCGAGGTCGAAGCGGACGCCCTTCTCGGTGTTGGTCGGGTCGTCGGCGTCGAACACGCGGATGTAGGCGTCGGAGACCTGACCGAAGTTCTGGCCACGCTGGTCGGCCTGGTCGATCGAGGCGATGAACGCGATCTTGGCGACATCCGGCGAGACCTGCGCCAGGTTGATCAGGATCTGCTCGTCGTCACCTTCACCCTCACCGGTGCGGTTGTCACCCTGGTGGGTGACCGAGCCGTTGTCGGCGCTGAGGTTGTTGTAGAAGACGAAGTCGGCGTCGCTGCGGACCTTGCCGTTCTCGCCGCACAGCAGCGCGGACGCGTCGAGGTCGAACGCCGCGCCGTCGGTGGTGCGCGGGTTCCAGCCGAGACCGACGACCGCGTTGAGCATGCCCGGTGCGGCCTTGGCCAGCGAGACGTTGCCGCCCTTGGAGAGGCTGACTGCCATGGTGGGTTCCTTTCGATGGCGAGGTTGCTGCCGTCAGATCAACGGCGTGAAGGGATCACGCCAGGAGATCGCGTCATATCCATAGACGCTTGCGACCTGCTGCAATGTTCCCGAAAACGGGTCGTGTTCGGCGCGCAGCACCAGTCTGCCCTCCACGAGGTATGCCGTGAGCAGGGCCTTGGCGCCATACGTCGAGTTGGAGTCAAGCGGGATTTCCAGGCGCGCGCCGCCATACAGCCCGACCGTGAGGGTGCCGCCGGGCATCATCCGCCCGGGCGTGCGCACCAGCGCGATCACGAAGAATCGCTCCAGCTCGGTGACGAACCGCAGGTTGACCGAGAGCGAGCGTTCGGTCGCGCGGAAGATCGGCCGCCGCGGGTCGGGGCCCTGCGGGTGCGTCGTCGGTATGACGGCCCACTCGCGCTGGTCGCGCGTCTCGAAGAAACAGGCGAGTTGCAGTTGTGGCCCGGCCGAGGTCTGCGGGGTGAACTCCAGCCCACCCGCGATCGATTGAGTGCGGGTGAGCGCGACGACCGGGTCGTCGAGGGTGAGGATGCGACGCTCCGCGCCCGCGATGCCCGGCAGCCCGAGGTCATGCCCCTCCAGCTTCGTATGCCGCGAGCTCGTCCCGCCCGCCCCCGACAGATTCAACTCGCCGCTCGAGCGCAACTCCACCTCGTTGGTTGAGCGAGGAGCCGACGAAGGAGGCTCCGAGTCGAAACCCCCCGACCCCAGGTCCAACGGGTTCGACGACTCCCGCACCTCGCGGGCGCGCGGCATTTCCAACTCGTCGGTTGAGCGCTGTCCTGAGCTTGTCGAAGGGGGAGGAGCCGACGAAGGAGGCTCCGAGTCGAAACTCCCCGACCCCAGGTCCAACGGGTTTGACGAGGGTTGAGCAGCTGGTGTGGACGGTGCGACCGGTGGCTCCGGCTGAGCCCGGCCGGGTCGCGCGGCGCGCCCACTCAAGAAGTCCTGGACCGCCGAATTGCCCTGAGTTGCAGGTGGTTTCGAGGCGGGCCCTCGTTCCTCGGGCCCTTCCTCAACCAACGGAGGGGAGTGCTCAACCAGCGATGGGGAGTCAGGGGCTCGTTCCTCGCCCCTCCGCTCAACCAACGATGGTGGGCGGAGGGGACGGCGGCGCAGCCAGGGCAGGTCGGTGCGAGCACTCACAAGGTGATCCCGAAGTCACGGGCGACCCCGGCGAGGCCGCTGGAATAGCCCGCACCGAGCACCCGGAACTTCCAATCCCCCTGATGCCGGTACAGCTCACCCAGCGAGACCGCCGTCTCATTGTTCAGGCCCTGCGACAGATCGACCGTCGAGGTGATTGCCGCGCCATCGGCCAGGTTGAGCAGCCGCAGCGTGCACCGTCGCAACTGCCCAAGGGTGCGACGCCCGCCGGACCCTTCGCCGACATACAGGATGAAGACGATTCGCTCGATCTCCGGCGGGACGGCAGCGAGGTCGACCTCGACCTGTTCGGCGTCGTCGCCGCGCGTCTGCTCGAGGGCCGCCGTCGACAGGTCGGCCGACACCATCTGATTGAAATGCACGACGTGGTCATCGGACAGCGCCCGCTTGTCCGCCCCGCAAAGCACGGTGAGCATGGCGAGGTTGTCACCGAGAGCGCGCTCCGCCCCCGCATCGAACGACACTCCCACGATGACCCCGGTCAGGCCGGGGATCTCCTTGGTGAGGGCGACGTTGGCCCCCTTCGCCATCGGACTCACGCCCGCCACCCTAGTAGTCGCCTCGCGTGACCTGGGCCGCGAGCGAGGATGCCGCCTGCCCAGGTTTGCCGCACGGCCTCAGAGCGCCAGGTCGGAGCCGGAGAATTTCGTCTCCAGGAACCGGCCGTGCACCTCGAGGGCTTGCACGTCCCGCTCGGCCGAGGCCCGCGCGAGATCTTCGACCGACCGCCGCAGCGTGGCCAACTGCTCGACGAGGGCGTCCGTGGCGGCCGGCGCGCCACCGGGTCCTGCCGCGCGCACGGCCGCGACATACGTCCGGATCGAGCCCGGCAGGTAGTCGGTGAGCACGCCGTTGATCGCCACCCGCACCGAGATGTCGAGTCGCGCGGCCTCCGGCGAGCGCAACACCCGGCCGACCGTGTCGGTCACCGCGCGTGCGAGCACCACCCCGAGCGGCGGCAAATCCCCTGCGCTGCGGTTGATTTCGAGCACCAGCGCCTGGTTGGCCGCGACCAGCGAGGGCACATCGTCGGGCTGGCTACCGCGGGAGGCGGGAGCGGACGGCATACCGGAATGTCCGCGCAAGCCCTGCGCACGGGCGCGATCGGAGGTGACCGCACCGCGCGCCGCCTGACCGGTCGCCGGCTCGGGCTCGAAGAGCCGGGAGAGCAGCCCCATCGCGACTACTGACGCGGCGGCAGCTGCTGCGAGGTCGAGGCGTCGATGCCCTGCTGGCGCAGCGAGCGCTCGAGGTAGGGCTTGGCGCGCTGCACCTGGCCCTCGAGAGCGCCGATGGTCTGCGCCATCGATTGCGTCGCCTGGCTGCGGAAGCTGTCGATGGCGTCCATCGTCTGGAAGACGTTGTCGAACGCCCGCTGCAGCTTGTCGATCTCGATGGTGCTCGACGCGGCCTGCTGGTTGATCTCGGTGCCCTGCGTCTTCAACTGCTCGCTGGTCGCCTCGATCAGGTTGGAGGTGGTCGTGTTGAGCGCGGTGATCTGGTCGAGCACGACCTTCTGCTGGGCGAGCGCCTGGCTGACGATCACGGCGGTGCGCAAAGCGGAGACGGTCGTCGTCTGGGCGCGGTCGACGCCGCGGATCAGCTCGTTGTTGTTCTTGCGCACCAGGTCGAGCGCGAGATAACCCTGCACCGACACGGCCATCTGGGTCATGATGTCCTGCCGCCGCTGGCGCACCGCGAAGAGCACGTCGGACTTCATGATGTCGGCCTCTTCGGTCTTGCCGGCGGCCTGCAACTCGGCGATCTTGCGCTCGACCGCACCGTCAAGGGCGGTGGCGAGCTGGTTGTACTCGCCGAGCTTCTGCATCGCGGTCCACATGTTGTCGCGCTCGACGTCGATCGAGGCGTTGTCCTTGCGCAACTCGTCCTGGCCGCTCGCCAGGCTGCGGATGATCGCGTCGAGGTGGCTCTGCGCCGACTGGTATTTGGCGAAGTAGTTCTCGATCTTGTTGCCGCCGGGCAGCCACTTGAGCACCTTCTTGGCGCCCTTGAGGTCATTGCGGTTGGGGTCGAGGTCGGTGATCGTGCGGCGCAGATCGATCAGCGTGCCCGAGACCTTGGACTGGGCGCTGTCCTTGCCGGCCTGCGCGGCCGGGCGCTGCAACATGCGGTTGGACACATCCGAGGACTTGCGGATCTCGGTGTCGCCCATCAGCACGATGGAGTTGACCTTCTCGGTGAAGGCCGGGGCCTTCATGTCCATGCCGGCCAGGTCGGCGACGAACGCCTCGGCCTTCTTGTCGATCTCGGATTTGGCCGCGTCGTTGACCGGGACAGCCTGCACCGCCTGCTGCTCCTGCACCACCGCGACCGGCGCGGGCGCCTCGAGCACCAGCCCGTCCGGCGGCGGCGTGGTGGCGGCCTGAGCCTGCGGCTGTGCCGAGCCTCCCTGCTGGCCACCGCTCAGGTTCAGATCCGACATACCCCTGCCTCCTTGGCTTAGGAACCCCGTTCTTTGGGACCACTGTATGAGCAACGCCCAAGCGGGTGGGTTCCCTCCCGCTGCTGCGTGCGCGACCGTGGAGTCATGGACGTGCGGATTGAGCAAGGTGACATCACCCAGTGCCGCGTCGACGCGATCGTCAACGCGGCCAACTCCTCGCTCATGGGCGGAGGCGGCGTCGACGGCGCCATCCATCGGGCGGGCGGTCCGCAAATCCTTGCCGTATGCCGTGAGCTGCGCGCCTCTCGCTTCCCCGACGGGTTGCCGACGGGGCAGGCGGTCGCCACTCCGGCGGGCGAGTTGCCGGCGCGCTGGGTGATCCACACGGTCGGGCCGGTCTACGGCCGAGGCGACGGATCGCTGCTGGACTCGTGTTATCGCTCCAGCCTCGAGGTGGCCGACGAGATCGGCGCACGCACGCTGGCGTTCCCGTTGATCAGCGCTGGGGTCTATGGCTGGCCGAAGCAGGACGCGATTGAGCGAGCGCTGCGGACGCTGGGCTCGACGCCGACTGAAGCGACCGAGGCCACGCTGGTGCTCTTCGACCGCGCGACTTACGACCTGGCGCTTGAGGTGCAGCAGTCGGTCGACTGAGGCCGGGGAGGATCGCATCACCCCCGCGAACCTCGCGAGGCTTCGTACCGAGGCGATCCCGATGACCTATACGCCTCCACCCCCGCGCACGCGGGGCGCGATCACGGATAACGTATAGGTTATGGGGATCTAGGGGACCCCTTGACGCCGAACGGGCGCCTGTGTAGCGTGGCCCCAACTCTCGCCTCGACGCAAGGGCGAGGGAGGGGAGGCGCAGATGTCAGCGACAGCGCGGCGTTTCACGGACTTCGAGAAGCAGCTCGCGATCTTCCTGGTGATGTCCGCACTTCTCACGCCCGGTCAGGTCGCTGCGGCGTATGGGATCACCCGGGCGACCTTGAGGCGTTGGTTTGCTGAGGGCCAGCGGAAGTACCTGGAAGCCGGCGTTGTCACATTCGCAGGCAGGCTGATCGAGAGCCACGAGGAGCTCGGTCGACTTACTAACAAGCCACGGCAGCCATGACGGGGTCCGCCTTCGGCGCCGCGCCAGGCATGCCAACTTTTCGCGAGTTCGTCCTGGCAGTGTTGGGTTTCTATCCCTACCGCTGGCAGGAGGAGTTGGCCGAAGCCATCCTCAGGGGGCATCCGCCGACCAGGATCACCGCCCCCACCGGCATGGGCAAGACCGTCATCGTCGTCGCCTACGTCTGGGCGCTCGCCATGGATCTCGAACGCTGCGCCATGGATACTGCTGCCCGGCGTCGGGTGCCGATCCGGCTAGTAGTCGCGGTGGACCGGCGCGTCGTGGTCGATGGAACCGCCGCAATAGCCACCGATCTCGCGGAGGCACTCGCCAACCCAGGCGAAGACTGTCCCGCGGTCGCTGCCGTCGCGCGGGTGCTGCGCGACTACGCACCCGACAGTCCTCAGCCGCTCCAAGTCACCGTCCTACGCGGCGGGATGCCCGAACGCCCCGAGAACATCCGGCACCCCGCTGCCCCGGCCGTCATCGTCGGGACCATCGACCTCACCGGCTCGCGCTTGCTCGGCCGACCGTATGGCGTTGCCCCAAGGCGGCGGGCGATCGAACTCGCGTTAGCCGGGTGCGACGCGTTGTGGGTGCTCGACGAAGGCCACATCGCGCCTCAGTTCGAAACCACGCTCTCGCTCCACACCGGTGAAGCTGGAGCTCGCGAGAGTCTCATCGGCGGTGCCATCCCGCCACTGCGAGCGATCACCATGACCGCGACTCCAAAGGCCGGCAGTGCCCCCTTCGACTGGGCCGCGGAGATCGACACCGACCCCAAAGTCGGCGTGCGCAGGTCCCAGCGACGCGCGACGAAGCTGAATGTGGTGACCGTCGAAGCGGGGTCGGGGGACGCCGGTGTGGCGCGGGTCGTCAGCTCAGTGAGCCTGCTGCCTGGCGAGTCCCTCATCGTCTATGCGAACACCCCGGCCTCTGCCCGTCGCCTGGCGGCTGCCCTTCGCAAACGCAAGGATCTGTGCCCGGCTGGCCAAGAGGTTCTCCTGTTCATCGGAGGTATGCCGGAGCTACTCCTCCAGACTCAGCGCGCCAGGCTTGATCGCGTCATGACCAAGGCCAGGCGAGAGGAAAACGCTTCACCTGGTGGCGACCCGATGCCTGCCCTCGTTGTCGTCGCAACGCAAACCCTGGAGGTGGGCGCTGACCTCGACGCGGATCACGTCGTGACTCCGCGGGCGTCTGCGGAGGCCATCACGCAGCGCGCCGGTCGCGTCAACCGGCTCGGTCTGCGGACCGCCGGCTCGATGACGATCGTCAACGCGACCGGCGCAAAGGAACCGGTGTACGGCGACCGCGCCGTTGCCCTCGGTCGCGACCTCGATGCTCGACGTCCCAACACCATCGGCGAGTTGGAAGACCTGCTGAGCAGCGACGAAGCGCGGGCCTGGCGTGCCGAGGAACAACCACCAGCGGTGCTGCCGGCACACGTCGCCGACCAATATCAACGCACCGCCGGGTCACCGCACGAACCCCCCGTTGCGCGGTGGCTCCGGGCGCCGAGCGACGGTCGCGCGGAAGTCCAGATCGTCTTCCGGCAGTCCGTCGCGCAGATCAGCGATGACGATGAGTTGATCGAGCATCTGCACCGGTGCCCACCCGACGGCGCCGAGATGTGGACTATGACCCCGGACACGGCTGCCGAGATCATCAAGGAACGCCTGCAGCGCGCGACCTCGGAGGGGGCGCGAGCTGCACGCCTCGTGGTCCTCGACCTCAGCCGAGTGCGCCAGCCCACGGTGACGACGTCGAGCCCCAGTCGTCTGACGAGCGGTGATCTCATTGTCCTAGCAGCGTGCCCGGACGACGCGCTACTCGGTATCGAGGGCCTTGGCGTGGACTTCAGCCAGGAATCGCCAGACCCCCCATTCCAACTCGTGCCGCCTGAGGACACAGCGGATGGTGCCGATGATTCCCCAGATGAGGGTGAGGCTGACGAGACTGCGCCTGTCGACGAGGGCCAGTCCCGCAACACCCTTTCCGACCACCTCATCTATGACGGCGACCGCGCCGAATGGTGGGAAGTCGTTCCCGTCCGCACTGCGGCCGAGGCCGCCAAAGCCGCCGAACCAGTCACCCTGGATGACCATCAGTCTGACGTCGCGCTGGTCGCCGAGCGATGGGCGCGGCGCCTCGGTCTTAACGACGACCTGGTCGCCGACATACGACTCGCCGCGCTCCTTCACGATGAGGGCAAGCGCCGGGACGCCGTCCAGCGCATGATGCGTTTCTCCGTCGACCGCAACGGGGCCCTTTCAGACCTGGGGGATGACACGGTCCTGGCCAAGTCGCGGTTACCGCGTCACCTGTGGCGGCGGGCGAGTCGGCTCGCTGCCCTGCCCGTGGGGTTCCGCCACGAAGCGGCCTCCGCTGAGTGCTTCGACCACAAACTGCACAGCCGCGAAATCGCGCCGCACGACCCCGAGCTGGTGCGTCATCTCATCCTCACCCATCACGGGCACTTCCGCGGGGCCGCACCGTGGATGGACGGTCCGGCCACGCCGTGGATGGAGGGTCCGGACGCTCCGGCATACCAGGATGTGACGCGAGCCGAGTGGCTGACGAGACCCGACGAGTTCGCCACCCTCTTGGAGCGATACGGCCCGTACTCGCTGGCGCTTCTCGAGACCATCGTTCGGCTTGCCGACTGGCACGTTTCCGGTGGGTCCAAATGACCACGACCCACACCGTGCGCGCGCTCGACGCGACCCACCCCGTCGATTACCTGGCCGCGATTGGGCTCCTGGCCTGCGTTTCGGACGGCAGTGTGCAGTTCAACGAGTCGAATCGTCCCGTGCTCCTGACACCGGCGAGCGCCGAGACCACTGCGACTGAGGTGACCGCAGAGCTGGAGCGATGGACCAACCCCATCCACTCGGCGCTGCCTACGAGCCTGCAGTCGACCACCCCGGACTGGCCGCAGCTCGAACCCCTCTGCCGTGACTCGTGGCAGAACCCGATCACCGACGGACACCTGCGGACATTCGACGTCGGCTCCGCGAAAGACCCGGCCCACCGTCCACTGCAGGTCTTGTCGGCCGCGCTCATGCTCGTCACGGGGAAGAGCTATTTGCGCAAATCACTCGAGGATCTCTGGCCAGCGCCGTCCCGGAAGAAGGACGTGCAGGCAGCCCGTGACCGGACCCGAGCCGAGTTGTATGACGGAGTGCTCGCCCTGCTCTGTGGTGAACGGCCGTCCAGTGTCCGCGGTGGAATGGCGCTTCGGCTGACCACGTCGGACATTTCCCCCAGACTGCGAAGCGGGACCGAAACGGCGCTCCTCACGCCGACGATCGAAGCCCTCGCTGCTGTCGGAATCTTTCACCTCCTGCCCCGGCAACGCGGCATCACTGTCGAACGGGGGCAGGGTCGGCGTCCGCAGCATCGGGCCGGCTTGACCTGGGCGCTCAACCCAGCGCCGCTCAGCTTGAGGTCGCTCGTCGACATCCACGAGGAGAGTCACCCGCCGCCGTCCTGGCCCCGCTTCACCTGCGTGGTGCAGACCATTGGCGGCGGCACCAAGGCCGCCCAATTCACTCACATCCGACCGATCTAGGAGGCACTCATGGACGTGGTCACTCACTGGCCGCTTGATGCGGCTCATCTGCGCCTGGCCGCAAATCCGGACACCCTGCACAAACGAGTGATGCGGTACCTGCCCGACCTGGGCGGCCGCTCATCCGCGATCCGAGCGGACACCGACACGCAATATCGGGTGGATCTGCCCAATGACGTGTGCGGTGACCGCGGCCGCATCACCCTGCGGCTGAGGAGCCACGCACTCGAGGGCTTCACCGCCTCGGAGGGAGCACCGCAACTCGCGAACGGCATACGACTGACGGCGGTGGTGGCCGCCGAGAAGCGTGCAACACAGGACGACGGACGGGTACGAATTCGACCCGTCACCGATGACGAAGCCGAGGAGTGGGCGCGGGAGTTGCTGCGTCGTCACGGGTTCGACACATCCACGCTCGCAGTCTCGGCTGCACGCGCGTTCGGCTCCCTCAAGGCGAGGCGAAGCGTGCACTTCACGGTCCGAGACATCGTCGCAACCGTCAACATCGCTGATCCAGCGCTTGCCGCCTTGGCTGTCGAGCGAGGGATCGGTCGCGGTCGCGCCTACGGACTCGGCATGCTGGTCGCGATGCCTTCGGCGGCTCCAGTCCGAGCGGAGTCGGCGTCATGAGCGACTTCGTCACCCGCATTCGAGACTTGCTCAACGACGACGCGGCTGCCGGTCTGAGGATCATCACGCGGTATGACTCTGCCCAGCTCACGGTGACCCCGCCGGCCGGCACGCTCCGAGCTAATGGGCAGGACGTGCAGGGCGAATTCGGTATGCCGAACGGAACGACGGCTGTCACCGTCGACTCGTGGTCATCCCAGATGTCTCGGTTCGAGCTTGAGGCGGAGGCTGTGGCTGACGCCATCGGCTATCCGCTGATTCGATTTATCGGCCCCGACGGCGAACGGTGGACGAGTTCCGCAAGGCTGTCGCATCGTCAGGCGGACGCGACCTGGCGGGCTGCGCGGAACGTGTTGGAGGCTGCCGGCGTGCCGTTCGGCGACATCCAGGCGGCCACGGTTGCCGATCCGTCAGCCCTGCTGCGCTGGTTCCCGCTCTCGATCCTGGGCGGATGGTGGCACTCACATGTCGTGCCCGCGCCGAAGAAGGCCGTTGACCAGGCGAAGGCTCGAAAGATCTGGGCGAGGGACCAGGACACCGTCGACGCTTTTGCTGGCTATGCCCGCATGCGTCCGGACGCTCGATCAGCGCGGCTCGTGACGTCCGAAATCATTGCGCTCAACGCACGTCGGCGGTCGCGGATGGCGGCCAAAGTCGACGACCTGTTCGGTGCAGTGACCGGGAAGGAAGGTGAGCAGAAGGGCCCATCCGCGGTCGGTTTGGGTTCGCTGCCCCCGGTGCTGGAGTCGAAGGCTCCGGTCGACGTGACATTCGGAGCCATCGAGGGCCGGTGGTTCTTCTCGTTCGCCGGCTTGCGTGAGTTCGCCTTCGACGACGACGTCCGCGACGACGCCCGGGTCTTGGCGGTTGCCCTCGCCGTTCTGCTGCATCTCAAGGCTCAGCAGCGGACACGGTTGCGGGCAGGGACCGAACTCATTGTCGACGTGAACTCTTCACGCACTGAGGTGTTGCGCCACGACGGAGCGGCGGAGCCCATCGAGCTGCCGCCGATGTCGGACCTCATCGACGTGGTCAAACGGCTGGGCGCACGGGTGGGTTGGGGCGGCCCGGTAGACATCTCTTTCACCGAAGATTCGATCTTGGCGAGGCTCGTTCGCAACCTCACCAAAGACGGCGCCGCGGAAGACGAGGCGTGACCCTCGTCATCGAGGCCCGGTTCCCCCTCGGCCAGTATCTGGCGCATGACGGTGCCGGGTTCCCGGAGTGGCCACCATCACCGGCGCGGCTCGCTGCTGCGACCGTGGCGGCGGCATACCGGATGGGAGAAGGAATCGAGGCGGCTCGGCGATTCTGCGACCTGGACCCACCGACGATCGTGACGCCGATGGTGGGAATGCGGGATGGCTCAGTGTCCCGCTGGGTGCCGGTCGATAACCCGGTGGATCCCGACAAGGGCACCATCGGTCGAGGCGGACTCTCGGCGAAAATCGCAAAGCCCCCTGAGCGGGGGACCGTGGTCGGCGATGCACCGGTCAGGTTCGAATTCGTGAGCGCGCCGCAAGACGACGAATGGCGCACCGGGCTCGGGGAGGTTCTGCGCGGCGTTCCCTACCTCGGTCGGCCGACAAGTCCGGTGCTCCTACGCGTCGCGAGCTCGATGCAGCTGTCTGACGGGGGATATCTCTGGGAGCCGGACAGGGCTGGCGACCGTCTCCTCCCCACCGCAAACCGCGCGTTCCTGGAAGCGCTTGATGAACGCGAGCGAGAGCGTGAACGCTCGGGCGTTACCGGCCATCACCCCCGGCTAGCGGTCCGACCGGTCACCCGTTATCGCCGCGTTCGCTTGGGTGCCGACCAAGGTGACTGTCGCCCAGCGACATTGCGTGAGGCGCGAGCCCATCTGCAGTCAATGGTCTACATCAGGACAGCGAAGGCGGAGCCGGCGGACATACGCAAGGTGATCGACGCGTTCACGGAGGCCGAACTTCTGCTGCCGGTCTACGGAGTGGTGACCAAGCAAGGTCTTGAGATCCCTAGGCTCTTCGGCGTCCTTGCTGCTCCAGCGTGGGTGCGCGCATCCGCAGTGGCCCTCGGGAGTGGCAGCGTGGTGGTTCGTCCAGAGCTTCCGCCTGACACACGCCACGTCGTTGACGCAGTCAGGACCGCCTGGGGCGAAGCGCGCGCGTGGACGACCGCAGCACCTCTCAAGGGATCAAAGGAGGAGATCGCGGATCTGATCAGGGGTTGGTCCGCGGGGTTCAACGCGAAGCTTGTGCAGGCTCAGAGCCACAGTTCTCCCCGCCTCGTTGGACCGGAGGCCACAGAAGATGAGTTGCACGTGTCGCTGCTCTTCGATCGTCCCCTTTCCGGACCGCTCGTCCTGAACCGCTGCGCCCTGATTCCGTTTGCCCTCGAAGAGTGATGCTGAAACTGCGCGAGGCTGAGTGTTTCCCCAGGTCAGCAAGTGTCCGCTCCGCACGCACGGAGGTTGAGGCACCCCGCCGCGGGCGGTGAGGGCACGTAGGTGGTCCGCTCCGCACGCGCGGAGGTTGAGGGGCGCTGAGCACCTACAGGATCGATGATGAGACGTCCGCTCCGCACGCGCGGAGGTTGAGGCAGAACTCGCTGGCGGGGATGAGGGCTCCGGAGGTCCGCTCCGCACGCGCGGAGGTTGAGGGAAGAACAGCTTGACTGATCAACTCCAGGAGGAGTCCGCTCCGCACGCGCGGAGGTTGAGGGATGGGCGGGTCGCACCCACGGCAGACATCTATGTCCGCTCCGCACGCGCGGAGGTTGAGGGTCATCCGACTTGTCGGCCCCGGACTGGAAGCCGTCCGCTCCGCACGCGCGGAGGTTGAGGCGACTGCTCGGTGACGGTGGACCCCGACGCCCCGTCCGCTCCGCACGCGCGGAGGTTGAGGTGGTCACTCCCGCAACGGAACCCGTGCGCACCAGTCCGCTCCGCACGCGCGGAGGGTGAGGCCACATCACCGCCGGCGCGACCGACCTCCTCGGGTCCGCTCCGCACGCGCGGAGGTTGAGGGCGCTTGAACCCCAAGACGATCCGCGCCCGGCAGTCCGCTCCGCACGCGCGGAGGTTGAGGCGCGGTGGTGATGAGCGCATGACCGCCTGCCAAGTCTGCTCCGCACGCGCGGAGGTTGAGGGCCGTTGAAGCGCGCCCAGACCCGGTCGCCCTGGTCCGCTCCGCACGCGCGGAGGTTGAGGCCTCGTCACCCTGACTGAGCAGGCGGACCTTGAGTCCGCTCCGCACGCGCGGAGGTTGAGGCACGTCAGCGATGTGGTTCGCCGACGACGCCGAGTCCGCTCCGCACGCGCGGAGGTTGAGGGCAAGACCGGCGATCATGAGCGACCGCATCCGCGTCCGCTCCGCACGCGCGGAGGTTGAGGCGGGGGCCGGGTGGACTGGTACTCGGCATACGCGTCCGCTCCGCACGCGCGGAGGTTGAGGTGATCCAGGACAACACCGCCGGCATTCAAGCACGTCCGCTCCGCACGCGCGGAGGTTGAGGGCGGCGGTGCGCAGCACGTTCGAGCAGTTGGAGGTCCGCTCCGCACGCGCGGAGGTTGAGGGCACAGGTCGACTCTGCGACGGCCCGGCTGCTGGTCCGCTCCGCACGCGCGGAGGTTGAGGCAGCTGCGTCGATGAATCCCCGCTTGGTCCCCAGTCCGCTCCGCACGCGCGGAGGTTGAGGCCTGTCCGGGAAGCGCCGCCTGATCGGCACGGCGTCCGCTCCGCACGCGCGGAGGTTGAGGGGTGTATTGCGGGACGAGGTTCCCGCCGGGGGCGTCCGCTCCGCACGCGCGGAGGTTGAGGCCGTTGACGTCGGCGACAAGGCGGACAACTACTGTCCGCTCCGCACGCGCGGAGGTTGAGGGCATCGGCAAGGTCGCAACCGGATTCGGGATGTGTCCGCTCCGCACGCGCGGAGGTTGAGGCTCCTCCTGCAGGTCGTCGACGTCGGTGCGCCAGTCCGCTCCGCACGCGCGGAGGTTGAGGCACGAACGCGAACTCGGCGTCCGGTTGCCCGCAGGTCCGCTCCGCACGCGCGGAGGTTGAGGCGTCGGCACAGGCAGGTCGGGGAACATCTGCTGGTCCGCTCCGCACGCGCGGAGGTTGAGGCCAGCCGCCCTCGCGTTCTTCCCACGCCTTCTCGTCCGCTCCGCACGCGCGGAGGTTGAGGCCGGCCCAAGCCGATGACGTACGCAGTGCGTGCGTCCGCTCCGCACGCGCGGAGGTTGAGGCGGGCAGTCGTTCAGCGTGGAGCTTGATCAGACGTCCGCTCCGCACGCGCGGAGGTTGAGGCCCGGGCGGTGCGGCATGAGCCCGATCCGCCCGGTCCGCTCCGCACGCGCGGAGGTTGAGGCGAGCGCCGAGGTGGGGATCACGACGTTGCCGTGTCCGCTCCGCACGCGCGGAGGTTGAGGCGCCCAGGTCTACGGCAACGTCCAGGTCTCCGAGTCCGCTCCGCACGCGCGGAGGTTGAGGGCCATCTCGGCGTCCAGGCGCTGCCGCTCCAACGTCCGCTCCGCACGCGCGGAGGTTGAGGGCCCGAGAAGCGGTTGGGCCCGGTATTCCGGGCGTCCGCTCCGCACGCGCGGAGGTTGAGGCACGCCCAGCGCGGTGTCGATCCACTCGCTCACGTCCGCTCCGCACGCGCGGAGGTTGAGGCGTGCCCTGCGGAATCGACGCCGTGACGACGGTGTCCGCTCCGCACGCGCGGAGGTTGAGGCGTCGCCGGTATGTCGGCGAGCGCTCGCGGCACGTCCGCTCCGCACGCGCGGAGGTTGAGGCCTCGCCGTCGAACTCGTCACCGAACTGTGCTGGTCCGCTCCGCACGCGCGGAGGTTGAGGCCGTCACCTACCAGGTGACGACCGACCCCGACGGTCCGCTCCGCACGCGCGGAGGTTGAGGCCTGCCGGGCGTGCCGGTGGTGGAGTTCACACAGTCCGCTCCGCACGCGCGGAGGTTGAGGGGCCACCGACACCCTCACCGGCACCTTGGCGGCGGTCCGCTCCGCACGCGCGGAGGTTGAGGCTCAGTGCGGCTCGTAGCCGGCACCAGCCGCTCGTCCGCTCCGCACGCGCGGAGGTTGAGGGCGGGCGGTGAAGCTCATGCCGCACCGCCCGGCGTCCGCTCCGCGTCGCCTACGTCCGCTCCGCACGCGCGGAGGTTGAGGCCCGGGGAGTTCGATGACGGTCGACTGGCCCCGGTCCGCTCCGCACGCGCGGAGGTTGAGGGAACTCCGACCAGGGGAAGGTGTCGACGAGCTTGTCCGCTCCGCACGCGCGGAGGTTGAGGGCCCCACCGAAAACCGGTGAGGCTCAATGAGATGTCCGCTCGAGCGTGAGCCCCGCGCCCGCGGGGGGTCGAGGTCACCACGCGCTGATCACCAGCTACGACGGCAAGTGAGCCCCACGCGTGCGGGGGTCAAAGCAGATCGTTGAGTCGTTCCGCGAGGTCATGGAGGTGAGCCCCGCGCCCGCGGGGTCGAGGCTTCAAACCTGGTGCTGACCACCAGACGTCCGAGTGAGCCCGCGCCCGCGGAGGTCGAGGCTGCGCCAGGTGTCGACGACGCTTGAAAACTCGACAGTTGCGACCCTCGAAAAGTGAACACTCATGACGATCGGAGAGTGATCACTTTGGAGAACTGGGCGTCGATCCAGCGGCTGGCGAGCCGGGGGTCCGCTCCGCCCGCGCGAAGGTTGAGGGCTGTACGAGCAGTTCACGAACCACACCGTGGAGTGCTCCCCGTAAAGGCGGGGGGCTGAGGCCAGCTGACTGGAGGGACGAGTACGGGCGCTATCCCCAGGGCTGCGAGGGCCAACTTCGTCGTCCACAAGTGGTAACCAAGGTTGACACGCAACTCGATATCGGTAACTATGGTTGTCAACGGTGGAGATCACGGAAAGTGCCAGACGCCACGGCGTGCGTGATGCCGACATCCGGCATGCGGTGCGTCACCTGCTTCGGCAGTGGCCGATGGACGACGGCTTCACGATGATCGTCGGGCCAGCGCAAGACGGTCAGCTTCTCGAGATCGGCGTCAACGCGAACGACGTGATCATCCACGCTATGCGGGCACGGCGGAAGTACCTGGAAGGGAGGGAGCAGAGGTGACAACAAGAACGAAGAGGTCCGACGCTGACTTCCTCGCAGAAGTCGAGCGCGACGAGGACAAGCCACTCGGACCAGCCATTGACGGTGCACCCATCCGGGCCATCACCGCGGCCGTCGACCGGCGCCAACGGGTCGAGACCGAGATCGCCGAGCACGTTGCCGCAGCCCGAGCGGCAGGGTTCTCGTGGGCGGTGATCGGCGAGGCGCTCGGGGTGACCCGCCAGGGCGCGCTCAAGCGCTACGGCGCGAACCGCTGACCACCGTCGGCGCCGGTGGAGTCACGCCGTCGGATCTGCCGCGGAGGACGCCATACCGCAGCGGCGCAGCGCCATCTCGGCCAGCCAGGCCGCGGCATACGGCAGGACGCTGTCGTCGAAGGCGGCACGCGGCGAGTGGTTGTCCGGCGCGCCCTCGGGCTCGTCCGAGGGGCAGGCGCCGAGGAAGAAGTAGGCGCCGGGCACCCGCTCGAGGACGAACGAAAAGTCTTCCGCGCCCATCTCGGGCGTGCGCCGCTCGGTGAAGGCGTCATCGCCGAACAGGTCACGGATCACCTGCACGCCCAGGTCGTATGCCGTGTCGTCATTGATCGTCGCCGGATAGGAGTCGAACCAATGGAATTCGGCGCGCACATCGTGGGCCGTCGCGATGCCGGTGGCCACCCGCTCGATCACCCGGCGGGCGCGCTCACGCGTCTGCGGCCCGAGCGAGCGCACCGTCGCCACCAGGTGCGCGTCGTCGGGAATGATGTTGGACGCGGTGCCAGCGTGCAGCGACCCGACGGTGATCACCACCGGGTCGAAAACGTCGAATTCCCTTGTCACTCTTGTCTGTAGCGCCGTCACGAGTTCCGCGATGGCCGGGATCGGATCCTTCGCCTCCTGCGGCTGCGACCCGTGCCCGCCGGCGCCGTGCAGCGTGATCCGCACATCCTCGGCGGCCGCCATACAAGTGCCCGGCCGGGAGGCCCAGTGCCCGCGTGGCAGTTGCGAGGCCGCCACGTGCAAGGCGTATGCCGCCTCGACCGGTCGCCCGGCCGCGTCGAGCACACCTTCGGTGAGCATCACCTCTGCGCCCCCGCCACCCTCTTCACCAGGCTGGAACATGAAGACGACGTCGCCTGCGAGTTCGTCGCGTCGGGCATGCAGCAGTCGCAGCGCACCCATCAGCCCGGCCACGTGCAGGTCGTGCCCGCAGGCGTGCATGCACCCATTGGTCGAGCGATAGTCGACCTCGGTCTGCTCGACGACCGGCAGCGCGTCCATGTCGCCGCGCAGCAACACCACCGGGCCGTCCGGGCGCGCCTTGCCGCGCAAAACGACTGTGACAGAGTCGAGTTCGCGACCGGTCGTGATTTCGATGTCGTCCAGCTCGGCCAGTTGCTCCAGCACGACGGCCTGGGTCTGTGGCAGTCGCAACCCAAGCTCGGGGATCTGATGCAGCGTGCGGCGCAGGGCGGACAGCTGTGGGCCGAGGAGGAGCGCTTCGTCGACGATCGTCATACGGCTCAGTGTGCTGACCACCGGACGGGATCGCGCGGGCGGGCTGCCCTCAATCAGGTGGTCGGTCCGCTCCTGACGGGGTGACGCCGCGCTGGGACCGCAGGTAGGCCCGCCAGGTGAGCACCGCCGAGAGGATCCCGAAGAGCAGCAGGAGCAGCGTGAGATCCCACGCGCGGGCGCAGGCGAACGCGACGGCCAGCCCGAGTGCGACGACCGCCTGGACCAGATAGACCCGGAACTCCCGCGAAGGGCCCGGCAGCTGACGACCCACGACTCACCCGGACGTGGCATCAATCGGCTCGCTGCTCAGACATCTCGGTCGATCCGACGCACTCATGGCAACCCCCACCTGCGATTCCCCGAGCCGCGCGCTGGACATCCCCCGACAGCGCCCGCCCCAGGATGCCGAGTCTAGGCGCGAATGCAGCGCACCTACAGAGGTGAATCGGCCGACCAACCTGGCAGGCCCGATGGCTCCTTACGGATCGATGCATCACTCAAAGATGCACCTACGATGCAGGGATGCGGACGACCGTCGACCTTCCTGCCGCGCTGCACCAGCGTGCCGTCGCTCTCGCGCGCCAACGCGGCACGTCACTCTCCGCGGTCGTCGCCGACCTAGCGGCTCGTGGGCTCGGTCAGCTCGGTGAGCCGCTGGAGGTCACCACCGATGCGACCTCGGGATTCCCGGTGATCAGCGTCGGGCGCCGGGTCACCTTCGACGAGATCGCGCAAGCACTGGCCGACGAGTGACCACCTACCTGCTCGACGCCAATGTGCTGATCGCTCTCACCGTCGCCGAGCATGAGCACCACGATGCCGATCCCGCCAGCCTTGCTGCGTCGTATGGCGGCCGCCTCGCCACCCTCGATGTTGCCCTCGCCTCCGCGCGCCCGGACGTCGTCACCGCGGTCTGAAACCGGCGCGCGGGGCACAACGCCGCGGTCAGCCTCGCCAGCGGGGCAGCACCTCGGAGGCGACTTGTTCGAGGGTGGCGACCGAGCCGGCATACGGGCTGTCGGGCCGCGGCCAGTGGGTGATCAGGTCGGTGAACCCGAGCTCGCTCGCGCGACCGGTCATCTCCTCGAAGGCACCGACGCTCGACAACGAAAACTCATGTCCCGCATCGAGATTCAGATAGCGCGGGAAGGTCGCACCGAGGTCGTCGAGCTTGCTGGACAGGTCCGAGAGCGACGCCCACCAGTCGTCCTGGGAGTCACCCTTGACGCCGGTGGTGACCCAGCCTTGCCCGTAGCGCAAGGCCAGCCGCAGCGACCGGGGACCGTTGCCGGCCATGATGAACGGCGGCCGCGGCTGCTGCACCGGGCCCGGCAGCGTGCGCACGTCGTGGGTCTCGTAGAACGTGCCGCGGTGGTCGACGTGGTCGGTGGTGAGCAGCGCGTCGAGCAGGCCGACGAACTCCTCAAACCGGTCAACCCGTTGTCGCACAGTCAAATCCGGGCCGCCGAGGATATGGGAGTCGAGGTTGCCGCCGGTGCCGAGCCCGAGCAGCAGCCGCCCCGCGCTGATGTCGTCGAGGGCGAGAATCTCGCGCACGAAGGCTCCGGGGTGACGGAAGTTCGGCGAGGCGACGAAGAAGCCGAGGTCGATGCGCTCGGTCACCATCGCGGCAGCGGTGAGCGTGGTCGTCGCGCTGAACCACGGCGCATCTGGCAGGCCGGCCCAGGTGAGGTGGTCATAGGTCCACGCGTGGTCGAAGCCGAGCTGCTCCGCAGCGCGCCATTTCGGCTCCGCCTCACGCCACGCGAACTCCGGCAGGATCGTCAGCCCGAATCTCATGTGACGAACGTAGCGCGTCCGTGCGACACTGCTGGCGGCGTGACTGACGCCGAGCCCGCCCGGGGCCCCAGCTTCCGGCGCAGCGGCGAAGGGGAGCGAATCCTCCAGTCGGACAACGGATTTCGGCATCACGCACGACCGCAGAGCGCGGGCTGGGGACGCGGCATACGCGGTCGGTGAGGTGACCCGAATGACCACAGACCACGACTTCAAGCAGCTCGTCCGCGCGCGCATGCGCGAGACCGGCGAGAACTACACGACCGCGCTCATGGCGCTGCGCGACGACGTCGCCTACCGCGAGGCCGAGCGCGAGCAGCACCGGATCGTCGCGCGTTGGTTCGACGACGGCCGGTTGCGCGATATGCCCGCCCGCCGGGCGGTGCGGGCGGCCGTGTTGCTTGAGGTGCTCTCGCGCTTCGAGCCCGGCCGTCGCTATCGCGAGCGTGAGGTCACCGCGTTGCTCTCCACGGTGTATGCCGACCACGCCTGGCTGCGGCGCCTGCTCGTCGAGCACGACTATCTCGAACGAGCCGACGGTGAGTATTGGGTGGTGACCACGCCGCCGGTGCGCGAGGGTCAGCGGCTGACCCAGGAGACGCCAGCCTGGGAGCTGGCCTGGCTGCCCCGCTTCATCACTCGTGGCACTCGCTGATTGAGCAGGGCCCGAGCGTGCGCGATGTCCTGAGCAGCGCGACGACGGCGCCGTCCTGAGTAGCGCGACGTAGGAGCGCGTATCGAAGGGAGCGCGTGTCGAAGGGAGGGCCGCGTCGAAATCACCCGAGGTCGGCCAGCGGCGAGCGCAGGTCCTGCTCGAAGAGCTCGAGGAAGCGCCGCTGGTCCGCGCCCGGTGCGTGGAACACCAGGTGGTTGAACCCGGCGTCGACATACGGCTGCACCTCGGCGAGCACCTCGTCCGGGGTGGACGCGACGATCCAGCGCTTGGCGACCTGCTCGATCGGCAGTTCGTCGGCGAGGCGCTCCATCTCGCGCGGGCTGTCGACGCTGTGCTTCTGCTCCGGGGTGAGCGACAGCGGAGCCCAAAAGCGAGTGTTTTCAAGGGCTTTCGCCGGATCGCGGTCATACGACAGCTTGATCTCGATCATCTTGTCGAGCGCGTCGTAATCCTTCTTGCCGACCTCGCACCCTTCGCGCACCGCGGGCAGCAAACGGTCGACATACAGCTCCATCCCCTTGCCCGAGGTGCAGATGAAACCGTCGCCCATGCGGCCGGCATACTTCGCGACGGTCGGTCCACCGGCGGCGACATAGACCGGCACACCGCCCGTCGGGGTGTCGTAGATCGACGCGCCGGAGGTGCGGTAGTAGTCGCCGTCGAAGTCGACCGCGTCGCCCTTCCACAGTGCGCGCATCAGGCGCACCGACTCCCGCAGCCGGGCGAATCGCTCCTTGAAATCCGGCCACTCGCCGGTGAAGCCGGTGGCGATCTCGTTGAGCGCCTCGCCGGTGCCCACGCCGAGCACGATCCGGCCGGGGTAGAGCAGACCCATGGTCGCGAAGGCCTGCGCGATGACCGCCGGGTTGTAGCGGAAGGTCGGCGTCAGCACCGACGTGCCGAGGGTGATCGCGCTGGTGCGCTCGCCGACCGCGGTCATCCACGCGATCGCGAAAGGCGCGTGCCCGCCCTCATGCCGCCACGGCTGGAAGTGGTCGGACACGAACGCCGACTGCATCCCGTGCGCCTCGGCGGCGACCCCCAGTTCGACCAGCTCACGCGGGTCGAACTGCTCGGCGGACGCCTTGTACCCCAGCTTGATCGCCATGCCTCGATCGTATGCCGGTCTCGGTCGCCGCCCGCTCGCCTCTGGTCGAACGCTGGTTGAGGAAGGCGCGAGCTTGCGCGCCGTCCTGAGCGCGTGTCGAAGGGAGGGCCGCCTCGAAACCTACGGGCACGCGGTCCGAGGGAGGTTGATCACACTCAGTGCATGCCGGTGCGCGGGGCGTTCCAGGGGCTGTTGATCTCGATGATGCGGCGCTGCAGGTAGGTCTGCTCACGCCATTGGCCGACGATTTCGCGCCAGGTGCGGTGGGCGGCCCGGGCGAGCAGCGTCGGCCGGCGACGGCTGCGCACCACGGCGAGGTCATAGGCGACGCGCTCGGCGTCGCGGTCGATGGGCTGGTGACGGAGTGACTGTGCGGTGTTCATGGCTTCTACGATCCGCCGACCAACTCGTCAGCACAAGCGAATGTTTCTTCACAACCATTCAGTGATGCTTTAGCATTGAGCCATGCTTGATGTGAACCGCCTGCGGGTCTTTCGATCGGTCGTCGCTTCCGGCTCGGTGAGCGCGGCCGCGACGCGCCTCGGCTACACCCCGAGCGCGGTCAGTCAGCACATCAGCGCGCTGCAGCGCGAGACCGGCCTGACCCTCTTCGAGAAGTCCGGTCGCGGCATCGTGCCGACCGCGCACGGCCGCGAACTCGCTTCTCGCAGTGAGGAACTCATGTCCTCACTGCAGAAGCTCGACGTGATGGTCGACGACCTGCGCGCCGGCCGGACCGGCCGCCTCACGGTCGGCACCTTCGCCTCCGCCGGCGAGTGGTGGCTGCCGTCGGTCGCGACGACCGTCGTGCAGGAGTTCCCCGACACCCAGCTGATCATCGAGCTCACCGACCCGCCGACGACGGCGCAGCCGCCGGATATCGACATCCGCACCGAGAACCCCGCTGAGGAGCCGACGGTGCCCACCGGGTTCACCCGATGCGAGATCACCACCGAGCCCTATGTGCTGCTGCTGCACCGTGACCACCCCCTCGCCGATCGGGAGCAGGTCGCCGCGGCCGAGCTCGCCGACGAGCTGTGGATCCGCGACGACATCGCCGAGAGCACCTGCTCCCGGATCACGAAAACCGCTTGGCGCTCAGCGGGTTTCACACCCAAGTCGATCATCCAAGCGGCCGACCACCACGGGGCGATCGCCTTCGTGGCCGCCGGCCTGGGCGTCTGTGTCATGCCCCGGTTGGCGGCGGCGACGATCCCCGACCAGGTCCGTCGCCTCGCTCTTGTCGACCCGACTCCCGAGCGACGCATTGCGGCATATGTGCACGACAGTGCGCGCAGTCACCCGGCGACGGCACGGATCGTGGACCTCATCCGCACCGCCGCCGCTGCGCCGCTGCCGGCCGATCAGCCGGCCTGATCAGACGGGCGGGTGATCAGCTGGTGTAGGGCACCCGCGTCCAGGACAACACCTTGGCGCTGCCGGGCTTGTTGACGGTGATCTTCAGCCAGTCGGTGTTGTTGCTGGAACCGTCGACCGTGACGCGCTCCAGGTTGGGCACCGAGCCCTGCACGCCATACCGCTCCAGCCAGGTCGAGCCGGGCGCGAGCGGGCGGTCGTCGTTGTACTTGTGGCTGTCGCCGTCGAGCAGGTAGACCGGCTTGCCGAACTGCTGCGCCTCCTTGGCCAAGGCCTGGACATAGGGCGTGAACGCCGAGATGTCCTCCGGCGTCGGGCTGTAGGTCGGGTCGAACATGTCGGCCTGCTGCATGACCACCACGGCGCGGTCGCCGCGCTTCTTCGCCTCGCCAAAAGTCTTCTGCAGCAACGCGATTGCGCCCTTGGTGCGCAAGCGGTAATCGGCCATCTGCTCAGCCGTCGGCTCGGTGTAGCCCAAGCCGGTCCACGGCTGGGTGCCGTCATTGGAGCCCGGCATGTTGATCGCGGCGAAGTCCACCCCCGCCTTGCGGTAGGAGACATTCTCCGGCAGGCCCATCGAGGCCTGGGAGTAGACGTTCATCTGCTTCTGACCGAGCGTGCGCCCGGGCTGGTTGAAGAACACCGAGCGCAGCTTGGCGAGCCGCTCGAGCGGGTTGTAGGCGCCGTTGTTCTGCCGGTGGCAGTCGGTCCATTCGTTGTCACCAGGGGTGTAGACGAAGGGATCGGCGAAGGTGTCGAAGTCCTTGCGGATCATCGAGAAGTACTCGTTCGAACACACCGACGAGCCGTTCTTGATGTCGCCCAGGTGCACCACCGAGCGCACATCCGGGTCGGCGTTGATCTGCTGGATCCAGCCCGGGAAGGCGGCGATCTGGTCGGCGCCATACGGCACATCGCCGATGGCGGCGAAGGTGTAGGTCGAGCGCCCGTTAGGCGTGCCGCCCTGGTCGGCGGACGCGGTCGGGACGGAGGCGGCGATCGCGGTGACGGTCGCGATGGCGGCGAGGGAACGGGTGCGCATGCGAAAACTCCTCGTGGGGAAGGGCGCGCTGCCCCGAGCCAGCGCGGCGCGAACCCGTCCACCCTGTCGGGCTCGGGCGAACTCCAGGCGACAACGAGGCGAACCCTTCGTCCGCGCCGACGCCCGTGCGACCCTGTCCCGTATGACGACCGCACCCTCCCCCGTGCTCATCACCGGCTGCTCGACCGGCATCGGCCGAGCCACTGCCGAACGTCTCGCCCGCAAGGGCCTCACGGTGTACGCGACCGCGCGGAAGGTGAGCGACCTCGAGGGGCTGGCGGACGTCATACCGCTGCCCTTGGACGTGACCGACGAGGCGTCGATGCGCGCGGTCGTCGAGCAGATCGAGGCCGAGCACGGTGCGGTCGGCGCGCTGGTCAACAACGCGGGCTATGGCGTCTACGGGCCGATCGAGGAAGCGCCGATGACCGATGTGCGAAAGATGTTTGATACCAACGTTTTTGGTCTCGTCGAGCTCACTCGACTGGTGCTGCCGGGGATGCGCCGCGCGGGCCGCGGCCGGATCGTCAACATCGGTTCGATGGGTGGCAAGGTCACCTTCCCGATCGGCGGTTTCTATCACGCGACGAAGTACGCGGTGGAGGCGCTCACCGACGCGCTGCGCCAAGAGGTCGCGCAGTTCGGCATCCAGGTGAGCCTGGTCGAGCCCGGCCCGATCCGCACCAACTTCGAGTCCACGATCAGCCGGTCCGCGGCATACGACGGGGCGGACGGACCGTATGCCGGGCTCGTGCGCCGGATCGCCTCGACCAACAGCGGGGCCTACGCCAACAAGCTCGTCGCACCGGGACCGGAGTCGGTCGCGAAGGCGATCGAGAAGGCCCTCACGGCGCGCAACCCGCGCACCCGCTATCTGCTGACGCCGGCCGCCCACGTGATGGTCGGGACGCACGCAGTGGTGCCGGATCGGGTCTGGGACACCCTCGTGCGGGTCGCGACCCGCTGACTTGGCCACGCGATCGTCGCCTCCGGTTCCCTTGCGCGACACCTGATCCCGTCATGCTCGGCCTCGCCTGTCGTCGACGTCGGAGGTCGGTATGCCGTTTCGCCGCATCGACGCGCCACCCGTGACGGGAGACGCGCCGTGCGTCGTCTCGCTGACCTCGTATGGCGTCCGCATCGCCACCGCGCACCACGCGATCGAGAGCATCGCGAAGGGGTCGGTGCGGCCGGCCCGGCTGGTGCTGTGGCTGGCCCACGACGACCTCGCCACCGGGCTGCCCGAGTCCTTGCTGCGGCTGCGCCGCCGCGGGCTGGAGATCGTCGGATGTGACGACCACCGGTCCCACAAGAAGTACTACCCCTACGTGAGATCCATTGTGCGACACCGGCTTCCGCTGGTTACCGCCGATGACGACACGCTCTATCCGAGCGACTGGCTGGAGCGGTTGCTGCGGGCTCACCGTCGCGCGCCGGAGCTCGTCCACGCGCAGCGTGCTCGCCGGGTGCTGCTGGACGAGACCGGGATGCGGCCGTATGTCGAGTGGCCGCTCGTCGCGGACCGGGCGCCGTCGCCGCTGGTGTTCCCGACCGGTGTGGGCGGCGTGATCTATCCAGCACCCTTGCTCGCCGAGCTGCGGTCGGCCGGTGACGGCTTTATGCAGTTGGCGCCTTCGGCCGATGACGCGTGGCTGCACGTGCACGCCATACGGGCGGGTTTCGTTGCGCGACAGGTGAATTCGCGAGCGCCGCGCTACTACTCGTTGAAGCGTGCGCAGCTCAACGCGTTGTGGATCCGCAACCGGTGGGCGGGCGACAACGATGCGCAACTGCGGCGGCTCTACGGCCCCGCCGACCTGGCCTTGCTCGCCCGCGCCCGCGCCGCCTGATTCCCCTCCTCCTCTCCGCCGGTTCGGCTCCACGGCGTACCGCGGTCGCTCCACCTACCTGCGCCGCGCTGCGGGACTCAACTCACTCGGGACCGCGCGCTGCGAGCGCCCAGCACAGTCGACGTTTGGCGAGCGCTCTCGACGAGGAAACCCAACGCCATACGCGCCCGGTCGTCGCGGGGCACGACGAGCGACATCGCGCCGACGACCTGTCCGTCGCGGCCCCGCAGTGGGGCTGCCAGGCCCGTCGTGTCGGCGTGGAGAAAGCCGGGACACAGGGCGTACCCCTCGCGGCGCACCATGGCCAAGAACCGACGCAGTGCGCTGGGGTCGACGATGCTGTCTGGGGTCGCTGCCGGCAGCGGTTCGCTCAGCACCTGCTCCAGCAGATCCGTGCCAGCGTGGGCTAGCAGGACCAGCCCAGACGAGGACAAGGTCAGGGGCAATCTCGTCGCCACCCGCGTAAAGTTGACCGTCGCACCCGGCCATGACAGCCGTTCCAGAAAGACGACCTCACGCCCGTCGCGGACGCCGAGCTGGGTGTGCTGGCGAATCCCCGCGTGCAACACCTGCATGAACGGCAGCGCGGCTTCCCGCAGGCTGAGCGCCGGCTGGGCCCGCGCGGCAAGCTCCCAGATGCGCAGGCCGAGGCGGACCTGGCCGTCGGGATCCCGCGTGAGCAGGCCCTCGTCGGCCAACTGACCGATCAGCCGAGACGCGGTCGCCACGTGCAGCCCGGACCGCCGGGCGATTTCCGAAACACTGAGCACCGTGTCGGTCTCGGTGAAGGCCTCAAAGATCCGGACGAACCGACGCACGATGGGCTCACTCGCTGCGGTCCTCCGGTCGCCGCTCATGCCTCAGTCAACCGCAGCGGCAGATAACCCCACGACCGGAGTGTGTTGTTGTGCTTGCGCCGTGGCGTGCCCGTCAGCTCGATGCGACGCACACGGCGGACCAGAGCGGTCAGCAGGGCCTCGGCTTCGAGACGGGCGATGTGCTGGCCGGCGCACTGGTGAATTCCCATCCCGAACCCGACGTGACCGCTGGGGTCGCGCTGGAGATCGAAACGGTCCGGCTGCACCCAACGGCGTGGGTCTCGATTCGCAGAGCCAAGAAACATCAGCACCTTGCTGCCGGCCGGGATCACGGTCCCGCCCAGCGATACATCCTGTTCGGCGACCCGGAAGAAGGTCTGGACCGGCGACTCGAAACGTACTGCCTCATCGAATGCCACGCGGATGAGTTCCGGCCGCCGACGCATCAGCTCGTACTGCTCCGGATTGCGAGCCAGTGCAGAAAGCACGGCAGAGATGCCATTCACGGTCGTGTCGACGCCGGCGGTCAGCAACGAGCGCACGATCAGCGGTGCCTGCTCAGCGGTGATGTCACCCCGGTCCGCTGCTCTCCAGATCTGCTCACCGAACCCGCCTGGCGCCAGCCTGTCCCGCGCACACTGTTCGCCGATCCACTCGGCGACGGCGCCGATGGTGGCTTCGCCGTCCTGGACGAGCGCGTTGCGGGGCCCGAAGGCGTTGAACGCGTGAGAGCCGTACGGCAAGAGGTTTTCGCGGCCGTCCTTGGCCAGCCCCACCGCGTCGGGGAAGACCCGCAGCGGGAAGACCTCGGCGAGCTCGCTCACCGCGTCGAGCTCACCACCACGCTTCACAAGATCGTCCACCAACGATTCAGGGTCGGCGAACCATTGATCGCGCAAGCCACGCAGGGCGCGCGAGGACAGCACGCTGGTGAGGACCGCGCGAGGCGCGTCGTGATGCGGCGGATCGGCTTCGAGCAGCAGACTCGGCGGGCGCCACGGAGTTTCGGTCCGAAAGTTCGCGAGTCCGACGCCAGCCCCGGAGATGAACGACTGCCAGTCACTGAGCGCTGCACGCACCTGCTCGTAGCGGCCGAGCGCAAAAACGCCGTAACGCTCGAGATATGCCACCGGGCCGCTGTCTCGGAGCCGAGCATGGAACGGATGCGGATCCTCGAGCAGTTCCGGCCCGAACGGATCGTCGTCGAAGTGCGGCAGCTCGGTCGAAGCCGCGTGATAAGTGGTGTCGGTCATGGTGCCTCCAGGGTGAACAAATCCACGTCGTCACAGGTCGAGGACGAGCCGGTCGCCGCAGGATCGGGAGACGCAAATCATCATGCGGTCCCCCTGACGGCGCTCGTCATCATCAAGCAGGGTGTCGCGGTGGTCCGGGGTCCCCTCCAGCACGCCGGTCTCGCACGTGCCGCACAGACCCTGCTCACAGGAGGACAAGACCGGCACCCCCGCATCACGCACCGCGTCGAGCACGGAACACTCCGGCGTGACCCGGACGCTCCTCCCGCTCCGGGCGAGCACGACCTCGAAAGCTTCGGAGCGCACCGGGGGCTCGGTCGCCGCAGCGACGAACCTTTCCGTGCGCACGCTGCCGGCACGCCAGCCAGCCGTGTGGGCGTCGACGGCGGCGAGCAGCGGTGCCGGGCCGCAGCAATAGGCAACCGTGCCGGGCGCGCCTGAGCCGAGAAAGTCCGCGACCGGAAGCAACCCAAACTCATCCTGGGGATGGATCAGCACCCGGTCGCCGTAGCGGGCCGTGAGTTCGTCGGCGAACGCCAACGACGCGCGGGTCCGGCCGCCATACAGCAAGGTCCACGAACTGCCGAGCCGCTCGACCGCTTGGATCATGGGGAGGATCGGCGTAATGCCGATCCCGCCGGCAACGAACCGGTAGTCGCGCGCTGGCACGAGCTGGAAGTTGTTGCGCGGACCGCCCACCAGCACGTTGTCACCCGGCGAGAGCTGATCGTGCACGTATGCCGAGCCCCCGCGGCTTGCGCTCTCGCGCAGGACCGCAATGCGGTAGGTGGCGGGGTCCCACCGGTCGCCGCACAGGGAGTATTGCCGCGTGAGGCCACCGGGCAGGATGAGATCGATATGCGCCCCGGGCGTCCAGTCAGGCAAGCGTTGCGCGTCCTCCTGACCAAGACGGACACTGACGACGCCGTCGGACTCCCTGCGCTTGTCGAGCACGGTCAGGGACAGCTGGGTGCGCGTCGCAGCGGTGGGCATCGGGGTTGGCAAAGTCATGGTGGCCTCACTGTGGTTGTGTGACCGAGTTCACTCCGCCCGCAACGCCGACACCACGGCTCTCTCACTGAGTGAGAGAGCCATCGAAATTACCCCGCCCAATCCCCACCAAAAGCGACGCTGCGCGCCGGCGTCGGGGAGGTGGTCGCGATAGCCGCCGGATTCCTCTACTACGGGTGTAGGTCGCGCAGCTCGTGCTCGAGCGCGGTGAGTTCGTCGCCGCCGGCCATCTCACCGGTCAGCTGCTCCAGGGTGATGTGGTCGCGCTTCGCCTCGAGCGACACCTCACCCAGCTTCAGCACCACAAACCGGTTGCCCACTAGGAACGCGTGATGCGGGTTGTGGGTGATGAAGACGACCCCGAGCCCGGCATCCCGCGCCTTCACGATGTACTTCAGCACCACGCCCGACTGCTTCACGCCCAGCGCCGCGGTCGGCTCGTCCAGGATGATCACCTTCGCGCCGAAATAGATCGCCCGCGCGATCGCCACGCACTGCCGCTGCCCGCCGGACAACGCACCGACCGGCCGATCCAGATCGGGTATGACGATGCCCATTTTGCGCAGCTCGCTGTCGGCGATCTGCTTCATCTGCGCTACCCGCAGCATGCCGAGCGGCCCGTGCAATTCCTTGCCGAGGAAGAAGTTGCGCCATACCGACATCAGCGGCGCGAGCGCGAGGTCCTGGTAGACGGTCGCGATCCCCGCATCCAGCGCCTGCCGCGGCGAACCGAAGTGGGTGACCTGCCCGTGCACGAGCATCCGCCCCTCGGTGTAGTCGTGCAGCCCGGCCATGATCTTGATCAGCGTGGATTTGCCGGCGCCGTTGTCGCCGAGCACGCAGGTCACCTCGCCCTGCCGCACGTCCAGGTTGATCCCGTGCAGCGCCCGCACGTTGCCATAGGACTTGCCGACATCTTCCAGCCGTATGACGGTCTCGGTCACCGAGGTGCCCCCGTCCGGCCCATCCGTGGGCCGCCGTGCAGCAGTGCTCATCGCTTCGCCGCCTGACGCCGCACAAAGGTGTTGATCAGCGTGGCACCGACGAGCATCACTCCGAGGAAGGTCTTCAGCCAGTCGGGGTTCCAGCCGGCATAGGTGATGCCGAGGTTGGTCATGCCGTAGATCAGCGCGCCCAGCGAGGCGCCCGCCACCGACCCATAGCCGCCGGTCAGCAGGCAGCCACCGACGACCGCCGCGATGATGTAGATGAACTCGTTGCCGATGCCCATATTGGTCTGCACCGCGTCGAAGTTGAACAGCGTGTGCATGCCGAGCAGCCAGGCACAGAAGCCGACGAACATGAACAGCCCGGTCTTGGTCCGCGCGGCCGGCACACCCACGGCCCGCGCCGACGCCTCGTCACCTCCGGAGGCCAGGATCCAGTTGCCGATCCGCAACCGGGTCAGCGCGACCGCGGCCACCACGGTGAGCACCAGCCAGAAGAGCAGGGTGATCTCCAAGTGCAGGCCACCGATCGAGATGTCGGAGGCGAAAACCGCTGCGGCAGAGTCGTATCCGTCGATGTCGGTGATCCGCGGCGAAGTCACCCCACCGGCCACCAGCTTGGTCACCGCCAGGTTGCAGCCCTGCAGGATGAAGAAGGTCCCGAGCGTCACCAGGAAGCTCGGCAGCTTGGTGCGCTGCAGCAACCACCCGTTGAACCAGCCGATCCCGAGCGCCAGCACCAACGACAGCAGCACCCCGACCCACACATTGAGGCTCCACTGCCAGGCGATCATCGACGCGGCCAACGCGGCCGTCGTCACCGCGACGCCTGCCGACAGGTCGAACTCGCCACCGATCATCAGCAGCGCCACCGGCACGGCCATCATCCCGATGGTGGAGGCCTGGTAGAGGATCGTGCCGCTGTTGTCGATCGCGCGAAACGGTGGCGCCACCGCCATGAACAGCACGAACACCGCGATCGCACCGATCAGGGCGCCGATCGCCGGGAAGGACAGCAATCGCGCGTATGCCGGCCGCGCGGCCACGCGCCCGTCGCCCTCGTCGGCGGTGGCGGTCGTCATACCCAACCTCTCGTTCAGCGGGTGCCGGCCGCCGCGAACTTCGCGACCGCGTCGACATTGGACTTGTCGACGAAGGCCGGCCCGGTGAGCGTCGGCATGCCACCGCCCACGGTGTCACCGTTGGTCGTGTAGAGCCAGATCGAGTCGACCGCGAGATAACCCTGCAGCCACGGCTGCTGGTCGACCGCGAATTCGACGTCGCCGCCCTGGATCGCCTTGACCAGGTCGGCGTTGGTGTCGAAGGTGCCGACCTTGGCGCTGGACCCGGCGGCCTTCTTGGCCTTGACCGCATTGAGTGTGATGTCGGCGTTGAGCCCGACGATCCAGTCAATCGCCTTGTCCTGCTGCAGTTTTGCCGTGACCGTGGATTGCACCGACGGCAGGTCGTTGCCGTTGACGTAGACGATCTGGGTCGCCGGCACCTTCTCCTTCACGCCATTGCAGCGGTCCTCCAGGCCGACATTGCCCTGCTCGTGGATGATGCAGATCGGCTTCTTGGCGCCGGCCGATTTGAGCTTGTCGCCGACCGCCTGCCCGGCGACCTTTTCCGGCTGACCGAAGAAACCGATCATGCCGAAGTTCTTGTAGACATCCGAGCCGGAGTTGAGCCCGACCACCGGGATCTTGGCCTTGACCGCGTTGCCGACCGCGCCCTTCATGGCGTCCGGCTTGGCGAGCGTCGTGGCGATGCCGTCGACCTTCTTGTCCACCGCCGCCTGCACCAGCGAGGCCTGCTTGGTGCCGTCGGGGTCGGCCGAATACTCCAGCTTGATGTTGTCCTTCGCCGCGGCCGCCTGCGCGCCCTTGCGCACCAGGTCCCAGAAGGTGTCGCCCGGCCCCGAGTGGGTCACCAGCGCCACCGTCATCGACGGGGTGTTCGCCTTACCTCCGGGAGCAGCCGAGCTCTCGGTCGCCTTCTTGCCGCCGGAGCTGGAGCAGCCGGCCAGGGCGAGCGCGGCCGCCAGGCCGAGGGCCGCCATACGGGGTGTGCGGTTCATTGCTGGTCCTTTCGGTCACTCACGTCGCGACGAGACGCGAGGGCGTATGCCGCTGCGCGCGGCATCCGTGGGACATCCCACCAGCCCGGGCGGCCGGATGGGGTGCTTTGTGGCGAGGCGTGTCGCTCCTCATGCCAGGCCCAGGCCCATCAGGAAGGCGATGGATGCGCTGACATCACGCATCGCGCTCACGCCGGTGTCCCCGTCGGCGAGCATGGTGTCCTGCTCGAGGACGTACCAGCCGGCATACTGCTCTGCCTCGAGGGCGGTGACGATGCCGGCGATGTCGACCTGGCCGCTGCCGAGCGGCACGTACAGGCCAGCTCGCACCGCATCCGCGTAACTGAGATCACCGGCGCGCACGGCGGCAGCGAGATCGGCGCGCACATCCTTCAGGTGCACATGCGCGATGCGCTCGGGCGTCTCGCGGGCGATCCGCACCGGGTCGGTGCCACCGATCAGCAGATGACCGGTGTCCAGGCATAGGTCGATCCGGCTGTCGTCGAGGGCGCGCCGCACCTCCGGCTCGCGTTCGATCATCGTGCCGACATGCGGGTGCAGGGCGGCGGTCAGCCCGCGCTCGGCGGCCGCGGCCCGGATGAGGTCGAGCCGCTCGAGCAGCAGCTCCCAGCCCTGCTCGTCCAGGCTCGGCCGGCCGTCATAACCCGCCGTCCCGGTCGCCGCGGCCAGCACGAGCACATTCGCTTGCGCGACGACGAGCGCGTCGAGGGCGTCCGCAATCGCCGGCAGCGGGTCGTGGTCGGTCCGGTGCAGCACCGCCGGGACGAACTGGCCGACCGATCGCAGTTCGTATGCCGACAGCAGGCTCACCTTCTCGGCCGGGTCCTTGGGCAGGAAGCCATCGGGGCCGAATTCCGTTGCGCCCAGGCCAAGTTCGCCCATCTGGTCCAGCACGATTCCGGGGGCAAGCTGCCAGCCCCAGTCCGGGACCTCACATACCCCCCACGAGATCGGCGCGCCGGCGATCCGGCTGGCGAGAGCCGTCATACGGCTAAATGTTAGAACATTTGCACACAGCCGTCACCTGCATGCGGGCGTGGCACTCGCATGCGGGCACAGCACTCGCAGACGGTGGTCACCGCATGCGAGTCGACCGCAGGCATGCAAGTGGGCCGGGGGCAGGCGAGTGAGCTACTGACCGGATTCGGGCTGCTCGGCCCACCAGCGCAGCAATTCCTCCCGCGCCGCGTCCTCGCCGACCGGGCCCTGATCGAGCCGGAAGGCCAGCAGGTGCTGATAGGCCCGGCCGAGCACCGGACCCGGAGGTATGCCGAGGATCTCGCCGATCCGATTGCCGTCGAGTTCCGGCCGCACCTTGCCCAGCTCCTCGGCGGCCTGCAGCTTCTCGATCCGCGCCTCCAACTCGTCATAGGTCGAGGCGAGCCGGGCCGCCTTGCGACGATTGCGGGTGGTGGAGTCCGAGCGAGTCAACAGGTGCAATCGCGACAGCAAGGGCCCCGCGTCGGTGATATAGCGGCGGACCGCGGAGTCGGTCCACTGGCCCTCGCCATACCCGTGGAAGCGCAGGTGCAACTCGATCAGCCGGCAGACATCGCGGATCGTGTCCTTGTCGAACCGCAGGGCGCGCAGTCGTTTGCGGGCCAGCTTGGCGCCGACCACCTCGTGGTGGTGGAAGGACACGCCGCCACCGGATTCGAACCGCCGGGTCGCCGGCTTGCCGATGTCGTGCAGCAGCGCAGCCAACCGCAACACCAGGTCGGGGCCGGGCACCGGTTCGACCGTCTCGACCCCGGGCACCGACCGCGGGCCCTCGAGTGCCATCGCCTGCTCGAGCACGGTGAGCGAGTGCTGGTAGACGTCCTTGTGCCGGTGGTGCTCGTCGATCTCCAGCTGCAGGGCGGGCAGCTCGGGCAGCACCAGCTCGGCCAGGCCGGTGTCGACCAGCAGCGCCAGACCCGGCCGCGGGTTGTCGGCCAGCACGAGCTTGCTCAGCTCGTCGCGGATCCGCTCGGCCGACACGATCTCGATGGTCGAGGCGCGCTCGCGCATCGCCGTCTCCACCCGGGGCGCGACCCGGAAGTCCAGCTGCGCGGTGAACCGGGCCGCCCGCAGCATTCGCAAGGGGTCGTCGGCGAAGGACACCTCGGGTGCGGTCGGGGTGTCGAGCGTGCGTTCGGCGAGGGCGCGCAGGCCGTCATACGGGTCGACGAACTCCAGATCCGGCAGCCGCAGCGCCATCGCATTGACGGTGAAGTCGCGGCGGACGAGATCTTCGGTGAGCGAGGAGCCGAAGGCGACGACCGGCTTGCGGGTCTGCCCGTCGTAGGCGTCGGCGCGGTAGGTGGTGATCTCGACCTTGTCACCGTCCTTGAGCACCCCGATCGTGCCGAAGGCGCGACCGATATCCCACACCGCTTCACCCCAGGGGCGCACGAGTGCCTCGGTCTGCTCCGGCGAGGCCGAGGTGGTCAGGTCGAGGTCGGAGGTCCGCCGGCCGAGGAAGGCATCGCGCACCGGGCCGCCGACCAGGGCGAGCTCGTGCCCGGCAGCGGTGAACACCCGGCCCAGCTCGGTCAGCAGCTCCAGGTGCGGGGCGAGCCTGGCGACGGCCCGTCGTTGCAGGTCACGCATGGTCGCGTCGTCGGGGGCAGGCACCGGACAAGCCTACGGGGAGGCTGCGATCGGGCGTTCCGCTGGCTACAGTGACGGAATGACCCTGCAGGTTCCTCGAGCGCACCGCCCCACCCGGCGGCTGCCTTCGCTGGAGGAGATCTCTGCAGGTGGGGTGATCATCGACGTGCGCGGCGGTTTCGCCTGGCTCGCGCTGATCGCGCGCTACAACCGCGCCGGCCGGCTGGAGTGGTGTCTGCCCAAGGGCCATGTCGAGCCCGGTGAAACCCTGGTCGAGACCGCGGTGCGCGAGGTCGCCGAGGAGACCGGCATCAGCGGTCGAGCGCTCGTCACCCTCGGCACGATCGACTATTGGTTCTCCACGCCGCGCTTCCGGATCCACAAGCGGGTGCATCACTATCTGCTCGAAGCGCTCGGCGGCGAGATCACCATCGAGAACGACCCGGACCACGAGGCGGTCGAGGCCGCTTGGTTCCGGCTGGACGAGGTCGACCAGCGCCTGACCTTCGCCAACGAGCGCCGCATCGCGCATGCGGCCTGGCAGCACCTGTCCGGGCCCGCCTGAGCTCCGTGTCCCGCCTGCGTCGCGCGACGGCCGTCTGGGTCGCCCTCCTCACCCTGCTCGGTCTCGTCGGTTTCGCACCCCCGGTGTATGCCGACGCCCCGACCGTCGCGCTGCACCTGGACCCGGCGGGTGAGCTGGCCAGCAAGAACTCGCCGACCACGGTGGGCGGCACGGTGACCAACACCACCGGAGGACCGCTGGACCAGGTCGTCGTCCACGTCGCGCTCGGGGGAAGCCTGCTCGACACGCCATACGGCGTCTCGTCCTGGTCGGACGGCAGTCGCCGGATGGCCCAGCAGGAGGTGGCGACCACGACGGTGGGGAATCTCGCCCCGGGTCAGACGGTGCGGTTCACCGCCACCATCGCCGCGGACAAGCTCGGCTACTCCTATACCTATGCGTCGCTGCCGATGACGATCACCGTCACCGAAGGCAGCGCGGTGACCAGCACCTCGACCCTGCAGTCGACCCGCACCACCTTGGAGTGGGGCACGCAGAGCGCCACCACGCCGATCGGCACCACGGTGATCGTGCCGTTGACGCTGCCGGCCGACCCGGCGCTATTCGGTCCGGCCGGAGCGGCCCGCACCGCCGCGTGGACCAAGGCGATCGGCCCGAACTCCGCGATCGCCCGCACGGTCGCGGCCTTCCAGGGTGACCCGGTGACCTTCGTCGTCGATCCCTCGATCGTCGACCCGCCGGTCGCGGCCGACCCCGACCTGCCACCGCTGTCCACCCCGACCCAGGGCGAACCGCCCACCGCCACCGCAGCGCCGTCGTCCTCCACCTCGCCGTCGGCGACGTCCACCCCGACGTCCACCCCGACCCAGACGCCGTCGCCGACGAGCACCGCCTCCGGCACGGACTCACCGACCAGCAGCGGGCCGACGAGTTCCTCCAGCAGCAGCACCACCACACCGACCACGACCGATCCGGTCACCGCGCTCGCCGACACCCTGCTGCGGCAGCTGCAGGACAGTCGCGTCCCGGTGTGGTGGACGCCGTATGGCGACCCCGACCTCACCGGTCTCGGCAGCCTGCGGGCCAACCAGATCCTGCAGCGCATGCTCGGCCGGGGCCTGCCGCAACGGCTCGCCCAGGTCAGCACCACCACGGTCGCCTGGCCGGCCGCCGACCAGTCCGCGAGCGCCACGGGGGCGATGTTGCGCCTGTGGCAGGCGGCCCGCGGCTCGGCCGCGTCGTTGCTGCTGCCGACGCGCGCGGTCGACGCCAGCGGGGTGCTCGGCACCGACGTGCGCCGCCTGACTGGCACCGCGGGCGTCCTGCTGTATGACGACCGGCTGAGCAGCCTGCTCGCCGATGCGAGCGTCGACCCCGGTGTGCGGGTGCGCCGCCTGCAGGCGGAGCTGCTCGCCCTTTACCAGCAGCGGCCCGGCGACACCCGCAGCGCAGCGCTGGTCGTGCCGCGCACCGCAATCTCCGACCCTCAGTCGCTCTCGGCCGTCGTCGCCGCGATCCGCACCGCGCCCTGGCTCAGCACCGCCACAGCGACCCAGTCGCTGACCGCGCAGGCCAAGGCACCCGCCGCCCGGCTCCTCTCCACCCCGGCCGCCCCCAGCATCCCCGCCCCGCCGCCGGTGCCCGTCGGCCGCGACGACCTGCGTCAGCTGGCGGAGTTCCGGCGCCGGCTGGACGCGGTCACCTCGATCGCGGTCGACTCCAGCGGGATCGCCGCCGACCGGGGTCGCGCGCTGGACGAGATCGGCTCGGTGCGCTGGCGCGGCAATGCCACCGGCCTGCGCCAGGTGTTGTCCGCCGACGGCACCGCGCTCGCGAACATCCTGGCCAAGGTCACCGTCAACCCGTCCAGCGTCAACCTGCTCGCCGACTCCGGCAAGCTGTCGGTCACGGTCGTCAACGGGCTGTCGCGCCCCGTGCACGATCTGCGCCTCACCCTCCAGCCGCGCAAATACCTGCTGCGCATCCCGGAGCAGCCGACCCTGCCGGCGCAGGTCGGCGCCACCTCCCGCACCAGCGTGCGCACGACTGTGGTCGCGGTCGCTCCCGGTGAAGTGTTGGTCGACGCGGTCCTCACGACCCCCGACGGCACGCTGCTCGGCCCCGATCCGACCTCGCCGACGCAGTTGAGCATCAACGTGCGTCCGCCGTCGTCGTGGATCTATGTCGTCCTCGGTATCGTGGCCGGGCTGGTGTTGCTGGTCGGCACGCTGCGCAGCATCCGCCGGGGCCGGCCGACCTCGCCGGTCACCCCGGGTGGCCCGCTCGCCACCCCGGCCGAAGCGGTCATCGACGCCGACCCGCAGCGCGCCCCCACCGACGACCTGACCCCGAGACCACCGGACGAGGAATGACGCCACCCGACGCTCCCGGTTCGTCCCTGGGTTCGCTGTACCAGGCGGCCTCGCCATACCACCCGGCTTTGCCGGAGATGCCGGGCTCGCTCGGGCAGCAGTATGCCGAGTGGATCGGGGCGGACGCCGCCGCGAACCGGCCCAGCCTCGGCACAGCTTGGCGCAGCGCCGGCGACGGCCATCCTTCGCCGGTGACCGCGTCACCGGACGCCGCGCTGGCCGGCGAGACCGGACCTGCGGCGGAGGCGGCCGACACGGGTGGCCGCGGTGGCATCCTGCGGTCCAGCGCGATCATGGCCGCCGGCACCCTGACCTCCCGGCTGCTGGGCTTCCTGCGCACCGGTCTGGTGGCCGCGGCGATCGGCGATGCGACCAAGACCGCGGACGCGTGGAACACCGCCAACACCTTGCCCAACATGATCTACATCCTGTTGGCGGGCGGTGTCCTCAACGCCGTGCTGGTGCCGCAGCTCACCCGGGCGCTCAGCCACGGCGACGGCGGCAAGCGCTACACCGACCGGTTGCTCACGCTGTCGATGACCATCCTGCTCGCCATCACGGTGCTGTTCACCGCGGCGTCGCCGCTCGTCTTCCGGCTGATGGACACGAGCGGCCGGCTGCCCTTCAGCCTCGGCGTCACCTTCGCCTTCATCTGCCTGCCGCAGATCTTCTTCTACGGCGTCTACACGCTGCTCGGCGAGGTCCTGAACTCGCGCAGCCGGTTCGGGGCGTTCATGTGGTCGCCCGCGCTGGCGAATGTGGTGTCGATCATCGGCGTGGCGTGGCTGCTGATGACCACCCACCGCGGCGACCTGGCCACCGCGAGCAATTGGACCACCGGCAATATCGTCGCGCTTGCCGGGTTCACCACCTTGGGCATCGCCGCCCAAGCGCTGGTGCTCGTCATCCCACTGCGCCGTGCCGGTTACACCTTCACCCCGGATTTCACCTTCCGCGGCGTCGGCCTGCGCACCGCCTCGACCATCGCCATCTGGGCCTTCGCCGCGGTGGTCGTGCAGCAGGTGGGAGTGACGGTCTCGACCAATGTGCTCAACAGTGTCCCGCCCGGCAACAGCGGCAGCTTCGCCAACTCGATCGCCTTCTTGTTGTTCATGCTGCCGCACTCGCTGGTGACGCTCAGCCTGGTGACCGCGCTCTACACCCGGATGTCCAAGGCGGCCCACGAGCGGCGCACTGGCCAGGTGCTCGACGACATCACCACCGGTTTGCGGCTGTCCGGTCTGTCCACCGTGGCGGTGACGATCGGTTGTCTCGTGCTCGCCGTGCCGGTCACCCGCGCCTATCTGGGTGGCGACGGCACGATCGTCGGTTATCCCACGATCGCGATGATGATCGGCATCGTGCCGTTCACCGTCTGCGTGCTCGTGCAGCGGGTGTTCTACGCCTACGAGGACGCCCGCACGCCGTTTTGGATGCAGGTCATCTGCACCGTGGTCGCGATCGCCTTCACCATGGTCGCCCTGACCCTGCCCGACCGCTTCGTCGGCCCGGGCGTCGCGGCCGCGCAATCCCTCAGTTATGTCGCTCAGGCCGTTGTCGGGGTCGTCTGGCTGCAGCGCTCGGTCGGGAGGTTCACCCTCACCGGTGTCGCTCGCACCTACGTCCGCCTGGCCATCGCAGCGACCGCCGGCGCACTCGCCGCGGCCCTCGCCCGGTTCGGCATCGAAGCCGTGCTCGACCCTTATGCCCGGCTCACCAATGTGCTCACCGTCGTCATCGGCGGCGCGCTCTTCCTCGGGGTGTATGTCGTGCTCGCCCGCCGGATGCGGGTGAGCGAGATCGACCAGCTGTTGCGGCCGCTCACCTCCCGGGTCCCGGGGTTATCCCGCCGCGCCACCTAGGATGCATGCCAGACCACACCGCCGGACACCCTGAAAGCCGGCGCCCACCCACCACGAGGGAGATCACGTGCAGGGCATCGCCGCGGGCTCGACGCTGGCCGGCCGATACGCGCTGGACCGCGCGCTAGCCACGAGCGAAGCCAGCGAGACGTGGGTGGCCACGGACCGCACCCTCGACCGCGAGGTCATCGCGACCCTCTTCCCGCGCACTTCGGACAACGCCGCCGCCACGCTGGATTCGGCACGCCGCGCCGCGGCGGTCGAGGACCGGCATCTGCCGCGCGTGCTCGACGTCGGCACCGAAGACGACACGTCATATGTGATCACCGAGGCGCTGCACGGCGCGGAGTCGCTCGCCTCGATGCTGCAGTTCGACCCGCTGCCGCCCGAGGAAGCCCGGCGGATCATCGGCGAGGCCGCCAGCGGTCTGCACACGGCTGCCGGTCGCGGGCTGCACCATGGCGCCCTGACCCCGCACGAGCTGGTCCGCTCGCGGGACGGCTCGGTGTCCGTCCTCGGCGTCGCCACCCTCGCGGCGCTCTCCGGCGAGGACGACCGTCCCGGCGATGTCGCCTCCCGCGACGACACCGTGGCGCTCGCGGAATGCCTGTATGCCGCGCTCACCGGCCGCTGGCCGGGGGAGAAGCCGGTGCGTGGGCTGCCCTCGCAGGACCGGCGGGTCGACGGCATGCTCCCGCCGGCCAAGGAGCTCGTGCCCGACGTCCCCGGTGACCTGGACACGCTGTGCTCCGCGGTGCTCAACGACGACGAAGGCCCGCGCACGCCTGGTGAGCTGGCGCGTCAGCTCGCCCCGTGGTCGCCGGACCAGGTGACCGAGCGCGACCCGAGCGGTCCGCAGCGCCACCTCTCCGGCGCCGCGCCGCGGGGTTCTCATCGGTATGTCGCCCCGGCAGCCGCTGCGGGAGCCGGGGCTGCCGGCCTCGCCGCCGCGGGTGCAGCCGGCGCCGCCCGCGCCGGTGCGGCCGGCCGCGGCACCGACACGTCGGCGCCGACCGAGCGGTCGGTCAGCACCGACAGCGACCCGACGATGGTCGGTCGGCCCGCCGGCTACGACGAGGACGACACGGGAACCTTCGACGCCACGGCATACCGCGGTCGCGACGGCTATGAGGACGATGACGACGGCCGGCTCGACCCGCCGATGCCGCTGTTGCAGTCCGGCTCGGACGACCCGGACCAGTCCTCCAGCAAGATCGCCCTGGCGATCGTCGCTGCGTTCCTGGTCACCGCGCTGATCTTCGGCGTGGTCGGGGTGAAGGGGCTGTTCAGCGGCAAATCCTCGGACGAGCCGCAGGGCGGCGCCACGAGCAGCGCGACCACGACCGGCGCGCCGACCTCGGCGACGACGAGCTCCAGCCCCTCGGTGCCGCGGGGCAACAAGATCGCGGTCTCCTCGGTGGACGTCTTCGACCCCGAGGGCAATGGCACCGAGCACCCCGAGCTGGTCAAGAACGTCACCGACGGCAATCCCTCGACCGAGTGGATGACCCGGATCTACCGCACCGCGCAGTACAGCGGGCTGAAGTCCGGCAGCGGGCTGGTGCTCGATCTCGGCAAGTCCCAGCAGGTCGGGTCGGTGAAGATCACCATCACGAGCAACCCGTCCACGATCCAGGTCTTCGTCACCGACGACCCCAAGGACAAGGGCACCACGCCGTTCGGCACCGTGACCAATGGGTCGGGCGAACAGACCGTCACCGGCACCAAGGAAGCCACCGGCCGCTATGTCGTGCTGTGGATCACCGCGCTCAGCAAGGGCAATATCGGTGGCTACCGCGAGAAAATCGCCGAGGTCGAGGTCCTCTCATGACGCAGGTCGATCCACGCGACGACCGCGCCCTGATGGCGGCGCATGTCGCCGGCGACCCCGATGCCTTCGGAGAACTCTTCCGGCGGCACAAGGACCGCATGTGGGCGGTGGCGCTGCGCACCTGCAATGACCCCGAGCTGGCCGCCGACGCGGTGCAGGACGGCTTCATCTCCGCCTTCCGCCGCGCCGCGTCATACCGCGGGGACGCCCAGGTCACCACCTGGCTGCACCGAATCGTCGTCAACGCCTGCCTGGACCGGCTGCGCCGCGTGCGACCGACCTCCGAGCTGCCCGAATACGACCTGGCTGACCGGCACGACCACCACGCCAGCACCGTGGTCCGGCTGGACGTGCAGGAAGCTCTCAGCAAGATCCCCAAGGCTCAGCGACTGGCGCTCACGCTGGTCGACATGGAAGGTCTGTCGGTCGCCGAGGCCGCCACCACGCTGGAGGTCGCCGAAGGGACGATCAAGTCCCGGTGCGCCCGCGGCCGGGCCGCCCTGGCCGAACTCCTGCGCGACAAGCACGGCGAGGGCTACCGGTGAGCACTCGGAAAATTCTTCGGAACCCATGCAACCGTGACCGCGTCGTAGTCCTGACAGGCCTGGAGAGCGGCTCATTGACATCCGTGATGAGCAGGCACCGGCGTCCCCACCGGGGCGTCATCTCGCCTGCACCGACGGGAGGAACGCTGTGAACACACCAACGCCGCGCGATGTCGACCGGGAGTTCGAAGAGGACCCCACCGGCATCGGCGCCTTGTTGCGTGCTCAGCCCGATCCCGGACCGATGCCGGCCGCGCTCGCCGACCGGATCACCGCCTCCCTGCGCGCCGAGCGCGACGCTGCCGCCAGTGGTGTGGCGTCACTGAGCGAGCACCGGTCGGCCGCGATCCACCACCGTGACTCGACACCCCAGCGTCGCTCGAACCGCACGCTGCGCGTCGTCGGGGGCCTCGGCGCCGCCGCGGCCATCGGCGCAGTCGCGGTGCTGGGTTACCAGGCCTCGCAGAGCTCGACTCCCGCGACCAACGCCGGCCAGTCCTCGCTGCCGGCCGACCTGCAGGGCAAGGTGTTCGTGCAGAACACCGGCGCCAACTACACCCGCACCTCGCTCGGCACCCAGGCCGCCGCGCTGCTGAAGAGCAACTCGTCGGGCACGCTCGATGCGGACAAGGTCAAGCAGCTTGGGTCCATCGCCACGCCCGCCGGCGCGATGTCGTGCGCGTCCTCCATTGGTGCCGACATGCTCAACAAGCCGGACAAGGTGACGATCGACATCGCCAAGTTCGAGAACCAGCCGGCCCTGGTGATCGTGGTGGATCGCGACGGCAAGTCCACCGCGTGGGCGGTCTCGCGCGACTGCAAGAGCTCGCAGAAGCCGCTCGCCGGTCCGACCTCGGTCACGACCTGAGCCGCGGTCGCCGGGTGCTGGGCAGCGCGGGAACATCCGGGCCTTACGATCGGTTGTGCGGGAAGACCCGCTGAGATCAGGTCCGAGAGCCTTCCCGAGGAGAACTGTGAGCAACTCCGCCACCGATGACGACGTTCGTCAGCTCATCATCATCGGATCCGGCCCGGCCGGATACACCGCGGCGGTGTATGCCGCCCGGGCCAACCTCGCCCCGCTTGTTTTCGAGGGGTCGGTGACCGCTGGCGGCGCGCTGATGAACACCACCGAGGTGGAGAATTTCCCCGGCTTCGCCGAGGGCATCATGGGCCCGGACCTGATGGAGCAGATGCGCGCTCAGGCCGAGCGCTTCGGCGCGACGCTGGAGCGTGATGACGTGACCGCCGTGGATCTCACGGGGGACATCAAGCTGGTCACCGATGGTGAGGGCCGCGTGCACAAGGCGCGGGCGGTCATCCTGGCGATGGGGTCGGCATACCGTGAACTCGGCCTGCCGGACGAGAAGCGACTGTCCGGTCACGGCGTCTCGTGGTGCGCGACCTGCGATGGTGCGTTCTTCCGCGACCAGGACATCGCCGTCGTCGGCGGCGGCGACTCGGCCATCGAGGAGGCGACCTTCCTCACCCGGTTCGCCAAGTCGGTGACCCTCGTGCACCGCCGGGACGAATTGCGTGCTTCCAAGATCATGGCCGAGCGGGCCCACCGCAACGACAAGATCCGTTTCGCGTGGAACAGCGAGGTCGTCGGGCTGCACGGCGAGGGCAAGATCAGCGGCATCACGCTGCGTGACACCCAGACCGGTGCGGAGCGCCCGCTTGAGGTGACCGGTGTCTTCATCGCGATCGGACACGAGCCGCGCAATGAGCTTGTCCTTGGTCAGGTGGAGACTGACGCCGAGGGATACGTCCTCGTGCAGGGCCGGACGACCGCGACCAACCTGCCGGGCGTGTTCGCCTGCGGTGACCTGGTCGACCACACCTACCGCCAGGCGATCACCGCGGCAGGCTCAGGTTGCGCGGCCAGCCTCGACGCGGAGCGCTACCTCGCCCACATTCCAGCCGATCAAGACCTGACCGAATTCCAGCCGATTACCTTGTGACACAACGGTTTTCAGCGACAAACCATTAGGAGAGGACACACTTTCATGGGTGCCACCAAGCAGACCACCGACGCGACCTTCGAGCAGGACGTGCTGAAGAACGACAAGCCCGTGCTGGTCGACTTCTGGGCGCCCTGGTGTGGCCCGTGCAAGGCCGTCGCGCCGATCCTGGACGAGATCGCCCAGCAGTATGACGGGATCGAGGTCATCAAGCTCAACACCGACGAGAACCCGATGACCTCGGCGAAGTACGGCATCACCGGCATCCCGACGCTCAACGTGTATGTCAACGGTGAGGTCGTCAAGACCCTCGTCGGCGCACTGCCCAAGCCCAAGCTGGTCCGCGAACTGCAGGACTACCTCGCCTGAGCATCAGCGCACCAAGGCCCCGGCATCCTCTGGCGGAAGCCGGGGCCTTCTGCATCCCGTCGAAACCCACCGCCGGTTGGGACATGCCCTTTCGTGGTTGAGCAAGGGGAGGAGCGAGCGACGACCCGCGTCGAAACCCCACCGCTGGTTGAGCGAGCGTTGTCCTGAGCGAGCGCAGCGAGTCGAAGGGCGGAGCGAGTCGAAACCACACCGCCGGTTGAGCGTTGTCCTGAGGAAGGCGACGAAGGCGATGTCCTGAGTGGCGCGAGGTAGGAGCGCGTATCGAAAGGAGCCGCCTCGAAGGGAGCCGCATCGAAACCCGTTGCGCCCCAACGGATTTCACCTCGAGACGGCCCGTCCTGCTCAGCTCAGGCCGAGGACGTCCAGGATCCGGTGCAGGTCATCGGCGCCGGCATACTCAATGACGACCTTGCCCTTCGAGCGCCCCTGGGAGACATTCACCCGGGTGTCCAGCCGATCCGACAGTCGCGCGCCGAGGTCGTCGAGTTCCTCGGACCGCTCGCGAGGGGCGCTGTGCCGCTGTGGCTTCTCCTTCTCGCCGAGGCTGACGATCTCCTCGGTGGTCCGCACCGACAGGCCCTCGGCCACGATCCGCTGGGCGAGCCGCTCCTGGGCTGCGGCATCCGGCAGCCCCAGCAACGCGCGCGCGTGCCCGGCGGACAGCACACCCGCCGCGACGCGGCGCGCCACCAGGGGCGGGAGCTTCAGCAGTCGCAGCATGTTGCTGATCTGCGGTCGGGACCGGCCGATCCGCGTGGCGAGCTCCTCATGCGTGCAGTCGAAGTCATCCAGCAGCTGCCGGTATGCCGCCGCTTCTTCCAACGGGTTCAGCTGCGAACGGTGCAGATTCTCCAGCAACGCATCACGCAGCAGGTCATCGTCGGAGGTGCTGCGGACAATCGCCGGGATGGTGTCCCGCTCGGCGGCCTTGCTGGCACGCAACCGCCGCTCACCCATGATGAGCTCGTAGCGCGCCTCACCGTCGGCATCCGGCAACGGCCGCACGACCACCGGCTGCAGCACGCCGATCTCGCGAATGCTGTGGGTGAGCTCGGCAAGGTCGTCCTCGTCGAACACCGTGCGCGGCTGACGCGGGTTGGGCCGGATCTGCTCGACCGGGATTTCGGCGAAGGCCGCACCCGGGACGGCCTGCAGCTCACCGGTCGATTCGGCCGGCCGCGCGTCCTCGGCGGCGGAAGCGTTTCCCGTGAAACCTTCGCCAGCGGTGCGCGATGCGCCGGGGAAGAAGACGTCCGAGGGACGCGCCGTCGCCGGCGCTCCTTCGGCCGTCGTGGGGATCAGGGCACCGAGACCGCGTCCGAGACCGCGCCGCTTGTCGCTCATAATCGCTCAGCCTATCGACGCCGGACTGGTGCCTCGTGACCGGCTGTCGGCATGGCGCACACCAGGTCGACGGGGCCGCTGCGCCGGGAAAAGGGGCTGGTCAGGCGCGGCGGGCTAGTTCGGTGGCCGCCTCGAGATAGGAGAGCGCACCACTAGAGGTGGGGTCATAGGTCATCACGGTCTGTGCGTGACTGGGCGCCTCCGAGATCCGCACCGACCGGGGGATCCGCGCCTTCAACACCTGGTCGGGGAAGTGCGAACGCACCTCGTCGGCGACCTGCGCGGACAGCCGAGTGCGGGCGTCATACATCGTGAGCAGGATCGTCGAGACGCTGAGCGCCGGGTTGAGATGCTTGCGGATCAGGTCGACATTGCGCAGCAATTGCGACAGGCCCTCAAGCGCGTAGTACTCGCACTGGATCGGGATGAAGACCTCGGTCGCCGCGACGAATGCGTTGACTGTGAGCAGGCCGAGGCTCGGCGGGCAATCGATGAGCACGTAGTCGAAACGGTCCTCGCCGGCCCGGTCGGACATCAGCTGCTGCACCGCGCGCGCCAGCCGGCTCTCGCGCGCCACGAGCGAGACCAGCTCGATCTCGGCGCCGGCCAGGTCGATGGTCGCCGGCGCGCACCACAGGCCCGGCACGTCGGGACATTCCTGCAGCACGCTGTCGAGCGATCGGTCCTCGACCAGCACGTCATAGATGCTGGGTACCTCTGCGTGATGAGGTATGCCGAGTGCCGTGCTGGCGTTGCCCTGCGGATCGATGTCCACGACGAGCACGCGCAGGCCTTTCGCCGCGAGCGCTGCCGCGATGTTCACCGTGGTCGTCGTCTTGCCGACCCCGCCCTTCTGGTTCGCGACGGTGAGCACCCGGGGCCGGTCAGGCCGGGACACCTCGGTGGCTGCGACGACGCGGCGGCGCTCGGCCTGATCCCGCAGCTGACGGGCCAAGGGCGCATCGGTTTCCCGTGAAACGGTGACCTGTCCGGCCGCGTCCGCCGCAGCCGCGGGGTCCGGCTCGGCCATGACCGACGGCCGCTCGGTCACCGGCCGACCGGGCTGCTCGTCCGGTTGTGGGTCGATGCGCTCAGTGTTCGGATCGGTGCGCGAGGGCATCAACACATCCACCCAGGGTCGATTGGGGGGTACCGCCGTGGAGCCTCCGACCGATGCCTGTTCGGTGCGAGCCTCGCCCGCTGGTTCGCCCCCTGGGTCGTCGGCAGCCGAACCCGCGGCTGCGGCGCTGGCGTCCGGAGCGTCCACCGCGGCGGATTCCGCCGCCACGCCATCCGCCAGCACAACCGGTCGGGCAGCCGGGGCAGGCACCTGCCGCACATCCGCGGTGACGACCGGCTCCTGCCAGCCCACCGGCTTCGGCGAGGCCTGGGTGCGCGGGGCAGGTGCGATCCATCCGGTGGCGGAGGTCATCGACGGGCCTTTCGTGATCGACGGGCGCGGCGGGCGGCCGGGCGTGGGTCAACGCGACGCTCGCGCAGAATGTCCACGACCACGGTCGGTGGCTCGACCACCCCGACGCCGCATTCGCGCACCTGCGGGGTCGCACCGCCCAAGGCCGCGATCGTATCGCTCGCCTCCGCAACCTCATCGGCCGCCGACGACCCTTTCATCGCCAGCATGTGCCCTCCTGCCGGCAGCAGCGGCAGACACCACCCCGCCAGCGTGTCCAGCCGAGCGACCGCCCGTGAGGTGACGACATCGACGGTGAGCTCCCCGTGCAACTGCTCAGCCCGGGCGCGGCATACGGTGACCTGCTCCAGGCCGAGGTCGGCACGCACGGTTTCCAGCCAGGTGACCCGACGCAACAGCGGCTCCACCAGGGTCACGCGCAAATCCGGGCGGGCAATGGCGAGCACCAGGCCGGGCAAGCCGGCGCCGGAGCCAATGTCGGCGATGGCAACGCCGGAGGGAATGCCGTCGGCAATCACCGCGCAGTTGAGCACATGCCGATCCCACAGCCGCGGAATCTCGCGCGGTCCGATCAGCCCGTGACTGGTCCCGGTGTCGGCCAGATGAGCCACGAACCGCTGCATGAGTGGGAGTCGGTCGCCGAGCAGGCTCCGTGCCGCCTCCGGTGACTCGGGCGGCTCGGGCGAGGCGACCGCGGGCGCCTCGGGTTTCACGTGGAACTCAGTTCGCGGGGAGCACGACGACATATCGCCGTGGCTCGACGCCTTCGGACTCCGAGCGCAGCCCGGCCGCCAGCACCGCGTCGTGGACGACCTTGCGCTCGAAGGCGGTCATCGGGTCCAGCGACACCCGCTCACCGGTCTGCTTGACCGTCTCGGCGGTCTGCTCGGCCAGGGCGATCAACTGAGCCCGCTTCTCGGCCCGGAAACCGGCGACATCGAGCATCAGTCGGCTGCGCTGCCCGGTCTCGGCCTGCACGGCGAGCCGAGCCAGCTCCTGCAAGGCCTCCAGCACCTTGCCGTCCGGACCCACCAGGCGCCGCGGCACGCGACCCTCCTCGGAGTCGACGATCGAGACGACGGCGCGGTCGCCGTCCACGTCGACGTCCAGGTCGCCGTCAAGGTCGGCGATATCGAGCAACGACTCCAGGAAGTCGGCAGCGATTTCGCCCTCACGCACCAGATCGTCGGTGGTCTCGGTCTCCTCGACGGCGGGCGTGTCCTGATCGGTGGTGGTGTCGGTCATCGATGCACACTTTCGGTAGAAACGGCCCCCTGACGGGGCAGGTCGGGACGCGCGCTCAGCGCTTGCGGTTCTTCTTGCGTTTGTTGCTCGTCGGTTGCACCCGTTGCCCGCTGCCCTTGCCGGCGAGGGAGCCGCCGGCGGTGGACCGGCCCGGCGTGCCCTGGGTGGCCACCACCGCCGAATCGGCACCATCGGCGGCCTCCGCTTCCGGCTTGGTCAGGCCCGGGATGCTCAGCTTGGCCGACGGCTTGCCCTTCGCGGCCCGGCGGGCCTCCAGCGCCTTCTCGGCCTCCGAGCCCGGCGCCGGCATATGCCGGATGACGTAGAACTGCTGGCACATCGTCCAGATGTTCGTCACCAGCCAGTAGATGAGCACACCGATCGGGAAGTTCGGTCCGGTGAAGAAGAAGACCAGCGGCAGGATGTACATCAAGATCTTCTGCTGCTTGGCCATCGGGTTGTCGAGCGCCGCGGCCGGCATGTTCTTGGTCATCAGCTGGTGCTGGGTGGTGAAGGTGCTCACCGACATCAGCACGATGAGGACCAGCGTGACGATCTTGGTCGACATACCGCTGGAGTTCATGAAGGTCGCCGACAGCGGCGAGCCGAACAGCGTCGACTTCTCCGCCTGGTCGGCCAGCTGGGCCGACAGCGGGCCGATCGGCGACTTCTGTCCCGAGCCGATCTCGGGCAACCGGGACAGCACGCGGAACAGCGCGAAGAAGAAGGGCGCCTGCAACAGCATCGGCAGACAGGAGCTAAACGGGTTGGTGCCCGTGCGCTTGTAGAGCTCCATCGTCTCTTCCGTCATCTTCTGACGAGACTCTGGATCCTTCTTGCCCTTGTACTTCGCCTGGATCTTCTGCAGCTCGGGCTGGATCAGCTGCATCCGCCGCGAGGACTTGATCTGCTTGACGAACAGCGGGATCAGCAGGATCCGCAGCACGATGACCAGGCCGACGATGGACAGCGCCCAGGTCCAGCCCGACTTCTCCGGCATACCGATGGCGGAGAACGCCGAGTGGAAGCCAACCATCACCACCGCCACGAACCATTCGAGCGGGAAGAGGATGGTGTCCAACATGAGGATCCTTAGGTCAGGAGGCGGAGGTCACGGAGGTTTCGGAGGGCTGTCCCGCCTTCGACGGAACGTGGTCCACGCCGCCAGGGTTCCACGGGTTGCAGCGGGCGATGCGGCACAGGGCCAGCCAACTGCCCTTGATCGGTCCGAATCGCTGCAGCGCGGTCACGGCATACGCCGAACAGCTGGGGGTGAAGCGGCAGGTCGGCGGGGTGAGCGGGGAGATGAACCGCTGGTAGAGCCGCACCAGGATGACCAGCGGCCAGGCAAGGATGCGGTTGACCGTGCTCATCGGCCACCGGCCAGGGTGCGGTCGAAGGCCCGATCGAGAGCCGCGGCCAGGTCGGCGCTGGTCGCCTCCGCGGCCGCGGGATTGGCCCGTATGACGACCCGCGCGCCCGCCGGGAGCCGGTCCAGTCGGGCCGCGACCAGGTGACGCAGCCGGCGCTGGGTGCGGTGCCGGACGACCGCATTGCCCACCGCCTTGGACACCACGAAACCGACACGGACCGGTGTCACCGGAGTGTCGGCATCGGGTCGTGCCTGGCGCACATAGACCACCAGCAGTGGGCCGGCCGCTCGCCGGGTGCCGCGATCGCGCAGGACCGCGCGGAAGTCCGCGCTGTCACGCAATCGGTGGGCTACCGGGAGCATGTCCCCGCGTCAGCCGATCGGCGTCAGGCCGACAGCTTCTCGCGGCCCTTGCGGCGACGCGCGGCCAGGATGGAACGGCCGGCGCGGGTGCGCATCCGCAGGCGGAAACCGTGGGTCTTGGCCCGGCGGCGGTTGTTGGGCTGGAAAGTACGCTTGCTCACGTCGGTCTCCGTCGAATGGTCCGGGCGGGCTGCCCGGTCGGTCAGGGTCGTGGACTCGCCGTCGCGGGACACCACGACACGGACGGCATACGCGAGATCTGGCCTCGCCGCCGCCTCGTCTCGCTGAGATGACCGAATGTCACCGATCGCGGCGGGCAGAGTTACCCATAAACTTTACGGGCGAGCCGCGACGGGGGTCAAACCGAGCGCGGCCGCTCGCCACACTGGTCAACCTCTCAGTGAACCGCCCTGACCCCAGGCCGCCCGCGCGACACGCCGAGCGAATCGAAAAAGTTCGCCGCTTCAGGTTGCCCACGGCTCGGCCCGCTTGTTAGCGTCGGCGCTCGCGCTCCTTCTCGATGTCATCCACAGCCTGGGGATAAGCCTGTGGATTGCCGTCTACGATGGTCAGCGCATGACCCCCGGTCAGCGCCCTTTTCGGCAGTGCCCGGTGTGAGGACGAGCCAGTCGTCCCCGCAGCCGGCCCGCCGCACGCCCCGTTCGCGTGCCGCCCGCCCGGCACCAAGGAGATGATCGCCCTGTCCGCCGAGTCCGAGCTCAACCTGCCGCAGATCTGGCACGCCACCCTTCTCGGGCTCGAAGACTCCGGCATTCCTCCGCGTGACCGCGCGTTTTTGCGGCTGACCCGGTTGGTCACCGTCGTGGGCGGCACGGCGGTGCTCGCGGTGCCCTACGCGCACACCAAAACCTTCATCGAAGGGGAGCTGAACGACGCGATCTGTGCCGCGCTCGCCGACCAGGTCGGTGAGTCGGTGCGGCTAGCCGTCACCGTGGACGAGTCGCTGAGCTCGGTGCCCGAGGCGGACAGCGCGGCCGACGGTCCCGCGCTGGTGGAACCGCAGGAGCAATCGCCGGACGGACAGACCCGGCTGGAGATGGCCACCATCTCGCGGGTCTCGGTCACCGACCGGCAACTCGACGACGCCCGGCTCAACCCCGACTACACCTTCGACACCTTTGTCGTGGGACACGGCAACCGGTTCGCGTGCGCGGCCGCGCAGGCGGTGGCCGAGACACCGGCTCGCTCCTACAACCCGCTGCTGGTCTACGGCGACTCGGGGCTCGGCAAGACCCACCTGCTGCATGCCATCGGCAACTACGTGCGCAGCTACTACCCGAATATGCGGGTGCTCTATGTGAACTCCGAGGAGTTCACCAACGACTTCATCAACAGCATCCGCGACGAGAAGGGCCAGTCCTTCCAGAAGCGGTATCGCGACAATGTCGATGTGCTCCTCATCGACGACGTGCAGTTCTTGCAGGGCAAGGACGGTACCCAGGAGGAGTTCTTCCACACCTTCAACGCACTCCACAACAGCCAGAAGCAGATCGTGCTCACCTCCGACCAGCCGCCGAAGAAGCTGTCCGGGCTGGAGGACCGGCTGCGCTCGCGGTTCGAGTGGGGACTGACCACCGATGTCACTCCGCCCGACCTGGAGACGCGCATCGCGATCCTGCGCAAGAAGGCGACGGCGGACAAGATCCAGATCCCCGATGATGTGCTCACCCTCATCGCCGACAAGGTGCCGAGCAATATCCGGGAGCTGGAAGGTGCGCTGATCCGGGTCACGGCCTACGCCTCGGTGTCCAAGCAGCAGATCACCGTGGAGAACGCCAGCCAGGTGATCCGCGACCTGATGGTGGGCAACACCGCAGGTCAGATCACCGCGTCGCTGATCATGGACAAGACCGCGGAGTACTTCAACATCAGCGTCGATGAGTTGTGTGGCTCCTCGCGATCGCGCAATCTGGCCAACGCCCGGCAGATCGCGATGTACCTGTGTCGTGAACTCACCGACTTGTCGCTGCCCAAGATCGGCCAGCAGTTCGGCGGCCGCGATCACACGACCGTCATGTATGCCGACCGCAAGATCCGTCAGCTCATGGGCAGCCGGCCGCACCTGTTCGACCAGATCACCGATCTGACGTCGCAGATCCGCCAGGCCGCCAACAAGCTCGGCCGCGCCTGAGCGACGCCTCCGACGGACCGCCCTCCACTCGCCCCGTCGCGTTCTCCACTGCGACGTCCACACCGCCGCTTCGACATTCGCCCAGCACACGGGCGGTTTATCCACCTCCTCTCCACAATCTGTGGATAACTCTGTGCACAACGGTGGGGACGACGCTGTGGTCTTCGGCGCCCGGCAGCCGACCTTGCGCTGCGGCATCTGCACAGCCGTCCTGTGTACAACACTCGGTAACTGTGGATAACAGCCCCGGTTATCCACGACCACCGCCGGACCGGTTGTGGAACAAGCCGAACTATCCACAGCCCCCGCGGTCGTGTCCCTACTTATCCACAGCATCACTCACCGGCCTCGGCATACCGTGACCAGCGGTAATGGTCGTTCTCCCCAGAACTCACAACTGCTACTACCACCAACATCCTTCTCCTACCCCTCTCCGCGCACCGCGCACTGCCCACAAGCTCACCTTCCCGCTGCCCTCGCGCCGGACCCCGGTGCGCATTAGGGTCGGGGCGGGCTCCTCCCGCGCGAGTGGGCGAAGCCCCGAGTTCTGGTGCGGCACCGTAGGCCGGACCACCGACACTTATGCTCGTGCTCCCACATCAGCGCGCCGGAAAGAAGAGAGTGACGTGAAGCTGCAGGTCGAACGCGATGTCCTCGCCGAGGCAGTCACCTGGGCCGTTCGCGGCCTGTCGCCCCGTCCGCCGGTGCCGGTGCTGGCCGGTGTCTTGCTGGAGGCGACCAGCGAGGGGCTGACGCTCAGCGCGTTCGACTACGAGGTGTCGGCCAAGGTGACCGTTCCGGCCGAGGTGACCGAGGAAGGCACCGTGCTTGTGCTCGGCCGCCTGCTCGGTGACATCTCCCGCTCACTGCCGAACAAGCCGGTGACCATCGCGGCGGAGGGCAGCAAGGTCGAGGTGACCTGCGGGTCGAGCCGGTTCAGCCTGCACCAGATGCCCACCGCCGACTACCCGACGCTGCCGACCGCACCCGAGCCGACCGGATCGGTCGCTGGCGATGTGTTCACCCAGGCCGTCGCGCAGGTGTCGATCGCGGCCGACCGCGGTGACACCCTGCCGATCCTCACCGGCGTGCGGGTCGAGATCGATGGCGACAAGATCACCTTGCTGGCCACCGACCGCTACCGGTTGGCCATGCGCGAACTGACCTGGAACCCGAGCCAGAGCGACGCCCAGCATGTCGCGCTCGTTCCCGCACGCACCCTCGCCGACACCGCTCGCGCCCTCGGGGCGGCCGGCTCGGTCGACATCGCCCTCGGCAGCGCGGCCGGCGGTGAGGGCCTGGTCGGTTTCGCCGCGGGCCAGCGCCGCACCACGACCCGACTTCTCGACGGTGAATACCCCAAGGTCACCTCGATCTTCCCCACCAGCGTCGACACCGTGGCGATCATCGACACCGCCGCCCTGACCGAGGCAGTCAAGCGTGTGTCACTCGTCGCAGAGCGCAATACGCCTGTGCGACTTCGGTTTTCGGAGGGCCAGCTTGCGATCGAGGCGGGCCAGGGCGACGACGCCCAGGCCAGCGAAGCGCTCGAGGCGACGCTCACCGGCCCGGACATCGAGATCGCGTTCAACCCGCAGTTCCTGCTCGATGGCCTGGGTGCACTCGGCACCGCGCACGCGCGACTGTCGTTCACCCAGCCCAGCCGTCCGGCGGTGCTGTCCGGACAGGCCGAGGCCGACGGTGAGGCCGACGACAGCTACCGCTACGTGCTGATGCCGGTCCGCTTCGCCAGCTGACCTCCACCGACGCGAGTAGCGTCGGAGCGACGACTTCCGCCATCCACCAACGAAGGGTGCGACATGCAACTCGGTTTGATCGGTCTGGGCAAGATGGGCGGCAACATGCGCGACCGCATGAAGGCCGCCGGCATCGACGTCATCGGCTATGACACCAACCCCGAGCTGTCCGATGTGAAGGACCTCAAGGAGTTGGTGAGCAAGCTCGAGCCGCCGCGCAATGTGTGGGTGATGGTCCCCGCCGGCAAGGTGACCCAGTCGGTGATCGACGAACTCGGCGGCCTGCTCGACAAGGGTGACCTGGTGATCGACGGCGGCAACTCCAAGTTCACCGACGACGCCAAGCACGAGAAGGAACTGGCCGAGAAGGGCATCGAGTTCGCCGACTGCGGCGTGTCCGGCGGGGTGTGGGGCAAGGAGAACGGTTACGCCCTGATGGCCGGTGGCTCCAACGCCAATATCGAGCGGCTGATGCCGGTCTTCGACGCGCTGCGGCCCGAGGGCCCGCGCGACGAGAGCTTCTGCCACGCCGGCGACGTCGGCGCCGGCCACTACGTGAAGATGGTCCACAACGGCATCGAGTACGGCATGATGCAGGCCTACGCCGAGGGCTACGAGTTGCTCGAGGCCAAGGAGATCGTCAAGGACGTCCCGGCCGCTTTCAAGGCCTGGACCCGCGGCACGGTCGTGCGCTCCTGGCTGCAGGAACTCGTCGCCGCCGCGCTCGACAAGGACCCCGGCCTCACCCAGATCGAGGGCTTCGTCAACGACTCCGGCGAAGGGCGCTGGACCGTGCAGGAGGCCGTCGAGTATGGCGTGCCCATGCCGGTCATCTCGGCCTCGCTGTTCCAGCGCTTCTTCTCCCGCCAGGGCACCGACTCACCGGCGATGAAGGCCGTCGCCGCGATGCGCAACGAGTTCGGCGGGCACGCGGTGACCAAGAAGGGCGAGAAGGGCGTCGTCACCGACCACTGAGTCGCGGGTCGGCGTGCCCGCCCGGCCCAGCCGAGGCAAGCACTCGGGGCGACCCACGTCCGGCATACTCGCTGGGTGCATGTCCGTCATCTCAGCCTGGTGGACTTCCGGTCCTATGAGACCGCGGAGGTCGCGCTCGAGCCGGGCGTGGGCACCTTCGTCGGGCTGAACGGACAGGGCAAGACCAATCTGGTCGAGGCGATCGGGTATGTCGCGACGCTCGCCTCGCACCGCGTTGCCCAGGACGCACCGCTGGTCCGCTCCGGCGCCGAGAAGGCAGCGATCCGCCTGGCGGTGGTGCGGGACGGCCGCGAGCAGCAGGTCGAGCTGGAGATCCTGCCCGGGCGCGCCAACCGGGCCCGGCTGGGACGCGGTGGGCCGGTGCGCCCGCGGGAGATCCTCGGCACGCTGCGCACCGTGCTCTTCGCCCCCGAAGATCTGCAGCTGGTCAAGGGCGACCCGGCCGCGCGCCGCACCTTCCTCGATGACCTGCTGGTGGCACGGCAACCGCGCTGGGCCGGGGCACGCGCCGACTACGACAAGATCCTGAAGAACCGCAATGCCCTGCTGCGCTCGGGACGCCAGGGTGTCGACCGCGGCGCGCTCGAGGCGACGCTGCCGGTCTGGGACGAGCATCTGGCAAGCGTCGGCGCGCACCTGATCTACGCGCGATTACGGCTGTTGCGCGACCTCGCTCCCTATGTCGGCAAGGCGTATGACGAAGTCAGCGCGGGAGCCTCGGATGCCGGTCTCACCTATCGCAGCGGGTTGCACGAGCAGATGGCCGAGGCGCTCGCCGCGGGCGAGGTGCCCGAGGTCGACGCCCTGCAGGCGGCGATCCACCAGACCTTCGAGCAGCAGCGCCGCAGCGAGCTCGACCGAGGCGTGACGCTCGTGGGACCGCACCGCGACGAGGTGACGCTGCGGCTGGGGGAGCTGCCGGCCAAGGGTTATGCCAGCCACGGCGAGTCCTGGTCGTTCGCGCTCGCCTTGCGGCTGGGTGCCTTCCAGTTGCTGCGGCACGACCTGGGCACTGACCCGGTGCTCGTGCTGGACGACGTCTTCGCCGAACTCGACGGCACCCGCCGCGAGCGCCTCGCGGCGATGGTGGCCGACGCCGAACAGGTGCTCGTGACCGCCGCGGTCGCAGCCGACGTGCCGCCCGAGCTCGCGGGACGGATGTATGACGTCACCAAGGGCTCGGTGACCGCGCGTGAGTGAGCTGCCCCCTGGCGAGCAGCCGGATCCGCTGGAACGTGATCCGCTGGAGGCGGTTCGCGAGGCGGTCGCCCGGGCCCGGCAGGCCGCGCGGGACAAGGGTCTGCGGCCCGGTGCGCGACCTCGCAAGACCTCGGCCAAGACGCCCCGCACTGGTGGCCGCCCCCGCGAAGACACCCGCGACCCGGGGCTGGTCGGTGACCAGGTGCAGCGCTTGTTCGCCGACCGCGGCTGGACCGCCGATGTCGCCGCCGGCTCGGTGCTCGCGCGCTGGCCGGAGATCGTCGGCGCGCAGGTGGCCGAGCACGCGCGGGCGGTGTCCTTCGAAGAAGGCGTGCTCGTGGTGCAGGCCGAGTCGACCGCGTGGGCCACCCAGCTGTCGCTGATGACCAGCACCGTGCTCGGCCAGATCGAACAGGTCGTCGGCAAGGACGTCGTGCTCGAGTTGCGCATCGTCGGGCCGCGCGCACCGTCATGGAGCAAGGGACCGCGCAAGGTCTGGGGCGGTCGTGGCCCCCGCGACACCTACGGCTGAGCCGCTCATCCCGGTCTCAGCCAGCACCAAAGCTGGCGCACTAGCTTGGCTGGTTCCCGCTCGCGACCTACCGTGGTGGGGCTCGGCACGGCATACGAAGGGATCAGCAAGGCGATGACCGACGGACACGGCAACCGACCGCCGGGGCGCGACGATGACTCCTTCGACCGGTTCTTCGCACCGGACCCGGAGGCGACCGACCCGCAACTCGGCCAGCGTGCGGGCGGCCCGGCATACGAGGGCGACGAGACCCAGCCGGCCTTCGGTGACTATTACGGCGCACCGAGCGCGCCCGCGCCGGACGGGCCGCGGCGGCCCGCCTATGACTACGGTGCCGCCGAATACGGCACGACGCCGCAACAGCAGCCGGATGCCGAGCAGCCCCAGCGCCAGCCCTACGTCGACCAACCTCGTCGGGGCGGCGGGGCCTGGCTGCCGATCGCGGTGATCCTCACCTCGCTCGTGGTGATTGCCCTGGTGGCATGGGCGGTCTTCGGCTCGCGCGGATCGTCCACAGACGCGGGGAACTCACCGATCCCGACGGCGCCGGCCACCTCGACCTCGGCTGACACCGGCTCGACCTCGCCGAGTTCGCCGGGCAGCTCGAGCAGCAGCTCGTCTTCATCGTCGTCGAGCTCGACCTCGTCATCCTCTTCGTCGTCGACGTCCTCGCCGTCTACGTCGGTGACGCTGCCGGCCGGGATGAACACCCAATGCTCGAGCGCGTTCGCGACCTCGCCGGGCGTGAGCTGCACCTTCGCCGCCGATATCGCCGCCAAGGCCGGTGGCATCGCCGAGGGGCAAAGTGGCGCCTTCACCGTGCGCAGCGCCGCGACCGGCAAGGACTATGCGGTGAGCTGCCAGCACCCGACCGGCAGCTACATCACCTGCACCGGTGTGGCGCAACCCGACGACGGCAGGCGTCCGACGGTCTACGTCCTGCCCGGGCAGTGATCCGGCCCCGACCGCTCAAACGCGCTGAGCGCCGGTGAACCCCCAGGACGTATGACGGGGGTCAGGTGGGCGGGTGCGGGAGCCTTGCACACGCCATACAGGGGGTCAGAGCGGGTGTTTGTGGGTGTGGCCAGGTAGACTTTCGGAGGTTTGACACTCAACCACCGATAAGGAGCACCGTGGCCGAGGATCCGCAGCAGGACAAGGACGCGACCCCGACCCCTTCTCCCGGCGAACCCGCCTATGACGGCGACGCCATCCAGGTCCTCGAAGGCCTGGAAGCGGTGCGCAAACGCCCGGGCATGTACATCGGCTCCACCGGTGAACGCGGGCTGCACCACATGGTCACCGAGATCGTGGACAACGCGGTCGACGAGGCGATGGCGGGATATGGCGACAGCATCGAGGTGACCCTGCTCGCAGATGGCGGGGTGCGCGTGGTGGACCACGCGCGCGGCATACCGGTCGATATGAACGAGGCCTACGGGATGTCGACCGTCGAGCTCGTGCTCACCCAGCTGCACGCCGGCGGCAAGTTCGGTGGCGGCGGGTACAAGGTGTCCGGTGGTCTGCACGGTGTCGGCTCCTCGGTGGTCAACGCGCTGTCGACCAAGCTCACCGCCGAGGTGCGCCGCGAGGGCAAGGTCTACTTCGTCGAATTCGACCACGGCGCGCCGATCGAGCCGCTGAAGGTCGTCGGCGAGACCGAGGTCGCCAATACCGGCTCGACCATCACCTTCTGGGCCGACCCGAAGATCTTCGAGAGCGTCGACTACGACTTCGAGACGCTGCGGGCGCGCTTCCAGCAGATGGCCTTCCTCAACAAGGGCCTGACCATCCAGCTCACCGACGAACGCCGGCATGAGGTCGACGCCGCCGAGGTGGACGAGGCGCAGGCCGAGGGCGAGGAGGCGCCCAAGGAGTCGGATGTCCAGACGGTGACCTACCGCTACGACAACGGGCTGCTCGACTATGTCAACCACCTCAACTCCTCCAAGCGCAGCGAGCCGGTGCACGAGGACGTGATCGCCTTCGAGTCTGAGGACACCGGCCGGTTGCTCGCGGTCGAGGTCGCGATGCAGTGGACGACCTCCTTCAGCGAGTCGGTGCACACCTACGCCAATGCGATCAACACCCACGAGGGCGGCACCCACGAAGAGGGCTTCCGCACCGCGATGACCTCGCTGATCAACACCTTCGCCCGCAACAACAAGCTGCTGAAGGACAAGGACGACAACCTCACCGGTGAGGACATCCGCGAGGGTCTGACCGCGGTCATCTCGGTGAAACTGGGTGAGCCGCAGTTCGAGGGTCAGACCAAGACCAAGCTCGGCAACTCCGAGGTGCGCGGTTTCGTCAACACCGCGGTGCGCGACGAGCTCGGGCACTGGCTGGAGGCGCACCCGCGCGAGGGCAAGGCCATCGTGCAGAAGTCGGTGCAGGCCGCCGCGGCCCGGATGGCGGCGCGCAAGGCGCGTGAGGCCACCCGTCGCAAGGGTCTGCTCGAGTCCGGTGGCCTGCCCGGCAAGCTCAAGGACTGCCAGAGCAAGGACCCGACGATCTCCGAGGTGTTCATCGTCGAGGGTGACTCGGCCGGAGGGTCGGCGGTGCAGGGGCGCAACCCGCACAACCAGGCGATCCTGCCGATCCGCGGCAAGATCCTCAACGTCGAGAAGGCCCGCATCGACAAGGTGCTCGCCAACAACGAGGTGCAGTCGCTGATCTCGGCGTTCGGCACCGGCATCGGCGAGGACTTCGACATCACCAAGGCGCGCTATCACAAGATCGTGCTGATGGCCGATGCCGATGTCGACGGCATGCACATCCGCACGCTGTTGCTGACCCTGCTCTTCCGGTTCATGCGCCCGATGATCGAGCACGGCTATGTCTACCTGGCCCAGCCGCCGCTCTACCGGCTGAAGTGGAGCAACCACGAGCACGAGTTCGCCTTCTCCGATCGCGAACGCGACGGTATGCGTCAGGCCGGTGAGGCCAAGGGTTGGCGGCTGCCGAAGGAGAACGGCGTGCAGCGCTACAAGGGTCTGGGCGAGATGAACTACCAGGAGCTGTGGGAGACCACGATGGATCCGGAGTTCCGCACCCTGCTGCAGGTCACGCTGGACGACGCGGCCGCCGCCGACGAGATCTTCGCGGTGCTGATGGGCGAGGACGTCGAGTCCCGCCGAGGGTTCATTCAGCGCAACGCCAAGGACGTGCGGTTCCTTGACATCTGACGAAACGCGTAGCGCAGGTTGGCGGCGAGCGTGCGAGTCGCCGGCCGGAGCGGAGTGTGAGGAAGATGTCAGAAGACTTGACATCTGACATCTGACATCTGACGCGGCACTGAACCACTCGCCATACCTGAAAGTCCTTGAACGACAAGGGAATTGATGACTGACGACACCACCGTCGAGCACAGCAGTGTTGACCCGGTTGACCTGAACGCCGAGATGCAGCGCAGCTACATCGAATACGCGATGAGCGTGATCGTGAGCCGCGCGCTCCCGGATGTGCGCGACGGGTTGAAGCCCGTGCACCGCCGGATCGTCTACGCGATGTATGACGGGGGCTACCGCCCCGACCGTGGCTACAACAAGTGCAGCCGCGTCGTGGGTGACGTGATGGGCCAGTACCACCCGCACGGCGACACCGCGATCTACGACGCGCTGGTGCGGCTGGTGCAGCCGTGGTCGATGCGCTATCCGCTGGTCGACGGGCAGGGCAACTTCGGCAGCCCGGGCAACGACGGCGCGGCCGCGCCGCGATACACCGAATGCCGGATGGCGCCGCTGGCGATGGAGCTGGTGCGCGATATCGACGAGAACACCGTCGACTTCGAGCCCAACTACGACGGCAAGACGATGCAGCCGACGGTGCTGCCGGCGCGCTTCCCCAACCTGCTCGTCAATGGTTCGGCCGGCATCGCGGTCGGTATGGCGACCCAGATCCCGCCGCACAACCTGCGCGAGGTGGCCGACGCCGCCCAGTGGCTGCTGGAGAACCCCGAGGCGACCCGCGAAGAGCTGATCGAAGAGGTCATCCAACGCATCCCCGGCCCGGACTTCCCGACCGGCGCGCTCATCATGGGCCGCAAGGGCATCGAGGAGGCCTATCGCACCGGGCGCGGCTCGATCATCATGCGCGCGGTGGTCGAGGTGGAGGAGATCCAGGGCCGGCAGTGCCTGGTCGTCACCGAGTTGCCCTATCAGGTCAACCCGGATGCGCTGGCCGAGAAGATCGCGGCGATGGTGCGCGACGGCAAGATCGGTGGCATCGCCGACCTGCGCGATGAGACCTCCGGGCGCACCGGTCAGCGGCTGGTGATCGTGCTCAAGCGCGATGCCGTCGCCAAGGTGGTGCTGAACAACCTCTACAAGCACACCCAGCTGCAGCAGACCTTCGGGGCCAACATGCTCGCGCTGGTCGACGGCGTGCCACGCACCCTGCCGATCTCCGCCTTCATCCGGTACTGGGTGAACCACCAGATCGAGGTCATCGAGCGGCGGACGGCATACCGGCTGGCGAAGGCCGAGCGCGATATCCACCTGTTGCGCGGTTACCTCAAGGCGCTCGACATGCTGGATGAGGTCATCGCCTTGATCCGGCGCTCGCCGAACGCCGACGAGGCGCGCACCGGGCTGATGGAGCTGCTCGATGTCGACGCCGACCAGGCGACCGCCATCCTCGGGTTGCAGTTGCGCCGGCTGGCGGCCTTGGAGCGGCAGCGGATTGTCGATGAGCACGACGAGCTGCAGACCAAGATCGATGACTACAAGGACATCCTGGCCAAGCCCGAGCGGCAGCGGCAGATCGTCAAGGACGAGCTCGGCGAGATCGTCGGCAAGTATGGCGACGAGCGCCGCACCCAGATCGTGCCCTTCGACGGCGACATGTCGATGGAGGACCTGATCCCCGAGGAGAACGTCGTGGTGACGATCACCCGGGGCGGTTACGCCAAGCGCACCAAGATCACCGAATACCGCAGCCAGCGCCGCGGCGGCAAGGGTGTGCGCGGTGCGCAGTTGCGCGGCGACGATGTGGTGAGCCACTTCTTCACCACGAGCACCCACCACTGGTTGCTGTTCTTCACCAACACCGGACGCGTCTACCGGGCCAAGGCTTATGAGCTGCCCGAGGGATCGCGCGACTCCAAGGGTCAGCATGTCGCCAACCTGCTGGCCTTCCAGCCGGGTGAGCAGATCGCCCAGGTGATGGCGCTGCGCGACTACGGCGTCTCGCCATACCTCTTGCTCGCCACGCGCAAGGGGCTGGTGAAGAAGACCCGGCTGGCCGAATACGACTCGCCACGCTCCGGCGGCCTGATCGCGGTCAACCTGCGCGACGGGGACGAGCTGGTGAGCGCCGGGCTCGCAGCGAACTCCGACGACGTGCTGCTGGTGTCGCGCAAGGGGCAGTCGGTGCGCTTCCACGCCACCGACGAGTCGCTGCGGCCGATGGGCCGGGCGACCTCGGGCGTGACCGGCATGAAGTTCCGTGACGGCGACGAGCTGCTCAGTATGTCGATCGTTGCCGAGGGCACCGATCCGGACGTCTTCGTGGTCTTCGAGAACGGTCTGGCCAAGCGCACCGCCGCCTCCGACTATCCGACCAAGGGCCGGGCGACGCTCGGTGTGAAGGTCGCCGCGATCTCCGACCGGGGCGGGGTGTTGGTGGGTGCGCTCACCGTCGACCCGACCGACGAGGTCATGGTGGTGATGGAGAAGGGCAAGATCGTCCGCTCACGCGTGGACGAGGTGCGTCGCACCGGCCGGTCGACCCAGGGCGTGCAGTTCGCGACGCCGGGCAAGGGCGACAGCATCGTGGCAGTTGCGCGGAACACCGAGGCGGAGGTCGAGGCAGAGGCCGATGATGCCGTAGCGTCGTCCGACGAAGCGCCGCTCGACGCCGAGACCCCGGTCGAGACACCGGACTCCCCGGACGAGACGACGCCGGAGGTGACCGAGGTGGTCACCGACGAACCCGAAGAGTCCGACCCCACTGAGCCGGGAGACGAGAAGTGAGCAACGTCGAAGGCGTCGCGAAGACCCGCGCCGGTCGCACAGCCGGTGATGCGCCTGCACGCAAACTGCCGAGCGGGGGTGCGGGGTCGGGGGCGGCTCGCGGCGCATCCGGCGGCACCCGCCCGGCGCGCAAGCGCAGCACGCCCCGCCGGGTGCGGCTGACCGTTTCGCGCGTCGACCCGTTCTCGGTCTTCAAGATCGCCTTCCTGCTGTCGGTGGCGATCGGCATCGCGACCGTGGTGATGGTGGCGGTGCTGTGGACCGTGCTGGCCGGGATGGGCGTCTTCAACAACCTCAACGACGTGCTGCGCTCGCTGGACCGCAACGGCTCGACGTTCAACATCCTCGACTACATCGGTTTCGGCCGGGTGGTGTCGCTGTCGGTGCTGATCGCGGTGATCGACGTCATCTTGATGACCGCGATCGCCACCCTGGTCGCCTTCCTCTACAACATCTGCAGCTCGCTTGTGGGCGGCCTGCAGCTCACCCTCACCGACGAGTGACGGTGGACTCTTCCGGTGGTGACCTGCCGGTCATCACCGACCGGGGCGAGCCGGCGATCCAACGCTTGGTCGACCTGGCCCGGTCCTCCCGCGGCACCGCCAAGCGGATGTTCCTGGAGGACCCCGAGCCGCTGTTGCAGGCGATCGCTGCGGGCGTCGAGTTCGTGGAGGTGTATGGCGTCGCCGGCACCCCTGTGCCCGGTGAGGTGCTCGCGGCGGCGACCGCGGCCGGCATACCGCTGCGGTTGATCGACCCGGCGCTCGCGGGCGACATCTTCAAAGTGGAGAAGAAGCCCAAGGTGTTCGGCGTGGCGGTGCCGCCGGCGCCGGCGCGGCTGCACGACCTGGCCGGGCTGCCCGGTGACATCGTCGTGCTCGACGGGGTGCGGATCGTCGGCAATATCGGCGCGATTGTGCGCACGAGTGTGGCGCTCGGCGCGGCCGGGATCGTGCTGCTCGACAGTGAGCTGACCACCATCGCCGACCGGCGGTTGCTGCGCGCCAGCCGGGGTTATGTGTTCTCGCTGCCGGTGGTGCTCGCCCGGCCGGCGCAGGCGGAGGGCTTCTTCGCCGAGCACAAGGACATCCGGCTGGTGAACTTCGACGCGCACGGTGACGTGGAGCTGGCCGAGCTCGGCGGTGTGCGGGAGCGGCTGGCGCTGATGTTCGGCAGCGAGAAGACCGGGGCGTCGGCGTCGCTGGCGCGGCTGGTGCGCTCGACGGTGTCGATCCCGATGAACCCGGCCGTCGAGTCGCTCAACGTGTCGGTGTCGGTGGGCATTGCCCTGCAGCAGCGTGCCGCCCGCAACCTCGCCTCCCTCCCCGGTGGTTGAGCGTCGTCCTGAGCGAGCGATGTCCTGAGGGAGCGAAGCGAGTCGAAGGGCGGAGCGAGTCGAAGGGCGACCGGCTCCCGCTGTTGAGCCGCGTCTAAACCCGTTTTGGAGCGCGGGCCAGCGGTGAGGTAACCTCATCCGGCGCATCAGCGCGGTGAAAAGGGCCTATAGCTCAGTCGGTTAGAGCGCTTCCCTGATAAGGAAGAGGTCAGAGGTTCAAGTCCTCTTAGGCCCACCGCTAAGGTCGGACCTACGACAGTCCAACGAGGGAGTCCACCATGAAGAAGGCCCTGATGGTCATCGCTGCGGCCGGCGCCGCTGCGTTCGCTTCGCAGAAGTACAAGCAGAACAAGGTCGGCAACCAGATGTGGGCCCAGGCGTCCGACAAGCCGGGCAGCAACTCGATGAGTGCCTCCGGCACCGCGAACTGACCCACCAGCGAAGGCCGACCCGCTGGGTCGGCCTTCGTCGTTCCGGGCTCCGGCTCGGGACACCCGGGGCGTTGGCGCAATTGGTAGCGCACCTGCTTTGCAAGCAGGGGGTTAGGGGTTCGAGTCCCCTACGCTCCACCACCGTTTCATCCCCACCCTTCCGTCCGCAGTTACGCACGATCGCTCGTGCGTTGCTGCGGACGGTGTCGTATGGCGGGGGCGAGCGTCCGCGTGTGCGCACCACGGGTGGTGCTTTGCTGCGGACAGGTGGGTACGCCGAGGCGGAGAGCCTCTGACCACTAGCGACGTCGTCGGCGTGCTGCCATGATCCGAGAGTGAATTCCGCTGAACGTCTACGCGAGCTCGCGATCAGGCGCGAGGCGTTCGGCTGGCTGGACCGGCAGCGGGCGTCCGGCAAGGAGACGTTCACCCAGGAGGACACCAGCGGCCTCACCCTGGCCGGCGAGACCATCCGGTTGATGCCGACCCAGCAGGGCATCTGGAAACCTGGGCACCTCGAGGCGGCGCTTTCGATCCGGACGGTCTATCGGCCCGAGGGGTCGGCTCGTCCCTACGACGACGCCGTCGGACGCGACGGCTTCTATCGCTACAAGATGCGCGGCCAGGACGCCGACCACCACGAGAACCGAGCTCTGCGCACTGCCATGCTGGAGCGACTGCCGCTCATCTGGTGGCTCGGCGTGCAAGGCGGCGGCTACAGCGCGATCTATCCGGTGTTCCTCGTGGCGGAGGAGCGCGAGAGTCAGCAGTTCGTCGTTGACATCGACCAGGTGCCTCAGTTGGACATCAACTGGCCCTCGACCGACCTTGAACTCGACCCGTCATACCGCCAGCAGTTGACCAAGATGCGGCTGCACCAACGGCCGTTCCGCGCGGCGGTACTGCGCGCCTACCGGACGTCCTGCGCGGTGTGCTCCTTCCGGCACGGCGACCTGCTGGACGCGGCGCACATCCAAGAAGACAGCGGCGGTGGTCGGCCGGTGATCACCAACGGACTCACGCTGTGCAAGATGCATCACGCGGCCTACGACCGGCACATCCTGGGGATCACCGCGGACTACGAAGTCCGCATCAACTCCGACGTTCTGCGCGAGGTCGACGGACCGATGCTGCGGCACGGCATCCAGGAGTTCCACGGGCGCCGGCTGATGGTCGTCCCGGAGCAGCGAAACCAACGCCCCGATCGGCAACTGCTCGACGAGCGTTACAGGACATTCCTCAACGCCGGCTAGCGGGAGACGCTGCCCCAGAGGTCGGTGACAGGTTCCGTTGTGGGCGATGGGACGCCGACTTCGGGCAGGCCTTCCCGCTAGATCGCTGGCGCTCGCTAGGACTCCTCGGAGATCGCGGCGACGACGTTGCCGGTCTCGCTGTTCGGCAGCGCCCGCGCGAGGTCGGCCTGGCTGACCATCCCGACGACCTCGTTGCCGTCCAAGACAGGCAGGCGACGCACCTGGTTCTGGGTGAGCGCGTTGACGATCTTGTCCTGGTCGTCGTCAGCATTGACCACGACGACGGTCTCGGTGAGGACATCCGCGACGGTCCCGCGGTCAGGGGTCACGCCCTGAGCCAGCCCGCGCACCACGATGTCGCGGTCGGTCAGTATGCCGGCCAACTGTCCGTTCTCATCGAGCACGGGCATCGAGCCCACGTCGTTGCTGCTCAACGCCTGCGCGGCGGTGACGATGCTGTCGCTGGTCTTGAGCGACTGAGCGGGGCTGGACATCAGGTCACGTGCTGTGGTCATAACGGTCTCCTTCGAGCCTCTGATGGGGTACTCCGACGCTAATGCGCGGGGCTCACGATTGGCGAGGAACGGCTCGATCGGTGTCCGCGTCTGTGCGCGAGCGGTCGTGCGTTGCTGCGGACGGTGTCGTATGGCGGGGCCGAGCGTCCGCAGTTGTGCACGAGGGGTGGTGCGTTGCTGCGGACGGTGTCGTATGGCGGGGCCGAGCGTCCGCAGTTGTGCACGAGGGGTGGTGCGTTGCTGCGGACGGTGTCGTATGGCGGGCCCGAGCGTCCGCAGTTGTGCACGAGGGGTGGTGCGTTGCTGCGGACGCGAGGGCAGCGGGCGGGCGTATGCCGAAGTCAGCCGGCCGCGGCCCGAGCGCGGTGGCGGCGGACGGCGGCGCGGTTGGCGCAGCGCACCGAGCAATACTGCTGACGCCCGCTGCGGGTGATGTCGACGACCACCGCGGAGCAGGGGTCGCCGGCCGCACAGCGACCGAGGCGGTGCATGCCCCGGGTGGTCAGGTGCAACGCGGTGCCCACGCTGATCACCGCCGACAGCACGTGGGCCAGCGACTTCGCGTCGTCGTCGCGGTAGTGCAAGTGCCAGCCCTGGTCGTCGTGATCGGTCAACCGCGGGTATGCCGTCGCGCTCGCCATGTGCCGGTTGAGGATCCGCGCCCGTTCGCGCGGGTCGTCGGCGTCAACCACGGTCAGCCAATCGTCGATCACCTTGCGCACCTGGGGATGGTCGTCCCGCCCGTGCGGGAACTGCATTCTCATCCCGAACTCCCGCGCTCGAGCCTCGATGCCTGCCCGGTCGGCCGGCCAGTCGTTCGCGAGCGAAGCCGCCATGAGCACGGCATACTCGCCGTAAGGGTTGAGATGCATAAGACCATTACAGCACGCTGGGTCCATGACGAGGCTGGAGAGCACCCGACAGCGGCAGACCGCCATACCGAAGACCCCGCACGAGCACGGCTGGTCGGTCGAGTCACGGCACGCGACCTCGCTCGGCGTCGTGCTCTACGTCCGGTGTGCATGTGGCGTCCGTCGGGTCGACCTGCGGCGCACGGGCGATGTGGTGCCCGACGCGCTGACCCCGACCCTGCCCCGGTGAGAGGTCGCCGCGCGTTCACGGTGCACCCGCCGGTGAAAAAATGTCCCTGCAGGGCAGCGCCCGTCCTACGCTCTGCCCAAACGTTGATCGGTGGGTGCTGCGCCGATGCTCGCATCGCCGCCGTGCCCTGGCCTCGGGGGTGCGCCATGAGCGAGGTGGTCTGGCCGGCACAGCGCGGTGCTCCACGCAAATTACCTTGGGACACAACAGCTTTAGACACCGAGCGGCCCAACACCTATGTGCGGGTCGCGTGGCTGCTGCGGGCCAACCGGCTGGCCTCGGAGTATGGCGCGGTCACCGCCGCTAGGTGGCGCAAGGTGCTCGACCTGCCCGAGGAGGTCAACTCCGACCCCACCCTCTCCCGGCTCGAATCGGGACGAGGGCCGGTGTCCACGACCATCCTCAATCGGTACGAGTCACTGCTCGGCATGCACCCCGGCACCCTGCGTGGCGTCACCGACGCGATGTGCCGGGCGCTCGACCCGGCAAGTCTGCCGAGCCGCCAGGCGACGGTGACGCCATACTCGATCGACGTGCTGGACGAACGGATCGCGGCCGGGGTGGCAACGGGGGCCGACTGGCTCACGCTGACCGATTTGTTGGCCTCGCCGGGTGCCGACCACCTGCCCGGTCGCGTCGTCGAGGAATGGGTCGCCGCGCTCGCCTTCGAGTTCTCGCGCTCCTCGGGAGAGGAATACGCCACCCGGCTCGAGGCACTGTGCGCCTTCGTCGCCTCGCCTCGATACACCCATCGAGCCGAGCGGGTGATTCGCGAGGTCGCCGACCTGCCGGGCAACCCGCACGTCGCCGAGCTGTATGACGTGCTCGGTGACTCGGTGCGCCCGGGGATCGTCGAAGACCTCACCCGCGAGTTCGTGCGCAGCAGTGGCCGACGCCTGTGGGGTATGACGCTCGCGCTCACCTGCCATATGGGCTACGGCTCGGTCTCCCCGCAGGACGAAGCGTTGATCCGGCGGGCCGCGAAGCAACGAGCCTCCGAACCCGCCTGCGCCGAACTGGCCCGCCAGCTCGTGCACGCGCTGGACCTGCGGCACCGCGAACCCGTCCGCGAACGTGGCCTGGACGGCCACCTGCGCAACGCCCCGGGCCTGCGGACCTATCTCGACGCCGTGCGGGAGTCGGGAGCGCCCGAGGACCAGATGCTGCAGCGGTTGCTCCAGGAGGCGTTGACGACCGTTTTCCTGGAGCGGACGCATCACTCGCAGATGTTGATCCTGGTCAGCCCGTATCGGCGGGTCATCGCGGACACCGCGCTGGACATCATGACCGCACCGCAGCGCACTGAGGCAGAGCGCCGAGCGGCCGGGCGGTTGGTCGGCACGCTCGCCGATGAGACACACCACGCTCGGTTGATCAGCCTCGCCTACGACTCCGGTGTCGCCGGTGTGGCGGCCCGTCGCGCCCTGCTGAACCAGCGCACCCGGCCGTCCGGCATACCGGATGGGCTGGACGACGGGCGGTGGAACGGTCACTCGGTGGCGCGCGGCTGGTGGCGCGAGCACGGCATACGGCCCGACGACCTCGAGCGCGCCCGGCAGGTCCAGTAGGCAAGTGCGTTACCGAAACCCGCTCCGGCTGGTTGCATAGACGCGTGAGCGATCAGCCGGACATCCGACAACTCGCAGAGCAGTTCGTCAAGGACGCCAGCCCAGAGCAACGGCAACAGTTGCTGCAGGCCGTCCTCGGCGGCGACCTGTCGAGCCTCCTGGGCGGATTCGAGGAGGAGCAGCCGCGCCCGACCCTGCTGCCGACACCGGCGCAGGTGCGCGGTTTCCGCCTTCGATTGGAGCTCCGCGGCACCAAACCGGCGGTATGGCGACGCCTTGAGGTGCCCGGCAACCTGACGCTGCCGCAGGTCCACGACGTGATCCAGACGGCGATGGGCTGGCTGGACGGCCACCTGCACCGGTTCACCCAGACCGCGGATCCGCGCGGCGCCTACTTCCTCACCGAGTTCGACGTCGAGGAGGGTGACGAGGGTGTGCTGGAGGACGAGGTTCGTCTCGACCAGCTGCTCGCGGCCACTGGCGACCGGCTCTGGTATGAGTACGACTTCGGCGATGGCTGGGAGCACGTCCTCACGGTCGAGGAGGTTCTCGACGCGCCGCCACCCCGGCCGGTGTGCCTCGCTGGCAAGCGGGCCTGCCCGCCCGAGGACTGCGGCGGCGTGCCGGCATACCAGGAGCTTGCGGCCTGGGCGCGCAACGACTATTCACGAGACGACCTGCCCGAGATCTTCGATTCGGTCAGGGAGGCCCGCGACTGGCTGCCCCTCGGTTGGCACCCCGACGACTTCGATCTCGCCGATGTCAACGACGCCCTGTCGAGTATTGGTGGCCAGCCGCCCGCTGTGAACGCGGAGCTGACCGAGTTGGTCAGTAAGTCCGCAAGCCATGGCGATCGCCGGCTGCGAACCATCCTCGCGAAGCAGGAGTCACACGGCCCGACCGAGGTCAGCCACGCCGAGGCCGCCCGGATCACCGAGGGGTTCCGGGTGCTGCTGGACGCCATTGGCGACGGAGTCACCTTGACCAGTGCCGGTTACCTGCCGCCCCCGGTGGTCGAACAGGTCGCCCGGGAGTCGGGTATCACCAGCTGGTGGATCGGCAAGGCCAACCGCGAGGACCTGACCCCTCCGGTGAGCGCGATTCGCGAGGCCGCACGCTCGGTCGGCCTGATCAGCGTCCGCAAGGGCAGGCTGGCGCCGACCGCCGCCGCGAAGCGATGCGGTCAGGATCCGATCGCTCTGTGGCAGCACATCGTCAGCCGACTGCCGCTCGGGACAAAGCCCGTCCACCGTCAGGCCGGCTGGCTCGCGCTCGCTGTCGTCGGCAGCGGTGCGCCCGCCGAGGAATGGGACAGCCAGATCAGCGATCTGATGGCGGCCGTGGGCTGGCGCGTGGCGGACAACCCGGGCGTGCGGCCACCCGCGGACAGCGAGACTCTCGACCTGCTCGAGCAGCTCGCCGGCAAGGTGCGAGAGGGCTGGCAAGTCTTCGGAGTCGACGAGGCCGTCGCGGCGACGGCCCGGGCAGCGACGCGCCGGACGTGAGGTCGTAGGGTCGGGTCGCCAGCTCGACCAGCGATCGGAGGTTGTATGCCGGAGGGCCACGTCACCCACCGCGTTGCCGGGCAGATCAACCACCATTTCGCCGGGCGCCCGGTGCGCTCGACGAGTCCGCAGGGTCGCTTCGCCGACGATGCGGCCGAGTTCGACGGGCGGGTGCTGCGCGAGGCGCAGGCCTTCGGCAAGCATCTCTTCGTCGCGGCCGAGGAGGTCGAGCGGCAGGTGCACATCCACCTCGGCTTGCTCGGCAAGTTCGCCTTCACCGGCGACCTGGACGAGCCCGAGCGCGGTGCGATCCGCTGGCGGCTGCAGTGCGAGCAGCCGCCGCAGACGATGGACCTGCGCGGCCCGAATGTCTGCACGTTGCGCACGCCGGAGGAGGTCGAGGCGATCACCGGCCAGTTGGGCCCAGACCCGCTGCGAGTCGACGCCGACCCCGAGGTCGCCTACGCCCGCATCCACAAGACCACGACCCCGATCGCGGTGCTGTGCATGGACCAGAAGGTGTTCGCCGGCGTCGGCAATATCTACCGCGCCGAGGCGCTCTTCCGGCACCGCATCGACCCGTTCATGCCCGGCAAGTTCTTGCGCCGGGCCGAGTTCGACGGCATCTGGAGCGACTTCACCGAGCTGATGCCGCTCGGCGTGCGCGACGGACGGATCGACACCGTCTACCCCGAGCACACCCCCGAAGCCACCGGCCGGGCACCACGTGTCGACCGGCACGGCGGCGAGGTCTATGTCTACCGCCGCGCCGGCCAACCCTGCCTGGTGGGCGGAACTGCGGTGTCGCTCAAGGAGATTGGCGGTCGCAACCTGTTCTGGTGTCGCACCTGCCAGCCACGCTCGCGCCGCCGGACCGTCCGGGACTGAGCAGTTATTCGTACACGAACTTCTGCGGTCCTGGGAAGATCCAGGACAAACCGTCGCGCAGCCGGTCGCGCCAGTCCTCCCAGGAGTGGCCGTCGCGGGCCTCGACATACCTGACGTGCATGCCGGTCTGCTCGAAGACCGGCACCATCGACCGGTTCGCTGTGATCAGCGGTTCGTAGACCCCGCACGACATGAACATCCGGTCGGTCACCCGGGTCGGCCGCGCGCGATAGCGGTTCATGAACTTCACCACCGGGTCGAAGGCCTCGCCACCACCGTGGTCTTCGCCGATGTCGGTGAAGACGAACGAACCCGACTGCAGCACAAGGGAGGAGAAGGTTCGTGGATTGCGGTATGCCGTCGTCAGGCTGGCCACCGCTCCGAACGAGGCTCCCATCAGGCAGCGCCCGGACGGCGTGCCCATCAGCGGCAGCGTCTGCTCCAGATGCGGCACCAGCTCGGACACGATGAATCGGGCGTGCCCGGCGTGATGGGGATATTCGACCAGCCGGTCGGCGGGGTTGGTGAACGCCACCACCGTCTCGGCCAGGTCGAGCCGGTGGATCAGGTTGTCGAGCACGGTCTGCATGGCAGCGAAGCGCAGATAGTCGTCGCCGTCGTGCACCACGAGCAGCGGGTAGCGCCGGGTTTGGCGAAAGCGCGCCGGCAGGTAGACCCGGGTGAGGGTCTCGCGCCGCAGCGCTCGCGACGGCAGCACCAGATCGTGCAGCTCACCGGGCCGCGCGTCCGGGTCCGGCTGTGTCCAGTCCGGGGTCAGATACCCGGTCGCATGACACACCGACGACGAGCCGACCGGGCTGTGCGCGACCTTGTCGTTCAACGGATCGTTGAACCGCTCGTAGTGCTCGCCGCGCCGGGTCTCGATCTGATACTCCACCCGGGAGCCGGCGGGCAGGTCGAGGACGGCATACCAGAGCGACAGCCCGGGCAGCCGGCGCATCGGCACCGGGTCGGGGATGCCGACGACGCGGTGCCGCACCCACACCTCGTCGGCCTCGCCGCGGAAGCAGAAGGTGCAGCGCTCACCCTCGACGATCGGGATCGTCTCGCGCGCGATGAACCGGTCGATCGCGGCCTCGTCGAGGGGGCGCCGGTCACGCAGGCGGTTGATCGCCAGCTTGCGCGCCATCCTCACCTCCCGTGGTCACCGTGCCGTCCGCACCGATCAGCCGTATGCCGGCCGCCAGCGGCTTCCCGCGTTCGCAGACGATGCGGGTGCCCGGATCGAGCGGGAGGCTGAGGTCCGGCGCGAACCGGCGCGAGAGCACCGACATCCGGAACCGGTCGTGCAGCTCGAGCCGCTGCGACGCCGACGGCAACGCGACGATGCCCGGCAGCAGGCCCAGTCCCCGGTCGAAGACCTCCGGGCAGCCCGGCCCACGCACCGCGTGATCACCGAAGAGCACGACATGCGAGGTGAGCACCATGGCACCGGCCGACCAGGCGACGACCGGACGCTGCTCGACTCCGGCCGGCGCGACATTGAACAGGTGGAGGGCGTCCAGCAGCTCCACGACATGACCGCCGGTGATCACCACGGCCGAGCAGTCGGCGAGGATCCGCGCGACCTCGGCTCGATGCCCCTGCACGCTCTCGCGCTCGTGCGGGGGATAGGCGTCGTAGAACGCCTGCTGCACCTCGGCCACCCGCCGCATGTGCTGGGAATCCAGGCCCCGCATGATCGCGATGGCATCATCAATGGCCATGTGCCGCAACGTGATCGAGCCCTCGGTGCGGTCGTTGAGCTCGATCAGCGCAGCCATGGTGTGGCGCAGCCCGTGCACGTAGAGGTCCTGCATCTCCAACAGGTCGGCGCGGCGCTGGCGGTGTGCGGCGGCATACTGCGGGTCGGCCTCGAAGACCTGCTGCATCCGGTGCCACAGCGACAGGTTGTGCGAGCGGCCGCCGAGGTGCTCGTCAAGCTCGGCGTCGGCGAGCTCGCGCTCCTGCCAGCCGGCGGTGATCGTCGCGAATGGCCCTTCCCAGCCCATCGAGGTCACCAGCCCGTGCAGCGAGGGCCGCCGCTGCGGCCCGAGCAGGACGACGGTCACGAAGCGTGCACCTGCACAGTCCGGCCGACGTCGTCCAGCATCCCGCGCAGCACGTCATAGTCGGGGTGCTTGAGCCGCATCCACGCGTTGGCCATGTACCCCGCCTCGATCGGTCCGGTCGGTATGCCGGTCGGCAGGTGCTCGTCGATCAGCCACTCGCCGTAGCGCGCGTGCACCTCCTCGACGCCGTCGATGTGGCTGATGACACCGTCGTGGTCGGGCCGCATCGCGACGATGCCGGCGGCATACGCCCGGCTCGGGACATGCCAGACCTGGCCGTGCACGATCGCGTCGGCCCACGCCCGGTAGAGGTCGATCTCGTTGCCGACGCAGTAGAGATCCCAGCAGCCGACTCCGGGGGGCCGGGCGCCAATCTCGCTGAACCGCAACCCTTTTGGCCCGTAGAACCACTCCATATGGGTGGCCGAGGTGTGAATGCCGAGCGCCTCGTTGACCCGCTCCCCGAGCTCGCGCAGCTCGCCGTAAAAGGGTGCGTTGTCGACCCGGTTGGTGGAGACATACTGCGGGCTGATCCACCGGGTGCGCATCGCCTCGAGCACATTCGGGTAGTAGTGGCAGGCGAAGTCGAGGGCGACCCGCCCGTCGAGCGACAGGGTGTCGTAGAACCCCTCATGCCCCTCGACGAATTCCTCCACGGCCACCGACATCGTGTCGCCGAGCTGGTCGAGGACCCGGGCGAGCTCGCCGCGGGTGGTGACCTTGAAAGTGCCCGAGGCCCCCGCGCCGTCGCGCGGCTTGATGACGATCGGCAGTCCGTGCTCGGCGATGAACGCGCGGATCTCGCTCTCGCTCGACGCGCCGGTCGACGCCGCGGTCGGTATGCCGGCCTCGCGCAGCGCCTGCTTCATCGCCGGCTTGTCGCGGCACAGGTAGGTGGTGTGCACGCTGGTGCCGGGGATGCCGGTCCGCTCACGCACGATCGCCGCCGGCATGGTGTGCGCCTCGATGGTGGCCTCGAGCGCGTCGATCCAAGCGATCTCCTGGAACTGCCGGACGGCCTGCTCCAGCTGCGGCAGATCGGTGACCGAACCGACCTGGTGGTAGTGGCTGATCCACGACTGGAGTTGCTCGTCCAGCCACTCCCAGGGCGTCTCGCCGACCGCGAAGACCGTCGCGCCGACCTCGGCAAGCGCACGGACATACTCCCGCTGGTTGCGCGGGAAGTTCGGCTCGACGAAGACGACATTCACGGTGGCGAGCCTACGGGCAGCGAGGCGCATCAGCAGGGCCCCGCGCTTCCCGCAGACCGCGACATAGCCGAGCCAGCGGTATGATTTCGTCATACCTATCGGAGGCTGGCATGGTGGTTCGCAAGGTTGCAGTAACGCTCCCGGAAGAGCTCTACCTGCTCGTTGAGCGCGCCCGTTCGATCGAGCACCGCTCGCGTTCGGAGGTGATCCAAGAAGCCCTCCGCACCCATTTCGGCGAACCGATCTACGTGCCGAGCGATGGTGAGCGACGCCAGCTTGTCGAGGCGCTCGACGTCCTGGATCGAGAGCCCGAGTCGGCTCGGCCGTGGTCTGAGGTGCGCGAGGAATTGTGACCGCTGCCGTCCACGTCGTCCTTGGTAGCCATGCGGTCACCGACATTCGATCGGCGCACGCACACTATGCGGCGCTCGATGGAGGGCTCGGCTCCGCGTTCGTCGAGGCACTCGATCTGGCCATCCAGCGGCTGAGCATTTTTCCTCAGGGTGCTCCGCCGGTCGACGGGTTTCCCGGCCTTCGCCGTGCTCGGATGCAGCGGTTCCCGTACGGCTTGTTTTACCGGCTGAGCGAGGACGGGACTGCCGTGATCGTGCGGGTCCTCCACACGGCGCAGGACGGCGCCACCGAGCTATGACCCACCAAGACATGAGGAAGGCCCCGCGCGCTGCGGGGCCCTCCTGGTGACGATGCGGCGAGCTCAGTCGCGCGCGGCGTGACGGCCGATGCCGTCGTCCTCGGAGACCGAGGTGGTGGCGAGCTCGGTCTCCGGCGCCTCGACCGGCGGCGCGACGGGAGCGGGGCTGCTCTGCTTCTGCTGCGCCGAGTAGTAGAGATAGCCAGCACCCGCCAACCCGGCCAGGCCGAGCACGATGAGCAGCTTGCCCTTCTTCTTGCGCTTCTTGGCGGCGGCCGGCACGACCCGGTCCACCACGTCCTGCGCCTGCGGCGGCAGGGACAGGTAGGCGTTGGTGCCCGCACCGGCGGCGGCGCCGGTCGCGGCGGTGATCGCCTGCTGGATGCGCGGGAACCACTCGTCGGCAAACAGGCCATGCGCCTGGTCGCGGGTCAGGCCGGCGAATTCGGCTGCCTTCTCGGTGTGCGGCGCGGCAGCCTCACGCACCGCCTCGACCTTGGGAGCGGCTGCCTTCTTGAGCTGCTTCACCTTCGGCGCGGCGGCCTCACGGGCGGTGTCGACATGCGGCTGGGCGACATCGGCGGCCTTCTCCTTGGCGGTCTCCACCAACGGCGTGACCTTCTCCTTGGTGTTCGACAGGGCGTCAGCGGCAACGGCCGCGACGGTGCCGGCCAGGTCGGCTGCGGCGTCCTTCACGTCGCCGGCCTTGTCCTTCACCTTGTCGCTGCGGGAAGTGGTCTTGAACACGCTGGTCCTCCGTTCGTGGTGGGGGCTCGGTCGCCCCCTCGCGAGTCTGCCGACCACCCTAGCGAGCCGGACCGAGCCAGGGTTCGCAGCGGCCGGGATGGATCGAGGTGACGCGGCACACGTCATACCGGCATGGGAGGATCGGCCCCATGAAGGCAACCTTGCAGACCAACTATGGGGACATCAACCTCACCCTGTTCCCGAACGACGCACCGACGACCGTCCAGAACTTCGTCGGCCTCGCGCAGGGCAGCATCGACTACAAGGACGACGCGGGCCGCACCAACCCCACGCCGTTCTACGACGGGCTGACCTTCCACCGCATCATCCCCGGCTTCATGATCCAGGGCGGCTGCCCGCAGGGCATCGGCATCGGTGGTCCGGGCTTCACCTTCGACGACGAGATCAGCCCGGACAAGAACTTCACCCAGCCCTACATGCTGGCGATGGCCAACGCGGGCAAGCGCGGCGGCCGGGGCACCAACGGCTCGCAGTTTTTCATCACCGTCGGCCCGACCACCTGGCTGCAGGGCAAGCACACGATCTTCGGCGAGGTCGCCGACCAGGCCAGCCGCGAGGTCGTCGACAAGATCGCCGCCGTGCAGACCGGCGCCAACGACAAGCCGGTCGAGCCGGTCACCATCGAGAAGGTCACCGTCTCGGAGTGAGGCGGCCTGCTCAACCGTTGACAGTCGTATGACGATCGACCCGGCCTCCGCGCCGGCGAACCCGACGCCCACCTGCCCCCGTCATCCGGGGCAGGTGGCGTTCGTTCGCTGCCAGCGATGCAACCGGCCCACCTGCTCGGCCTGCCAGCGCCCGGCGCCGGTCGGCGTGCAATGCGTCGACTGTGTGGCCCAACAGGCCAAGGCCACCCCGCGGGCTCGGGTCGTGCTCGGGGCGGGGCTGCCGCAGAAGCCGCGGATCACGCTCGGGCTGATCGTGACCTGCTCGGTGGTGTGGCTCGGCCAACTGGTGCTGCCCGCGATCACCGACCAGCTGTCCTATGTGCCGGGGCTGACCGGCAGTCAGCCGTGGCGGCTGATCACCGCCGCCTTCGTGCACGACCCGTCGTGGCCGTTGCACCTGCTGTTCAACATGTACGCCCTGTGGATCTGTGGGCAATACCTCGAGCCCCTGCTCGGCCGGGTGAAGTTCGCGCTGCTCTATCTGATCTGCGCGCTCGGCGGCTCGGTCGGCTTCCTCACCTTGTCGGTGTGGCCGTCGTTCTCGCCGCAGATGTGGATCACCGGCGGCGTGGGCGCGTCCGGTGCGATCTTCGGGCTCTTCCTCGCCGTGCTCATCGTCAACCTGCGCCGCGGCGCTGACGTGCGCGCGCTCGTGGTGATCATCGCCCTGAACTTCGTGCTCGGCTTCATGGTGTCCGGCATCGCCTGGCAGACCCATCTCGGTGGCGCGATCACCGGTGCCCTGCTCGCCCTGCCGCTGGTCGCCAAGCGCCGCTCGCCGGCCCTGATCTACCGATCCTGGGGTGCGGTCACGCTGCTGCTCGTGGCGGTGGCCGTTGTCGCGGCCACTACCGGTTCCCAGGAGTGGACCCAGGTGGGCGGGCTACCGATCGGCTGAACTACACCGGTGTAGTTTTCCCCACCTGTGAATAGTCCTGTGGATAACTCCGGGATTACTTCCAGCGCGTGGTCATCATGAAGCCGATCATGATGAGCGCGAAGCCGACGGCGTAGTTCCACATCCCGATCTTCGGCACCGGCCACATCGCGTCCCGCGACAGCGCCGCGACCACCAGCCACGCGAGGCCGAGCACCATCAGCGTCAGCATGGTCGGCACCCACCAGCGCGGGTTCGCGCCGGCGTCGAGTTTCACCGGCTGAGGCGTATGCCGGCGCAGCCGCTCGGCCGCCTCTGCGTCGTCCTTCTCCGCCTGCCGCTCGGCGCGGGTCTTCTTCGCCGGCTTCTCGGCCCGCTCCTCCGCCTCGGCCTCCCGGTTGGCTTGCGCCTTCGCCTCGGCGTCGTCGGCCGCCGCCTCTTCGTAGGAGATCTCCTCGGCCGCGTCGCCCTCGATCTTCGGGTCGCCTGCGGTCCGGTCCTTGCGCCTGGCCACGGGGCCTCCTGGAGGTGGGTTGGTGCAACGTTAGGCTAGAGCCTAAATCACTGCAGTTCTGCGCCTCGGAAGGCCCGCACCATGACCCGTCGCAGCCGCTGGGCGTATGCCGTCCCCGTGGCGGCGGCCGGTGCCGGCCTGCTGTTCGGGGTCAGCGCCGTTACCTCGCGCGGCACCGACCTGCGCCCGCAGGCGGCGAGCCTCGTCGGCGTGGTCGAGCAGGCGAACGCCCGGGTCGCCGCCCAGAACGGCCAGGTCAAGACGCTGCAGAACGAGGTCAACACCCTGCAACGCAAGGCCACGCCCGGCTCCATCCAGCTGACGACGATCGGCAAGCAGATCGACGTGATGAGCCCGTCGACCGGCTTCGGTCCGGTCAAGGGCGACACCCTGACGATCAGCTTGGACGACTCACACCGCGATCCCTCCACGGTGCCGGACGACGGCAATCTCAACTGGCTGGTGGTGCACCAGCAGGATGTGCAGGCCGTGGTCAACGCGATGTGGCGGGGCGGCGCGACCGCGATGATGCTGATGGACCAGCGGGTGATCTCCACCTCGGCCGTCCGCTGCGTCGGCAACACCCTGCTGTTGCAGGGCCGGGTCTACTCCCCGCCGTTCACGATCTCGGCCATGGGCGACCCGGCGAAGCTCCGGGCCGCGCTGGCCGCCGACCCGGACGTCCGCAACTACCGCGCGTATGTCGATCTCGTCGGTCTCGGCTACACCGAGAAGCAGGACTCCGGGGTGACCTTCCCGGCCTATGTCGGATCGAGTCAGTTCCGCTACGCCCGTCCGATGGGGCCGAGCACCAGCACCGGACCGGAGGGGTCGAAGTGAGCCGCATCCTCGTCGTCGACAACTACGACAGCTTCGTCTTCACGATCGTCGGTTATCTGCAGCAGCTCGGCGCGGAGACGACGGTGGTGCGCAATGACGCCGTCACGCCCGCCGACGGTGCGGACTACGACGGCGTGCTGATCTCGCCCGGCCCCGGCACGCCCGAGGGCGCCGGGGTCTCGATGGCGATGATCGAGGCGTGCGCGCAGCGCGAGCAGCCGATGTTCGGCGTCTGTCTCGGCCACCAGGCGCTCGCGGCGGTCTACGGCGCGACGGTCGACCGGGCGCCCGAATTGCTGCACGGCAAGACTTCCCAGATCGTCCACGACGGCACCGGCGTGCTGGAGGGGCTGCCGTCACCATTCACCGCGACGCGCTATCACTCGCTCGCGATCGAGTCCGGCACCCTGCCGGACGAACTCGTGGTCACCGGGCGCACCGACACCGGCGTGATCATGGCGGTGCGGCACGCCACGCTGCCGCTGCACGGGGTGCAGTTCCACCCCGAGTCGGTGCTCACCGAAGGCGGGCACCGGATGCTCGCCAACTGGCTCGCGGAGGCGGGTATGCCGGATGCCGTCGCCCGTTCGGCCGGCCTCGCCCCACTGGTCCACACCTGACGACGTCGATCGCCATTCTGAGCGGAGCGCCCTTCGATCACCGAGGCGCAGGCTCGCCCAGGCTCAGGGTAATGACGGGGTGGGCGGGCTCGCGGTCGGCGGAGGCGGTGTTGAGGTCGAGGGCGGCGGCGCGCTGGTGGAGGTCGAGGTCGGCGTGGAGGTCGACGAGGGCGGAGCGCTCGACGAGGTCGACGATGACGAAGACGTCGACTGGGTCCGGGTGACCGTCCGCGTCTGAGTGATCGTCTGCGTCGTTTCGGCCGGCATACCGACGATCAGCGTCACGGTGGAATTCACCGACACCTTGGTCTCGCCCTCCGGCCGGGTCGCGATGACCTTGTTGAACTCCGAGGAGTCGGCCGTGCGCCGGTATTCGATCTTCGGGGTGAGGTGCGCCTTGGTGACTTCGTTCTGCGCCTGGGACACGTCCATCCCGACGAGATTGCCGGGCACCGTCACCTGGCCGCTGGAGATCGACAGCGTGATCTGCGCGGTCGGCGAGGCGGCGACGCCGCTGGCGGGGTTGGTCGAGGCGACCTGGTTGGCGGGGTACTGGGTGTTGTCCACCGGAGTCGGGCTCGTGGCGACCTGGGTGAAGCCGGCGTCCTTCAGCATCTGCCGGGCGTCGGCCTCGGACTTGCCGCGCACATCGGGCACGACCTTCTGGTTCGGACCGGCCGACACCACGAGGGTGACGGTGCTGCCCACGGCAGCATCGGTGCCACCGCGCGGATCCTGGGAGACCACGGTGCCGACCGGCTTGTCGCTGTTGGCCGTTCGGCTGGACGGCACGAAGTTGGCCTGACGCAGCTGGTTCTCGGCCAGGCCCTGCGGCTGGTCGACGACGCCCGGCACGGTCGCCATCTTCGGCCCGGCCGAGTTGTTCATCACCAGATAGCCGATGCCGAGGATGGCGGCGAGCGCCGCGATCAGGGCGGCCACCCACAGGCCGGTGCGACCGCGCGGGTGGTCGGCGTCGGTCATATCGCGGGTCGAGTCGCGGCGAGCGGGCGGCGGTGGGGTGGCGACCGGCTCACGATCGGTCTGGTCGCCAGCGGCAGCGAGGCTCGCGAGCGCCCCCGCGGACAGCGGTCGGCCGGTTCGGGCCGCCTGCAGGTCGGCGCGGAAATCGGCCGCCGTCTGGTAGCGGTGCTCCCGCTTCTTCTCCAGCGAGTGCAAGGTGACGGCGTCCATCGGCTCGGGCACGCCGGCGGCATACGCGCTCGGCGGAGCCGGTTCGTCGTTGAGGTGCTGGTAGACCAGGCTCACCGGTTCGCCGACGAAAGGCGTGCGACCGCAGAGCAATTCGTAGAACACGCAGCCGGCGGAGTAGAGGTCCGAGCGGGCGTCCACCGGGTCGCCCTTGGCCTGCTCCGGCGACAGATAGCGCGCCGTGCCCACGACCGCCTGGGCCGACGTCATGGTCGCGCCGACATCGGCGAGCGCCCGGGCGATGCCGAAGTCCATCACCTTGACCCCGCCGCCGCGGGTCAGCATGACATTGGCCGGTTTGATGTCGCGGTGCACGATGCCCTTGTCGTGCGAATACTCCAGCGCCGACAGGATGCCCATCGTGATCCGGGCCGCCTCGTCGGGGGACAGCGTGCCCTCGTCGTTGAGGATGTCGCGCAGCGTCTCGCCGTCGACATACTCCATCACGATGTAGGGGACGTCGATCGTCGCGCCGCCGGTCTCGGTGTGCACGTCCTCGCCCGAGTCGTAGACCGCGACGATGGCGTGGTGGTTCAGGCCGGCGGCGGACTGCGCCTCGCGCCGGAACCGGGCCAGGAAGGTGTGGTCGCGAGCGAGGTCGGCGCGCAGCATCTTGATGGCGACGGTGCGCCCGAGGCGCGTGTCATGACCGAGGTGCACCTCCGCCATACCGCCACGGCCGATGAGCTCGCCGACTTCGTAACGGCCGCCGAGCAGGCGAGGGGTTTCGGTCACCATCGAATTATCCGCTGAACGAGTCCGGCGGGGTGCCCGGGGCGCCCAGCGATGTCTTGTTGGTCGGCGGCGGAGTCGGCGGCTCGCCGCTTCGCGTGGCAAGCAGCACCGACACCAGGATGATCAGGCCGAGCAGCACCACGCCGCCGATGATCGCCAGCATCGTGCGCTCGGACATCTTCGGCTTGCCGGCCGCGTTGGACCCGCTCAGGGGCCGGGTGCCACCGGACTGCGGACCAGAGGTCGGCTGAACCAACGGGCCCGAGCTCGCGCCCTGCTCCTTCGGGCCGGTCGGGGCAGGACCGGAGCCCTCGTATCGGGCGCCCGGCTGCTCGTTCGGACCCGAGGTGGGCGATTGCTGGGATTGCGGACCGGAGGTCGCGGTCTGTTGCGGGCCGGACGGGTGGTCGCCGGGGCTGATGCCGTGCCGGGCATCGGTCTGCTGCGGCCCGGAGGCGCCTTGCGGCCCGGACAGGCCCTGCTGACCCTGCGGCGCGGCGAAGTTCTGCGGCTGGAACTGCGGTTGCACGGCCGACCCACCGCTGCGGGGACCCGACGGACCTTCCGGCCCACCCGGGGGCAGCGGCTTGGGCGCCCGGTCGCGCGGGTCGTAACCCATCCGGTCGCTGTCGACGACGGCCTGGCGCAGCGCCCGGGCGAACTCCGCGGCGGTGTCGGGTCGCAGGTTGGGGTCCTTCTCCAGCGCGGCCAGCACGATGGCCCGCACCGGTGGCGGCACCTCCTGCGGCATCGGCGGCGGCGGAGTGTTGACGTGGGCGAGGGCGAGCGCGACCGGCGAGTCCGCCTCGAACGGGCGCCGACCGGTCAGCATCTCGTACGCGACGACGCCGAGAGAGTAGACATCGGCCAGCCCGCTGACCTCCCGGCCGACCGCGGCCTCCGGAGCGAGGTATTGCGCCGTGCCCATCACCTCACCGGTCTTGGTCATCGCCGCAGAGCCGACGGCGCGGGCGATGCCGAAGTCGGTGAGCTTCACCAGCCCGTCCTCGGTGACCAGCATGTTCGCCGGCTTGACGTCGCGGTGGATCAGACCGTTGCGGTGCGCCGCGTTGAGCGCGTTGGCCGCCTGGGTGATCAGGCCGACGGTGTCCACCGAGGAGATCGGGGCGTTCTCGGCGATGATCTTGGACAGCGGGATGCCGGGCACATACTCCATCACGAGGTATGCCGTGCCGTCGTCCTCGCCGTAGTCGTAGACCTGGGCGATATTGCCGTGGGCGAGCGCGGCGGACAGGCGCGCCTCGTTGCGGAAGCGGTCGGTGAAGCCGATCTCGTCGGTCAGCCCGTCCTTGAGCAACTTGAGCGCGACGGTGCGGCCGAGGATCTGGTCGCGGGCCTTCCAGACCTCGCCCATCCCTCCGGCGGCGATCCGCTCGCTCAGCTCGTAGCGCCCCCCGAGGGAGTCACCGATCCGATTCATGGAGAGACCACCGCTTCCATCACCTTTTTCGCAATCGGTGCGGCCACCGACGCGCCGGACGCTTCTTGCCCTGCCGTGCCGCCGTTTTCGACGATGACCGCGACCGCGACCTTCGGGTCATTGGCCGGGGCGAATCCCGTGAACCACACGTGCTGGATCTTCCCCTTCCCGTGCTCGGCCGTGCCCGTCTTGCCGGCGACCTGGATCCCCGGGATCCGGGCGTTGGTCCCGGTGCCGTTGTCCACCACCCCGACCATCATGTCCCTCAATTGGCTGGCGACGTCGGAACTGACGGCCTGCGAGAAGGTCGAGGGGTCGGTGGTCGAGATGACGTCGAGGTTCTTGTCGCGCACGGTCTGCACGAGATAGGGGCGCATCACCTTGCCGCCGTTGGCGATGCCCGCGCTCATCATGGCGACCTGCAGGGGGGTGACGCGCACGTCATACTGCCCGATCGCGGACTGGGCGAGCTGGGGCTGGTTGAGTTCGCTGGGGAAGGTCGAGGGGGTGACGCTCATCGGGATGGACAGGTCCATGCCGAAGCCGAACTTGCTGGCCTGGTCGCGCAGCGCGTTGCCACCGAGGTCGAGACCGAGCGAGGCGTAGGCGGTGTTGCAGCTGACCGCGAGCGCGCGGGTCAGGGAGGTCTTGTCGCCGGGACCGCACGGCCGGTTGTCGTCGGTCGGCAGATAGGTGTTCGAGGTGCCGGGCAGCTTCATCGTCGCGGGACCGGGCAGCTCGGAGTCCGGCTGGTATTTGCCGGACTGCAGCGCCGCCGCCGTCGTGACGAGCTTGAAGGTCGACCCCGGCGGGTAGAGGTTGCCGCCGATCGTGCGGTTGACGAGCGGGTTGTCGGGGTCCTTCAGCAGTGCGTTCCAGTTGTTCTGCACCTTGGTCATGTCGTGACCGGCGAGCAGATTGGGGTCGTATGACGGGCTGGTCACCAGGGCGAGGATCGCGCCGGTCTTCGGGTCGAGGGCGACGACCGCGCCCTTCTGCTTGCCGAGGGCCTGGGTGGCGACCTGCTGCACCTTGGCCTTGATCGTCAGGTCGACGCTCGCGCCCTGCGGGGTCTTGCCGGTGAGGATGTCGGTGAGCCGGCGGTAGAACAGCTTGTCCGAGCTGCCCGACAGGTAGGCGTTGTAGCCGCGCTCCACCCCGCTGGTGCCGTAGATGAACGAGAAGTAGCCGGTCGCGGCGGCATACAGCGGTCCCTGGTTGTAGCGGCGCTGCCACTTGTAATCGTCGTTGCTGGGCTGCGAGTCGGCTACGGCGCGCCCGTCGACGATGATCGAGCCGCGCTCCTTGGCGTAGGACGCGAGCATCGTGCGCCGGTTGCCCGGCTTGTCGTTGAGCGCCTTCGCCTGGACGAACTGGATCATCGTGCTGGCGAGCAGCAGGGCGCAGAACATCGCGGCGACGACGAGCCCCAGCCGGCGGATCGGCGTATTCATCGAGTTTTCACCATCTTCACGGCCTGGGTCTCGTCGGAGCCGAGCGACGGCGGGGTTTCGTTGAGCGGGCGGCGGGCCTGGTCGCTGATCCGCAGCAGGATCGACACGACGACCCAGTTGGCGAGCAGGGACGAGCCGCCGGCGGCGAGGAAGGGGGTGGTCAGACCGGTCAGCGGAATCACCCGGGTGACGCCGCCGATCACCACGAAACACTGCAGCGCGAGCGAGAACGCCAGCCCGGTCGCGAGCAGCTTGCCGAAGCCGTCGCGGGCGGCGAGTGCCGTGCGGAGGCCGCGCTCGACCAGCAGCGCGTAGAGCAGGATGATCGCCATCAGCCCGACCAGGCCGAGCTCCTCACCGAAGCTGGCGATGATGAAGTCGGAGTTGGCGAAATAGGTGAACTCGGGGTGCCCGGCGCCGAGGCCGGTGCCGAAGAGGCCGCCGGACGCCATACCCATCAGGCCCTTGGCGAGCTGGTCGGAGTAGCCCGGGGTGAACGGGTCCTGCCACAGCACCACGCGTGAGCGGAAGTGGGCGAACAGCAGGTATGCCGTGTAGCAGCCGACCAGGAACAACCCCAGGCCGATGACGATCCACGAGCGACGCTCGGTCGCGACATACAGCATGCCGACGAAGACGCCGAAGAACAGCAGCGAGGTGCCGAGGTCGGATTCGAAGACGAGGACGGCCAGGCTGGCGAGCCAGGCCACGAGGATCGGGCCGAGGTCGCGGGCGCGGGGCAGCGGCAGGCCGAGGAACCGCTTGCCGACGAGTGAGAGCGCGTCGCGGGTCTGCACGAGATAGGACGCGAAGAAGACGATCAGCAGGATCTTGGCGATCTCGCTGGGCTGAAAGCTGAAGGGCCCCAACCCGATCCAGATCCGGTTGCCGTTGATGTTCTTGCCGAGCACCGGCAGCAGCGGCATCATCAGCAGCACGATGCCGGCGAGCGCGAAGGTGAAGGTGTAGCGGCGCAGCCGGCGGTGGTCGGGCAGCACGAAGAACAGCGCGATCGCCATGATCACGGCCAGGGCGCTCCACATCAGTTGGCGCACGGCCGCGCCCTGACCGATGTCGTCGCCCGCGGCGATATCCAGCCGGTGGATCATCACCAGGCCGAGACCGTTGAGCACCGTCGCGATCGGCAGCAGCATGGGGTCGGCATACGCGGCCTTCCACCGCAGCACGAGATGGAAGGCGAGCACGATGACGCCGAAGCCGGCGCCCATCGGCAACAGGTCGGTGGGCAGGCGGCCATCCATCACCAGGGCCACGTCGGCGTAGGCGAGCAGCACCAGCCCGACCGCCAGGACGAGCAGGATCAGCTCGGTGCCACGGCGGGTGCGAGGGTGTTCGGTGGTGATGGCTGTCACGAGCCGCAAGACCCCGCGGGGGTCGTGGTGGGCGAGGCGGCGCACGCGGCGGCAGCCTGGCGGACCTGGGCGAGGGTCTTCTGGGCGGACGCCTTGTCCTTCACCGAGATCGTCTGCTGCACCTTGGTGCGGTAGAACGGCGGCAGCGAACCGGTCGGTATGTCGGTGGTGGTCTCCACGTCGTGCAGGCTGAACGGACCGAGGTTCTGGTTGATGCCGCGGAAGATCGCGACCTTGCCGTTGTTGTCGCCGACGTAGTACTGCTTGTCGAGCCAGCTGTTGGCGACGAAGGCACCGACGCCGAGCACGGCGATGATCAACAGGATCAACCCGAGCCAGCGCCAGGGGCCACCGCGCCGGGGCCGCTCCTCGGCCAGCGGCGGTTGCGGCGCCTCCTCCTCTTCGACGTAGTCGTCGGCAGGGACCTGGGGCCGGCTGGTGGTCTGTCGCGACAACGCCGCGGCCTTCTCGGCCGGGGTGCGTGGACCCTGCGGCTGCTCCTGGGTGTCGTCGTCGTGGACATCGCCGAGCGAGCGGTTGGCGGCCGCGCCGACGATCTGCGGAGTGCCGGGCAGCCCGTCGCCGCCGTCGACCACATCGGCGACGACCACGGTGACGTTGTCGCGGGTGGAGGCCTTGACCGCGATGTCGATCAGCCGGTCGGCGATGTCGGCGGGCGCGCCCTCGCGGGTGACGATGCTCTCGATCGTCGAGCCGGCCACATAGTCCGACAGACCGTCGGAGCACAGCAGCAGCCGGTCACCGGGCAGCACCTCGCGCAACGACAGGTCCGGCTCGTCCTCGGGACGGCCGGTGAGCACGCGCGTCACCATCGAGCGGTTCGGGTGGTGCTCGGCCTCCTCCTCGGTGATCCGCCCGTCGTCGAGCAGCGCCTGGACGAAGGAGTGGTCCTTGGTGAGCTGGGTGAACACGCCGTCGCGCACGAGATAGGCGCGCGAGTCGCCGATATTGGCGAGCGCCAGCTTGTTGCCGCTGCGCAGGAACGCGATCAGCGTGGTGCCCATGCCCTCGGTGTCCGGTGCGGAGTCCATCTCCGAGCGCAGCCGGTCGTTGGCGCGGTGGACCGCATCGCGCAGATGCTGCAGCGCCTCGTCCGCGCCGAGCGACTCGCCGTCCAGCTTGATCAGTTCGCTCACCACGGTGGAGCTGGCCGTGTCGCCCGCCGCGTGCCCGCCCATCCCGTCGGCCAGGATCAGCAGGTCAGGGCTGGCGTATGCCGAGTCCTCGTTGCGGGTCTTGGACCCCAGCCCGAGGTTGGTGCGGGCGGCATAACGCAAGGCGATGGGCATGGGTCACTTCCTCATTTCCAGCACCGTGGTGCCGATGCGGATGCGGGCGCCCTCGCCGATCGGCACGTGTTCGCCGACCCGCTGATGGCCGACGAAGGTGCCGTTGGTGGAACCGAGGTCGTCGAGGAACCACTGGTCGCCCTCGGCGTAGATGCGAGCATGCCGGCCGCTCGCGAAATCGTCGGTCAGCACCAGCGTGCACTCAGGGTTGCGACCGATGAGGATGCCGCCCTCGGACAGCGGCAGGGTGATGCCGCGCATCGAGCCCTCGATCACCGCCAGGTGGGAGAGGGAGTTGCGGCGGGCCCGCGCCGGGCGTGCCGCCTGCTCGCGCGAGGCGACCCGGGCGTTGCGTCCGGTGCCGCGCGAGACGACGCGGGCGCCATACAGGTCTCCGCGCATGACGCCGACGATGCTGAAGACGAAGGCCCACAACAGCGCGAGGATGCCGAAGCGCATCGCGGTGACGGTCAGCTCACTCATCGGCGGCGGCCCTCCCGGAAGATCATCGAGATGCGGCCCACGGTGATGCGGTCGCCGTCGGTGAGGTGGACGCTGGTGATCGGCTGGCCGTTGACGAAGGTGCCATTGGTCGAGCCGAGATCGGACAGCGCCGCGATCAGATGCGGTCCGTCGTTGGTGACGCGAATCTCGCTGTGCCGCCGAGAGATTCCCGGGTCGTCCAGCACGATGTCGACATCGTCATCGCGACCGATGACGGTGATCGCGCCGATCAGCGGGTAGCGGTCACCGTCAATGTCGATATAGGGGCGCTGCTTGAACCGGCGGGGTGCGGCAGCCGAGGGTCGCAGCGGGTCGGTGCGGTCGTATGCCGGCGCCGGGTCGGGTTGGTCCTCGAAGCGCGGGATCGGGTGGTCGCCGGCGGTGTCGGCGTCGGCTGTGTGGGTGCGCTCGTCGGTCGGGGCGGGGGCCTGGGCATGGACCTGGGACTGAGCCGGCCGGTGGCCGGGGAGGGCGAAGGCTCCCTCGGGGCGCTGGGCGGCCGGGTCGTCATACGTCCTGTTCGCGACCTCACTCGCCGGCTCGTGCTGGGGCTGGTCGGGCGCATCCTTAGGGGGCGCGTCCTTGAGCGCTGCGGCCTGGCGGGCGATCGACGGGCGGACGGCGAAGACGCCGGTCTCGAGGTCGTCGCGTTCGGAAAAGACGACGGTCAACGGGCCGCCCGGGGTGTAGCGCTGGGACTCGGCGTGCTCGGCAGCACTGGCCTTGAGTTCGTCGGCGAGCTGCTCCTCGTAGGCGGTGAGCCGGTCGTAGTCGGTGGTGGACAACTCGATGCCGAAGAGATTGGGCACGATCGGGCGCTTGCCCTTGCCGGCATTGGTGGCGCGATCGTCCATCGCCCGGCGTACCGCGCTCGCCAGCTCGACCGGCTGCACCTCGGAGCGGAACGCCTTGGCGAAGGCGCCGTGCACGCCACGCTCCAGGCGCTGTTCCAGCTTGTCGAACAGCCCCAAGTCCGCCTCCTTCGCATGCTCGTCCATGCCGTTACCGGCCCTGCACCGGCTGCTGCCGGCCGGCCCACCGCTCTTCATCGCGCAAGCTCGGGTCGCCCGGTGTCGTCTGCCCTCGATCGTCTTCGGCAGCGCCGCCGACATCATCGTCGATCCCGCACACGTGCGACGTCGCGCCTACCGATTCAGATCCCGGCACGTCATCGTAACGATCGAGCCGTATCGCCACGCTCCGCGCCGAGAGTGTCGCCCTCGTTGATTGAGCAAGCGAGCGACGAAGGAGCGAGCGTGTCGAAATCATCGGCGCTTTGGCCGGACTCCCTGACGGTGGTCCCACAACAGTGCTCCCGTCAGGCGTTGCGGCGCGTTTTGTGCCGGTGGTGCTGACGCTCGAGCTTGGCCGTCGCTGCCGTCAGGCGCTCCGGCCGGTTATGTGCCACTGCTGCTGACGCCGCGTCTCGGGGTCCGCTGCTGTCAGGCGTTGCGACGCGTTATGTGCCGCTGGTGCTGACGCCGCGTCTCGGGGTCCGCTGCTGTCAGGCGTAGCGGCGCGTTATGTGCCGGTGGTGCTGACGCTCGAGCTTGGCCGTCGGTGCAGTCAGGCGTTCCGGACGCACATGCGTCGTGGGCGGCGGACGCTGGCGCGTCGTCTCTGCAACGTCCGCGCCGGAGAGTACCCACGGTGTCCTGGGCTACGGACGCCGCGGGTGGGTCCGCTCAGGGTCCGTGGCTGGGAGCAGGTATGGCGTCCTGAGCCACGGACGCTGACGATCCGGTGGCCAAGGTCCGACGGCGAGCGCGCTCGGCATACCCCGGTTTGGTGAAATCGGGGGCGAGCAGGCAGACTAGGGCGGCACTCGCGCGAGTGGCGGAATAGGCAGACGCGCACGGTTCAGGTCCGTGTGCCCGAAAGGGCGTGGGGGTTCAACTCCCCCCTCGCGCACCAGCGGTAGTCGGTGGCTATCCGTGGGTTTACCGAAGCTCCTGGCCGGAGAAGATCCGGCCGGGAGCTTCGTTGTTCCTGCCTGCGGCCCGCTCCGTCGCCGCGAGATGTTGGGCGTCGACGGGCGCGTAGCCTTCGATTTATGACCTCCCTCTCGCAGTTCAGCGCCACGACCCTTGCCGGGCAGGAGCAGCAGTTGTCCGACTATGCCGGGCAGGTCGTGCTGGTCGTCAACACCGCGAGCCAGTGCGGGTTCACCCCGCAATACGCCGGCCTCGAGCAGCTGCAGCACAAGTACGCCGACCGCGGCTTCACCGTGCTGGGCTTCCCGTGCAACCAGTTCGGCGGCCAGGAGCCCGGCGACGCCACCGAGATCGGCGCGTTCTGCCAGCAAAACTATGGCGTCACCTTCCCGATGTTCGACAAGGTCGAGGTCAACGGCGCGGATGCGCACCCGCTCTTCGTGTGGCTGCGTGACCAGAAGGGCGGCCTGCTCGGTGACCGGATCAAGTGGAATTTCACCAAGTTCCTCATCGGCCGCGACGGTCAGGTGATCGAGCGCTACGCCCCCACCACCAAGCCGGACGCGCTCGGCAAGGACATCGAGCGCGCGCTCGGCTGAGCACCCGCGCACACCATGGCCGAGTCCGCCCGCCTCGCCGAGGTCGCCCGCCGGGTCGACGAATGTGTCGCGATGCTGCACGCGCAGTCCGGGCTGCGCCCGTGGCATGTGACCGACACCGAATGCCTGGACGCCGGCTTCCCCTATTACCGCGAAGAGCACGGGCGACTGTTCTACCGCGTCCAGGAGAAGGGGCGGACCCTGCGCGAAGATGTCGTAGACGACGTCGAGGAGCTCGTGCACCTGGTCATGGTCGACCTGGTCTCCGAGGTGGCGGGGGCCTACGAGCTGGCGCACCGGCGCAAGGGCGAGGACACCCGTCGCCAGTGGTTCCACCTCACCGAAGCCTGGCTCACCGCGATGGACCCACGGTGGGGCGCACTCGAGCGCGAGCGGCAGGCGTTGATCCTGCGCGCCTATCCGTTCTCCTCCTGACCCCCAGCGGGTGCACAGTTGTCGGTATGACGGACCTGCCCGCCCTGATCAGCCGGTATGCCGAACGCTTCGCGACGCTCGGCGGCGGCACGCACCACATCTCTTCGCCGCTGGGCGCGTGGCTGGTGCTCGCCCTGGTGGCACCCGCGGCCGAGGGCGACGACCAGCAGCAACTCCTCGACGCACTCGGCACTGACGCGCGGTCGGCGCAACGCGCGGCCGCCGAGTTGCTCGCCGAGCCGCACCCCGCGGTCGTCGCGGCCGCTGCGGCGTGGACCGACCCGTCGTCGGCCCGGCTCATACAGTGGAGCGGCAGCCTGCCGAAAACCGTTGAGACTGGGGCGATTCCGAGTCAGGCAGCGGCCGACGACTGGGCGCGCGAGAAGACGCTCGGGCTGATCGAGAGGTTTCCCGTGGAACTGCGCGAGCTGGTCGTCGTGCTCGCGTCGGCGCTCGCGACCCGCATCTCGTGGTCGATCCCGTTCGAGTTCGCCGACGCGAGCGAGCTGCGCGGGCCGTGGAGTCGCGAGCTCGATCGCGTGCTGCATGCCGGACCGAGCTACGCCCATCACACCGCCATCGTCGACACCGACCGCGCCGGGCTCGTCGGCATACACACCGCGCAGGGCGAGGACCTGGCGGTCACCTCGGTGATCGCCGACGAGTCGGTCCCGCCCGCGGATGTGCTCGCTGCGGCCCACGAGATCGCGACAAGCGACGTCGCTGAGGTGTCGCTCTTCGATCTGCCACAAGGGGAGCACCCGCTGTGGACGATCACCGAGGAGGAGTCGACCTGGAGCGGCGAACACCTCGAGGCCGTGCTGCCCGCGTGGAGTGCGCGCAGTCAGCATCAATTGCTGGACCTGCCGCAGCTCGGGTTCGGCGCGGCCGGCCGGACGCTGCAGCACCTCGCCGGCGACGGCGGACCGGTCGAGGCGATCCAGAGCGCAGTCGCGCGTTTCCACCGCGAGGGCTTCGAAGCCGCGGCGCTGACCGTCGCCGCCGTCGCCGCGGGTGTGCCGATGGCACGACCCGGTCCTTACCGCACCGGCGTCGTCCGGTTCTCTCACCCGTATGCCGTCGTCGCGACGGCCCTCGCCGGCGAGGACGATCGATGGGACGGGTTGCCGGTGTTCGCCGCCTGGGTGGCCGAGCCGGAGAATGCGCAGGACTGAACCATCGCTCCGCCCACAGGCCGGTGCCTACAGACCAGTAGGGAGCGGGCCACCCTCCCCGAGGTATGCCGGGGCCGCGCCCGGGTCCAGGTCGTCGTGAATCCCCACGTGACCGAGTTCGACCTTGCCGCCCGGCCCGCGCCAGTAATGCAGGCGACGGGCGCTGGGGGTCTTGTGCTCGACATACGCGCGCCACGCGGTTGACTCGCCGGAGCGCACGGCGCTGGTGCTCCCGCCCGGACCGCTGCGCAGGGGATGCGCGTCATTCGACCCGGGGTCCAGCAGCAACTCCATGACCGTCTGGGCGACCCGGCGGGGCGACAGGCCGTGCAAACGGTGGAGGGAAGCCAGGAAGTCCGGACCGATCCAATAGCGCGGCAACGGGCGAGATGCCTTCTCTCCAGCGGGAATTCGCTCCACCCAGGCGGTGAACACCTCCCATCGGAATTGGTCCTCCGCCGACGCGAAGGCCGGTCCAGCGGACCGGGCGTCCGCACCACTCGTCGTGCGCGACTTGCGCACCCGCGTCTTGACCTTGGCCAACTCCTGCCGCAACGCGTGCACCTGGTTGTACTGCTCCTGCGCGTCGCGGTCGTGGCGCCGCGCCTCACGCTGCCAGTGGTCGCGATCGCGAGTGAGCTCGGCGAGCTGGCGGCGCAGGCTGCTGGTCTCGCTCCCCGGCCCTGGATGGGGCGCTGGAGGGGGTTCCGGAAGCGGCTCGGGTGCCCCCGGCCCGAGTTCGGCAGGCACCGCGGCGGCCACCTCCGGTTGCACCGTCGGGCCGGCGGACGGCTCGGCGTCAAGGTCGAGGATCAGCCAGGGGCCACCGCCTTCCCGCACCGGGGGTGTCGGCACTGGTTCCTCGTCGTCATCGACGTCGACCATCGAGACCCGCCAGCCGGCCGGGCCCGCACCGACACCGACGACCCGCACCGCGACGATCTCCTCCGGGCTCATCAGGTCGTCCAGCCGGTCGAGCTCGTTGCCGGTGACATCGTCGACCGTGATCGTCGTTTCGATGCCCGGATGCAGTTGCAGCACAGCGTGATTCGCATCAACGGCGGCCACCTTGGCGAGCACGACGTCACCCTCGCGATAGGCGCCGAGCGGGTCCGTGAGCTGACGGACGGGAGGCGGCGAACCCGGGAGCGGCTGGTGCATCGCCACCCGCTGCAGTTCGCGGGCCCGCCATACCTCGGTCAGCGCGTCGCCAACCATCCGGTCCGTCGCGTGCCGCCCGTCCGCGGGCCCGGTGACCAGATGCAGCGGTGAGGTGTAGGGGTCGCGCAACCACGCGTTGCCCACGGCATACACCCGTCCCGCGCCGCCGAAGGCGGACGCCATCCGCCCGATCTGCCCGGCGATCCGGAAGGTGAGCGGCCCGGATCGCACGACATACACCTCGATCTCACCGGGAGCGGTGTCGAGCACGGCGCGCGCGTCGATGGCGGGCTGGTCCTGGCCTTCGGCGATCGTGACCAGTGCGAACGGCACGGCGCGGTCGGGCGCGAGCAGGCGCTTCAGGAAGGCGTCGACTAACTCCGGCGAGGTGAGTTCGACGACCGTATGCCGGGCCTGGGTCGCCACCGCGCGGGCCGCGTCGGTCCGCTTGCTGGCCTCGGAGCGCTCCACCTGTCCTGGCGAGACCTTGCGCACCTCCTCGACGATCTGGGCGAGATCGGCGGTGTCCTCGGTGAAATAGCGCGATAGGTGCGGCCGCTGCTGCCACGGAACGTCCTTGCCGGGGTAGATGCGGGCGGCGGTGCCGAACGCCCGGCCGGTGGAGGGCACGTGATGCATCGCCGCGTCGATCCACTGCGCGGGCACGACGAAGACGTCCGCCGTGGTGCGCAGCGTCGCGGCCAGCTCGTCGGCGTCCACCCAGTCGCGACCGGTGGTTGCGATGACCAGCAGGGGATGCACCCGGCTTGGTTCGACGATCCGCAGGCTCAGCTCGCGCGCATCGGCCTCAGAGGCGATGCGGGTCGGAACCCCCTTGACCGGGCGCATGTCGGCACCCTACGCGCGTCCGGACCGCCCGGCTAGCCTTCTTTCACAGCTCGCGAAAACCGTTGCAGCACAGGCGTTTTAGTCGAGACGAGGCTCGGAATCGAGGCGCCGATGTCCTCGTAACGCAAGTGGTTTCGACGCGGCCTCCTTCGTCGGCCTTGCTCAACCATCGAAAGATCGGGTTGCCCTTCGGGCGAAAGGTTGCCGCGCCGGGGGAACCCGGCCGAAAGCTAGGCCGTTGACGGTTCAACGACACCACTACAGGTGTCGTCGGCCTGTCATCGACTCGAAGGATTGTGATGCCCTCCCTGACAACGACCACCTCTCATCTGCGCTCAGTCGCAGTGACGGCGGCGCGTGTGCTGCTCGGAGTGATCTTCATCGCCCACGGTTGGCAAAAGCTCAACACCAACGGAATGCAAGCAACCACAACGGCTTTCGAGAAGATGGGCGTGCCCGCGCCGAAGGTGTCAGCCTGGTTCGCGGCCTTGGTCGAACTCGGTGGCGGGGTGCTGCTCATCCTCGGCGCGGCCACGACGATCGTGAGCCTGCTGCTGGTGATCGACATGGCGGGTGCCTTCTGGTTCGTGCACCGCACCCAGGGCATCTTCGTCCCCGGCGGCTGGGAGCTCGTGGCCGCGCTGGGCCTGGGTGCCTTGCTGTTCGCCGCGACCGGCCCTGGCCCGCTTAGCATCGATCGGCTGTTCCGCCGCCGTATGCCGGCCCGCGCCGCCTCGGTCTGAACCCTCGGCCGCTCGGCCTAGACGGTTGCCGCCTCGGCGCCGAGGCTGGCCAGCACCGCCTGCGCGAGCAGGCGGTGCCCGGCGGCATTCGGATGGTCACCGTCCGGGGTGAGGTAGGGCGTCGCGTCCCCGGCACCGTCGGGTCCATCGAAGGGTGAGTGGGCGTCGGCATACAGCACGTGATGGCTCCCGGCCGCCGCGGTGAGGATTGCGTTGACCTCCCCGGTCAGATCGGCGCTGCCGGAGACATAGGTCGGCCCCTCGGAGGCGCCGGTGTCGCCGTCGAGGAAGACATTCCAGTAGCCGAGCACGACGACGCGCGCGTTGGGCGCGGTCTGCAGCGAGGTGACGATCGACAGGATGCGGTTGATCGTCTGCCGCAGGTGTCCGAGATCGGAGGCGTAGCAGTCGGACGACGCGGCGGGCTGGCAGCTGGCGTCATACGCGTTGTTCTGGTCGAAGTCGTTGGCGCCGATCTCGATGATGACCAGGTCCGACGCGGCGACTGCGGACCTTGTGGCCGGGTCGGCCAGTTGCTGGACCATCTGGTCGGAGGTGAGGCCGTTCTGGGCGAGGTTGTGCAGCTGCGGTGCGCGTCCCTGCTGGGCGCCCAGCCGGGTGGCGACGAGCGAGGGATATGCCGTGCACCCGCAGTTCGCGCCTGCCGGCACGCTGTCACCGAGGGCGACGACCCGCAGGGGCGGTCTGCTCGCACTCGGGCTCGGGCTGGCCGGACCTGGCGGATCCGCGGCGCTCGAAGACCCGGTGACCAGCCGGCCGGCACCGCGCAGCGCGTGCTCCGTGCGCCAATGCGGCACGCCCAGGGCGAGGCCGCTGACCAGCACGAGCACGGCCAGCGTCGCGACGAGATCACGAAAGGGTGAACGGCGCATGCGCCGAGGCTTGCGAAGCTGTCTGGACGTCAGGTGTGTGTGGCCTGGGTCAGCAGGTCAGGGGTGATCGCGGCGACATCGGCGCAGCCGGTGAGGGCCATGGTGAGGTCGAGCTCGGCCCGGATGTTGGCGATGACGTCCTCCGCCCCTTGCTGGCCGGCGATGGCGAGTCCGTAGGCATAAGGGCGGCCGATCAGCACGGCGTCGGCGCCCAGCGCCAGCGCGACGAAGGCATCCGCACCGGTCCGTATGCCGCTGTCGAAGAGCACCGTGGCGTCGTCGCCGACCGCGGTGCGGATGTCGATGAGCGCGTCCAAAGAGGCCCGTTCGAGATCCACCTGACGACCGCCGTGGTTGGACACCACGATCGCGTCAAACCCGAGGTCGAACGCCCGCCGCGCATCGTCCGGATGCAGGATTCCCTTGAGCACCAACGGAAGTCGGCTGCGGTTGCGCAGCGTGGCCAGGTGCTCCCAGGACAGCCCCGGGTTGGAATAGATGTCGAGGAAGGTCTGCACCGCAGCTCGGGGCTCCGGCGCGGTGAGGTTGCCGCGGAAGTCACCCGGATGGTTGCGAGCCACCGACACCAAGGTGCGAGCCGCGGCGGGGGTCACGCGCGGCTTCGGCCCGGACGTCGGCGTCTGCACCCGCTCGGCGACGATCTGCGCGAACCGCGGGTCGGAGGTGTACTGCGCGATGCCGACACCCTGGCCGAAGGGCAGCGAGCCGAGGTCGAGGTCCTGGGTGCGCCAGCCGAGGCTGGTGGTGTCGAGCGTGACCACGAGCGCGGCCGCTCCGGATGCCTCGGCGCGCTGGATGAACGAATCGACGAGGTCCTCATCCTTGCTCCAGTAGAGCTGGAACCAGCGCTGGCCCTGTCCCATCGCCGCGGCGATCTGCTCCATCGGTGAACAGCCCTGGTTGGAGATGACATAGGGGACGTCCTGCGCCGCCGCGGCGCGCCCGACCTGTAGGTCGGAATCGGGGGTGATCATCCCGAGGGCGCCCACCGGCGCAAGCAGAAGAGGTGACGAAAGTCGTTGTCCCACAACGGTCGTGGTGAGATCTCGCTGGGACTGGCCGTGCGCCATACGGGGCACGATCGACCACCGCTCGAAGGCCTCACGGTTGCGCCGCATGGTGCGGCCCTGTCCGGCTCCGCCGGCGACATACGCCCAGGCTCGCTTGGACATGGCACGGCGCGCGGCGTCCTCGAGCGCGACAAGATCGGTGGGCACCTTCGGTCGGGTGCCGGAGATCCCCGCGAGATAGATCTGCATCTGCCGGGCGAGCCCGGCTCCGGGTGGCGTCGTCATGGGGCAACTCTGCCAGCGCCCCGTCTTGCATGCTGGAAACGATGAGTTGGGATAACCAAAACGGCACGTTATGTTGAGCGCACCCGAAAGCACCCACCGAAGGAGGATCGCGATGAGCTCGACCGCATTTGCGCCACGCACGTTGACCGACACCGAACTGGTCGAGCTGGTCTGCCGGGTGGCCGCGGACCGCGCGCTCTGGGAACCGCTGGTGCGTTTCGACCGGGGCGAGCGCCAGTGGGCGCGGATCAGCGTGCCGGAGGGCGTGGACGTGTGGGTGATCTGCTGGGAGCAGTCCCAGGGCACCCGGCTGCACGATCACGGCGACGCGTCGGCGGCTTTCACCACGGTGCGCGGCACGATCGCGGAGTTGCGACCCCGCGGCGGCCAGCTGATTGCCCGCGACCTGGCCGAGGGCGCCGTGCAATCCGTGCGGCCCGGTGACATCCACGACGTCCGCAACGAACGCCGTGAACCCGCCGTCACGATCCACGCGTACGCTCCCGCACTGACCCAGATGACCTATTACGACCTGCACAGCGGCCGCCTGCTCGTGGATCGCGTGGTGCGGTCCGACGAGCCGGAGGGACACGAGTGGTGAGCACGATCGACGGCATCCTCGCGCAGGCGCGCGCCAACCTGGACCGGGTCGATCCGGCCGATCTCGCTGCGGCACAAGCGAAGGGAGCCTTCGTGGTGGACGTTCGACCGGCCGAGACCCGGCTGGTCGAAGGGCACATCCCGGGCGCGGTGGTCATCGATCGGCTGGTGCTCGAATGGCGGCTGGACCCCACCAGCTCCGCCCGGCTCAAGGACGGCCCGGACCTCGAGCAGCAGGTCGTCGTGGTCTGCAACGAGGGCTACTCCTCCTCGCTCGCCGCGCGCGACCTGCAGGCTCTGGGCTTCCAGCGGGCGACCGATCTCGTCGGGGGATTCCGGGCGTATGCCGCCGCTGGGCTGCCCATCGCGGCGACCCGCGCCGGGTGAACCACCCTCGGCCTCCTACCCTCTGGGGGTGCTCGTCGCCACCTTCAACGTCAACGGCATCCGGGCGAGTGAGAAGCGCGGCTTCTTCGGCTGGCTCGCGCACCGCAACCCGGATGTCGTTGCGCTGCAGGAGGTTCGCGCCACCGCGGAGCTCGTGCCCGCCTTCCCGAACCACTGGCTGACCTACGACGAGGGCACGCTGCCGGGCCGCAACGGGGTCGGCATCCTCACCCGTGAGGCACCGGCCGCCGTGCGCACCTGGAGCGGCACGGCGCTCGTGCGCGGACCGGGCGAACGGCATACCGCACTCGTTGAGACCGAGGTCGTCCCGCACGCCCGCGGTCTGCACGAGTTCGCGCTCGAGGGCAGGTATGCCGAGGTTGACCTGGCCGATGCTCCGCTCACGGTGGCATCGCTCTACCTGCCCAAGGGTGGCCTGCCGGCGCACCTGCAAAAGCCCGGCCGGATGCGCGATGCACCGGATGGCGGCCGGAAGTATGAGCGCAAGATGCGCTTCCTGAATTCCTTTGCGCGACAAGCAGATCGGGCTCGTCGCGCAGCGCAGGCCAAGGGGCGGGACTACCTGCTGATGGGCGATTTCAATATCGCACCGGACCGCTGGGATGTGCGCAACTGGCGGCGGGCATCGCAGAGCGAGGGATTCCTGCCCGAGGAGCGGGAGTGGCTTGCGTCGTTGATGGGCTCACGCCGACTCGTCGACGTGCTGCGCGCACAGCTCGGGGAGGTCGACGGGCCGTATTCGTGGTGGTCCTGGATGCCGGGCGCCTTCGACCGGGACACCGGCTGGCGCATCGACCTGCACCTGGCGACCCCGCGGCTCGCGCGCACGGCCACCGCGGCGTATGTCGACCGCGAGCCTTCGGCCGACCGTCGCCTCTCCGATCACGCGCCGGTGCTGGTCGACTTCGCGCTCAGCTAACGAGCTGGGTGGGGCCGGATCAGTCCGCGGGCAGGAGCTGGCGGGGAGGGGCGTCCCAGCAGTCGTCGGTCACGTTGACCACGTTAGGCGGACAGGTGGTCATGCAGTTGCCGGACCCGGTCAGCGGTGCGCTGGTCGGCCGGCTGGTAGTTGAGCAGCCGGGTGCCCTCGCGCGGGCCGAGCCACAGGTCGGCGACGTCGAAGCGCAACTCCCCGACGATCGGGTTGATGAAGGTCTTGCGCGGGTGGTCGGCGGTATTGGTGACGTCATGCCGCGCCCACAGGCGGGTGAACTCCTCCGACACCGACTGCAGCCGCCGCACCAGATCCTGGGAGGTGCGGTCGTTCGGGGTGTGCGCCATCCGGGTGCGCTGGGCGCTCACCAGATAGCTGCGGACCTCGGTCACCCGGTCACCCAGCCCGACCCGCCACTCCTCGTTGGTGAACGCCAACCACACGCAGTTGCGGTCCTCCGCCGGCAGAGCATCCAGATCGCAGAGCAGGTGCCCGTAGGTGAGGTTGTAGGCCAGGATGTCGCCGCGCAGATCCTGGACGAACGCCGGCCAGGGGCTGAGCTGGTCCAGCATCGCCTGCACCACCGGGGAGACCGCGGTGCACTGCGTCTTCTGCTGCTGGACCGGTGTGTGCGTCAGGGTCGAAAGGTATTGCCGCTCAACGGGACTCAGCCGCAGGGCCCGCGCCAGGGACAGCACGACCTGCGCCGACACGGAGATATCGCGCCCCTGCTCGAGCCAGGTGTACCAGGTGGTGCTCACATTCGCGAGCTGCGCGACCTCCTCGCGGCGCAGGCCGGGTGTGCGCCGGCGGCCGGTGGGCGGCAGCCCGAGCTGCTCCGGCGTCAGCCGCTCCCTGCGGCTGCGCAGGAAGGACCCCAGCTCGGCTCGTCGCGCCTGGTCGGGATCGGTGGCGATCGCGGGTGCAGTCGTGCTCATCGGGGCGACGCCTTTCCGCAGTCAGCCGGGCACCGGGTGGTACCAGGATAAATCTGCAACTGGTACCAGCTTACGCCGAGCGTCAGGATGACACCATGACCGACGCCGTCGTCACCTCAACCCCCATCTCAGCGAGCCCGGCCGACCCTGCACCCAGGCTGCGAGCGCTGGGACTTGCCACCCTGCTCACGGCATACCTCATGACGATGATGGACACCTTCATCGTCAATGTCGCGCTGCCCACCATGCAGACCGAATTATCAATGACCACAGCGGGATTGGAGCTCGTGGTCGCCGGCTACACGATCGCGTTCACCCTCTTGCTCGTGCTCGGCGGGCGCCTCGGCGACATGATCGGGCGCCGGCGGATGCTCGCCGTCGGGCTGGTCGGCTTCACCGTGAGCTCGCTGCTGTGCGGGCTTGCCATCGGGGGCACCGACCTGATCCTCTACCGGATCCTGCAGGGCGTCTTCGCCGCGCTGCTGCCCACCCAGGTGCTCGGCACGATCCAAGCGACCACCACCGGCGAGCAGCGGCACCGCGCGCTCAGCCTCTACGCCTCGGTCGGTGGCATCGCGCTCGCCGTCGGTCAGCTCGTGGGCGGCGTCCTGCTGCACGCCGACATCGCCGGCTCGTCGTGGCGGCCGCTGTTCTTCATCAACGTCCCGCTCGGCATCCTCGCCCTCGTCGGCCTCGCCACCGTGCCCGAGAGCCGCTCGCCGCTCCCCGCCCAGGTCGACGTGCGCGGCACCGTGCTGCTCGGCCTCACCCTGCTCGCGCTGCTCATCCCGATGAACCAGGGACGCGCGCTCGGCTGGCCCTGGTGGACCTGGGTCAGCCTGCTCGTGGTCCTGCCGCTCGCCTATGCCGTATGGCGGGTGGAACAGTCGGTCGAAGCCCGCGGCCGGACGCCGTTGTTGCCGCCGCGGCTGCTGCACATCCCGCAGGTCCGCCGCGGACTCATGCTCGCCGCGCCCTTCTTCATGGGCTTCGGCAGCTTCATGTTCGTCTTCGCGATCACCCTGCAAAACGAACTGCACCGCTCGGCGCTCACCAGCGCCGTGGCCATCCTGCCGATGGCGGTGGCCTTCTTCTGCGGCGCCTTCGTCACCCAGCGGCTGGTGCCCAGGATCGGCAACCGCGTGCTCACGATCGGCGGTGTGCTGCAGGCGATCGGGCTCACCGCGGTCGCGACTCCGCTGTGGTGGCAGTGGCCGCACGTGTCCCTGCCGACGCTCGCGCCCGGGCTCGCGGTTGCTGGCCTGGGCCAGGCGTTCTTCTTCGGCGGGATCTACCGGGCGGTGCTGCAGCCGGTGCCGCACGAGCTCGCTGGCGTCGGCAGCGGCGTGCTGGTCACCATCCAGCAGGGCGCGCTCGCCACCGGCGTCGCCGGGCTCGCCACGCTGTGCGCCGCCGTCGGGTCGCGCTGGGGTGGTGCCAACGCCTTCGCCGTCGGGATCGCCTTCCAGGTGGTCGCCGGGCTGGGCATCGCGCTCGGCGCTCGCAGCCTGAAAGAACGCTGAATTTCGCGCGGCCGGTATGGCGAGCAGAGGGGCGTCATACCGCCGATGTTGACCGCTCTAGGCTCTAGGCTCTAGGGGATACGGCAGGTTCGGGGGAGCAATGCTGCCGTTCGGTGCATCGGAACCCTGGCCGTGCCATGTTCGTCGGCCAGGTAACGGCGAACGAGGGGGTGCCACGTTGTTCGGTTGGAGACGTGACCAGAGCGAGGGCGGCCAGCCCGTCCGCCGGCATGCCGACCGGCGCGACCCTGCCGCGCCTACGGCGACCGACCCGGCGCTCGCGCCGACCGACCCGGCGCTCGCGGCCGGCCGCGACGCACACCTGCGGCAGTTCATCGGGGCGGACTGGCGGGTGCTGCCCGGCGGTCTCGGCGACGACCGTCTGGACGTCTACGTCTTCCCGCCGTCGAGTGAGCATCCCTTCCTCACGCTGGTGACCTCCGGCATGTCGGATCACCCGATGGCGATGCCGCCCGGCCTGGAGAGCCAGTCGCGGATGGAGTTGCTGCTCGCGCTCGCGCCGGGGTGGGCGGGTCTCGATCCGATCGCTCCGCTCGAGGCATCGCCACCAGGAGGCCCGCTGGCGGACGAGCGCAACTCCTGGCCGATCCGCCTTCTCAGGGATCTCGCGCAGCTGCCCCGCAAGGGAGGGGTGCTCAGTTGGGGCCAGAGCGTGCCCCACGGCGACCCCGCTCGGCCGTATGCCGACGGCGTGCCCTTCACCGGCGCGGTGATCGGGCCGCCGATCGGGTACAGCCCCGACCTGATGACCTGCGAGACCCCGGTCGCGCGGGTGGCCTATCTCGCGGTGCTGCCGGTGACGCGCGCCGAGATGGCGTTCACAGTGGCGCGGCCGGATGGTGCCGAACGGCTCTTCGACCTCTTCTTCGACTGCGATGTGTCCGCCGTGATCGACCCCCAGCGCCCCTCGGTGGTCTAGGCCGAAGCATCCCGGCATACCGGGTGGCTGCCGTCGGCTCATAGCCGGCCCATAGGGCCCGCCCACAGGTCCCACTGCTGAGGGGCGTGCAATGGGATCACCTTCGATTCCAGGGAGATTCGTCATGAGGACTCGTTCCGTGGCTCTCGCCGCAGCCGCCGTCGCCACCCTTGCCGTCGGCCCCGCGGCGGGCGTGTATGCCGCGGACCGCTATCTCACGGTCGGGGGCCCGACGGTGAGCGGTCCGGCATACGCCTCGCCCACGACGCCGCAGTCGCCGGGCAGTGACGGATCGACGCCCACTCCCTCGCAGTCCGAGCAGTCGCAGGCCACGCGCAACGGCACGACGGTGACCAGCAACGCCGCCGGTGTCGTGATGATCGACACGGTCGTGCCGGGCGGCGAGGGAGCGGGCACCGGGATCGTGCTCAGCTCCGACGGTTACGTGCTGACCAACTACCACGTGGTCCAGGGGTCGACCCAGGTGCGAGCGGTGGTGCCCAACGGAAAGCGTTATACCGCAACGGTTGTCGGGCACGACTCGTCGCGCGACATCGCCGTGCTGAAGCTGCAGGATGCCTCCGGGATGGCGGTGGCCAAGCTCGGCTCCACCGCTTCCGTCGGCGACAAGGTCACCGCCGTCGGGCAGGGCAACGGCGAGGGCGTGCTGTATGCCGCGAGCGGCACGGTGGTGGCGACCAACCGGCAGATCACCGCCTCGGATGAAGGGTCGCTTGCCGGGGCTGAACAGCTCACCGGCCTGATCCAGACCGATGCGCCGATCGTGCCGGGCTACTCCGGCGGCCCGCTGTTCAACAGCACCGGCCAGGTCGTCGGTGTTGACACCGCCGCCTCGGCGAGCAACGGGCAGAGCGTGGGCACCCAGGCGACCGGAAGCACCGAGGGATACGCGATCCCGATCCAGTCGGCGATGTCGGTGGCCCAGCTGATCGAGAAGGGCACCCGCACCGCGACCAACCACATCGGCCCGCGGGCCGCGCTCGGGGTGCAGGTGCAGCCGTCCTCCGGCCGCGGCGGCGCGGGTGTGGCGATCGTCGGCGTCGTCGACGGCACGGGTGCTGCGTCCGCGGGGATCACCGCCGGCTCGACCCTCACCGCCGTCGGCGGCCAGCAGATCGCCAACTCCGGTGACCTGAGCTCGGTCATGAACGGTTACTACCCCGGCCAACAGGTGTCGGTCAGTTGGGTCGATGAGGCGGGCACCACACACACCGCGAAGCTGACCTTGGGCACCTCCACGGTGAACTGACGCTCACCGGGTCACCGTCGGGCCGCGCCTCAGCGCAGGGTGCGGCCGAGGAGGTCGACCGTCGCGGCGAACGCGCGCTGGGCGCCGGCCTGCTGGTATGCCGCCGTGTCGGCCATCGTGAAACCGTGCGGCGCATCGGGGTAGATCGTGTTGTCGGCGACCAGCCCGGCGCGCTCGAACTCATCGCTGAGCGTCTGCACCGCAGCGGGCGGCAACGAGTCGTCATGGTCCGCGCCACCGAGCACGAATTCGGCTGTGGCAGAAGCGATTGCGCGGTGTGGGCTGTCGGCGTCGTCGGTGACGAGGCCTCCACCGTGGAAGCCGGCGACGGCCTTGACCAGGTCCGGATGCGCACCGGCCGCGCGCAGCGCCAGCCGCACGCCCATGCAGAAGCCCACCACTCCCACCGGACCGTCCGCCACGTCATCGCGGGAGCGCAGCGCGTCCAGCCAGACGGCCGTGTCGGCGGTGGATTGAGCCGAGGTCAACCCGCTCATCAACGGCCGCAGCTTGCCGAAATGCGCCTCCCGCGCCTCGGGGGTGTCGAGCGGCGCGGTCGGCGCAATGTCAGCGACCGACGCCGCGCGGTAGAAGAGGTTCGGCGCGAGCACGACATAGCCCTCGTCAGCGAGTTCCTGCGCCATGTCCTGCAGGCGCGGCCGCAACCCGATCGCGTCCATGAACATCAGCACGCCTGGCCACGGACCCGAACCCGAGGCGGGAGTCGCGATGATCGCCTCGGCATCGCCGTCGGCTGCGGGCACGGACGTCAGTCGAAAAGTCATGCCTCCAGTCCTAGCCGACCGGGCTGGAAGCCCACGGCATACCCCCGGGTATGACGAACGCGGGCCCCGCCACCGGTGAAGGTGACGGGGCCCGCCGAGAGGGAAAACCTCAGTTGGTGCGGTTCACGTAGACGCCGCGGCCGTGGGTGGCGGCGTAGAGCCGCTTGCCCGCGTCGTCCAGGGTGAGGCCGTAGACGGCCACCTGCGGCATACCGGTGGTCGCCAGGTAGTTGTTCGAACCATTGGCCGCGGTCAGCACGCCCCAGTCAGTCGCGGCGTAGACCGACTTGGTGCGCCAGTCGTAGGCCACCGCGCGCACCGGCACGTCGCCGATGTTGCCGGAGATGTCCTTGCTGGTGATGGTCTTGCTGGCCGGGTCGTAGGTCACGTCGTAGACATGGCCTCCGGCGGCGTATGCCGAGTAGCCGCTGTAGGACACGATCGCGTGGTACGGGTTGGCCGGGTCGAGGCTGATGCCCGACACGAACCGCGCCGGCAGCTTGTCGCCCTTGGCGGTCTGGTCCAGCCGGGTGTAGGTCACCGCGGCCGGGTCAGCGGCGTTGGCGTTGCCCGAGATGAACAGCCGGCCGCGACGGGTCGCCGCCCACATGATGTTGGTCTTGCGCTGAGCGTGGGCGATGTTGACCACGTAGTTGCCGGGGCCGGCATAGTCCGCGCCGTACGCCGACCCGGACAGGTCGCCGTTCGCGCCACCGAGCGGCTTCCAGTCACCACAGGTCTGGGTGAAGTCACCGGTGAACTCGTTGCAGTGCTTCTCCAGGTAGGCCTGGCTGCCGCCGTTGTCGGTGGTGCGCCAGACGCGCTGCAGGCCGGTGTAGACCGTGCCCGGAGCCGTCTTGTCACCTTCCACCGGGACGTAGAACGAGGACGATTCGCCCGACTCCAGCAGCGGGTCGGCGATCCAGTTCCACCCGGTCGGGGACGCCCCGCGGAAGTTCACGTCGAACTGCGGGTTGTAGTAGGTGTGCATCCGGATGTTGCTGTTGGACGGGTCGATGTAGGAGTTGCCGCCGTCACCGCCGACCGACTCCGACCAGCCACCGAGGTCGGACTCCCAGGTGCCGTTGTCCTGGGTGCCGCCCTGCAGCACACCGTTCGGGCCGACCGACACCGACTGGAACTGCAGCGTCTGCAGACCCGAGTTGACCTCCTTGTTGGAGGTCGGGACCGCCGACAGCCAGCGCTTGCAGTTGGCGAGGTCCTGCGCGCCGAGGCCGCGGTTGGTGCAGTCGGCCGACTTGTCGACGAACGGGCCGGACTCGACCGCGACACCACCGTCGTCACCGAGCACCCACTTGTCCGGGTTGTTCGGCAGGAACGCCAGCGCGTGCTGGTCGGGGTGCAGGCCGTTGTTCTGGGTGTCATTGGTCATGTCGGTGAACGACACACCGGCATTGGTCGAGCGGACGATGGCCCGGCCGTTGCTCGGCTGGTGGGCGGTGAAGATCTCGTTGTAGTTCATCGAGCCCGACAGCAGCACCGTGTCCGGGCGACCGGGGGGTGAGGACACCACCATGTCGTAGGAGCACTGGCCCTGGCAGAAGTTGTAGCTGTCGTAGCCGGTGCTGCTCTTGTTGGGGTCGGACAGCGTGGTCCAGGTGACCGCCGCCGCCTGCGCGTCGTCGGTGCGCATCAGCCCGGCGACCGCGTTGTTGAACTTGGTCGCGTCACCCAGGTAAATGCGGGTCTTGGCGTTCTTGGTGGTCACCGCGAACTCCAGCCGGCTGCTGGAGGAGGTCGCGGTCGAACCGGGCGTGCCGATCGTGTAGATCCGGCTGTATGCCGCCTCGCCCGCCTTGCGCCGGTAGAGCCCGTAATCGCTCACGGAGGCATAGGTGGTGCCCGGGTTATTCGGGTCGAAGGCCACCTTGGTCACGCCACCGCGGAAGAAGTCGGCGCCGTTGGCGGTGGCGGGGTTCACGGTGTCCTGCGGCTCGTCGATGACCTGGGTCCAGGTGGCACCACCGTCGGTGGACTCGAACAGGCCGATCCGCGGAGCGTCCGGCGGCGTCATCCGGCCACCGTTGACCGACGAGGCGCCGTGACGGGCGACCTGGGTGCCGACGAGCAGGTGCTGGGCGTTGGTCGGGTCGACCGCGACCGAGGAGATGCCGCGGTCCTTGGAGTAGGCGTTGAACCCGGTGACCTGGGTGAAGCTGGCACCGCCATCGGTGGACTTGAACAGACCGACCCCGGCCTCGGAGTCCGAGGAACCGTTGGGCTCGCCGGTGCCGACATACAGCGTGTTGCCGGCGAGGGTGAGCGTGCCGATCGCCTGGCTGGGCAGGGAGTCGCCGATCGAGCGCCAGGTCGGGCTGGCCGCCGTGACGTCATCGGTCTTCCAGACGCCGCCGCCGGCCGTGCCGATGTAGGCGGTCTTGCTGTCCGGCGCGACGACCACAGAAGTGGTGCGGCCCGAGACGTGGCTGGGGTTGCCGGTGTAGGTCACCTCGCCCGGCACATAGTTGGAGGTCGCGAGCGGGCTCCAGGTGCCGACATTCGGCGGGCCGCCACGCTTGGCCGCTGCCTGGAAGGCCGACCGCGACCCCTGCTGCTGGGCTGCGGCGACCGCCGAGCGCGGGAACGCGAGGTTTTCGTAGTTCCACTGGTTCGGGCCGTATGCCGTCTCGGCACCGCCTTCCAGCTTTTCCATCACCGTGGCAGCGGCCTGCGAGTGACGGTTGATGCCCTTGTGCTCCTTGACGAACTCCTTGAGCGAGTCCTTGGATTCCTGCTTGCCGGCCAGGGTCTCCCAGGCGTGCTCGGGTCCGACGATCGCCAGACCGGAGCCGGCCACGGCGATCGCTGCGACCGCGGTGGCGGTCGTGATCCGCTTCTTGCTCCAACGCTTCTTGGCCACGATGGTTCCTTCGATATCCGGGCCCGCTCGGGGGTCACGAGCCACCAGAGTGGAACCTAGACCCGTCCGATGCTGTGCGTCACCTGTTTGAATTCCCAGGTTTCTCTCAGCTTGGCCGGACGCGCTCGAGCCACCGCATCGCCGGTGTCGCGGTCAGGCCGTGGACGACCACCGACAGCACGATGGTGAAGGCCAAGGCCGACCACAGCAGCCGCTCCTGCGGGAAGGAGTGCTTGGAGGTGGCGTAGGCGATGTAGTAGATCGAGCCGACGCCGCGCACGCCGAAGAAGGCCGCCACGATCCGCTCCCGCGGACCGAGCTGGCCGTCGAGCACGTGGTCGGGAGATCGACTGCGGCCCAACGCGATCCACGCGACGACCGGCCGGATCACGAAGACCAGCAGCAGGCCGAAACCGACCGCTCCCCAGGTGAGCGAGCCGAGCAGCCCGTTGGTGAGCGCGGCACCGAGCAGCAGCAGCACGACCAGAGTGAACAGCCGCTCCAGCCGCTCGATCACCCCGTGCATCGAGTCGTGATAGTCGTGACCGCGGTCGGCGTGCCGCAGCGTCATCGCGCAGACAAACACCGACAGGAATCCCCACCCGTGGGCGAGTTCGCCGGCGGCATACGCCACGAACGGCACGACGACGACGAAGAGCGGGTCGCCCAGCTCGGACGCGCGCACCGAGGTGGGGGCGCGGAAGGCGATCTTGGCGAGCAGCCAGCCCACCGCCATACCGACGACGACGCCGATGACCGTGCGGCCGACGACCTCCCAGGCCACCCACTTCAGCCCCCACTGCTGCACCCCGCCGAGCGTCGCGAGGTAGATCGCGGCGTAGACGAACGGGAAGGCGAGGCCGTCGTTGAGGCCGGCCTCGGCGGTGAGGGAGAAGCGGACCTCGTCCGATTCGTCCTCGATCTGCTCGCAGTCCTGCGCCATCCCACCCGTGGTCGGGCCCTCGACCTGGATGTCCGCGGCGCCTCGTGCTCGTCCTCGTAGACGACCTGCCAGCCGAGTGCGTCCGCCCACCAATGAGCCTGGGTGTTCAGGTCGAGGCAGTCGATGACGGCGGTGTAGAGGCGCATGGGAACCATTTTCTCGCGTGGCGCGCGTCGGCGCGAGGCGCGTGCGGGTGGATTACACCCGTAGTAGAGGTTTCCGGCGGTTATAGCGACCACGTCCCGGAGGCCGCCCCCCCACGGCGTGGTCAGGCGGGGCGGCGGGCCAGGATCTGGTCGACGCCCATCCGGCCGTCGCGGAAGGCCTGCCCGCCGCCGATCAGGTAGAGCCGCCAGACCCGGGCCACTTCTTCGCCGACCAGCTCGACGGCGCGGTCCCGGTTGGTCTCGAAGGTGTCCGCCCAGGCATCGACCGTCCAGACATAGTGCTCACGCAGGGCCTGCACGCCGCGCACCTCCAGGCCACCAGCCTCGATCAGCTCGACGGTTTCGCCGACCGGTCGCATGTGCATGTCGGGTGCGATGAACGCCTCGATGAACGGACCGCCGCCCGGATGCTTGCCGCGGCGCGACATCTGCTGGATCAACACGTGCCCGCCGGGGCGCACCGAGCGGCGCAGCACCTCGACATACGTCGGGTAGTTGGCCTGACCGACGTGCTCACCCATCTCAATGCTGGCCGCGGCGTCGAACTCGCCCGTGACCTCGCGATAGTCGCGCAATTCGATGGTGACGCGATCGCCCAGCCCACGCTCACGAATGCGGGCGTCGATGAACTCCTTCTGCTCGCGCGCGATCGTCAGCCCGGTGACCTGCGCGCCGAAATGCTCAGCGGCATACAGCGACAGCGAACCCCACCCACAGCCGACGTCGAGCAGCCGCGACCCCTCGCTCAAGCCGAGCTTGCGGCAGACCAGGTCGAGCTTGGCGGCCTGGGCCTGCTCGAGCGGCATGTCCGGGCCATCGGTGAAATAGGCGCACGAATAGGCCATGTGCGGGTCGAGGATCAGCGCGTAGAACTCGTTGGACAGGTCGTAGTGGTGGCTGATCGCCGACCGGTCACGACCGAGCGAGTGCAGCCGGCCACGCAACCGGGCCTGGCTGGCCGGGGGAGCAGGCGGTGTCGCGAGTGCGCCGAATTCCTTTGCAAGAGAGGCAAGTTCGGGCAGCTGACGCACGAGCGCGCGACGGTCGAGCCCGGTCAGCTCACGCTCGGTGAATGCCGCACGGGCCAGGTCGAGCGCCACACCGGCGTCGCCGTCGATGTCGAGCTCGCCGGTCACATAAGCCTGGGCGGCACCGAGCTCACCCGGATGCCACAGCAGCCGACGCAGCGCGGCCGGGTCGCGGATCACCACGCCCGGTCCGAGTCGCGGCCCGACGCTCGAGCCGTCCCAGGCGGTCAGCCGCACCGGCAGCGGACCCTTCAGCAGCGGCGCGAGCGCGCGTTCCAACCGTTCGGCAACGGATCCGGTGGTCGGCGCGGGGGTGAGCAGCGTCGTCATACGGGGTGGTTCGGCACGGACCGCGGATCGGATGGGTCTGGTCCCATCCACCGGGTCGAGGGCACCGAATCACCGGTATGACGACCACTGTGTCCCCAGGCGCCCGGATCGCGGTCGTCGGTGCCGGCGTGTCCGGGCTGACCGCCGTGCACCTGCTCGCGCGCTCGCACGAGGTCACCCTCTTCGAGGCGCAGGAGCGGCTCGGCGGTCACGCGCACACTCACACCGTCGACGGGTTGCGCGTGGACAGCGGCTTCATCGTCCACAACGACCGCACCTACCCGCTGCTCACCCGCCTCTTCAACGAGCTCGGTGTGCAGGTGCGCGACACCGAGATGTCGATGAGCATCCGCGACGAGCAGACCGGACTGGAGTATGCCGGGGGTCGCGGGGCGGCCGGTTTCGTTGCCCGTCCCCGTCAGCTCGCGGACCGTGACTACTGGTCAATGTTGTTGTCGGTCAAGCGTTTTCATCGCGAAGCACAAGCCTTCCTCGGGGCGACCGACGACACCGACCAGACCACTTTTGGCGAGTTCGTGCGCGGCTATCCCGAGCCCTTCGTGCGGTGGTATGCCGTGCCGCTGGTCGCCTGTGTCTGGTCCTCCGGCACCGGCGTCGCACTGGACTATCCGGCGCGCTATCTCTTCCGCTTCCTGCAGCACCACGGGATGCTCGATGTCACCGGTTCGCCGCAGTGGCGCACCGTCGTCGGCGGTTCGGCGACCTATGTAGAGCGGGTGGCCGCGCGACTGCAGCATGTCCGGCGCGGTGAAGCGGCACGCACGGTGACCCGGCATACCGACGGTGTGACGGTCGCGACCGACTCCGGCTCGCACGAGTTCGACCGGGTGGTCATCGCCACTCATGCCGACGAGGCGCTCGCCCTGCTCGCCGACCCGACGCCCGCCGAGAAGGACGTGCTGGGTGCATTTCGCTACTCCCGCAACGCAACTGTGCTGCATAGCGACCTCTCCCTGCTGCCCCGAGCCACTCGCGCGCGGGCCTCGTGGAACTTCCTTGTCGGCGAGGGCGCACCCGTGGTGACCTACTGGATGAACCGGCTGCAGGGCTTGCCGGACTCCACGCCGCTGCTCGTCACGCTCAACGCCGCCGACCGCATCGATCCGGCGGCGATCGTCGCCCGGATGGACTACGAGCATCCGATCTACGACCTCGCGGCGGTGCGCGCGCAGCGCCTGCTGCCCACCCTCGCGACCGAGCACACGGTGTATGCCGGGGCTTATCACGGCTGGGGCTTCCACGAGGACGGCTGCCGCTCGGGGGTCGGAGCCGTCGGCACGTGGGGGGTGCTCTGGTGAGCCTCGGGCCTTTCCCGCGCACGCCGGCCCTGGTGGTCGGCTCGGTCCACCATACTCGGTGGCGGCCGCTGCGCAACAGCTTCCACCACCGGCACTACCAATGGCTGATCGACCTGGCCGATGCACCACAAGTGCCGGGCTGGCTGAGACCCGTCGCGACCTTCCGAGGGGAGGACCACCTCGACGGGGATCCTGGCCTGGATGCCTTGCAGGACAACGTGATTCGCCTGGTTCTCGCGGAGCGTCCCGGGCTCACCATCGACCGGGTGCTGATGCTCGCCCATGCCCGGGTGCTCGGCCACACCTTCGACCCGATGACGGTCTTCTGGTGCCTCGACGAGTTCGCGCAGGTGGTGGCCACGGTGATCGAGGTGCACAACACCTATGGCGGCCGGCATGCCTATGTCATCGACGGGCCGACCAGTCACGCCGACCTGGACAAGCAGTTCTATGTCTCGCCGTTCAACGAGGTCGAGGGCGGGTATGCCGTCTCGGTGAAGGTGTCGCCCGCCGCGCTGAGCGTGGGCATCCGGCTCGCCGTGGACGGCAAGCCGCTGTTGACCGCGACTGTGGGCGGCCGCGTGCTGCCGGCGACGCCGTGGAATGTGCTGCGCACCGTCGCCACCCATCCGCTGATGACCCAGCGGGTCTCCGCGTTGATCCGCTGGCACGGGGTGCGGTTGTGGCTGCGGAGGCTGCCCGTCATACCGCGTCCAGCGACCCCACCAGCCAAGACTCTTACCGCTCGTTCGACGTCAAGGAGTGTGCGATGACCACCGCGGATCTGCCTGCGGCACTTCAGCTTCCACGCCCGCGCGCTGCGCTGAGCGGCGCGGTGGCGCGCCGCCTGGCCCATGTCGCGCTGGCCGGTGTGCCGGTGCGGATGCGCTATCCGGACGGTCGCGAGGTGGGTGGCGGTGGTCCCGACGCCCCGGTGTTGCAGTTGGTCCGGCCGCGAGCGGTCTTCCAGCGCCTCGAGGCCCACCCGAAGATCGGTCTCGGTGAGGCCTATATGGCGGGGGACTGGACCGCGGCCGACGGGACCGATCTGGCCCAGCTGCTGATGCCCTTCGCCGCCCGGCTGTCGACGATCCTGCCCCGCCCGCTCATGCGGATGCGGGCGATTGTCGACCGCGCTTTGCCTGCGGCACAACGCAATACGCTGACCGGCTCACGCGCCAACATCGAAGCGCACTACGACCTGTCCAACGACCTCTTCGCCGCCTTCCTGGACGAGACGATGACCTATTCGTCGGCGTGGTTCGCCGGCGACACCCCCTGGGAGCAGCAGTCGCTCGCCGAGGCGCAGCGGCGCAAGATCGACCTGCTGCTGGACCGCGCCGGCGTCGGTGCCGGCACCCGGGTGCTCGAGATCGGCACCGGCTGGGGTGAGCTCGCCGTGCGCGCGGCCTCCCGCGGAGCACGGGTCACGACGATCACGCTGTCCCGGGAGCAGCGCGAGCTCGCGCGGCGAAGGATCGCCGCAGCCGGGCTCACCGACCGGGTCGACGTGCGGCTGCAGGACTACCGCGAGGTCGACGGGCGGTATGACGCCGTCGTCTCCGTCGAGATGATCGAAGCCGTCGGCGAGGACTACTGGCCGACCTACTTCCGCACCCTCGACGAGCGCCTCGCACCCGGCGGAACCGTTGTGCTGCAAGCGATCCTGATGGATCACCAGCGGCTGCTGGCCACTCGCAATTCGTTCGGCTGGATCCAGAAGTACATCTTCCCCGGAGGCCTCATCCCCTCGCTGCAGGCGATCGAGGAGGTGAGCGGCCGGCATACCTCGTTGCAGGTGGCCGACTCGGCGCACTTCGGCGCGCACTATGCCGAGACCCTTCGGCGGTGGCGGGAGACCTTCCTGGACGCGTGGCCGAAGGTGCGAGACGGCGGCTTCGACGAGACCTTCCGCCGGATGTGGGAGTTCTACCTCGCCTACTGCGAGGCCGGTTTCGCGGTCGGTTATCTCGACGTCGCCCAGCTCACCCTCCGCCGCGCCTGAGCGCTGCGGCTGGGCTCACCAAACCCGCCATTGTGGAGACTTTTGGCGCGGCCACAGCCCGGGTCGGCGCTCAAACCCGCCATTGTGGAGACTTTTGGCGGGCGTCACCGGCGCGGTATGCCGGGCAGCAGGCAGTGGCGCGCACGAAGCCGTGCGCGCCACCTGCATGGTCAGTCCGCTAAGAACTGAAGTCCATCGCCATGATCGACTTCGAGCTCGGCGCGGCCGGGTTGGTCCCGGCCGGCTCCATCGTCACCGCTGCGGCGGTCGCCGAAGCGGCGTCACCGCGCAGCACGTAGGTCACCGCGCCGGACGCACCAGGCGGCAATTGCCCGGCGTCGACCGGCTTGCCCGACGCGTCGATCAGCCACATCGTGTAGGCCATCCCCGACGGCGCGGCCTTGAGCCCGGTCGTCGTCACCGCCGCCTGCTTCAGCTGCGGCGACCGCACCACCGTGACGACCGTCGAGCCGTCACGGTGCGCATAGCGCTCGGCATCCGATGCGCTGAGGATCCGCTGCGCAGCCGACACGGTCGGGGTGCCGGATGTCCATGGGTGCCAAGCGATTCCGCCGATCACGAGCAGCAGCGCAGCGGCCGCGGCCAGCAGCCAGCCACCGATCGGCCGGCGCCGGCGCAGCGGCGTCACCACCGGCGGGTTCGGGCGCACGGCCCGCGCCTCGCGCAGCACCGACTCACGCAGCCCGGCCGGCGGCGCGGTCTCGGCGTCGGCAGCCAGGATCGCCGCGGTCTGCTGGAGCTCGGCCACCTCGTGGGCACATGACTCGCACTCGCGCAGGTGCTCCTCGAACATCCGACGCTCGTCGGCGTCGACCGCATCCACGGCATACGCACCCACCAACGAGTGCACGTCATTTCCGTTGCGGTTCAACAGGTTCATCGTTCCACCCCCCACGCATCGCGGAGTCTGATCAGGCCGTCCCGGATCCGCGTTTTCGCGGTGCCGACCGGCAGCTTCAACAAGGCGGCCACCTCGCGGTGGGTGTAGCCGCCGAAATACGCCAGTTCGATCGCCTCGGCCTGGCTCGGCGTCAGCGTGGCGAGCGCCTTGCGCACCCGCTCGGCGTCCATCGACCGGTGCGCGTCCTCGGCCGTCACGTCATAGTCACGGTCCCGGTCGCGCAAGCCGTATGCCGTGTCCCGGTCGGTCTGCGCCTGAGCAGAGCGCACGCGATCGACCGCTCGACGGTGCGCGATCGTCATCAGCCAGGACAGCGCCGAGCCCTTGGCGGGGTCGAAGCTGGCGGCGGTTCGCCATACGGCGAGATAGACCTCCTGGGTGACTTCCTCAGCCTGGGCGTGATCGCGCACCACCCGCAGGACGAGCCCGAAGACGCGAGGCGCGGTGACGTCATACAACTCGGCGAAGGATCGGTCGTCGCCCCGCGAACAGGCCGTGATGAGGCCACCGAGCCGGTCGGGCGCGACCGGTCGGCCGGAACTGTCATCCACGGCGTGCACGCTCACATCCTGCCTCCGTCCGTGCTGAAGTTTTGCGGGTGTCTGCTCGTCCATGATTCGGAGCGGTCACCCATCCGGATGGGATCGGGCCGACCGGCGGCCTCGCACCCTTCAGGTTGCCCCGCCCGGGTGACTAGAGTCGGACCGAGCGTTGACGTCGAAAGGATGGGCAGTGGGCCTTTCTCCCCTCGAGTGGCCGGTGGTGCGGCAGTTGCGCACGGGCGACCGGCTCGGCCGTGGTCCGGCGGTGACCTCCGCGCGCACCCGCGCGACCGAACCCCGCACCAGCACCGCCGACCGCGTCGTGCAGAGCGTCTGCCCCTATTGCGCGGTCGGTTGCGGCCAGCGCATCTTCGTCAAGGACGAGAAGGTCGTCCAGATCGAAGGCGACAAGGACAGCCCCATCTCCCGAGGACGCTTGTGCCCCAAGGGTTCTGCGAGCGAGCAGCTCGTCAACAGCCCGACCCGGCCCAAGCAGGTGCTCTACCGCAAGCCGGGCGGCACCGACTGGGAGCCGATGGACCGTGACCGGGCGATCGACCTGGTCGTCGACCGCTTCCTCGACACCCACCGCCGCACCTGGGTCGACCGCGACGAGCAGGGCCGGCGGCTGCGCCGCACCATGGGCATCGCCTCGCTCGGCGGCGCCACCTTGGACAACGAAGAGAACTACCTGATCAAGAAGCTCTTCACCGCCGCGGGCGCCATACAGATCGAGAACCAGGCGCGCATTTGACACTCCTCCACGGTTCCCGGTCTGGGAGCCTCGTTCGGCCGAGGTGGGGCCACTAACTACCTGCAGGACATCGCCAACTCCGACTGCGTGCTCATCGAGGGCTCGAACATGGCCGAGTGCCATCCGGTCGGCTTCCAGTGGGTGACCGAAGCCAAGGCGCGGGGCGCCACGGTCATCCATGTCGACCCGCGGTTCACCCGCACCTCCGCCGTGGCCGACCTGCACCTGCCGATCCGGGCAGGCACCGACATCGTCTTCCTCGGCGCACTGATCAACCACGTGATCTCGACCGAGTCCTATTTCCACGACTATGTGGTCGCCTACACCAACGCGGCCACCCTCGTGCATGAGGACTTCCGCGACACCGAGGACCTCGATGGGTTGTTCTCGGGGTATGACGGAGCGACCGGTCACTACGACACGACCTCCTGGGCCTACCAGGAGCCGGAGGACGGCGCGGTCGCCAAGGCCGGTGGCAACGAGCACGGCTCGAGCGAGTCGGCCCGGTCCGCCGGTGAGGAGCATGGTTCGGGTGGTCCCGCGCTGGAGCACTCGGTGGTGCTGCGGGACGAGACGCTGCAGGACCCGCGGTGTGTCTTCCAGATCCTCAAGCGGCACTACTCGCGGTACACCCCGCAGATGGTCGCCGACGTGTGCGGCATACCGGAGGAGGACTTCCTCAAAGTCGCAAAGGCGTTGTGCGACAACAGTGGTCGCGACAAGACCACGATGTTCTGTTATGCCGTCGGTTGGACCCAGCACACCGTCGGCGCGCAGATGATCCGCACCTCGGCGATCCTGCAGTTGCTGCTCGGCAATGTCGGGCGTCCGGGCGGCGGCATCATGGCGCTGCGCGGGCACGCGAGCATCCAGGGGTCGACCGACATCCCGACGCTGTTCAACCTGCTGCCGGGATATCTGCCGATGCCCAAGGTCGGTGACCACGAGACCTTCGAGGACTACATCGCCTCGATCACGTCCAAGGACGCCAAGGGCTTCTGGGCCAACGCCGACGCCTACATGGTGTCGCTGATGAAGTCGTGGTTCGGCGAGCACGCGACCAAGGACAACAACTGGGCGCTGGATCTGCTGCCGCGGCTGACCGGTGCGCACGGCACCTATCAGACGACGATGGCGATGCTCGACGACGAGGTCGAGGGCTATTTCGTGCTCGGCCAGAACCCCGCCGTCGGCTCCGCGCACGGCACCTTGCAGCGGGATGCCCTGCGGCACCTCAAGTGGCTGGTCGTGCGCGACCTGCAACTCGTGGAGACCGCGACCTTCTGGAAGGACAGCCCCGAGGTCGCCAGCGGTGAATGGCGGCCGGAGGACATCGACACCGAGGTGTTCTTCTTCCCCGCTGCTTCGCATGCGGAGAAGGCTGGCACCTTCACCCAGACCCAGCGGCTGCTGCAGTGGCGGCACAAGGCGGTCAACCCGCCGGGTGACGCTCAGAGCGAGCTCGAGTTCTTCTTCGAGGTGGGCAAGCGCATCCGCGCCCGGCTCGCCGGTTCCACCGAAGAACGCGACCGCGCCCTGCTGGCAATGACCTGGGACTACCCGACCGATGCCGAGGGCGAAATCGACCCCGCCGCCGTGCTCGCCGAGATCAACGGGCGGGACGCGGACGGGCAACTGCTGTCGGCATACACCCAGATGAAGGCGGACGGCTCCACGAGCGGCGGCTGCTGGATCTACACCGGTGTCTTCGCCGACGGCATCAACCACGCGGCCGACCGGGTGCCCGGGCGAGACCAGAATCCCATTGCGGCGCAATGGGGTTGGGCCTGGCCGGCGAACCGGCGGGTGCTCTACAACCGGGCGTCGGCCGACCCCGAGGGCAAGCCCTGGAGCGAGCGCAAGAAGCTCATCTGGTGGGACGCCGAGTCCGGCAAGTGGACCGGTGACGACGTGCCCGACTTCCCGCCGGACAAGGACCCGTCCTTCCGGCCCGAGGAGGGCACGGGCGGCCCGGACGGCATCGCGGGCGACGACCCGTTCGTGATGATGGCCGACGGCAAGGGCTGGCTGTACGCGCCCAAGGGCATGGTCGACGGGCCGCTGCCGACGCACTACGAGAGCCAGGAGTCGCCGGTGCACAACCCGCTCTATGCGGTGCAGGCGAACCCGACCCGGGTGATCTTCGAGCGCAAGGACAACCTCTTCGCGCCGAGCCCGCCCGCGCCGGGCAGCGACGTCTATCCGTTCGTCTTCACCATCGCGCGGTTGACCGAGCACCACACGGCGGGTGGCATGAGTCGGTGGCTGCCCTATCTGTCGGAGCTGCAGCCGGAGATGTTCTGCGAGGTGTCGCCCGAGCTGGCGGCCGAGCGTGGCCTGGAGAACGCCGGGTGGGCGACCATCGTGTCGCCGCGCGCCGTCATCGAGGCGCGCGTGCTGGTGACCGACCGGATGAAGCCGCTGCGGATCAACGGCAAGATCGTCCACCAGATCGGCATGCCCTATCACTGGGGCGTCGGCAACGAGGCCGTCATCAGCGGCGACTCGGCCAACGACCTGCTGGGTGTCGTGCTCGACGCGAACACCCAGATCCAGGAGGGCAAGCTCGGGTCCTGCGACATCGTCGCCGGCCGCCGCCCGCGCGGTGAAGCGCTCGACCGGCTGCTCGCGGAATACCAGTCGCGAGCGGGCGTCACGGCGGCCACCGGCACGCAGCGACCACATTCGGTTGACACACAAGGAGATTCGCACTGATGGGGCACCAGCTGAGCGGTCCGACCGATCCCACCAGGGACGCGGCCTGGCCATCGCCGGAGCCGCGCGTCGGGTTCTTCACCGACACCTCGATCTGCATCGGCTGCAAGGCCTGCGAGGTGGCCTGCAAGGAGTGGAACGCCATACCGGAGGACGGGCTGGACTTCCTCGGCTCGTCCTACGACAACTCCGGGCAGTTGGGCGCATCGACCTGGCGGCACGTGGCCTTCGTCGAGCAGTCTGCCGACCGCATTGAGCAGGCCCGCGAGTCGGGCCGCAAGCTGGTCGATCTCGGTATGCCGAGTGTGGGCGCCCCCGCGACCGCGGCACCGTCCGGGTCGGCCGCGTCATCCGCGCCGGCCGCGGACGGCGGCCCGGCGGCCGAGGGCGCGGCGGAGATCCCCGACTTCCGGTGGCTGATGGCCTCGGATGTCTGCAAGCACTGCACGCACGCCGGCTGCCTCGACGTGTGCCCGACGGGTGCGCTCTTTCGGACCGAGCACGGCACCGTCGTGGTGCAGGCCGACGTCTGCAATGGCTGCGGCTACTGCGTCGGCGCGTGCCCGTTCGGCGTCATCGAGCGACGCAAGGGCGACTCCACCGTCCACAATTCCGGTGTCGCACAAAAGTGCACGCTGTGTTACGACCGCATCAGCCACGATCAGACGCCGGCGTGCGCGCAGGCCTGCCCGACCACCTCGATCAAGTTCGGTCCGCACGACGAGATGGTCGAGCTTGCCGAGGCGCGGGTGCGTGAGTTGCACGGTCAGGGCATGACCGAGGCGCGCGTCTACGGCGCGAACGAACTCGACGGGGTGGGCGGCACCGGGTCGGTGTTCCTGCTGCTCGACGAGCCGGAGGTCTACGGCCTGCCGCCGGACCCGGTCGTGCCGACCGCGTCGATCGAGTCCAACTACAAGCACGCCGCGACGGCGGCGGCTGGCTTGCTCGCTGCTGCCGCATTCGCCTTCCTCGGGGGTGCCCGGTGACCACGAGCGAATACGACTCCTATCGTCCACCGGAGCCGCCAAAACGTCAGCGCGGCAACGGTTTTCGTCGCCGCGCGTCCGGTTGGCTGACCGGTCGTGGTGAGGGGCGCGGCGAGCAGGCGCTGGTGCCGGACGCGCAGTTCACGTCCTACTACGGCCGACCGGTCGTCAAGCCGGTGCCGTGGGGCCCGACGATCCCGGCATACCTCTTCCTCGGCGGGTTGGCGGGCGGCTCGCAGCTGCTGGCGATGGGTGCCCACGCGACCGGCAATGCCGAACTGCGGCGGGCGACGCGTCTGGTGTCGGCCGCCGCGGTTGCCCTGAGTGGTGCGGCGCTGGTGGAGGACCTCGGCAAGAAGTCGCGGTTCGTCAACATGCTGCGCACGCTCAAGGTCACCTCGCCAATGTCAGTCGGCTCGTGGATCCTGTCCGCCTTCAGCGCGGGTGCGATGCCCGTGGCGGTGGCCGAGATCGATCGGCTGCGGCCGCTGCCTGGTGGCGGTCTGGTCCGCGCCATCGAGACCCCGGCGCAGGTCGTCGGCGCTGCGTTCGCCACCCCCCTCGCGTCGTATACCGCTGTGCTGCTGAGCAATACGGCGACGCCGACCTGGCACGCGGCATACAAGGAACTGCCGTTCGTCTTCGTCGGTTCGGCCGCGGCCGCGTCCGGCGGTATGGCGATGGTGCTCACCTCGGTGCGCGCCGCCGGTCCCGCTCGCCGGCTGGCCGTTCTCGGCGTGGCCGGCGACCTCATCGCGATGCGCATCCTGGAAGGCCGACTCGGCGTCGAGGGCGAGACCCTGCATCACGGTATGCCGGGCCGGCTGACGAAGCTGTCGATGGTGCTCAACGTCGCCGGTGGACTCGGCACCCTGGTCGCGGGACGTTCCCGGATCGGTGCGGCGCTCTCGGGGGCTGCACTCGTCGGCGCTTCTGTCGCAACGCGATTCGGTGTTTTCGAGGCCGGGATGGAGTCGGCTCGCGACCCGCGCTACACGATCGAACCGCAGCGCCAACGGCTCGCGGCCCGCCAGGGCAAGGACAGCATCACCACCGCCTGACCCACACTCACCGGTTGGACGAGCGCCCCACCTCGACGCTTCTATGTTCGTCAAGCGGCGGTGAGGTCGGGTTGTGGTGGTGTGGGGTGTGCTGCGGTCAGGACGCGGTAGATCTTGCGGGTGAGGTAGGCGCGTAGGCAGCGTTTGGCTTCTTGGGGTG
>NZ_JAAOIV010000006.1:118983-232539 GCF_011440275.1 Metallococcus carri | reverse complement strand
GTCCTCAAGCAGATCGGTCACCAAGCGCACACCGCGCTGGCGCAACTCATCCGGATACTTCCTCGGTGCTGGCATGAATCCACCTTCTCGTTGGATCGATGCCTCCACCAGACCCGGGGCGGTTCAGCGGATCGCCCAAGTGGGCGTTATGTGCCGGTGACCGCCTACTCGGGTGGCGCGGATCGCCCAAGTGGGCGTTGTGTGCCGGTGGCCGCCTGCTCGGGTGGCGCGGATCGCCCAAGTGGGCGTTGTGTGCCGGTGGCGCGGGCCGAAGGTCGCTACCGGTCGTCCTGCTTGAGCGCTGTGTCGATCGTCAGCGCCGCAGCCACGCATAGCGAACGCAGCGGATCGGGGAGGTCGAAATGGATCTGCACCGCGTAGTTGTCGGCCGTGGTGAACAGGGTGGTCAGCAGCCCCTCCCAGGTCTTGGTCACCCGGGCCACTTCACGGTTCTGGGCATCGAGCAACGCGAAATTCCAGGCGCGCCAGTTCTCGGCGTTGAGTGAGCCGATCTCCTGACCGCCGACCTCCAGGCCGAACCGGATCTTGCCGAAGACATTGCGCTGCACCAGCCGGCCGATCTCGCGGCCACCCGGATCGCTCACGATCACCGTCGACTTGAACACCTTGGCCGGCCGGGTCAGCTGCAGCAGCACCCGGCCGCCGTTGTCGCGCACCTCGAGCTTGTGGGTGAGGAACTGGTCGTAATTCGACATCAGCCGCACGGCCTTCTTCAGCCCGCTCTGCCCGACCTCGACCACGGCGCCGAGCGTCGACCCGTCCTGGGCGTAGACCGTGTATTCGTTGGTGACCTCGATGATTTTGCGCTTCTGGCTGACGATCAGCGTGCGCTCGGTGAGGACATTGCGCCCCGCCTCGGCCATCCGCGCGCCGGCCTGCCCCTGCATGTGGCCGCCGAAATTCTGGTCACCATAACCTTGCGCGATCGAGTCGTTGAAGTCGTGCACCCGTTGCTCGAGTCCGCTGCGGTTCGGCTGTTGTTGCAGGTATGCCGGCTGCTGGCCGGGGTGCTGCTGCCCCGGTGCGTACTGGCCGTACTGCGGCGGCTGTCCAGAGCCCTGGGTGCCGGGGGCGTACTGGCCGTACTGCGGGTGACCCTGCTGCGGTTGCTGGCCGTAGCCCTGGCCACCCGGCTGCGGTTGCTGGCCGTAGCCGTGGCCGCCCTGCGAGCGTTGCGCCGCATAGGGATCGGCGGGCTGGGACTGGCCGCGGCCGGCATACGGGTCGGACTGCGGGCGCTGCGCCGCGTAGGGGTCGGCGGGCTGGGACTGGCCGGCACGCTGGGCGGCGTACGGATCGGCCGGCGCCGCCGACGAGTCAGACGAGGACGGCTGTCCAGGAGTCGACGCCTGCACGGCTGCCGTGGACGAAGCGGGCGCCGGCTTGGTGAAGTCGGTCCAGGTCGAGCCGTCCCAGTAGCGCAGGCGAGATGGCTGTGACGGGTCCGGGTACCACCCGGCGGCGGGGCTGGTCATGGCGTCATCCTCACATGACGACGCCGCGCCGCTCCACCGAAGGAGCGACGCGGCGTCGAGACACCCGCGCGAAGGTCAGGCAGCAGCGGTCTGCGGCGCGGTGCGCGAGGGCAGCGCGGTCGGCTGGACCGGCTTGCGGCCGCGGCTGAACTTCAGCTTCTTGGCCAGGTGGTTGGGCAGCGACAACCGGATCACCTTCAGCCAGGCCGAACCGACCTGGTGCGGCAGGCTGCCGGTGACATAGGGCAGGCCATAGCGGCGGCAGATGTCCTCGATCTGCGGCGCGATCTCCTGGTAGCGGTTGGACGGCAGGTCGGGGAACAGGTGGTGCTCGATCTGGTAGCTCAGGTTGCCCGTGGCGATGTGCATCGCCTTGGAACCCTTGATGTTGGCCGAGCCCAGCATCTGGCGCAGATACCAGTCGCCGCGGGACTCACCGGCGATCGAGGTCTTGGTGAAGGTCTCGACGCCCTCGGGGAAGTGACCGCACATGATGACCGAGTGGGTCCACAGGTTGCGCCCCAGGTTGGCGAGGTAGTTGGCGAACAGGGTCTGCTTCCAGGACCCGGTGAGCGCGGCGAGCGCCGGGTGCATCACATAGTCCTTGGTCATCTGCTGACCGATCTTGTTGAGCACCTTCTTGCCGTCGGCCTTGAACCGCGCCTTGTCCTTGCGGCCCTTGAAGTACTTGCCGAGCTCCAGGTCGTAGGCGGCGATGCCGTACTCGAAGAAGCAGGCGTTGATGAAATTCCAGGCGGGCTGGCCGAGGTAGAACGGCACCCACGGCTGGTCCTCGTCGACGCGCATGATGCCGTAGCCGAGGTCGTTGTCGCGGCCGAGCACGTTGGTGAAGGTGTGGTGCAGCTCGTTGTGGCTGTGCTTCCACAGGCTGGCCGGCGAGGCGTTGTCCCACTCGTAGGTGGTCGAGTGGATCTTCGGGTCACGCATCCAGTCCCACTGGCCGTGCATGACGTTGTGCCCGATCTCCATGTTCTCCAGGATCTTGGAGACCGTCAGGCCGACGGTGCCGACGACGAAGGCCGGCTTCCAGCGGGAGAACAGCAGCAGCGCGCGGCTGGCGAGTTCGGTCTTGCGCTGCACGTCGATCATCGTGCGGATGTACTTCGCGTCGCGGGCGCCGCGGGTGTCCAGCACGGACTGGCGCACGGCGTCGAGCTCCTTGCCGAGTGACTCGATGTCCTGGGGCGTGAGATGTGCGACGGGGTTGACGTCCTTCTTCTGCAGGGCAGTCATTGCGTCGTCCTTTCGGGTTGGGGTCGTGGGGGAGCGGAGGGTCTTTTACAGGTCGAGGTCGCAGCGGCCGGCCGCCGCGTTGATGCAGGTCTGGATGAGCACGCCATCACCCGGCTGGGCGGTGGTGATTTCGCCATTGCGCAGGTCGCGGACGGTGCCTTCGCGCATCGGCAGGACGCAGCCATAACAGATGCCCATGCGGCATCCGGACGGCATCAGGATGCCGGCTTCCTCGCCCTGGTCGAGGATCGGACGCGCACCGTCGCACTCCAGCTCGCGCTCCAGGCCGGTGAAGTAGACCGTGCCGCCCTTGCCCGGCTCGACGGTGACCGGGCGGAAGCGCTCGGTGTGCAGCAGATGCGGGGTGCCGGTGGCCGCCCAGTGCTTCTCGATCATCTCGAGCATGCCGGCCGGTCCGCAGGCCCAGGTCTCGCGTTCGCGCCAGTCGGGCACGAGGCGTTCGAGTTCGTCGGTGTCGAGCATGCCGTGGGTGTCGGTATGCCGTTCGACCAGCCGGATGCGGCCCTGGTCGTCCAGCTCACGCAATTCGTCGGCGAAGATCACGTCCTCAGGGCGGGGCGCCGAGTGCAGCAGCACCACATCGTCGAGCTGGTCGATGGCGTGCCGCAGGATGCCCATCACCGGGGTGATGCCGGAACCGCCGGTGAGCAGCAGGATCTTCTCCGGCAGCACCTTCGGCAGCACGAACTCACCGTCGGCCTGCTCCATCTGCACCAGCTGGCCGACATGCAGCGACTCGACCAGGTGGGTGCTGACGGCGCCGCCGGTGATCGCCTTGACGGTGATCGCGACCATGCCGTCGTCGCGGGGGCCGGAGGTGATCGAGTAGGCCCGCCACATCCGCACGCCGTCGATGTCGACACCGATCCGCAGGTACTGGCCGGGCACGTGCCCCGCCCACCCACGACCGGGCTGGATCACCACGGTGCGGGCGTCGTCGGTCTCGGCCACGAGTTCTCGCACTCGCCCGCGCAGGTGCGTCGGGGAGCGCAGCGGGTCGAACAGGTCGACATAGTCCTCGGGCAACAGCGGCGTGGTGAGCGCCTTGGCCAAGCGGAAGGCGCGCGCACGCCATACCGAGGAGGGAGCGGGCGCATCGGTCGTCACGCGTTCATCGTCGCGCACCTTGGGTGCCAAAATGCGCCGGTGCGAGAGTGAATTTCTCGGCTAATCTTGTGCGCAGCGAACAAAAGGAGGCCGTATGCCGACCCACGCGTCGACCGATGTCATCGCGGGAGTGCTGTCCCGTCCCGATCTGGAGCGGTTGCGCGAGGAGTTGCCGCGTCTGGCCGAGGGGTGTGTCGAGGCGATCACCGCCGAGGTGCCGGGGTATCGGCGCGCGTTCAGTGGCGAACTCGGGCGCACCATCGAGCAGGCGGTGCACCAGGCGCTCGCCGGCTTCCTCAACCTGGTGACCTCGGCCGGCAGCGCCGACCCGGCGGTGCCGATGAAGCCCTCGATCGACGGTGCCTATCTGCTCGGCCGCGGCGAGGCGACCGCGGGCCGGCCGGTCGATGACCTGCTTGCGGCCTACCGCGTCGGGGCGCGGTTCGCGTGGACCGACTTCTCCGCCGGGCTGGTGGCCGCGGGCGTGGACGCCCAGGCAATGGCCGGGTTCGCCGGCGTGATGTTCGCCTATATCGACGCGCTGTCGGCCTCGAGTGTCGCCGGCCATTCCGACGCGCTCGCCGAGGCTGGCCACACCCACGAGCGGCGGCGCGACCGGCTCGCGGCAGCGCTCTTCGCCGGTGCCGACCTGGATCAACTGGACCGGCTGGCGCAGAACGCGAGCTGGGACCCACCCGCCACCTTGTCGGCGGTCTGGCTGCCGGCGGAGGCGGCCGACACGGTGCGGCGCGCACTCGACGAGCGGACCCTGCGGGTGGGGGAGGAGGTCACCGGCTCCGACCAGGTGGTGCTGCTGGTGCCCGACGCCGACGGCACTGAGCGCCGGCGGCTGGTCAAGCGGCTGGCGACCTATCCCGCGGTCATCGGCCCGGCCCGCCCCTGGCATGACGTGCGCGTCTCGGTCGACCGGGCCCAGCGTGCCGCCCGGCTCGGGCTCGGCGAGGACGTGATCGACTGCGAGGAGCACCTGGCCGATCTCACCCTCGCTGCCGACCCCCAACTGACCGGTGACCTGCGCCGGCAAGCACTGGAGCCATTGGCCGAGCTGCCACCCGCGACCGCCGAGCGGCTGGCCGAAACCCTGCGCCTGTGGCTGTTGCTGCAGGGCCGCCGCGAGGAGGTGGCCGAGCGCCTACACGTGCACCCGCAGACCGTGCGTTATCGCATGCAACAACTGCGAGAGCTGTATGGCGACCGCCTCACCGACCCCGATCAGCTGCTGCGGCTGGTGCTCGGCCTGAGCGCACCGGAGACGACCGCCCGGCCGTGACCGGTCAGACGAAAAGCGTTGGCGCGGAAGGGGATTCGAAGGCTGCGTGAACCAACGGCCGGTGCAGCGGGATGATCGGCACCCGGCTCGCCTCGTCCGCGGTCAGCCAGGCCACCTCGGTCACCTCATCGGATCGCCCGGCCTCGCCCCCGACGACGTGCGCCCGGAAGCACACGCCATAGGTCTGGCTGGAGTGCCCGTCGGGATAGACCGCGATCTTGTCGGGGTCGGTGTAGACCGCGAGCACCGACTCCACCTCGACGGCCAGACCGGTCTCTTCGCGCGCTTCGCGCACCGCCGCCTCGGCGAAGGTCTCGCCGGGGTCGATGCCACCACCAGGAAGGCACCACAGGGCGTTGTCCTGCCGCCTGGTCAGCAGCAGCCGGTCTGCGTCGCGCACCGCCACCGAGGCGCCGATCTTCTGCCGGGCCTCGCGGCCGACGCGCGGTCCGGCATACAGCGTGGTGCGCGGCGGCTGGCGCTCGTAGACGACCCAGGCGAAACCGTCCTGCGGCTCGCGGGAGACCTCCCGCCACCGCTGCGGGTCGAAGGCCGGGAAGAAGGTGTCGCCGTCGACATCGATGTCGATCTCGGTGAGCAGGATCCGGTCGGCGAAGGGCAGCGCCTGCTCGTAGATCTGGGCGCCGCCGACAATGAAGACCGACTCGTCGCCGGTGAGCGCCAGGGCGTGGTCGAGGGAGTGGGCCACCTCGACACCGTCGGCGCTCCAGTCCGGCTGCCGGGTGACCACGATCGAGCGCCGCCCGGGCAGCACGCCCATCGACTCGAAGGTGCGCCGCCCCATGATCATCGGGTGGCCCATCGTGGTGCGCTTGAAGTACTTCAGGTCGGCCGGCAGGTGCCACGGCATACCGCCGTCGCGACCGATCACCCCGCCGCGAGAACGGGCCGCGATCAGGCTGACCAGACCGGACGGCCGGCCGGGAGGACCGCTCATACCGCGATCGGCGCCTTGATCGTCGGATCGGCGACATAGTCGAGCAGGCGGATGTCCTCCAGCTCGAACTCATCGATCGAGGTGCGCTGCGGGTTGAGCTCGAGGCGGGGCAGCGGCTTGGGGGTGCGAGTGAGCTGCTCGCGCGCCTGGTCGAGATGGTTGAGATAGAGGTGTGCGTCGCCGATCGTGTGCACGAACTCGCCGACCCCGAGCCCGGTCACCTGGGCGACCATGTGGGTGAGCAGCGCGTAGGACGCGATATTGAACGGAACACCGAGGAAGACATCGCCCGAGCGCTGGTAGAGCTGGCAGGACAGCCGCCGTATGCCGTCCTCGCCCGCCGGCGCGACGTAGAACTGGAAGAGCGTGTGGCAGGGGGGCAGCGCCATCTCGTCGACATCGGCGACATTCCACGCCGAGACGATGTGCCGGCGGGAGTCGGGGTTGGTGCGGATGCCGTCGATCAGCCGGGCGAGCTGGTCGATGGTCCGGCCATCGGGCGTGGGCCAGGACCGCCACTGGTGGCCGTAGACCGGACCGAGGTCGCCGTTCTCGTCGGCCCACTCGTCCCAGATCGTGATGCGTCGCTCGTGCAGCCACTGCACATTGGTGTCGCCGCGCAGGAACCACAGCAGCTCGCCGAAGATCGAGCGCAGATGCAGCTTCTTGGTCGTCATCGCGGGAAAGCCGGCCTGCAGGTCGAAGCGCATCTGGTGGCCGAAGACCGACAGCGTCCCGGTGCCGGTGCGGTCGTCCTTGCGCGCTCCGTCGGCGAGGATGCGGTCAAGCAGATCGAGGTATTGCTGCACGGCACCGATCGTAGGACCCAGCCCCGACAGTGCTCGGGCTGCGTTCCAGCGCTTCGCGGTTGAATGTGACTCAGATCACATTCAACCGCGGTAACGGCCGGGACGGCCGCGCGATGTCATCTGTGCGCGTTGCCACCCGGACCCCCGAGCGGGTGGCAACGCGCGATCACTTTCTGCGACCAGTGCGGCCCGGTCGGTGCCGAGCCCGTCGGGTGCAGCCGATAACCTGAGGGCCATGACCTCCACCCCCTTCGGCCGCATGATCACCGCGATGGTCACGCCCATGAAGCCCGACGGAGCCATCGACTACGACGGGGTGGCGGCGCTCGCGGCATACCTCGTGGATCACGGCCACGACGGCCTCGTGGTCAACGGGACCACGGGCGAGTCGGCGACCACGACCGATGAGGAGAACGTCCAGACCGTCAAGGCGGTCGTCGACGCGGTGGGGGACCGCGCACGGATCACCGCCGGTGTCGGCACCAACGACACCGCGCACTCGGTGCACGCGGCGAAGGCGATGGCCGCCGCCGGTGCCCACAACGTGCTGATCGTGACGCCCTACTACAACAAGCCGACCCAGGCCGGCATCGTCGAACACTTCCGTGCCGTCTGTGGCGCAACGGGATTGCCCGCGATGGCCTACGACATCCCCGGCCGCACCGCGACGGCGCTCGCCTCCGACACCATCCGCCGGCTCGCCGAGATCGACGAGGTCCAGGCCGTCAAGGACGCCAAGGGCGACCTTTTCGCCGCGACCCAGTTGATGGCCGAGACCGGCCTGCTGTGGTTCTCCGGCGACGACGTCAACAACCTGCCCTGGCTCGCCGTCGGCGCGGTCGGGCTGGTGTCGGTCGTCGGCCACGTCGCCGGCGATGACTACGCCCAGCTGATCGCGGCGGTGGACCAGGGCGACCTGCGCACCGCGCGCGAAATCCATACCCGGCTGATTCCCGCGGTCGACGCGGTGATGAACACCAGCCAGGGAGCGATCATGGCCAAGGCCGCACTCGCCGAGCTCGGAGTCATCGACTCCGACGCGGTGCGCCTGCCGCTGCTCCCCGCCACCCCCGAGCACCGCGACATCCTGCGCGCGGGGCTCACCGCTGCAGGAGTGAAGTGAGTCATCCCCATCCCGAACTAGGTCCGCCCCCCGCCCTGCCGAAGGGCGGCGTCCGCGTCGTCCCGCTCGGCGGCCTCGGGGAGGTCGGCCGCAATATGACGGTCGTCGAGTATGCGGGCCGCCTGCTCATCGTCGACTGCGGCGTGCTCTTCCCCGAGGACCACCCCGGCGTCGACCTGATCCTGCCGGACTTCGAATACATCGAGGACCGGCTGGACGACATCGACGCGATCGTGCTGACGCACGGCCACGAAGACCACATCGGCGCCGTGCCCTACCTGTTGCGGCTCAAGCCGGACATCCCGCTGGTCGGCTCGACGCTGACGCTCGCGCTGGTCGAGGCCAAGCTGAAGGAACACCGCATCACCCCCTTCACGCTCACGGTGAAGGAGGGCTCGCGCGAGAAGCTCGGCCCCTTCGATTGTGAGTTCGTCGCGGTCAATCACTCGATCCCGGACGCGCTTGCGGTGTTCTTGCGCACGCCGGGTGGCAACCTGCTGATCACCGGTGACTTCAAGATGGACCAGCTGCCGCTGGACGGCCGGATCACCGACCTGCGGTCCTTCGCGCGCTTCGGCGAGGAGGGTGTGGACCTGTTCCTCACCGACTCGACCAATGCCGAGGTGCCCGGCTTCACCACGCCGGAGCGCGACATCACCCCGGCCATCGAGCGCGTCTTCGCCACCGCGGAGCGCCGGATCATCGTGGCCTGCTTCTCCTCGCATGTGCATCGGGTGCAGCAGGTGCTGGATGCCGCGCAGGCGCACGGCCGCAAGGTCGCGATGGTCGGCCGGTCGATGGTGCGCAATATGGGCATCGCCGCCGACCTGGGCTATCTGCACGTGCCGGACGGGCTGCTCGTGGACGCCAAGAAGCTCGGCGACCTGCGCGACGACCAGGTGGTGCTGGTCTGCACCGGCTCGCAGGGCGAGCCGATGGCCGCGCTGTCGCGGATGGCCAACCGGGACCACCAGATCGACGTCGGGCCGGGTGACACCGTGCTGATGGCGAGCTCACTCATCCCCGGCAATGAGAACGCCGTCTATCGCGTGATCAACGGGCTGATGCGCCTCGGTGCTCGGGTGGTGCACAAGGGCAACGCCCTGGTGCACGTCAGCGGCCACGCCAGCGCGGGTGAGCTGCTCTATTGCTACAACATCGTGCGGCCGCGCAATGTGATGCCGATCCACGGCGAGTGGCGCCACCTGGTCGCCAACGCCGACCTGGCGATCCTCACCGGTGTGCCCGCGCGGAATGTGATCGTCGCCGAGGACGGCGTGGTGGTCGACCTGGTCGACGGCCGTGCGTCGATCACCGGTGTCGTGCCGTGTGGCTATGTGTATGTCGACGGCTCGCTCGTCGGCACCACCGACGAGACGCTGCTCAAGGACCGGCGCATCCTGCGCGACGAGGGCTTCGTCACGATCATCGTGGTGCGCGACTCCAACACCGGCAAGATCGCCGCCGGCCCCGACATCCGCACCCGCGGTTTCGCCGAGGACGAGGCGGTCTTCGACAAGGTGCGCCCGCGCATCGAGGAAGCCCTCGAAGACGCGCGCCGCAAGGGCGTCGAGGACACCCACCAGCTGCAGCAGATCATCCGCCGCGCCGTCGGCGGCTATATCGGCGGCAAGCTGCGTCGCCGGCCGATGATCATCCCGATCGTCATCGACGCCTAACTCGATTCGCGCCGCTCCGGTGAAGTCACCGGGGGAGCGACGGTGGCCTGCTGGCCGGCGCGCCGCAGGGCGTCGGCGACGAACCCCGTCGACTTGGCGTGCTCGACGAAGGCGCGCAGGTAGGACGTCGCGACCGGCGGCAACGTCTTGGGCGCTGCGATCGCCTGAGCGATCTGCATGAAGGCCGGCTCGAGCACGCGCACGTCGAACCGTTCGGCCTGCGCCTGCACCGCCGACCGGATGCCGGCCGCGACCTCCAGCCGGGCCGACTCGAAGACCTCCAGGCCGTCGCTGCCGCGCACGATCGTGGCGTGCTGCAGCGTGCGGGTCAGGAACAGGTCGTATGCCGAACCCTCTTTCACCCCAACGCGATTCCCCGGCCGATCGACGTCGTCGGCGTGGTCGAGGTCGCTGTCGGCGGGCACGGCATACACCCCCTCGATGAGCAGGTATGGCGCGGTGAACGTCACCTCGGCCGCGCGGGCCGGCTCGTCGGCGAGGAAGGCGAGGTCCACCTCGCCGGCCGTCAGCGCGGCGAACGAGTCACGGGCCGCCTCGACGGTGGTGAAGGCGACCGGCACGCCGAGACGGTCGGCGAGTTCACGCGCCAGGTCGACGGTGACGCCGGTCGGATCGCTCGCGGTGCCGCCGGCGAGCACGGGGTTGCCGAGGTTGATGACCGCACGCAGCGTGCCGGTGGGGGCGAGGGCGGCGGTGAGGCGGGAGGACGTCATACCGGCAATCTTGTCAGCCGGACATGCGAAACGGCCGCCGTCCCGCGAGGGGACGACGGCCGTTGGCCGCGAGGACAGATCAGGCAGGAAGCTGCAGGATCTGGCCGACGAAGATCAGGTTCGGGTTGCTGATCGTGCCGCGGTTGTTCGCGAAGATCGCCTGCCAGCCACCGTTCACGTCGTAACGCTGGGCGAGCTTGGACAGGGTGTCACCGGCCTGCACCGTGTACGACTTGCCAACGGCCTTGCGGGCCTGGGTGGCAGGAGCGTGGTGGTGCTTCGGGGTGTAGGCCGGAGCCTTGGTCGACTGCGCCTGCGGGCGAGCGGTCGAACGCGAGGTGTGCTTGTGCGTCTTCTTCGGCGCGGCCTGCTGGGGGGCGGCCTGCCGCTTCGGCGCGGTCTGCTGCTTCGGCGCGGGGGCCGGGGCAGCCTGCTGCGGCGGAGCGGAAACGCCGCCACCACCGTTGCTGCGGGTCAGCCCGGCCTTGACCGAGCACACCGGCCAGGCGCCGGGGCCCTGGCCCGCGAGCACGCGCTGGGCGACGGTGATCTGAGCCGAGACGCTCGCGAGGTCCGCGCGCGGGGCGTAGGCGAGACCGCCATAGCCCGCCCAGGTCTGCTGGGTGAACTGCAGGCCGCCGTAGAAGCCGTTGCCGGTGTTGATGCTCCAGTTGCCACCGCTCTCGCAGGCTGCGACGCGGTACCAAACGGAAGTGTCAGCGTGGGCCTGGGTCGCGTTGACGGCGCCCGCACCGACGGTGGCAGCGCTGGCCAGGCCGAGGCCGAGCACGCGCTTGCTGATCGAGATAGAGGACATGGGTTCCTTTCCTGACGTGCGCCTGCGGGGTTAGCTGTCGGGTTCGGACGGTCAGGTTGCCCGGCCGGTCGGAACCGGCTTCACCCCAAGCCACCGTGGGTGGACATCTGTGGGTCCCCCACCCTCGCAACACCGCCGGGAGGTTCCCGGTGCGTGGCAGTCGGCGAGGTTCGGCGCGCCTGCCACCGGCATACGGGCCGGCGCAGGGGACGTCGGCCCATGGTTTTTGGGTTGTCGTGGTGCGCGGTCGGGGTGCACACCAGACTCGACAGTAAGCAATTGGTCAAGCGAGTTCAAACTCGCCCGCCCCTCGGCGTGGCGCGATCAGCGCGTTCTGGTATAGATCCCACCCCTTCGTATGCCGCCGGCGGTCACCTCAGCCAGATCGCGAGGGCTGCCGCTGCGCAGGCCCACAGCACGCTGACGAAGGTGCCGATGATGAACCGCTCGGCGACCGCCGGGTTGTCCCCGCTGCGCAGCTCCGGGTAGCGGCCGAGGGCCTTGATCGCGAGGGCGACGGCAACCATCTCGCGCCAGCCGGCGACGAGGGAGGCGTAGATCGCGATGCGCTCGAGCACACCGATCCAGGTGCCGCCACGCAGCAGGCTCGCTGCCGACTCGAGCGTGTCGTCGGTCATCGGTGAGGTGTGTGGGGTGTGCTGCTGCGCGGGGGAGCGGTCGACGATCTTGAACACGCCAACCGTCAGCGGACCACCGAGCACGACGGCCACCAGGCCGAGCCCGACGACGATCAGCACCTGGGTCATGCGGCCACGTTATCGGGCGGCGGTGACAGGGTCAGTCAAGCTCGGACAGCAGCTGCGCCGCCGTCACGATCGCTAAGGCTCCCGAGCGCCGAATCCGTTGGGAGACAGCGGATTCGCTGATCTTCTCGGCCGTCGCGAGCTGAGCCTGCGAACGGCCGGCGCGCAGTCCGGCGAGCAGTCGGAGGCCGCGTTCGTCGAGTGCCGCGAGCAGCTGGTCGGTCGAGGCGAGCGCGGCATTGACCGCGGGGGCGCGTGGGTCGTCGTCGGCCGAATACCAGACCCGTGCGGTCGCGGTGGCGGGCTTGCTCGCGCGGTCTTCGACGAGTTCGATCGCCGCGCGCGCGGCCCACCAGGCGGGACCGTCGGCACCGCCCGGCCGGTCGGTCAGCGTCGTTGATGCACCACGCGCGATGCCGCACCGGATGTCGACGGTGGGCAACAGGTCGAGGCGCAGGTCGACGGTCGCGGCGAGCGCTGCGCCGAGGGTGTCGTAGCTGCCTTGGAACTCGTCCGACCCGGTCGTCATCCCGAGCGGGCGGGTCGCGGGATGGGTCGCGGTGGACCGGGCGAGCGCGCTCAGCAACCGGTCATGCAGGGCGACCTGATCGGCGTGCTCGCGCGAGCGCACCACATCGGCGATCACGGCATACGTGGTGGTTCTCACATCGGCCATGATAAAGCGAAAAGCTTCAGAAGTGGGAAGTGAAGCTGATAGCTGTCATGGAGTATGCCGTGGGTTTCCGCTCGCGTGTCCGCGTGGGCGCACGAGGGGTGGTGCGGATCTGCGGACCCTGCGCGGGGGCTCACGCGTGTGTCCGCGTGGGCGCACGAGGGGTGGTGCGGATCTGCGGACGCTGGGCCCAGGTGACATGATCCCGGCGTGAAGCGAGGGGGACGGCGCGCCGCCGAGATGGTGGTGGCCGGGTTGACGGTGATCGTCGCGCTGTTGATCGCCACGCGTTGGGTCGATCGCACCGGCCGGATGCCGCAGCTGCAGTCGGTGTTCCCGGTGTTCGGCATCGCCGCCGGCGTCCTGGTCGCGGTGGCGGCAGCGCTGCGATCGTGGCGGCTGTGCGCGGCCACCCTCGTCGTCGCGCTCGTTCCGGGCACCCTCGCGGTCAGAGCGCTCGTCCCGGACACCGTGGCCGCGAACGCGTCCGATGACGTCGTTGTCGCGGTCAATATGGAGGTCGGCGCTGCCGACGCGGGCCGCATCGTCCGGCTCCTGCGCGAGCGCCGCGCCACGATCCTCGTCCTCACCGAGTGCACGCCCGGCGCGCTCAAACGACTCGAAGCCGCCGGTCTCAGCGACATCCTGCCCCAGCAGGCGGGAGTGGCCGGACCGGACATCGGAGGCACGATCGTCCGCAGCACGCACCGGCTGACCCTGCGAGCGGCCAACCCGGGCGAGCCGTATCCGGGCGGCCGATTCGGGGACAGTCCCGAGGTCGTGGTCCATGCTGCCCGCGATGTCACCGTGCGCGCCGTGCACCCGGCGGCGCCGGTGCCCGAGCTCGCCGATCGCTGGCGTGCCGACCTCGCCGCGCTTGCCAGCTGGCGGCGGGCCCAGCCGGGCGGCATACCGCTGCTGATGGTCGGCGACTTCAACGCCTCGAGCGCGATGCCGGCCTACCGTGCCGTTGCGGACACCATGACCGACGCCCATGCCGCGGCCGGGGCGGGCTGGGTGCGCACCTGGCCGCAGGGGCGTGCCTACCCGCCTTTCGTGCAGCTCGACCACGTCCTCACCCGCGACCTAGGCGTGGTGGCGGCGGGCACCGACGCGGTGCCCAGCACGGATCACCGGGCCGTCTGGGCCAGGATCAGGGTGAAGTGAAAGTCTTCAGTTCCGGAAACTGAAGCGTGCAGCGTCACCAGGGCAGCGGTTCGTCCACGAGTCGCGGGTCTTCGCGCGCGACCCAGCCCGCGTCGGTGTGGTCGTATGCCGAGGCCGGCCCGTGCTCGACCAGCCGGCGCACCCCGGCGATCAGCCGCTCGACGTGGTGCGGCTGGGTCGCCAGGCCGATCGAGGCGCGCACTGCACAGCCCCGCCCGCCGACGATCGCGTCGCACAGCAGGTGAGCGCAGAACCGGCCGTCCCGCACCGCGATGCCGTGCTCGTCGGCGAGCACCTGGGACACCAGCGAGCAGTCGATCCCGTCGATGGTGAAGCTCACCACGCCGACATTGGGCCGCTCGGGCCCGAGCGCGTGGACCAGCCGCACGCCGGGGATCGCCTCGAGCCCCTCGCGCAGCCGCTGGTGCAGCACCCGCTCGTGGGCCTCGATCCGCTCGCGGTGCCGGGTGAGCGCGGAGCAGGCCGCGGCCAGCGCGATCGCACCGACGGCGTTCGGCGTGCCGCCCTCGTGCCGCGCCGGCCCGGTCTGCCACTGGACCCCGCGCGCGCCGACGGCTCGCGTTGCGCCTCCGGCGGGCAGGTATGGCGTCGCCGCGTCCAGCCAGTCGGTCCGGCCGACGAGCGCGCCCGCGCCATACGGCGCATAGGTCTTGTGGCCGGAGAAGGCAACCCAGTCGACGCCCCAGTCGGCGATGTCGACGCGGTGATGGGGGGCGAGCTGGGCAGCGTCGAGCACCGTGCGCGCCTCGAATTCCGTTGCCACCTCGACCAATTCGCGCACCGGCCAGACCTCGCCGGTGACATTGCAGGCACCGGTGATGACCACGATCTTGTGCCGCGCCGTGCTGGCGGCCAGCGCCTCACGCAGCAGCTCGAGGGCGTCGGAGGCGCTGTGTGGCACCGGCAGGCGGGTGGTCCGCGCCGACGACCACGGCAGCAGCGCGGCGTGGTGAGCGGACTCCCAGGCGAAGACCTGGGTGCGGCGCGGCAGTGCGTGGGCGAGCAGGCGCAACGCGTCGGTGGTGTTGCGGGTGATGACGACCTGGTCGTCGGCGCGCGCACCGACGAAGTCGGCGATCTCGCGCCGGGCCTGCTCGAACCACGCGGTGGTCTGCCGGCTGGTGTAGCCGGCACCCCGGTGCACCGACCCGTAGGTGCGCTGCACCTTCTCCACGGTCTCGGTCACCGAGATCAGCGCCGGCGCGGTCGCGCCGTGGTCGAAATTGGCGAAGTCGACGACTCGTCGGTCGATGGTCGGCACGCCGAGCTCGTGGTGGACGGTGCGCGGCAGCCCTTCGGCGACGGCGGCCGGGGGCGGCGTCACCCCCTCCGGCACGAGCGAGAGTCGGCGGGTGGGGGCCTCGGTCGAGGGGAGGTTCGGGGCGGAGACGGACACGGTCACTCCTCGTGGTCGGTGGACCACTGGGACTCACCCGGTGATCCGCGCTTGCCGGCCCACGGGCGTAGGTCGGCCCGGTCGTCACCCGGAGCACCCCACCGCGGAGGAGGGTTGCCGCTCAGCAAGCCGGGGCTTGACGCTGAGACTCATGACCTGGCCGGGACTTTAGAGCGGTCCCCGCCGGCCCGTCCACCCATCTCGCAGCCTGGACGCTCGGTCCAGCACTCGGACGGTATGCCGAGCCGCCGGCCCGGATTCGCGCCGAACCCACCGGCGGCGTGTGATCCCTGGGGCTGGTGTGACGGACGGCTAGGCTGGCGCCGTGGCCACCCGTCAGTCATCGCCCTCCCGCAGCCGCAGCTCCGGGACCCGCCCCAGCAGTGGGCGCAGTTCGAGCCGTCCGCCGGCGAAGAAGGCGGCCGGCAGCACCGCCCGTGGCGGCCGCAAGCCGGCCTCGGGCGGGCTGCCGCTGCCCTTGCGCGCGGCTCGCGGCGCCTGGATGGGTGTGGCGCATGTCGCCGGTGGTGCCGCCCGGCATGTCGGGCACTCGGCGCGCGACCTCGACCCCGAGCTGCGCCGCGACGGCGCCGGCCTGAGCCTGATCGCCGCCGCCATCGTGGTGGCGGCTGGTGAGTGGTGGGGACTGTCCGGCTTCTTCGGCTCGCTCATTCACACCGTGGTCGCCGGAACCTTCGGCATGGTCGCGCTGGCCCTGCCGGTCGTGCTGCTGCTGCTCGGTGTCCGGATGTTGCGCTCGCCGCGTGGCGACCACGCCACCAACCGCATCGGCATCGGCTTCGTCCTGCTCATGGTTGCGGCCTGCGGTCTGGTCAGCATCGCCAAGGGCGTGCCCGCCCCGAGTCCGCGCGAAGGCATCGAGGCGGCCGGCGGCATGATCGGCTTCCTCGCCTCCTCGCCGCTGGTGGCCGGCATCACCGCGTGGGGCGCGACCCCCTTGCTGTTGCTGCTTGGCTTCTTCAGCCTGCTCGTGATTACCGCAACCCCGGTGCACCGCATCCCCGAGCGGGTGCGCGCGGTGACCGACCGGTTGTTCTACGGTCACCTGGCCGATCGCGACGAGCAGCAGGACGGCCCGGTCGACGCCGTCGCACTCGACCTGCACGGGGAGCAGATCGACGGAGCCAAGCCCAAGCGCCGCGGCCGCCGCAAGCGCCCCAGCGACGACGACCCGCAGCTGGATGGTGACGAGGCCTTCGAGCAGGCAGCCGTCGTCGTGCCACGCCGCACCAAGTCCGGGCGGGTGCTGCGCCCGGGCGAGAAGGTGCCCGAAGGCGACGCCCCGGCATACGACCAGCAGGCCGACGCTCCGGCGACCGAAGCACCCAGCGCGCCGCCCGTGCTCGCGAACCCACCGAAGTCCGAGCTCCAGGCGCCCCCGACCACGCCGTTGCCGCAGCGCGTCGAGCAGCTCGCGCTCGCCGGCGATGTCACCTATACGCTGCCGTCCAACGAGTTGCTCGCGCCGGGCGCCCCGCACAAGACCCGCTCGGCCGCCAACGACCGCGTCGTCGAGGCGCTGACCAAGGTGCTGGAGTCCTTCGACGTCGACGCCCAGGTCACCGGCTTCACCCGTGGCCCCACGGTCACCCGGTATGAGGTCGAGCTCGGCCCGGGCACCAAGGTCGAACGCGTCACCGCGCTGTCGAAGAACATCGCGTATGCCGTCGCGAGCGCCGACGTGCGCATCCTGTCGCCGATCCCGGGCAAGTCGGCCATCGGCATCGAGATCCCCAACACCGACCGCGAGAAGGTCAGCCTGGGTGATGTGCTGCGCAGCCAGGCCGCGCGCAGCAACGACCACCCGATGGTGATGGGCGTCGGCAAGGACGTCGAGGGTGGTTATGTCATCGCCAACCTCGCCAAGATGCCGCACCTGCTGGTCGCCGGTGCGACCGGCGCCGGTAAGTCCAGCTTCGTGAACTCGATGATCACCTCGATCATGATGCGCGCGACCCCGGACGAGGTGCGGATGGTGCTGGTCGACCCCAAGCGGGTCGAGCTCACCGGCTATGACGGCATCCCGCACCTGATCACGCCGATCATCACCAACCCCAAGAAGGCCGCCGAGGCCCTGCAGTGGGTGGTGCGCGAGATGGACACGCGCTATGACGACCTGGCGGCCTTCGGTTACAAGCATGTCGACGACTTCAACAAGGCGGTGCGGGCCGGCAAGGTGCAGCCGCTGCCCGGCTCGGAGCGGGTGATCCAGCCCTATCCCTATCTGCTGGTGATCGTCGACGAGCTCGCCGACCTGATGATGGTGGCGCCGCGCGATGTCGAGGAATCGATCGTGCGCATCACCCAGCTCGCCCGGGCCGCCGGCATCCACCTGGTGCTCGCGACCCAGCGGCCCTCGGTCGATGTGGTCACCGGCCTGATCAAGGCCAATGTGCCCTCGCGGCTGGCCTTCGCGACCTCCTCGCTCGCCGACAGCCGGGTCGTGCTCGACCAGCCCGGCGCGGAGAAGCTCATCGGGCAGGGTGACGCGCTCTTCCTGCCGATGGGCGCGAGCAAACCGATGCGCGTCCAGGGCGCCTGGGTCACCGAATCCGAGGTGCACGAGGTCGTCGCGCACGTCAAGCAACAGCTCAAGCCGACCTACCGCGATGACGTCGCGGTCAACGCGCCCAAGAAGGAGATCGACGAGGACATCGGCGACGACCTCGACCTGCTGCTGCAGGCCGCGGAGCTGGTGATCTCCAGCCAGTTCGGTTCGACCTCGATGCTGCAGCGCAAGCTGCGCGTCGGCTTCGCCAAGGCCGGCCGGCTGATGGACCTGATGGAGAGCCGCGGGATCGTCGGCCCGTCTGAGGGGTCCAAGGCGCGCGATGTGCTGGTGAAGCCGGACGACCTGCCGACCACGCTCGCCTTGCTGCGCGGTGAGGACGTGCCGGGCGGCGACGAGGTCTACGACGCGCAGGACGAGGGCACTGGTGAGTCCGAGGATGCCTGGGAGCTCACCGGCAGGACCGAATGACCCTCGCCGCCCAGATCCCCGGCCGCGGGCTCTGGCACGCCATGCGGGTGCACCCCAGCGGGGTGCTGCTCGTGGCTCAACTGCTCGGCATCGTGGTCTACCCGTTCACCGAGAACTCCGATGTCGGGCGGTCGATCTTCTCGATCATCCAGATGCTCGTGCTGGCGATCGCGGTGTATGCCGTGCGCCGGACTCCCGCGCTCAACTGGGTCTCGCTGTTGCTCGGCGTGCCGGCGATGGTGCTGACCTTCGTGCAACTTCTGCTCCCGGACGTGGCTGCGGTGTCGATCGCGACCGATGTCACCCACGCGGCGTTCTACGGCTACACGGCATACGGGATTTTGCGGTACATGTTCGCCGACGACGTGGTCGGCAAGGACGAGTTGTTCGCCACCGGTGCCTGCTTCACCGTGGTCGCCTATGGCTTCGCCTATGTGTATGACGCGGTGCAGGTCATCTGGGGGCCGTCGCAATTCGCCGCCTCGCACGACGGACTGTTGTCGTGGATGGGGTTGCTCTTCTTGTCGTTCACCACGATGACCGGGACCGGGCTGTCGGATATCTCGCCGATCGGGGGACACGCCCGCTCGATGGTGATGATGGAGCAGCTCGCTGGGGTGAACTATCTGGCGATCGTCGTCGCGCGCCTGGTCGGATTGACCATCCTGCATCTGCGCAAGAACGACGGAAACTGACGTTGACTGGATCGCACCGATCAAGGAGCAGCTGATGAGCAACCGGGACGACGACCGCACGCAGGAGTTCCGCCGGGACGAGTTCATCGGGCGTGACACGTCCGGCGACACCGCGGCCTTCGACCGCGAGGGAACCTCGCAGCTCGGGCGAGACGAGGCCGGGCCGCGCCGGGGTGGGACGGCCCGCCGCTACACCCCGCCCGGACAACGCGCTGCCGGGGCCTCCGGGCCGACCGCTCGCGATGACGACTGGAACGACCGGCTGGACGGTCCGGGCAAGGACGAGCATGACCGACGCGCCGGCCGGGATACCGACGGCGACCTCGACCGCGATGGGGATCTCGGTCGCGGCCGTGACCTCGACCGGGACCGTGACCGTGACCTCGATGGTGAGCCGAGCGGGAGCCCGGCATACGGCAGGGCTGAGGGGAGCGCGACCCCGGCATACGGCAAGGACCGGGAGAGCTACCCCGCGCCGCGTGATGTGGAGAAGCGGTACAACCCGTTCCCGCCGGCGCTGGCCGCTGGGGTGGTTGCGGGCGCGTCGATGGCGGTCGCCGCCTGGCTGGTGCAGGCTCGGCAGGTGCCGCGTGGGATCGGTCGGTTGCTCACCGATGTGCTCTCTGCGGGTTGGCCGGGCGATGCTGCCCTGAACGTCGGTGGCAATTTCGTGCCCGCTACCGGTGTGGCTGCCGGTGCGTATGGCGTGCTGGTCTTCGTGCTCGTGCTGTTGGCGGCGATCTCGGCCGGGCGTGCTGGCGCACGTGGGCTGCTCTTCCTGGCGGGTTGGGGTGCGAGCGTGCCCGCGGCGGTGGTCGCCAAGGCCGCCGGCCTGGCCGTGGCGGCCGAGCGCACCCCGAATATCGACATGATCGAGCGTGCGGTCATGACGGGTGGTTTCTGGGTGGTCGGGACCGGTTGGCTGGTGGGTCTGGCGGCGGCGCTGGTGCGGTTCGGTCGCCGCCGACTGAGCTGAGGACACGAGCGCAGCGAGGCCCGGAGGCGAGGGCAGAGGCGGCGGGAAGGATGCGCCGCCGACTGAGCTGAGGACACGAGCGCAGCGAGGCCCGGAGGCGAGGGCAGAGGCGGCGGGAAGGATGCGCCGCCGACTGAGCCCGCGGACACGAGCGCAGCGAGGCCCGGAGGCGAGGGCAGAGGCGGCGGGAAGGATGCGCCGCCGACTGAGCCCGCGGACACGAGCGCAGCGAGGCCCGGAGGCGAGGGCAGAGGCGGCGAGAAGGGCGCGCAGCCGCCGACTGCCTAAGCCCTGATCATCCGGACGCCTCGGTGAGTTGTTCGACCTCGGCGAGTTCGGTGGCGATGTCGTCGAGGAAGGCGGCGATCTGTTCGTAACCGCCGACCGGGCCGCCAGCGAGCAGCCCGTCCCGGCCGAGCAGCACCGCGCTCGGATAACCCAGCGGGAAGGTGCGGGCAAGCATCCGCTCGGGGTCGAACATCCAGGTGATCGACGCGCCCAGGTCGGGCAGTTGCTCGGGCGCGGCCTCCGACGACGGCACGGCGACGACCCGCAGGATCGGGTGCTGCGGTGCCCAGGCCGGCAGCAGGTTCATGGTGCGCACGCAGGGCCCGCAGCCGATGCTCAGCAGGACGAGCAGCGTCGGTTGCTCCGCGGCGAGCTCGGACAGCGTGAACATCGCGCCGTCGGTGCTGCGCAGGCTGCCGTAGGGGATCGGCTGGCGCTGGTAGTCGAGTTCGTCGCCTTCCGTGAAGGCGTCACCTGCCGTATGCCGCCCGTCGGCGCGGCCAGCCGTATGCCGACCGCCGTCGCGGCCCGAGCCGACCGTCACCACGGCGGTCACCACCACCGCGACGAGGACCCCGGCGAGCCAGCCCCATGCCGTGCCGTCGAAATCGCGCAACCGGCCGACGACGCTGTGGCCGGCCAGGGCGTCAATCACGGCGATGGCTGCCAGCAGCACGAGCAGACCGTTGCGCACCAGGGTGCGGCCGGTGATCTCGCCGGTGCCGAGCCGGCCGAAGCACGAGCACTCCACGGGTTCGGGGAACCGTAGCGCCCGGGCGACCACCACGGCATACGCGAGGAAAAGCAGCAGGGTCGCGACGGCGACCGCGGCATACAGCGGGGCGGGGGTGAGGAGCAGCAGGGCGGCGAGCACGAGTTCGGCATACGGCAGCAGCAGTGGGGCGCGCAACCGCCGGAGCACGGCGGGCAACCGCAGGCTGACGAATGCGTCCTCGGCGGTGCGGGTGTCGCGGGCCTTGAGCAGCCCGCTCGCCACCAGCACGAGCGCGAGCAGCACCGCGGGGACGACGAGGGCGGGCGAGTTCACGACCGGAGTCTAAAACGCCGGGCCGGTGTGCACGGCGGCGTTGGCGCCGAGCGCAGCGCCGGATGGGCCAGGATGGGGCGATGCTGACCAGGTGGGGTCCGGTCGATATCCACGAGCTCTTCGTCGGGCTCGGCGTCGGCGTGGCGGCCGGAGTGTTCGTGGTGGAGGCCCGGCGGCGGGGCCGCAGCGGCGACGCGCGACTGCTGTACATCGTGGCCGCCGCGCTGGTCGGTGGTGCGATCTTCATGCGGATGGGCACCTGGCTGCAGCATCTCGATCTCAGCCGCAACGCCTCGCCGGTGCAGCAGTGGCTCTACGGCAACCGGTCGATCCTGGGCGGTCTGGTTGGTGCCTGGTTGGGCGTGCATGTCGGCAAGAAGCTCACTGGTTACCGCCTGCGCACCGGCGACCTGTTCGCTCCGGCCGTCGCCGCAGGAATGGTGGTGGGCCGGATCGGCTGTTTGCTCACCGAGAAGCCCGGAACTGCCTGGGTCGGTTGTCCTGCCGGGTGCATCACGCTGTCACCGAGCCAGGCAGCGCGCACGGGCGCACCGGCCGGCATACCGCTGCATCCATCCTTCGCCTATGAGATCGCCTTTCACGCCGTCTGCTTCGGGTTGATGTGGATGTGGTTGCGGCACAAGGACTTTCGCGCCGGGACGCTATTCGTCTGGTACATGGCGGCGTATGGCGTCTTCCGCTTCTTCGTCGAATTCGTGAGGGGCAACGAAGTGGTCTGGGCAGATATGACGCGGCCGCAGCTGTTCTTGGTGGTGACCGTGCCGCTCCTGCTCGCGCGGATCGCCTGGCGGGCTCGCCACGGAGGGTTCAGGGAGCCGGCCGCGGTCGGAGGACGACTGAGTGAGGTGCGGGCATGACGACCACCGATGCGAGGGCAGGTGCTGGCCGGGCGACGGTCGGGGCGGGAATGCCGTTGCGGGGCGACCGGATTCATCGTTATGTCGATGCTTATTGTCCGCTGTGCCACGAGGCGGAGCCGGAGCGTCCGCTCAGTCAGGTGCACCGGCTGGCTGCTCGGCTGATGGTGCGCGACGACCGGGTGTGGCTCGAACGCGGTTGTGCCACACACGGATTGGTGCGCACGCTGTACGACGAGTCGCCGGAGATCCTGCGCTATCTGGAGCAGTGGACGGCTCCGACCAAGCTGCACGTCCCGGACGCGGAGGGCAACTTCGACCCGCTGCCGTCGGCATACCTGCGCGGGTTGCCGGAGATGCAGACCCAGCACACCTGCATTCTGCTGGAGGACCTGCTCGAGCACTGCAACCTCAAGTGCCCGACCTGTTTTGCGGAGTCGGCGCCGGCGCGGGCGTCCGTGGTCTCCGTCGCCGATGTGCTGGCGTCGGTGGACACCCGGTTGTCGCGGGAGAACGGGCGCATCGATGTGCTCATGCTGTCAGGTGGGGAGCCGACCCTGCACCCGCAGTTGGCGCAGCTGCTCGACGAGCTGGTGAAGCGCCCGATCGTGCGAATCCTCATCAATACCAACGGTCTTCTCGTCGCGCAGTCGGATGAACTGCTCGCGACCTTGGCTCGCCATCGGGAGCGGGTCGAGGTCTATTTGCAGTATGACGGCCCGAGCGCGGCCGCCTCGGTACACCACCGCGGAGCCGACCTGCGGCGGTTCAAGGAGGCGGCGATCATGCGGTTGTCCGAGGCGGGGGTCTTCACCACGCTCACGATGACCGCCCAGCTCGGGGTCAACGACCACGAGATCGGCGCGGTCGTCGAGCGAGCCCTGGCGACGCCATACATCGGGGGAGTGACGATCCAACCTGTCTTCGGCTCGGGGCGCGCGAGCGGCATCGACCCGATGGACCGGCTCACCCACACGGGAGTCCTCGCTCGGCTGGGGCCGCAGACCTCCGGGCGGGTGACCTGGTCAGACCTCACGGCGCTGCCGTGCTCGCACCCGCACTGTTGCTCGGTGGGTTACCTGCTGCGCGACGATTCGGGCGTATGGCGTTCGCTCACCTCGCTGCTCGGTCACGACCGGATGCTCGAACTACTCGACCTGGCACCCGACTTGGTCGCGAATCGCATTGCGGATCAACAGCTTCCCGCGGAATTGAGAAAGGTCGTGAAGTCCTCGATCCTCGACCTGTTGTCGGAACAGTCGTCGTTGTCCCACCCGTCGATGGCGCGGGTGTGGGGCGATATCTGCGCGGCGTGTGATCTGGGCGTGGGCACCCTCGCGACCCTGGCGTCGGGAAAGCTGCCGGGCGGCGCCGCGCGGTTGCGGGCGCTGCTCGGCGAACGTGTGGTGCGGGTGACGGTCAAACCGTTCATGGACATCAACACGATGATCGAAGAGCGGTTGACCCAGTGTTGTGTGCACGTGGCAACGGTCGGAGAGGGCGGCGCGCATCAGTGTGCGCCGTTTTGCGCCGTGCAGGCGTGGCGTCCGCTCAGCGATCAGCGCATCTCGACCGCGATCGGGAAGGACCTGCGATGAGCGATCCTCGGCAAGTGGTGCCCGAGCGTCTACAGGTTGAGGACCCGCGCGGCGGTGATCCGTTGCGGTTGTGCGTCTTTGCCACGGTTTGCCTGCTCGGCTGGCTGCTCGGGCCGCTCGCTGTGCTGGTGTTCGCCGGGCTCGGATTCTCCGGTTATCTGCGGGCGCGGCGGGCCGGATTGCTGAGGTCGCGTTGTCTGCTGGGGGACACGCGCGTCGTGCTGGTTTACCTTGGGGTGTTGACGGTGCTGGCCGTGCTGGGTTTTGCCTGGCGCGTGACGCAGGGAGGGTGGGGGCTGTGACGAATCCTCCTGAGCGCGAACGCGATCCGCGCGAGGACGAGCCTTATGCGCCGCCGCGAAGCGGTGCGCCGCAGGGGTGGTCGGGCAATCCATCTCACGGCGGTTCAGGGCAGGGCGGATCAGGACTGGGTGCTCCGGTGCCCCCGCGCAGCGGTCCGCCGCAGGGCGGCCCAGGACAGGGGCCACCGGGATGGCGCGGCCCGGGACAGTTTGGCCCGATGCCGCCACCTAGCGGGCCGATGCGACCTCCGCCGAAACCGCCGAAACCGCCGAAAAGCGGATGGGAAATCGCTCTCCAGGTTTTTGCCTACTTGCTGATCGCTGGAGCTGTCGGTTTTGTCATACTCGCCGGGATCTGCGTGGCCGTCATCAGCTCGTCCAGCGGTTAGTCGTAGGTATCCGCTGTCAAGGGGCAGAGTGAGTCGACGGGCGAGTCCCGCGTCGAAACCGCCCTGACCCCATCGCCGGTTGAGTAAGCGAGCGAGGAACGAGCGAGCGCATCGAAACCGCCCTGACCTCAACGCCGGTTGAGTAAGCGAGCGAGGAACGAGCGAGCGCATCGAAACCGCCCTGACCTCAACGCCGGTCGAGCGCATCGAAACCGCCCTGACCTCAACGCCGGTTGAGTAAGCGAGCGAGGAACGAGCGAGCGCATCGAAACCGCCCTGACCTCGACGCCGGTTGAGCAAGGGGCGAGCTTGCGAGTCCCGCGTCGAATCCATTGGTGGACCCCGGGTGTTGTCGGTGGTGGCTGGCATACTCGACCGCACCGGGTATGCCCGCGCCAGGTGGCTCGAAAACTGTTGTGCCACAACGAAAAAACTGTCCACAACGTCTTTCATCCGCACACCTGTTCGGGTAAACTGTGGGGTATGCCGATCACCGCACCGACCCTCCCGGGCAGCACCGATGGTGCTGCCCGGGAGGCGGTGAGTGTGCAGGCGGCTGGTGGGATCGGAGCTGAGTCCACTGGTGCGCGGGAGTTCATCGAGTCGGTGCTTTTCGAAGACGGGCTGCCGGCGGCGATGGAGGTGGCGACCGACCCCGAGGTTGCCGGGATGCGCGGGTTCGACCTGGTTGAGGTGCAGTTGGCCGCGATCAGCGTGCTGACCCGTAACGTGTTCGACCGGTTGAGTGAAGCTAACCCGTTCGCCCCGGGTGCCCCGGACCGGTTTTTCGCTGACACTGAGGTGCCGACCGACCCGCGGGCGGGGGTGCCGGACGCGTTCGCTGCGATGCCGGAGTCATTGCTGGTGTCGGCTGGGGTGTTGAGTCCGCAGCAGGCGGCTGAGGTGGAGCGGTCCAACCGGTTGCGTCAGCGGTATCTGGCGACGGTGGCGGCGGCGCATGCGGTGGCTCAGCAAGCCTTGGCGGTGCGGGCGCGGGCGGTGGCCCGGTTTGCCCGGTTTGATCAGGCTGACCCGGCGGATCATTCCGCGGCGGGGGTGCTGGGGCCCACGGTGGAACACCCGGTGGGGTATCAGGCAGCGTTGGCGCACGAAGAAGTCGGTCCCGCCCTCGGGCTGGGCGACTATGAGGCTGGTGGCTTGATCGAGGATGCTGCGCTGGTTACCGCCCGGTTGCCGCGGGTGTTGGAGCAGGTCGGTGCCGGTGAGGTGAATTGGGCGACCGCGACCACCCTGGGGCGGGAGGTTGCTGATGCGCGCCCGGAGACCTGTGAGCAGGTGGAGGATCTGATCTTGCAGCGGGGGGTGCAGTATCGGGCGCGTAGTGTGGCCCGCCGTTCGGCGCGCACGTTGGTGGAGCGGTTGGAGGCTTCGGCGGCGCGGCGGACGAAGAAGCGCACGCAGGCGCAGCAGACCGGGGTGTGGTTGGACCCGCACTCGGTGCCGGGGTTGGCGTTGTTGACCGCGGCGATGCCGACCGGGCAAGCAGCGGCGTTGAGGGACGCGGTCGAAGCGCGTGCTGCTGCGCGGAGGCTGGAGTACGCGAGCACCCCCGGTGGTGACCCGTACACCTTGGGGGAGCACCGGGCTGCGGCGTTGTTCGAACTCGCGATGCATAACGTGTCCCTGACCGTGCACGTGGACGTGCTCAAACCCCAGGCGGCGTGCAACACCTACACCCCCGACACCAACGCCACCGAGGATGCCGCGGACATCACGACCGACACCGACACCGCCACCGCCAATGCCGCGGACGTCACGGCCGACACCGCCACCGACGCCGACGCTGACGCTGACGCTGACGAGGGTGACGGCGCGGCGGAGACCGCGGGCAGCGAAACGGCTAGCACCGCTGCTGCGGGTGACCAGCGTCCTGGCACGGCCACGGCCAACGAACCCGCTGAAGTCGACGAGGTCGACGAGGTCGACGAGGTCGACGAGGTTGCTTCGCCTGGTGGTGTTGGCCCGGAGGAGGTGGTGCAGCATCCGACGGCGGGGCCGATCACCGGGAGTGATCTGGCTGAGTTGATCGGGCACCCGGCGTTCACGGCGTCGAAGGTGACCACGGATCACCGGGGGTTCGACCCGGTGGATTACCGCCTGGACGATCAGGCGATCAGTAAGTCGTATCGGCCGCCGGAGTCGATGCGGGAGCGGGTGAAACGCCGCGATCAGCGGTGCCGGTTCCCTGGGTGTACGCGTGGGGCGAGGTTTGCCGACCTGGACCATGTGGTCGCCTGGCCGGACGGTCCGACGGCGGACTGGAACCTGCAATGTTTGTGTCGGCGGCATCACCGCACCAAACAATCCGGGTGGTCGGTGACGATGACCCCGGGAGGCCGGTGCACCTGGACCAGCCCGGCCGGTCGGGTGTACGTGACCTGGCCGGGGTTGCTGGAAACCTACTGGGACACCACCGAACCCAGCACCGACACCAGTGACCCGGACGCCATCGACCCGGACACCAGCTGACGACCCCTGCGCTGGTTGAGCGCCGTGCTGAGGGAGCGCAGCGAGTCGAAGGGCAAGCGAGCGAGGAACGGGCGAGCGCAACGAAACCAGCTGTGGCGCAACGGGTTTCGATGCGGGCTCGGCTAGCGCTTCGCCCTTACTCAACCAGCGTTGCTGTTTCGACGCGCGTCATCGCTGCGCTCCTCCGCTTGCTCAACCAGCGTTGCTCTTTCGACATGGGTTCCGACATGCACTTCTTCGTCGCGCTACTCAGGACGGCGCTCAACTAACGGAGCGGGCGGGAGGTAGGCGGCGCCCCGTAGGGATGCTCCGGCGGGCGCTGGGCGGCGGCGCCGCACGCGCCGAAGGCGCCGCTCCCGTTGGGGCGCATCCCGAAGGCTCCCGCCACCCAGCCCCACCGTGAGGTCTCGCTAGGGAAAGGTGATTTCGGCCCAGACCCGGCGAGCGCATCGAAACCAGCTGTGGCGCAACGGGTTTCGATGCGGGCTCGGCTGGCGCCTCGCCCTTACTCAACCAGCGTTGCTGGTTCGACGCGCGCTCCTTCGTCGCGCTACTCAGGACGGCGCTCAACTAACGGAGCGGGCGGGAGGTAGGCGGCGCCCCGTAGGGATGCTCCGGCGGGCGCTGGGCGGCGGCGCCGCAAGCGCCGAAGGCGCCGCTCCCGGTGGGGCGCATCCCGAAGGGGCGCTGCCGCCTCCCGCCACCCAGCCCCACCGTTGAGGTCTCGCTAGGGAAAGTGATTTCGGCCCAGACCTGGCGAGCGCATCGAAAATGCCTGGGCTGCAACGGGTTTCGATGCGGGCTCGGCTGGCGCCTCGCCCTTGCTCAACCGACGAGAAGAGGTCGGTGCTGGCGTCAGGGCGTGAAGGTCACCAGGCTGGGGCCGCGGGTCTGCTGGGCCTGGCGGGCGCCAGCTTCGACCTCGCGCATCACCCGCAGCAGGTTGCCGCCGGCGACCTTGACCAGGTCCTCGTCGCTCCACCCGAGGTCGGCCAAGGCAGCGAACAACCGCGGATACCCCGAAACGTCCTCGAGCCCCTCGGGCAACACGTCGACACCGTCGTAGTCACCACCGACACCGATGTGGTCGATGCCCGCGACCTCGCGAATGTGCTCGAAATGCTTGACGACATCGGCCAGGGTCGCGGTGGGCACCGGAACCTTCGCCATACGCTCTGCCGCGAACGCGGAGAAGGCGACATGATCCTTGGGATCGACCCCCGCAGCGGGCGCAGCCGCCCACGCCTCGGCGCGCCAGTCGGCGACCGCCTGCGACACGAAGGCCGGCACGAAGGTCACCATGATGACCCCGTTGTTGTCGCGCAAGCTCTCGAGCACGTCGTCCGGGGCATTGCGGGGGCTGTCGCACACGGCCCGCGCGCTGGAGTGGGAGAAGATCACCGGCACCTCGGTGACCGCGAGGGCGTCGCGCATGGTGTCGGCCGAGACATGCGACAGGTCGACCATCATGCCGATCCGGTTCATCTCACGCACGACCTCGCGGCCGAAGTCGGTGAGGCCGCCGTGGGCGGGTTCATCGGTGGCCGAGTCGGCCCACGGGTTGTTGTCGTTGTGCGTCAACGTCATATAGCGCACGCCCAGCACATAGAGCAGCCGCAGAGTGCCGAGCGAGCAGTCGATCGACTGCCCACCCTCCGCGCCGAGCAGCGAGGCGATCCGACCGCTGCGGAACACCTGCTCGACCTCGTCCGCGGTGCGGGCGAGCCCGAGGTCCCCGGCATACCGGCCGATCAGGTGATGCACCGCGTCGATCTGTTCGAGCGTCGCGGTGACCGCGGCGCTGCCCGGCAGATTGGAGGGCACGAAGACCGACCAAAACTGCGCGCCCACACCTCCCGAACGCAGCCGCGCCAGATCGGTGTGGGTCCGCCCGGTGAGGTCGGTTGCGATGTCGACCTGATCCCAGTCATATCTCGCCAGATCACGCGCCGCCCACGGCAAGTCGTTGTGCCCGTCGATGAGGGGGTGAGCAGCGAGCAGGTCACGCACGTGCGCGAGGCGATCGGTCGACATACGCCACATCACATCACGTGGTCGGGGCACCCACCGTCACTCACTACAGTGGGGCCATGACCTCCGAGCGCAGCGTGGCCGTCGTCACGCTCGGATGCGCACGCAACGAGGTCGACTCCGAAGAGCTCGCCGGCCGGTTGCAGGCCGAGGGCTGGACCCTGGTCGAGGACGCCGCGAGCGCCGATGTCGCGGTCGTCAACACCTGTGGCTTCGTCGAGCAGGCCAAGAAGGACTCCATCGACGCGCTGCTTGAGGCGAACGACCTCAAGGGGCACGCGCGCACCCAGGCCGTTGTCGCGGTGGGCTGCCTCGCCGAGCGTTACGGCAACAAGCTCGCCGCCGAACTTCCCGAGGCCGACGCGGTGCTCGGATTCGATTCGTATGCCGACATGTCGGCTCACCTGAGCGCGATCCTCGCCGGGCATGCCCCGCCGGCGCACACGCCCGGAGACCGGCGCAAGCTGCTGCCCGTGTCGCCGGTGGCGCGCCAGGGCGCCGCGGTGGCCACCCCTGGCCACGGCGACAGTGCTGAGCCCGCGGACGTGCGGGTGGAGTCGCCGATGGCCGGGCAGCGGGTGATCCGGGCGCGCCTGGACGGCCGCCCCTGGGCACCGCTGAAGATCGCCTCCGGGTGCGACCGGCGGTGCGCGTTCTGCGCGATCCCGTCCTTCCGCGGCGCCTTCGTCTCCCGCCGTCCGGCCGACGTGCTCGCCGAGGCGCGTTGGCTGGGGGAACACGACGTCCGCGAGATCTTCCTCGTGAGCGAGAACAGCACGTCATACGGCAAGGACCTCGGCGACCTGCGGCTGCTCGACACGATGCTGCCCGAGCTCACCGCGGTCGACGGCATCGAGCGCGTGCGGGTGTCCTACCTGCAGCCGGCCGAGATCCGCCCCGACCTGCTCGACGTGATGACCTCGACCCCAGGTGTCGTGCCCTATTTCGACATCTCCTTCCAGCACGCGAGCGCGTCGCTACTACGCCGGATGCGCCGGTTCGGATCGCCCGAAGCGTTCCTCGCCTTGCTCGAGCAGGTGCGCGCACGCTCGCCATACGCCGGAATCCGGTCCAATGTGATCGTCGGCTTCCCGGGCGAGACCGAGGAGGACGTGCAGACGCTCGCGGACTTCCTCATCGAGGCGCGGCTGGATGTCGTGGGCGTCTTCGGCTATTCCGACGAGGACGGCACCGAAGCCGAGACCTACGACGCGAAGCTGCCCGAGGCGGAGGTCGAGGCCCGCGCCGACCACCTGCGCGCCCTCGTGGAGGAACTCACCAACCAGCGCGCGCTCGAACGCGTCGGCGAACGCGTCGAGGTGCTCGTCGAGTCGGTGGACCCGGCGGACGAGGACGGTTTCGCCGTGCGCGGACGTGCCGCCCAACAAGGGCCCGATGTCGACGGCGAAACCCTGTTCGACTGGCCCGACGACGAGCCGCTGCCCGCCGTGGGCGACCTCGTGGAGGCGACCGTCGTCGACACGCTCGGCATCGACTGGGTGGCGGTTCGGTGACCGAGCGCCGACCGCTGCGGAACCCCGATGGGTCCCCGCGGTTGCCGGAACTCGTGCCCGACCCGGCGACCGTGCCGAGCCAGAACGTCAGCAACTGGAATATCGCCAACGCGCTGACCATGGTGCGGATCGCGCTCGTGCCGGTCTTCGGCTGGCTGCTGCTCGCTCGCGGCGGTCAGGACCACGGCCTGCGGATCGGCGCGTTCGCGGTCTTCACGCTCGCCTCGCTCACCGACCGCATCGACGGTGAACTCGCCCGGTCGCGCGGGCTGGTCACCGATTTCGGCAAAATGATGGACCCGATCGCCGACAAAGCCCTCATGGGTATGGCGCTCATCGGGCTCTGCCTGATCGACCGGCTGCCGTGGTGGGTCACCATCGTGATCCTGGTGCGCGAGATCGGCATCACCTTGCTGCGCCTGTCGATCCTGCGGCACGGCGTGCTGCCGGCCTCGCGCGGCGGCAAGGTCAAGACCTTCCTGCAGGCGGTCGCGGTCGGGCTGTTCGTGCTGCCGCTGGTCGGCTGGCCCAATGTCGTGGCCTGGGTGATCCTGCTCCTCGCCGTGGTCGTCACCGTGCTGACCGGCGTCGACTATGTCTTCCGTGCGCTGCGGTTGCGTCGGGGCGAGCGGGTATGACGTCGGCTGCTGACGCGATCGCTGCGTTGACCGCGTCCGGTCGCACCGTCGGCACGGCCGAGTCGCTGACCGGTGGATTGGTGGCGGCCGCGCTGACCTCGGTGCCGGGGTCCTCGGCGGTCGTGCGCGGTGGCGTGGTGAGCTACGCAACCGAGGTGAAGGCGACCGTGCTCGGTGTCGATGCTGGGCTGCTGGCCGACGGTGGGCCGGTGCAGGCGGACGTTGCCGAACAGATGGCCCGCGGTGCCCGCCGGGTGCTCGGCGCCGACCTGGGCGTGGCAACGACCGGTGTCGCCGGGCCCGAACCCCAGGGCGGCGCGCCAGTGGGGCGCGTGTTCGTCGCGGTGGCGTGGAGCGACGGGTCAGAGGTGCGCGAGCTCACGCTCGACGGAGACCGGGCGGCGATCCGGGCAGCGACGGTGCACGCAGCGCTGGAATTGCTCATCACGCACGCAGGCTGAGGCCCGCTCGCGCAGCGATAGGTGCCCGCTCGCTCAGGCGGCGGAGACCACCGGCACGCGGCGGTCGGCCGGCAGCGGAAGCGGCACCGGTGCGGTCAGCTGCTCCGCGGCGGCGACGCGCTCGGAGACGAGCGAGAGGGTCATCGACAGCGGAACGTCGAGCGCGCGGCATACGGCGGACAGCAACTCCGAGGAGGCTTCCTTCTCACCGCGCTCGATCTCGCTGAGATAGCCCAGCGAGAGCTTGGCCTCGGCGGCCACCTCGCGCAGGGTGCGCCCCTGCTGCACGCGCTCGGCACGCAGGACATCGCCCAACTCCTGGCGGAACAGGATCATGTCGCCTCCTCGAGAAGAACGTCCGGTGCGAACCCGTGCGCCTTCACGATAACTCGCCGCACCGACAGGGCGCCGGTGGGTTTCGTGCACCGGGCGGGTCGCGACGCGTGCGCGGCGGGAGCGGGGCGCTCATCGCGTGCTCGTCGGCGACGGCCCGGGCTGGCAGCGCGGGCAGTAATAGAGACTGCGTTCCTGGGGCGGCGTGCCGATCCGGCCCGCGGCGATGCGGCCCTCGCACCGCTCGCACAGGTGCCGCCGGTAGACCGCCAACGGCGGCGGAGCGGTATGCCGGATCGCCTCGCTCAGCAGCCGGTGCGCGTGCCCCAGCAACTCGGCCAGTGCAGCATCATCGATCGCGCCCACCGGGATCCATGGACCCAGACCGGCGGCGAAGCAGGCCTCGGCGGTCCACATCGTGCCCAGCCCGGCGAGATTGCGCTGGTCGAGCAGGGCATCGCCGAGCAGACGGTCGGGAGCGGCGCGCAGGTGGTCGCCCGCTAGGGCGGCGTCCCAGTCGGCACCAAGCAGGTCCGGTCCGACGTGACCGACCAACCGGTGCTCCTCGGCCGTGGGCACGACGTCCAGCATGCCGAGCAGCCGCCCGATCGCGGCCGTCCGCTGCGTCGCGACGATGGCGCGGATGTCGTGCGCGGCCGCCACCCGGGGCGTCACCGACGCGGTCGGGCGGGTGCGCCACGAGCCGTCCATCCGCAGGTGCGAATGGATCGTCACGCCGCCCTCGACGCGATGCAGGATGTGCTTCCCCCGCGGCACGACCTCCAGCGTGGTCCGGCCGCGCAGTTCGACCTCGGGCAGGTGGGGCCACCGCAGGTCGACCCCGACGAGTTCCGCACCGGCGAGGGCACCGTGCAACCGGCGCGCGGCCCGCCAGACGGCGTCGCCCTCAGGCACAGCCGCTCACCGGCGCAACCGCAGACCTTGCGGCGAGGTGTGAAAACCGTTGTCGGACAACGCTTTCGTCAACGGATGGTCGGTGCCCAGTGCCGGCTCGCCGTCGATCGACCGCACGGTGATGGCGCGCAACCGACCGTCGCGCACCGTCGCGGCCAGCGCGGCCGCCGCCGCGCTGAGCACCTCCCCGTCGGTCGACCAGGTCAGCACCGACCGGCCGCCGCGCTCGACATAGAGCACGAGCGCGCCGTCGTGCAGCACCACCATCGCGCCGGCCTTGCGCCCCGGACGGTGGCCACCGTCGTCGGCACGCTCGGGCCAGGGCAGCGCCGCGCCGAAGGCATTGGCCGGGTCGGCCGCGGCGAGCACGAGGGTGCGTTCGGGGTCGGGTGCGGCGCCGCCGGTGTCCCACGGGTTGCGGCGCGTGGGCGTGGTCTCCTCGCCAGGTGTGGACACCGCCGCTCGCAGCCGGTCGATGGCGCCGGCCGTGGCGAACTGGGCCGCGCCAAGCCCTTCCACGAAGTAGCCGCGTCGCACCCGGCCGCGCTCCTCAGCGGCAGCCAGCACGCGGTAGACCCCGGCATACCCGCCTGGAATCCCTTCTGCCGCAACGGAACCGCGCGTCACGACGCCATAACGATCGAGCAGCACCTCGGCGGTCGCGAGCGCGCGCTCGGTGCCCTCCGGGACAACCTCGGGCAGCAACGACCACCGCCCGACCGCACTCGGTGGACCCCCGCGACCCACACCGGAGGTGGGTCGCGACGGGCGCGCGCCGAGCGCCCCGGGCCGCCCGTAGCGGGCCCGGCGCGGACCGGCCGAGCGCACCTTGTGCGCCGCGCGACCACCGGAGACGAGCGCACGCAGCGGCGCGAGGGTGTCACCGGTGACCCGCCCGGCCCAGACCAGATCCCACAGCGCGTCGGTGATGGCTGCTTCGGAGGTGTCGGCGACGCTGTCGGCCAGGCTGCGGAAGAACCACGACCCGCCACCGGCGAGGGTGTCCAGCAGCGTCTGGTGCACCGGACCCAGGTCGGCGGTCTCGTCCGGCGGGGCCAGGGTCAACGGCGCATGCTCGGCCAGATGCAGCGAGATCCACCCATCGTCGGTGCCGAGTGAGCCGTGTCCCTGCCAGATCACCTCGCCGGTCGCCATGAGTTCGTCCAGCAGGCCCGGCGCATAACCGGACACCCGCCCGGGCAGCACCAAGGTCTCGACGGCACTCGCCGGCACCGGCGCCCCGGCCAGCTGCTCGACCGCACGAGCCACCCCGTCCAGGCCGCGCGCCCGGCCGCCGACGGAGTTCCAGCGCGGCAGGAAGGAGGCATATGCCGGGGCGGGCACCGGCTCGACCTCGGAGCGCAGCGCCGCCAGCGAGCGCCGCTTGATGACGCGCAACACCTCGACATCGCACAGGTCGAGCGCGCCGTCGCTGGTACCCGAGGGACGCAGCTCGCCCTCGACGAGGCGGCCGGCCGACACCAAACGGCGGACGGTGTCTTGCACGACAGCGCGGCCGAGACCCGACCAGGCCGCGACCTCACCGATGCTCCACGGCCCGTGGGTGCGCGCATAGCGGGCGACGAGGTCGCCGAGCGGATCGTCGGCCGGCTCGAGGAACACCGCAGGTATGCCGGGTGGCAGCGCCAGACCGAGTGCGTCCCGCAGCCGTGCGGCGTCCTCGGCCGCGGCATACCGCGGGCTGCCGGCCCAGCGCACCTCGATCAGCCGGCGAGCCGCCACCAACTCCTCGAGGGCCGTGCTCAACGCCTCGTCAGTGACCTCCGGCGCGGTGCGGGCGCGGAGCTGCTCGATCGACAGCGGGCCGAGCACGCGGGGCAGGTCGGCGATGTCGTCGGTATGCCGGGCCTGCCGCTCCGGAGACAGCCGCTGCAGGTCGGCTTCGAGGTCGGCGATGACCTGCGGGTCGAGCAGGTCGCGCAGCGAGGCGGCTTCACCGCCGAGCAGATCGGCGAGCAGGGCCGGGTCGAGCGCCAGCGCGGCGGCGCGACGTTCGGCGAGAGGTGAGTCGCCGTCATACAGGAACTGGGCGATATAGCCGAAGAGCAGGCTCTTGGCGAAGGGGGACGGCGTGGCGGTCTCCACGTGCACCAAGCGCACCCGCCGGGCCGCGAGATCGCGCATCAACGAGGTCAGGCCGGGCACGTCGAAGACGTCCTGCACGCATTCGCGGACGGCTTCGAGCACGACCGGGAAGGTGGGATAGCCGCGCGCGACCTCGAGCAGTTGGGACGCGCGCTGACGCTGCTGCCACAGGGCCTGGCGGCGGCCGGGGCGTTGCCGCGGCAGCAGCAGCGAGCGGGCCGCGCACTCGCGGAAGCGCGCGGCGAACAGCGCCGACCCGCCGATCTGCTCGGTGACCAGGGGCGCCACCTCGTCCGGGTCGAGGGTGATGGCTTCGGTCAGTTGCGCGGCGAGTGAGCCCTCGTCGAGATCGAGGTCCATCAGGCGCAGGACGATGCCGTCGTCGGCGTGCATCGCCTGCACCTCGACACCGAAGCGTTCGCGCAGGCGCGCGCCGATCGCCAGCGCCCACGGGGCGTGGACCGGCGCGCCGAAGGGGGAGTGCAGCACGATCCGCCAATCGCCGAGCTCGTCCCGGAACTGCTCGATGACGAGGGTGCGGTCGTGCGGCAGGTGACCGGTGGCGTCCTGCTGCTCGCGGATATAGGCGATCAGGTTGTCGGTGGCCCAGGCGTCGAGGCCGGCCTGCGCAACCCGCTCGCGGGCCCGCTCGTCGTCGGCGCTCCCGACCTCGCGCACGAAGGCTCCGACGGCGCGGCCCAGCTCGGCCGGGCGGCCCAGGCTGTCGCCGCGCCAGAACGGCAACCGGCCCGGCTGGCCGGGCGCCGGGGTGACGAGCACCTGGTCGTGGGTGATCTCCTCGATCCGCCAACTCGTCGTGCCAAGGGTGAAGACATCGCCGACGCGGGACTCGTAGACCATCTCCTCGTCGAGTTCGCCGACCCGGCGGCCAGGCCCGTCGCCACCAGCGAGGAAGACGCCGAAGAGGCCGCGATCAGGGATCGTGCCGCCGCTGATCACCGCCAGATGCTGAGCGCCGCGACGCGCTGACAGGGTGTCGGCGACCCGGTCCCACACGATCCGGGGCCGCAGCTCGGCGAACTCCTCGCTCGGGTAGCGGCCGGCGAGCATGTCGAGCACCGACTCCAGCACCGGCCGGGTGAGCGAGATGTATGACGCGCTCCGGCGCAGCAACGCTTCGAGGTCGCCGACGCTCCAGTCGTCCATGGCGCACATCGCGACGATCTGCTGGGCGAGCACGTCGAGGGGGTTGGCGGGGATCTTCAGTTGTTCGATCGTGCCGGCGCGCATGCCCTCGACGACGACCGCGGTCTGCACCAGGTCGCCGCGGTATTTGGGGAAGAGCACGCCGTGGGAGACCGCCCCGACCTGGTGGCCGGCCCGGCCGACCCGTTGCAATCCGCTCGCCACCGACGGCGGCGACTCGACCTGGATCACCAGGTCGACCGCGCCCATGTCGATGCCGAGCTCGAGCGAGGAGGTCGCCACGACCGCCGGCAACCGGCCGGCCTTGAGGGCGTCCTCGATGTCGGCGCGTTGCTCCTTGCTCACCGAGCCGTGGTGAGCTCGGGCGAGCACCGGCGGCGCGCCGCGCGAGGCTCCCGACTGGGCCATCAGCTGAGCCGGTGAGGTGTCTTCGGGCAGCGGCTCGTCGAGGCGCTCGGCCCAGATCTCGTTGAGCCGGGCGGTGAGGCGCTCGGCGAGACGGCGGGAGTTGGCGAAGACGAGGGTCGAGCGGTGCTCGGCGATCAGGTCGACGATCCGCTCCTCGACATGCGGCCAGATCGAGGCGCGCTCGCGCGGGTCGGCCGGCTCGGTCAGCGGTTGGTCGTCGGCCGAGGCGCCGAGGTCGGCCAGGTCAGGCACCGGCACGACGACGTCGAGCTGCCACTGCTTGTCGGCCGGCGGCTGCACGATCGTCACCGGACGACCACCGGTCAGATAGCGCCCGACCTCCTCGACCGGCCGCACCGTCGCCGATAGACCGATCCGTTGGGCCGGCTGGGGCAGCAAGGCATCGAGCCGGTCGAGGGAGACCGCCAGGTGGGTGCCGCGCTTGCTGCCGGCGACCGCGTGGACCTCATCGATGATGACGGTCTCGACGCCGGCCAGCGCCTCTCGCGCGGCCGAGGTCAGCAGCAGGAAGAGCGACTCCGGGGTGGTGATGAGCACGTCCGCAGGTCGCTTGGCGAAGGCCCGGCGCTCGGCCGCCGAGGTGTCGCCCGAGCGGACCGCGACCCCGACCTCCGGCTCGGGCAGCCCGAGCCTGGTCGCCGCGTGCTTGATGCCGACGAGCGGCGAGCGCAGGTTGCGCTCCACGTCGACCGCGAGCGCCTTCATCGGCGAGACATAAAGCACCCGGCAGCGGCGCATCGGATCCTCGGGCACCGGCTCCTTCGCCATCCGGTCGAGCGCCCACAAGAAGGCCGACAGCGTCTTGCCCGAGCCCGTCGGAGCCACCACGACCGTGTGCTCGCCGCGGCTGATCGCATCCCAGGCGCCCGCCTGGGCCGCGGTCGGTTCGCTGAAGGACGCGCGGAACCAGCTCGCTGTGGCGGGCGAGAAGCGCTCGAGGACATCGGTCATGGCAGCGACCAGCGTGCCACGAGGCACCGACAAAGGCCCCGCGGCCGGCATACCTGAGGGTTTGCGAGACTGGGCGGGTGCGGGTGAGCGAGTTCTGGCGGTTGGTGGAGGACGAGTTCGGCGACGCCTACGGGCGCTCGCTGGTGCGCGACCACGTGATCCAGTCGCTGGGCGAGCGGACCCCCGCGCAGGCTTTGGAGGCGGGCATCGCACCGCGGGAGGTATGGCGGGCTTTGTGTGTGGACCTGCAGGTGCCTGCGAACCGTTGGCTGGGTCGAGACTTGCCATTGCGTGAGAAGGGAGCCGAGTGATGCGCCGCCGGGTGACCGTCGAACTGACCGCGACCGTGGCCGATCGCGCGCGGCTGGTGCTGGCCCTGGTGCCCGCACGGGTGCCGGGCCTGACGATCGAGGACGAACTGCTCGTGCGCCGCGACGGAGCCGACTGCTCCGTGCGCGAGGTGCCGACCCGCCACGGCGGGGTGCTGCACGTGCTGGACGCCGAGCCGGGTGACTATGCGATCAGCTATCGCGCGGACGCCGACGGCGCGGAGACCTCGGTCGAGCAGACCGTCGCCGATCAACTCGACTACCTCACGCCGAGCCGGTATGCCGAGTCCGACGAGCTGGCCGTGCTCGCCCGCGAACGCTTCGGGACGCTGGAGGGCGCCCAGCTGGTGCTCGCCGTGCGCGACTTCGTGGCCGGGCGCACGCTCTATGTGCCGGGCGCGAGCCGCCCGACCGACGGTGCCACCCAGACCTATCTGCAGGGGGAGGGCGTCTGCCGGGATTTCGCGCATCTGGTGATCGCGCTGCTGCGCGCGCAGGATGTGCCGGCGCGGCTGGTGGCGGTCTACGCACCGGGCCTGGACCCGATGGACTTCCACGCGGTGGTCGAGGCGTATGTCGACGACACCTGGTGGGTGCTGGACGCGACCGGGCTGGCGCCGCGGCAGTCGCTGCTGCGGATCGCGACCGGGCGCGACGCCGCCGACACCTCCTTCCTGTCCAGCTATGGTGGGGCGGTGACGCTGCAGTCGATCGAGGTGTCCGCGGTGGTGGACGGGCCGTTGCCGCTGGACGACCACAGCGGGTTGCTGCTGCTGTCGCGGTAGCCGCTGGCCCGACACGCCGACACGCGGCCTCCTTCGTACGGGTGTTCGGATGGTGGCGTACGCTTTCCACAGGTGCCGAGGACCACAAGGTCTGGTCATCCACAGCGTGCGGGATGGGTTCTCCCGGACTGTCGGACCTCGCATCTAGCGTCTGACCTCATCCGCCGCGGGCACGCGGTGCGCGGACGGTCGCCGGTGGACGCGACCACGACGATCACGCAGGGAGTTGAGCTCATGGCAGTCATCGCAGGACCGGGTCACGGCGACAAGTTGAAGTCGCTGGACGCCGTCATGGCCCAGATCGAGAAGGCACACGGCAAGGGATCGGTGATGCGGCTCGGCGACGACGTTCGCCCGCCGATCGAGGTGATCCCGACCGGGGCGATCGCCCTCGATGTCGCCCTCGGCATCGGCGGCCTGCCGCGCGGCCGGGTGGTGGAGATCTACGGCCCCGAGTCCTCGGGCAAGACCACCGTCGCGCTGCACGCGGTGGCCAACGCGCAAAAGAACGGCGGCATCGCGGCGTTCATCGACGCCGAGCACGCGCTCGATCCCGAATACGCCCAGAAGCTCGGTGTCGACATCGACGCGCTCCTGGTCAGCCAGCCGGACACCGGTGAGCAGGCGCTGGAGATCGCCGACATGCTGATCCGCTCCGGCTCCCTCGACATCATCGTCATCGACTCGGTGGCGGCCCTGGTGCCGCGCGCGGAGATCGAGGGCGAGATGGGCGACAGCCACGTCGGTCTGCAGGCCCGGCTGATGAGCCAGGCGCTGCGCAAGATCACCGGTGCGCTGAACTCCACCGGCACCACCGCAATCTTCATCAACCAGTTGCGCGAGAAGATCGGGGTCATGTTCGGGTGCTTCTCCTACGGCACCCGGGTGACCCTCGCCGATGGATCGACGGAGAAGATCGGCAAGATCGTCAATCAGAAGCTTCCCGTCGAGGTGCGCACCTACGACCCCGACTCGAATCGCATCGTCAATCGTCCGGTGACCAATTGGTTCGACAACGGGCCCACCGACCGGTTCCTGCAGTTCACGGTCGAGAAGTCCGGAGGCAACGGTCGCTCTCAGTTCGCGGCCACCGAGAACCACCTCATCCGTACTCCCGGTGGATGGCGCGAGGCCGGCGAAATCATCGCGGGTGACCGGGTCATGACGAGTGAGACTGCGCGCCTCAGCGACCAGCAGTGGCAGGTGATCTTGGGTGGCTTGATGGGTGACGGTCACTTGGCTGCAAACACTCGTGATCGTCACGGCGTGCGTTTCCGGATGGGACACGGTGCCCGGCAGGTCGACTATCTCGACTGGAAGTGTTCGATGTTCGGCAACATCGGGCAGAGCCGCTCGATGCGTCCGACCGGAGCAGTCCACGTGGACCTCACGCCACTGCCGGAACTCGGCGAGCTGCGCGAGGTCGTCTACTGGGGTGACGGTAAGAAGCACATCACCGAAGATTTCTTGAAGGCACTCACACCCTTGGCCCTGGCCGTCTGGTACATGGACGACGGGTCGCTCAGCATCCGCTCGAAGGGACTGCAGCAGCGGACAGAGGGCGGCAGTGGTCGGATCGAGATCTGTGTGGAGGCATTCAGCCCGGCGAGTCGTGAGCGGGTTGCGAGCTATCTGAGGGACGTCCATGGGGTCGCCTGCGGCGTGCGCTCCAGCGGGGCCCGTGAGGTCGCTGTCCTCAGCATGACACGGGCCGGCACGGACCGCTTCCAGGAGGTCATTGCCGAGCACGTACACCCGTCGATGGCGTACAAGCTGCTGCCGCGCTATCAAGGAAAGTTCGCTACCGAGCCCGAGTTCGTCGAGCCTCGCGAGGTCTTGGTGCCGTCACGGGTGCTGGATGTGCACGTGAAGCCGCAGGCTCGCTCGATGCACCGGTTCGACATCGAAGTCGGTGGCACGCACAACTACTTCGTCGACGGGGTCATGGTGCACAACAGCCCCGAGACGACGACCGGCGGCAAGGCGCTGAAGTTCTACGCCTCGGTCCGGCTCGACGTGCGGCGCATCGAGACCCTCAAGGACGGCACCGACGCGGTCGGCAACCGCACCCGCGTCAAGGTTGTCAAGAACAAGGTGTCCCCGCCGTTCAAGCAGGCCGAGTTCGACATCCTCTACGGCCAGGGCATCTCGCGCGAGGGCGGCCTGATCGACATGGGCGTCGAGCACGGCTTCGTCCGCAAGGCCGGTGCTTGGTACACCTACGAGGGCGACCAGCTCGGCCAGGGCAAGGAGAACGCGCGGCAGTTCCTGCGCGACAACCCCGACCTGACCGAAGAGCTGGACCGCAAGATCAAGGCCAAGCTCGGCATCGGCGTCCAGCCCGAGAGCTCCGAGGGTGAGGCTAAGGACGACGAGCCGGCCGAGGCGGCGGTCGACTTCTGAGCGTGCCGACGCCACCATCACGGTCCCGGCGGGGCAGGCTCAAGGCTGTCCCGCCGGCGCCGCCGGAGGACCCGCGTCGGGACGACCGCGAGCCCGATCCGCACGACATCGCCCGCGCAATCGTGTTGCGGCAGTTGACGATGGCTCCACGCAGCCGCAAGCAACTGGAGGACAAACTCGCCGCCAAGGGGTGTGACCCGCAGGTGGCGGGCACCGTGCTGGACCGGCTGGAACAGGTCGGCCTGGTCAACGACGCGGCGTATGCCGACACCATCGTCCGCTCCCAGCAGACCGGTCGCGGCTTGGCGAAGCGGGCGCTCGGGCAGGAGCTACGGCGCAAGGGCATCGACGACGAGGTGGTCGCCGACGCTCTCGAACGCATCGACCCCGAGGACGAAGCGGACCGCGCCCGCGAGCTGGTCGCCAAGAAGCTACGGACCATGCACGGCCTGGACGCCCAGGTGCAGACCCGCCGGCTCGCGGGCATGCTCGCCCGCAAGGGATACAGCTCCTCGGTGTCCTGGCAGGTGATCCGCGAAGCCATCGCCGACGCCCCTGAGCACCAACGCGATTAGGCCCTTCGGGGGCAACCCGGGCCGATCAGCTTTTCGGTGGTCGCAACCCCAGCTCACGCCGCAACCCCGGCAGCACCCGCATCAGCCGCGGATCGGCGGCGCGCCCGGTGACCAGCGACAGCCGCAACCTGCGCGGTGTCGGGAGCGGATCCACCTGCTCGCCCTCGCGCAGGTCGAAGGCGACCGCCGAGCGCGGCAGCACCGCCAGATGTCCCCGGCGCCGGGCCATCGCGACCGTCGTCTGCAAGGTGATGCCGAGCCGGGCGGTCGCGCCCCACCGCTCTAGGTCGGCGCGCAACAGATCGCTGCGCGTGTCATAGGTCGTGAACACCACCTGCCGCTCGCGCAGCGGCAGCCGCCCGCGCCCCGCACGTGACACCCCGACCGCCCGGAAGATCACCAGCTCGTCCTCGCCCAGCGGGTGCACGACCACTCCGGTGGGCATCGGGATCTGGTCGGCGATCGCGATGACGCAGGCGTCCATCCGGCCCTCGGCGACGAGCGCGGCCAGCACGTCACCGTGGTCGGTGACCTGGTCGATCGACACCTGCGGCAACAAGGCATCCAACGCCGGGAAGAGCGACGCGGTGAGGCTGCCGAAGGTGCCCACCGTCAACGAATCCGCCTGGGAGGCGTCCCGGGCCGCGGCATACGCGCCCGCTAGGTGGCCGAGGATGTGGCGCGCCTGATCGGCGAGCGCCGAGCCTGCGGCGGTGGGGCGCGCACCGGTGGTGTCACGCTCGAAAAGCGTTGTGCCCACGGCTCTTTCGATGCGGGCAAGGCGTGCACTCGCCGATGGTTGGGCCACATGCAGCCGGCGTGCGGCGGCAGTCACCGAGCCGGTCTCGGCAATCTGCGCGATCAGCTCCAGATCATCGACCGAAGGCATGGCGCTCATAGGGTGAATCTATGACGGGTCGCTCGTCCCCGCCAGCTACCCGGCACCGGTGCGCACCGCGACAGTGATGGGGTGACTCCACGACATGACGCCGCCCTGATGCTGGGCTCCGGCTTCGTGGAGGACTTCGGCTTCCGGCTGGCCCAGGTCGCCATACCTCTCGTCGTGCTCGCCCAGACCCGCAGCGTCGCCATGGCCGGGATCGTCGGCGGCGTGGCCGGCATACCGTCGCTGCTCGCGCCGTGGTGGACGAGACGCGCCCGGCAGTGGGTCAACAGCGGGCACCGGGTCGCCCTGGTCCGGGCGTGCATGGCCGTCGGTCTCGGCCTGCTGCCGTTGCTTGCCGTGCTCGATCGGATGAACCCGGCGACTCTGGTCGCAGCCGACCTGGTGATCGGCATCTTCGAGGCACTGGCGATCCCGGGCGCGGCGGCGTTGATCGCTGAGGTGGGCGACCGCATCGGCCCTGAGCACGCGGTCACGCTGCTGACCTGGCAGGACGGCCTGCGCCGGGTGGCCATGCTCGTGGGGCCGGGTGTCGGCGCAGTGGCGGTCGGGTTCGGATCGGGTGTCACGGTCCTTGCGGTGGTCGCCGTCGTGCAGGTCGGGGCGGCGATGGCGGTCTGGCCGGTCCCGGGGACTGCCGTGCCCGACGACGAACCCCAGGAACACCCGACCATCCGGGCCAGCCTGCGCGGCCGCACCGATGTCGCTCGCGGCTGGGTCATGCGGGGAATGAGTTGCGCGACCTGGTTCGCCTTCAGCCTCGGCCTCGCCGTCCGAGGTGTCGAACTCGGGCGGCCGGGTGTGCTCTATGCGTGGGGTATGACGGGCTACGGCCTCGGGTCGCTGATCGCGACCGCGCTCGCCCCGCGCATCGTTCCCCGCTGCCCGACGCGAGCGTTGGCTCGCTTCGCGTGGTCGGTCGGTGGTCTGGCGTGGGTGGGAATGGCGTTGTGGGACAGCGAGATCGGCATCGCCACCTCCGCAGCGCTGGGTGGCGCGACGCTGGTGCTCGGCATCGCCGCGGTGAACCGGGCGATCACGACGACCTCGGCCGGTGCGACCCGGCGGACGCTGATGGGCGGCCAGGCCACGATCGTCAACGCCACAGCCTCGCTCGGGATGCTGGCCGGCGGTCCGATCCTGGCCACGCTCGGCTTCCGCACCACCCTGGTGGCGGCGGGGCTGCTCACGACGGCGACCGCGCTGGTAGCGGGCCGGCATACGGGCAACCCCGTGTCCGCAGATCGGCAGCACAGCACGTGCGGATATGCGGACGCAGGGGCGACCGACGGCCGCGTGTCCGCGGATCGGCAGCACAGCACGTGCGGATATGCGGACGCAGGGGCGACCGACGGCCGCGTGTCCGCGGATCGGCAGCACAGCACGTGCGGATATGCGGACGCAGCGGGAGCGCGCGTACCCTTGTGCGGTCATGGCCAAGACCTATGAGGTGCGCACCCACGGGTGCCAGATGAACGTGCACGACTCCGAGCGGATTGCCGGTCTGCTGGAGACGGCGGGCTTCGTCGACGCCGAATCCCTCGGCGCCGCCGACCGGCCGGAGATCCCCGACGTCGTGGTGTTCAACACCTGCGCGGTGCGCGAGAACGCCGCCGGCAAGCTCTACGGATCGCTCGGTCACATGCGTCCGCTCAAGGACGCCCACCCCGGCCTGCAGATCGCGGTCGGCGGCTGCCTCGCGCAGAAGGACCGCGCCGAGATCACCCGGCGCGCCCCCTGGGTCGACGTCGTCTTCGGCACCCACAATGTCGGAGCTCTCCCGGTGCTGCTCGAACGTGCCCGGCACAACGCCGAAGCCCAGGTGGAGATCCTGGAGTCGCTGGAGACCTTCCCCTCGACGCTGCCCACCCGGCGCGATTCGGCCTACAGCGCGTGGGTGTCCATTTCGGTCGGCTGCAACAACACCTGCACCTTCTGCATCGTCCCGTCGCTGCGCGGCAAGGAGAAGGACCGCCGGCCCGGCGACATCCTGGCCGAGATCCGCGCACTGGTGGACCAGGGCGTCGTCGAGGTCACCCTGCTCGGTCAGAACGTCAACACCTATGGCGTCGAGTTCGGTGACCGGCTGGCCTTCGGCAAGCTGCTGCGCGCGTGCGGCGAGATCGAGGGTCTGGAACGGGTGCGCTTCACCTCACCACACCCGGCGGCCTTCACCGACGACGTCATCACCGCGATGGCCGAGACGCCCAACGTGATGCCGAGCCTGCACATGCCGCTGCAGTCCGGATCGGACCGGGTGCTGCGCGCGATGAAGCGGTCCTACCGCTCGGCGAAGTTCCTCGGCATCCTCGAGCGGGTGCGCGAGCAGATCCCGCACGCGGCGATCACCACCGACATCATCGTCGGCTTCCCGGGGGAGACCGAGGAGGACTTCGCCGAGACGATGCGCGTGGTCGAGGCTGCGCGGTTCAGCTCGGCGTTCACCTTCCAATACTCCATCCGCCCCGGCACGCCCGCCGCGACGATGCCCGATCAGTTGCCGAAATCCGTTGTGCAGCAACGGTTCGACCGTTTGCTGGAGCTGCAGGAGCAGGTCTCCTGGGACGAAAACCGTGCGCTGGAGGGCCGCACCGTCGAGGTGCTCGTCGCGCCGACCGAGGGCCGGCGTGACTCTGACACCGGCCGGATGTCCGGGCGCGCCGAGGACAACCGCCTGGTGCACTTCACCGTCCCCGAGGGTGCGGAGCGGCCGCGGCCGGGCGACTTCGCCACGGTCCAGATCACGTATGCCGCGCCCCATCACCTGATCGCCGACGGTGAGGTCTTCGCGGTCCGCCGGTCGCGCGGTGGCGACGCGTGGGAGGCCCTGCAGGAGGGCCGCACCCCAGGTGCTGCCGCCAAGCCGGCCGTCTCCCTCGGTATGCCGTCCATCGGCGCACCGGCTCCGGTCGCGGTGCCGGCCTGCGACATCCGCTGAACTCCGACTACTCGCCGCGCAGGAACGCCGGCACCCGGTCCTTCGGCCGGCCGATGATCGCGCGGTCGCCGCGCACCAGCACCGGCCGCTGCATCAACGCCGGATGCTCGGCGAGCACCGTGGCGACCTGTTCGGGCGTCTCGACGTCCGTGTCGGAGAGGCCGAGCTCCTTGAATCGCGCGTCGCGACGCACCAGGTCGCCCGGAGCATCCTCGAGCTTGCCGATCAGGGCGAGCAGGTCGGCATACGACAGGGGCGTGTCGAGATAGCGGACGACCTCGACGTCAGCGCCTTCGGCGGCATCGAGTGCGGCCCGCGAGGTGGAGCAGCGGGGGTTGTGCAGCAGGGTGAACTCGGCCATGGTCCCAACCTACGGTGCGGTCCAGGCGAGCGTGAAGCGGAATCCCTCGCGGCGGCGCAGCCGCGAGCCGGGCAGCACCTCCCGTGTGGCACTGCGGATCTCGGCGATAGTCGCGCTGGGTTCCGCGACGGGGAAGGGTGCCCGGTCCAACGGCGTCCGAGCCACCCGCGGGTGCTTGACCAGGCCGATGAGCGGATTCGTCACGGCGCAGGACAGGTCCCACACGGTGTCGCTCACCGACGCCGGAGGGGCGAGCCCGACGACGAGCACCCGACCGCCAGGGGCGACGAGCTCGCGCAGTCGCAGCAGTGCGGGACGCAGCGGCAGGTGGTGCAGCACCGCGATCATCGTGACCAGATCGAACCGACCCTCGACGTCCTCGGGTCCGCTCTGCCGGACCGCGACGTTCGGCAGAGCCGCAGTTGCCAGGCGGGCGGCGCGCACCATCGCGGCGTCCGCGTCGATCGCCGTCACCTGCTCGAACCGGTCGGCCAATGCGATCGCGAGTCCGCCTGTGCCACAACCGATGTCGAGCGCCGCCCCACGTGCGGACGGCAGATGTCGCAGGATCCAACCGTGGAAGTGATCGTTGTGACTCCACGGGTGCCGTGCGTTCAGGGCGGCGAGTCCAGCGCTCACCCGGCGCAGCGCCGAGGAGTCGGTGGACCGAGGGTTGCAGCCGGGCACGGTCAGCTGCTCCGCAACAGGTCGCGGACCGCGAGGGCGTGCGTGGGCAGTGATCGGCGTCGCGCCCAGACAACGCCGATGTCGCGGGCCGTGTCCGTGCCGTCCAACGGCACGGTGACCACGCCGGCGGGGTAGTGCGGCGCGTCCTCGACGGGCAGCAGCGCGACCCCGACGCCGGCACCCACCAGGCCGGCGACGGTGCTCAACTCTTGACACTCGAACGCGATGGTGGGTTCGAAACCCGCTGCGGCACAAGCGGAATCGAGGAGCCGCCGCATGCCGTAGCCCTGCTCGAGTCCGACGAAGGTCTCACCGCGCAGGTCGGCCATCCGCAGCCGGGTCGATGCCGCGAGCGGGTGATCCCGGGGGAGGGCGAGGTGCAGATGCTGGCGCCGGATCAGTCGCCACGCGAGCGCGGCATCGGTCGGCCGCGGTGACACCACCGCCAGGTCGAGTGAACCGTCCAGCACCCGGCGCCCCATCTCGTCGGCGGCACCCTGCACCAGCTCGAAGCGCAGCCCCGGATCGCGGGTGCGAGCCCGGCCGATCAGCGCGGGCACCAGCCAGGTCCCGAAGGAGTGCAGGAAACCGAAGCGAATCACCCGCGGCTGGTCGACGCGCAGCGACTGCTCGGCCAGGGCCAGCTCGGCATCGGCCCGCCGCACGTGGTCGACATACCCACGACCCTTGTCGTTCAACGTGATTCGTCGACCCTGTCGATCGAAGAGTTGCTGGCCGAGCGAGCGCTCGAGCCGGGCGAGCATGCGGGACAACGTCGGCTGGGTCAGGCCCAGCCGATCGGCCGCGGCGGTGACGTTCTCCTCCTCGGCGAGCACCACCAGCCAGTGCACTGCATCGCGCATGGCCATCACGCTAATGCACCAACAGCATCAATCATCTGTCCGTCACGCATTTCCGCTATGACGATCGCGCGACCAGACTGGTCGCATCATGACCGACCTCGCGCAGCGCAGCCCCGCCGCCGGTTACCGGCGCGGCGAACCCGGCTACCGCCAGATCACCCTCGCGCTCTTCGCCGCCGGGATGGCGACCTTCGTCGCGATGTATGCCGCCCAGGCCGTGCTGCCCGAACTCGCCCGCGAGTTCCGCACCGGCCCGGCGACGGCAGCCCTCGCGGTGTCGGCGACGACCGGCCTGCTCGCCTTCGCGATCATCCCGGCGAGCGCGCTGTCCGAGCGGTTCGGCCGGGTCCGCACGATGGCGATCGCGGCGCTCACCTCTGCCGTCCTCGGCCTGCTCGTGCCGCTCGCGCACCACCTGCCGCTGCTGCTCGCCCTGCGTGGCCTGCAGGGCATCGCCCTCGCGGGGGTGCCCGCCACGGCGATGGCCTATCTCGCCGAGGAGGTGCACCGCGACGACCTCGGCGCCGCGATGGGTCGCTATGTCGCCGGGACGACGATCGGTGGCCTGAGCGGGCGGGTGCTCGCGTCCTTCGTGCTCGACCACACCAGCTGGCGCTGGGCGCTGGAGGCTGCGGCGCTGGCCGCCCTCGCCTTCACCGGCGCCTTTCTCGCGCAGGCTCCGCGCTCGGTCTACTTCGAGGCGAACCCGGTCGGTGTGCGGGTCACCACCGCCAATGTGCTCGACCACCTGCGCAACCCGAGACTGCTCGCGATCTATTGCACCGCCTTCCTGCTCATGGGCGGCTTCGTCGCGGTCTACAACATGCTCGGATTCCGTTTGCTGGCAAAGCCTTTCGCGTTGCCGCAGTCGGTCGTCGGCCTGGTCTTCCTGCTCTACCTGGCCGGCACGGTCTCCTCCGGTATGGCGGGCCGCCTCGCCGACCGGGTCGGCCGCAAGCGGGTGCTCGTTGTCTCCGAGGTGGTGTGTCTGGTCGGTGTCCTCATCACGCTGCCGGCCAATCTGGTGTGCGTCATCACCGGCGTACTGGTGTTCACCGCCGGCTTCTTCGGGGCGCACGCGGTGGCCAGCGGGTGGGTCGGTTCGATCGCCCACCGCCACCGAGCCGAGGCGAGCGCGCTCTATCTGTTCGCCTACTACCTCGGCAGCTCGGTGTTGGGCGCGACGGCCGGCATCGCCTACTCGGCGGCAGCCTGGAGCGGTGTCGTCGGCTATGTCGCCACCCTCGTCGTCCTCGCGCTGCTGCTTGCCGCCGTCCTGCCGCTGCTGCGTCGCCGCCACGCCCGTCGGCTAACCTGATCGCCATGTCTCGCATCCAGCAGTGGTGGCCGTCCTCGTAGGCGGCCCGACGAGACATACCCCGAGATCACTCATCGCCGCCTCTCGCAGGCGGCGATGCGCATGTGGTGCAGCAGGTCTGCGTGGGGCACGAACCCACAAGGAGCACCATGCCCGACGACAGCTTCCAGGCTGCCCAGGTCCGCAGCGACACGCTGCAAGCGCTGATCGACGACCCGTCCGCACCGGGCCGTGATCGGCTGCGCGTGCTGACCGGTGACCGGCCGACGGGACCGCTGCACATCGGCCACTATCTCGCCAGCATCCGAAACCGAATCGCCCTGCAGGACAAGGGAATCGAGTCTTTCGTCATCATCGCGGACTATCAGGTCATCACCGACCGCGACGGTGTCGGCGACATCGGCGCCAACGTGATGGGCTGTCTGCTGGACTATCTCGCCGCCGGCATCGATCCCGCCCGGACGACGATCTTCACCCACTCGGCGGTGCCCGCGCTGAACCAGTTGATGCTGCCCTTCCTCTCGCTGGTGACCGAGGCCGAACTGCGCCGCAATCCCACGGTCAAGGCCGAGCTCGAGGCGACCGACGGGCGGCCCATGTCCGGTCTGCTGCTCACCTATCCCGTGCACCAGGCATGCGACATCCTCTTCTGCCACGGCACGGTGGTGCCGGTGGGGCGCGACAACCTGCCGCATGTCGAGCAGACACGCGTCATCGCGCGCCGCTTCAACCGCAGGTATGCCGGCGGTGAGTCGGTTTTCGCCGAACCGGACGCCCTGTTGACCTCGGCGCCGCTGCTGCAGGGTGTGGACGGGCACAAGATGAGCAAGAGCCGGGGCAACACCATCCGGCTGGGTGCCACGGCGGACGAGACCGCGATGCTGATTCGCGGAGCTCGCACGGACAGTGAGCGCCGAATCACCTTCGAGCCTGACCGGCGTCCCGAGGTCGCCAACCTGCTCACCATCGCCGCGGGCTTCCGTGACCAGGACCCCGCCGCACTCGCCGACGAGATCGGTGACGGTGGCGCGGCGAAGCTGAAAGCCGTTGTGACACAAGCGATCAACGACGGTCTGGCCGAGCACCGGCGTCGACGTGCGGATCTCGCGCGCGACCCGGCATACCTGCATGCAGTGCTGCGCGAGGGCAACGAGCGCGCCACTGCGATCGCCGAGGCCACGCTCGCGACCGTGCGGGCGGTGATGGGGATGGCCTACTGATCGTCGAGTAGCCCGAGGGAGCGGAACATGTCCTCCACCGGGCCGGTGACCTCGAAGCTGACGCCGTCGTCGGTCGTGCTGCTGAGGCGGGTGCCGACCAGATCCGGGGTGACGTGGAAGAGCTCGCTGCTGATCGGCCCGGGCCGGCCGCTCGATTCGGTGCGGGAGATCGCGATCATCGCGTGGGCGGCCAGGAGCACGGATTCGTCCTGGGGGAAATGGACGAGCAGCAGGTGCCGGTTGGGCACCGCGACGAGCACGCCGTGCGGCGGAATCGCCGCACCCATCGCCCGTTCGAGCAGCGAGGGCAGCACCACCAGCCGGCTCGCGCCGAAGAAATCCTCGGCGGTGAAGACGTGGATCATCGAGTTGGGCGCATCGGTGTCCGGTGTGATCGTGTCATGCGCAGGCACGGGGAGCGCAGCCAGATTGGCCCACGCGTTGCGATAAGCCGTGTCGCGGTCGCCGCCCACCTCGGTGAGATCGCCGCTCAGCAGTTCGCGCACGACATGGGGCTCGTCGACCGCGAGGATCGCGACAATGCCGGGCAGGGGTTCGGCTGGGTCGTAGGTCACCGGGGCGGGCAGGTCCGAGGTGGCGCGCAGCCGCACGTAGACCGAGCGGGGATCGGCCGCGGTGGTCACCGAGCGGTCGAAGGAGTCCATCAGCACCCGCAGGTGACGGTCCACGGCGGCCGGCCATTCGGCATACGGGCGGCCGACGAGGGCGGTGGCGAGATTGTGCAGCCCGAGCACGGTGCCGTCGTCCAGGCGCAATGCTCCGGCGCCGACGACTCCTTCGCGGCCGCGCATGGCGAGCCGTTCGCGCACGAGCCGGGCGACCGCGGCGGCCTCGTCGACCGACAGCATCGGCAGGTGCTCGTCGCGGGGACCCTCCGGGTCGGGCTCGGGCAGAGCGGTCCGCTTGCGGCGAAAGATGCTCACGCCTCTAGTAGATCACCGCTCAGGGGGAGCGCGTCGAGTGGTGGTCGTATGCCGCCCGGCACGCCTCGCAGTCACAGGTGACGGTCTGGTGCATGGTTCGCTCGTTGCGGACCGTTCCTGGGGGCGCGAGGGGCTCCAGTCGGCCGCCAGGGGAGGTCCAGGTCGGGCGCAGCGTGGGCTCCGGGTCCGGATCGGCCGTGCCGGCGATGCAGCAGCGGCACGCGGTGTAGGCGCGTTCGCGCGACTCGTGCCAGGTCGCGTTGTGGCCGCAGGTGCGGCATTCGTGCACCAGCACACTCATGGGTCGGTCCGCACCGGCATGAGCAGGCTGACCGCGCCGTCGGAGCTGCGGATCACCAGGGGGGTGATGGGGCCGTCGAGCGCAAGAGTGGCCTGTCCGTCGGCTGCCTCGGTCGCCTCGAGCAGGAACGCGCGCTGCACCGTGACGTCGTGATCGTCGATCCGCACCAGCCCGTCGACCGCGGGAGTGGTGGTGATTTGGCCCAGCGGCTGCCCGGCGCGGTCGTCCGTCGGCAGGATCCGTGCGTAGTCGGGGAAGTCACCGTCAATCGTTGTCGCCCAACGGGTTTCGCCGTTGCTGACGGCTCGGACGGTCTCGCCAGTCAGGCTGATCGTGGTGGCCGCGGAGAGCTCGCGGAGGCCGCTGACCCACGCGGCGGGCGCGACGCACCGCCATACCCCGTCGACGTCGGCGGGCACCTCGTGCACGGCGAGCCGGTAACGGTCGGTCGCGACGGCACGCAGGCGGCCGGGTTCGGCTTCGAGCAGGACGCCGCAGAGCACCGGATGCTCGGGGTCGGTGGCGGCGGCGAAGGTGACGGCATCGAGCAGGCGGCGCAGGTCGGCTGCCGCGACGGTCGCGCTGCCGTCGCCCGGAGGAGCGAGTATGCCGTCCAGTCGGGCCGCCTCGCGCTGCGCGTCGCGCAGGCCGTCGGCGAGCCGGTCGAGGTGCTGAGCAACGACGTCGCGCACAAGATCGTGGTCGGTGATGTTTTCGACGACGGCGCGAATCTCGCTGAGCGGCAACGCGATTCGGCGCAGCGACGCAACGACGGTGGCGACGCGGATCTGCGCCGCGGCATACCGTCGATAACCGGTGCTCGGATCGACGAAGGCTGGCTCGAGCACGCCCTCCCGGTCATAGAAGCGCAGCGCGCTCACGGTCAGCCCGGAGCGGCGCGCCAGCTCCCCGATCGACAACAGGTCCGTCACGTCGCACAGCTAAGACCCTCGACCTGGTCCAGGGTCAAGCCGGTCAGTCATTCAGCAGCTCGGCCGAGGCGAGCCGAACGGGCGGCGAATCTCCTCAGCAGAGGTTCGCCGCCCGTCGTCAGTCGCCCTTCACGTTGACGATCTGCCGGAGCGTATGCCGGACCTCGACCAGGTCCGCGGCGTCCCGCATCACCACGTCGATGTCCTTGTACGCCTGCGGGATCTCGTCGATGAAGGCCGCCGTGTCTCGGTACTCGATGCCGTGCATGGCCTCCCGCAGCTGGTCCTGCGTGAAGGTCTTGCGAGCCCGGCTCCGCGAGTACTCACGACCCGCACCGTGCGGAGAGCTGTTGAGCGACAACGGATTTCCCTTGCCGACCACGACATACGACGCGGTGCCCATCGACCCCGGGATCAGCCCCGGACGGCCGAGCTCGGCGTTGATCGCGCCCTTGCGCGACAGCCACACCTCCTTGCCGAAGTGCCGCTCCCTCGCGGTGTAGTTGTGGTGGCAGTTGATCCGCTCCTGCTGCTGCACCGGCGCACCCATCCAGTGCTCCACCTGGGTGACGACGCGGTCCATCATCTCCTCCCGGTTGAGCAGGGCGTAGTGCTGCGCCCACTGCAGCTCGCGCAGGTAGTGATCGAACTCGTCCGTGCCCTCGACCAAGTAGGCAAGGTCGTTGTCCGGCAACGAGATCCACCACTTGCTGACCTGCTCCTGGGCGACCTTGATGTGGTGTCCGGCGATCCGGTTGCCCACGCCCCGCGAGCCGGAATGCAGGAACAGCCACACCCGGTCCTGCTCGTCGAGGCTGACCTCGATGAAGTGGTTGCCGGAGCCGAGCGTGCCCAGCTGCAGGTCCCACCGCTTGGCGTAGGCCGCCGGGTCGAAGCCCGCCTCGCGAGCGAGGGTGCTCAACTCGTCCAGCCGATCCTGCGTGTGCTGCCGGCTGACCTTGCGGTTGAAACCGCCGGCCGACAACGGGATCGACCGCTCGATCTGCTGCCGGAGCGTGCCGAGGTCGTCCCTCAGCTGACCGGCCGCGAACTGGGTCCGCACCGCGATCATGCCGCAGCCGATGTCCACGCCGACCGCGGCCGGGATGATCGCGCCGAGCGTCGGGATCACCGAACCCACGGTCGCGCCGCGGCCGAGGTGAGCGTCCGGCATCAGCGCGACGTGCGGGTGGATGAACGGCATCGACGCCGTCAGCTCCGCCTGCGCGCGAGTGTTGTCCTCCAGGATGCTGGCCCAGTTCAGCAGCCGGTCATTGATTCTCTCCATCTCCTTCATCCTCCTTCGGTGGGTCGCGGACATGCGAAACGCCCGGCGAACGATCGCCGGGCGTCTGGGTGGTCGTGAACGGGTCGAGCGTTCACTCCTCCTTCGGTATGCCGGCGTCCGCGCAGGGCAAGGTGCCCTCGCAGCGGTAGCTGCGGGGGTCCTTGCGCTGCGGGCTGGTCGGCACCGAAGTCATGTCCACCCGGAGAGTGTGCGCGACGAAGGGTGCTGCGCGCCAACGAATTTCGGTGGTGAGGGTGGTTCGACTCGGGCCTCGTTCCTCGGCCCTCGCTCAACCAGCGAAGAAGGACAACGCTCTACCAGCGAAGAAGGCCAGCCCTCAACCAGCGATAGGGGGCGGGATACTGGGCGTATGCCGTCCCACCCGATCGTCGCCGTCGTCGGCGCGACGGCGACCGGCAAGTCCGACCTCGCGCTGGAGCTCGCCGAGGCCCTCGACGGCGAGATCGTCAACGCCGACGCGAGCCAGCTCTATCGGGGCATGGACATCGGCACTGCGAAGCTCAAGCCCAAGCAGCGGCGCGGCATACCGCACCATCAACTCGACGTGCTGGACGTGACCCAGGAGGCGAGCGTCGCGGCATACCAACGGGATTCGCGTGCCGACCTGACTGCGATCCGCGAGCGCGGCCGCGTCCCGATCCTCGTCGGCGGTTCGGGCCTCTACCTGCGGGCCGCCCTGGACGTGCTCGAGATCCCACCGACCGACCCGGCCGTCCGGGGCCGGCTCGAGCAGGAGCTCGACGAGCGCGGCAGCCAGGCCCTGCACGCCCGGCTCGAGCAGCAGGACCCGCAGGCCGCCGCCGCGATCCTGCCCACCAACGGCCGCCGCATCGTGCGCGCGCTCGAGGTCATCGAACTCACCGGGCGCCCGTTCAGCGCGACGATGCCTCGGCGGGAGTATGCCGAACCCACCGTCACCATCGGCCTCACCGCGGACCCGGCCGCACTCGACCAACGCATCGCCGCCCGCACCGAGCAGATGTGGCGCGACGGACTCCTGGACGAAGTGAAATCCCTTGTCCCGCAAGGACTTCGCGCAGGGCGCACCGCCAGCCGGGCGATCGGCTACCAGCAAGCCCTCCAGCAACTCGACGGTGACTTCACCGAGCGGGAGGCCATCGAGCAGACCACCGCGGCCACCCGCAGGCTGGTCCGGCGGCAGGGATCGTGGTTCCGGCCGGACCCGCGCATCCACTGGCTGCCGGCCGGCGCGGCAGACCTGCGTGAGCTCGCCCTCGCGATCGTGCGCCAAGAGCAGCGACAATGAGACCCGTGACCACCATCGAGTTCAGCAAGGGCCACGGCACGCTCAACGACTTCGTGCTCGTCGAGGACGTGGAGGGGCGCCTCGACCTCGCCGACACCGACGTGCGCTTCCTCGCCGACCGCCGCGCGGGGATCGGCGGCGACGGCGTGATCCGGATCGTCCCGACGCAGCTGGCCCCGCAGGATGTGCAACAGCTCAACCCCGGCACCCGCTGGTTCATGGACTACCGCAACGCCGACGGCAGCGCCGCTGAGATGTGCGGCAACGGCACCCGCGTCTTCGCCCACTACCTGCGCACCCACGGCCTCGAGACCGCGCAGTCCTACGACATCGCCACCCGCGCCGGCACCAAGCGGATCACCGTGCTCGCCGACGACAGCTATCGCACCGACCTCGGCGGCTGGCGGCTGGCGCGCGGCGACGAGGCCGAGCAACGCGGCATGGACAGCGTCGTGCAGGTGCACGGCTTCGCCGACGCGCTCCCGGCCCTCAGCCTCGACCTCGGCAACCCGCACACCGTGGTCGCACTCCCGCTCAAGGTGGACCTGGACGCCCTCGACCTGGCCCAGGCGCCCCATGTCGACCCGCACCCCGAGCACGGCACCAATGTCGAATTCGTCCGCGCGCTTGAGCCGGGCCACATCAGCATGCGGGTGCACGAACGCGGGGTGGGGGAGACGCTCAGCTGCGGCACCGGTGCCGCCGCGGCTGCGCTGGCGACCTGGTGGTGGGCCGGCCGGCCGGCTGACCAGACCAGCTGGACCGTCGACCTGCCGGGCGGCCGCCTCGGCGTGCACTTGGATGCCGAGCGCGTCGCGCTCTCCGGTCCGGCCGCGATCGTCGCGACCGGCCGGGTCACTCTGCCCGGCTGACGTGCAGCACCCGGAACCCCTTGCCGACCGCGTGCCGCCGGGTCACCACACCGTCGAGCGTCGCGTCGATCCACTTCGCGAGCGAGTCCGCGCCGAGGTTCTTCTGCACCACGAGGTATGCCGATCCGCCCGGCGCCAGCCGGGTCAGCCAGGTCTGCATCAGTTCGTGCAGGGCCCCCTTGCCGACCCGGATCGGCGGGTTGGACCAGATCAGGTCGAAGGTCACGTCGGCCGGCACCTCATCCGGCAGCGCGGCACGAATCCCCTTGCAGCCCAAGCGTTCGGCGTTGCGGCGGGTGAGATCCAGGGCGCGCTCGTTGACGTCGACGGCATAGACCGTCGCCGCGGGTGACTGCAGCGCGAGCGAGAGCGCGATCGGCCCCCAGCCGCAGCCGAGGTCCAGGAAGGTCCCGGCGGCAGGGGGCTGGGGCGCCTCCTTGAGCAGCACCTGCGTGCCCGCATCCACATGGCCGGGGGAGAAGACCCCGGAGGCGACCTGCACGGCATACCTCGATCCGGCGAGCGAGACCTCGATCTCGCGGCGTTCGTCCGGGCTCGCGGGCTCGGCGGTGAAGTAGTGGTCGCTCACGACACCGAACGGTAGCGACGCACACCGAGGCATAAAGAAAGCGACGCACACCGAGGCATAAAGAACTCGCCGCGCGCGTTCCCCAAGTGCGATCCTGAGGAGAACATGACTGCACGCAACGACATCCTGGCCGCCCGCGCCGAGGCGCTGGCCGCCGACATCGACCTCGACCCGCGCTATGACGACGACGGTTTCCTCGTCGACGACCCCGACGGTGACCAGCTCGACCGCTCCGAGCGAGCCGCGCTGCGCCGCGTCGAAGGCCTGTCGACCGAGCTGCAGGACGTCTCCGAGGTCGAATACCGCCAGCTGCGGCTGGAGCGCGTCGTGCTCGCCGGCATCTGGTCCGAAGGCACCGTCGAGGACGCCGAAAACTCCCTGCGCGAGCTCGCCGCGCTCGCCGAGACCGCCGGCTCGACCGTGCTCGCCGGCGTCGTCCAGCGGCGCAACCGGCCCGACCCCGGCACCTGGCTGGGCTCCGGCAAGGCTGCCGAGCTGCGCGAGGTCGTGATCGCCGAGGGCGCGGACACCGTGATCTGCGACAGCGAACTGGCCCCCAGCCAGCGCCGCGCGCTGGAGGACGTCGTCAAGGTCAAGGTCATCGACCGGACCGCGCTGATCCTGGACATCTTCGCCCAGCACGCCAAGTCCAAGGAGGGCAAGGCGCAGGTCGAGCTGGCCCAGCTGCAATACCTCCTGCCGCGCCTGCGTGGCTGGGGTGAGTCGATGTCGCGGCAGGCCGGTGGCCAGGCCGCCGGTGGTCAGGGCATGGGTTCGCGTGGCCCCGGTGAGACCAAGATCGAGCTGGACCGCCGCCGGATCAACTCCCGCATCGCCAAGCTCAAGCGCGAGATCGTCTCGATGAAGACGGTCCGCGACACCAAGCGCAGCGGCCGTCGCGAGCGCCAGGTGCCCGCCGTGGCCATCGCCGGTTACACCAACGCCGGCAAGTCCTCGATCCTCAACCGGCTCACCGGCGCCGGTGTGCTGGTGCAAAACCAGCTGTTCGCCACCCTTGACCCGACCGTGCGCCGCGCGGAGACCCCGGAGGGTCGGCTCTACACGATCGCCGACACCGTCGGTTTCGTGCGCGACCTGCCGCACCAGCTGGTCGAGGCCTTCCGCTCCACGCTGGAGGAGGTGGCCGACTCCGACCTGTTGCTGCACGTGGTCGACGGCTCCCACCCCGACCCCGAGGCGCAGATCACCGCGGTGCGTTCGGTCCTGGCCGATGTCGGCGCGACCGATGTCAAGGAGATCGTCATCGTCAACAAGGCCGATGTGGCCGACCCGGAGGTGCTGGAGCGGCTGCAGCGCACCGAGCAGCACTGCCTGGTGGTGTCCGCGCGCACCGGCCAGGGTTTCGAGCAGTTGCGCGAGCTGATCTCGCGCGAGCTGCCCAAGCCCGAGATCCGGGTCGACGTCCTGCTGCCCTACGACCGCGGCGACCTGCTGTCGCGGATGCACGACGAGGCCGAGGTGCTCTCCACCGAGCACACCGGCGAAGGCACCCGCGTGCACGCGAAGGTCGGTCAGCGGCTGGCCGCCGAACTCACCTCCTATGCCGTATGACGGGGGCCGCGCCGTCGTGCCGCCCGGGTGCGGGAGACTGATGCCATGCAGCGCTTCATGCTCCACAGCAAGATCCACCGCGCCACGGTCACCCAGGCCGACCTGCACTATGTGGGGTCGCTGACGATCGACCGCGACCTGATGGACGCGGCGGATCTGCTGCCGGGCCAGCAGGTCGATGTCGTCGATGTCGACAACGGCAACCGCCTCACGACCTACGCGATCGAGGGCGAGCGCGGCACCGGCATCCTGTGCATCAACGGCGCCGCGGCGCGGCTGATCAGCCCGGGCGACACCGTGATCGTCATCGCCTACGCCGCGATGGACGACGCCGAGGCGCGCAGCTTCGAGCCCCAGGTGGTCTTCGTGGACAAGGACAACAAGATCGTGCAGATCGACCACGACGCCGGTGACGTGCCGGACGGCTTCGGTCTGAAGACATCCGCGGTGACCCACCGCGCCCACGTCTAGGCGCCGTACTCTGGCCGGCGTGACCGCTGAGCAGGACCGACTCGCGCAGGCCCCCAACGACGACGACCCCTGGAAACTCTGGGGTCCCTATGTCGCCGGGCGGCAGTGGGGCACGGTCCGGGAGGACTATTCCGCCGACGGCGACGCGTGGGCGTCCTTCCCCTTCGACCACGCCCACCGCCGCGCCTACCGCTGGGGCGAGGACGGCCTCGGTGCCTTCTGCGATCGCTACGGCTTCTTCAACCTCGGCATCGCCCTGTGGAACGGCCAGGACGACCGGCTCAAGGAGCGGCTCTTCGGGCTCACCAACGCCCAGGGCAACCACGGCGAGGACGTCAAGGAGGTCTGGTGGGTCACCGACGGCACCCCCACCCACTCCTACGCCCAGTGGCTCTACCGCTACCCGCAGGCCGCCTTCCCGTATGCCGACCTGCTGGCCACCAACGCCGCTCGCGGCAAGGCCGACGACGAATACGAACTGACCGACACCGGGGTGCTGGCGCAGGACCGGTTCACCGATGTCGAGGTCACCTGGGCCAAGGCCGGACCGACCGACCTGGTGCTGCAGGTCGCCGCCACCAACCGCGGCCCGGACGCCGTGCCACTCGACCTGATCGTGCAGGGCTGGTTCCGCAACACCTGGTCCTGGGGCCGCGATGACCGCACACCCAGCCTGACCCGCGACGGCGACGGGGTGCTCGTCCAGCATGCCTGGCTCGGGACCTACCGCCTCGTCCCCGAGACGCCCGGCGCGCGAATCCTCTTCTGCGACAACGAAACCGACCGCAGCCTGTATGGCGAGGCGGTCACCGGCTGCCCCAAGAACGGGCTGGACCGCGCGATCGTGCAGGGCGACGAAACCGGGGTGCGCGACGACAAGGGCACCAAGGCCGGGCTGTGCTGGCGGCTGCAACTCGACCCCGGCCAGACCCAGACCGTGCGGGTGCGCCTCACCGGAGTGCAGGCCGCCACCCCGAGTGACCGCACCGCCCAGGTCGCGCCGATCGCCGAGGCCGGCGGCGACAGCGAGCAGACGCTCGCGACGCGGCGTGCCGAGGCGGACGAGTTCTACGCTGCGGTGATCCCGGCCGAGGTCTCCGACGCCGACCGGTTCATCGCTCGCCGGGCTTTCGCCGGACTGCTGTGGGGCAAGCAGCTGTACCGCTACAGCATCACCGAGTGGCTGGCAGGTGACCCCGCGCAGCCCACGCCACCAGCGGTCCGGCATACCGGACGGAATGCCCGCTGGGACCACCTGGACCTCGCCGACGTGATCTCGATGCCGGACGAATGGGAGTACCCGTGGTTCGCCACCTGGGACCTCGCCTTCCACGCGGTCGCGCTCGCGCATGTCGACCCCGAGTTCGCCAAACGCCAGCTCGAACTCATGTGCTGGGAGTGGGCGCAACACCCGAACGGTCAGCTGCCGGCCTACGAGTGGAACTTCGACGACGTCAACCCGCCGGTGCACGCGTGGGCGACCTGGAAGGTGTTCCTGCTCGACGGCGGCCGCGACACCGGCTTCCTGGTGCGCGTCTTCACCAAGCTGCTGATGAACTTCAGCTGGTGGATCAACCGCAAGGACGCCGACGGGTCCTATTTGTTCGAAGGCGGCTTCCTCGGGATGGACAACATCGGCTTCTTCGACCGCTCCAAGCCGCTGCCGGACGGGATGCGCCTCGAGCAGTCCGACGCGACGAGCTGGATGGCGTTCTACGCGCTGTCGATGCTGCGGATCGCGGTGCAGCTCACCCGGCACGACCTGCCTGGTTTCGAGTCGACCGCGCGCACCTTCTTCGAGTACTTCCTGCGGCTGGCCGGGGCGATGGACGACTTCGGCTCCAGCGGCATCTCGCTGTGGTCGGAGCAGGACGGCTGCTACTACGACGTGATCGTGCACCGCGACGGCACCGCCAGCCAGCTGCCGGTCCTGTCGCTGGTCGGGATGCTGCCGCTGATCGCCGTCGAAGCCGTGCCCCCGGAGGTGGTGGACCGGTTGCCCGGGCTGCTGGACGAGGTCGCCTGGATCGCCCGGCGCAATCCCGAGCTCAGCGGCATCCTCGTGCAGCACGAGAGCGACAACGGCGGCCGGATCACCATCGCGCTCACCGACAAGAACCGCCGGGCACGACTGCTCGATCATCTGCTGAATGAGTCAGAACTGTTGTCGCCCTTCGGGATTCGCTCGCTCAGTGCGACCTACCGTGGCGGTCGCGAGGTCACCGTCGACGGCGTCAGCTTCACCATCGAATACGACCCGGCCGAGTCGCGCAGCAACCTCTTCGGCGGCAATTCCAACTGGCGCGGCCCGGTGTGGCTGCCGATCAATGTGCTGCTGGTCGACGCGCTGCGGGCGTATGCCGCGGGGTCGCCGGCCGAGGACGTGCCCTTCCCCGCGGGGGCGAGCACCCGCCATACGCTCGGGCAGGTCGCGGACGCGCTCGAGGACCGGCTGACCTCGCTCTTCCGCCCCGGCGCCGACGGGCGGCGACCGGGCACCCCGCGGTGGTATCCCTCCGGGCCGCTGTGGGACGACCAGGTGACCTTCAGCGAATATTTCGACGGCGACACCGGCGCCGGGCTCGGCGCGACCCACCAGACCGGCTGGACCGCGATGGTCGCCCACCTGCTGTGCGACCGCCCGGTTGCCGGACCGCAGGGAACCAACGCAATAGGCTCTGGGTCTTAGGGATCGGGGAGCGTTCCGAGCAGGAGGAGACCATGGTGCGGACCAAGATGACGGCAGTCGTCGTCGCAGCGGGAGTGTTGGGACTGGCGGCGTGCGGCAGCGAAACCGCCGGTCCGTCGGTCAATGCGGTGTCGAGCACGAGCACGACCACCTCGTCCTCCTCGAGCAGTTCAAGCAGCTCGAGTAGTGACAGCTCGAGCAGCAGTTCGAGCGAGAGCTCGACCTCGAGTGACAGCTCGTCCTCCTCCGACACCTCCAGCGACAGCTCGTCGTCGAGCGGCGGTGGCAAGAGCTATACCTCCGATTTCAGCTCCACCACCGACCAGGACAACTGGTCGACCGGCAGCGACGCCAAGAAGGGCACGCTGAAGTTCGACAGCGACACCTATGTCGTGACGGTGAAACCCAAGGGCGTGTTCATCCTGTCCAACGGGCGGTTCAAGTCCGAGAGCAGCGGCAATGTCACCGCGAAGATGACGGTCTCGGGGTTCACCGGTGACCCCCTCGTCGGCATCGGCTGCTTCGCCCTGATCATCGACCAGGACGTGCAATCGCTCTACGAGGTGCTGGTCAACAACAAGGGCAAGCTGGTCATCTACAAGACCGCTGACGGCGGCGGCAAGATCGTCTCGCTCGCGTCCAACTCCGTGTCCGGCTTCGATCCCAATGGCACCAACGAGATCAGCGCGTCGTGCGTGAAGAACGGCTCATCGGTGACGATCACCGGAAGCATCAACGGCAAGCAGGTGGTCTCGACGACCGACAGCAGCAGCCCGCTGTCGCCCGGCAAGTTCCGGATGGAGATCTGGGGCAACCCGAAGGCCACCTCGGACGCGGTGGTGAAGGTGCGGTCGTTCGACGCCACCTGGCAGTAATTCGTCGTCCGGCACCGGTCGCCCGCCCCGCTGTGGAGAGCGTGCGGGCGATGACCGCGGACGGCATACGCTGGCCCAATGCCGCCCACTCTCGACGCCCTGCTCGACGCCGCGGTCGGTGGTGTCGGCGGCTCGCCGCGACCGGGACAGCAACGGATGGCGCACGCCGTCGCCGAGGCGGTCGAGCGCAAGCGGCACCTGCTGGTGCAGGCCGGCACCGGCACCGGTAAATCGCTCGCCTATCTCGTCCCGGCGATCGCGCACGCCCAGGCGACCGGTAAGCCGGTCGTGGTCGCCACCGCAACGCTCGCGCTGCAGGCGCAGATCGTCGATCGTGACCTGCCCCGGATCGCCGACGCCCTCGCGCCGCTGCTGCAGCGCCGCCCGACCTTCGGGCTGGTGAAGGGCCGGCGCAACTACCTGTGCAAGCACAAACTGCTCGGCGGTTATCCCGACGACGACGGCGACACCCTGCTCGGGGTCGGTGAGGTCGACCAGCAACTCGGCCGGCTCGAACGCGAGGTCGTGCGGTTGCGCGAATGGGCCGAGGAGACCGACTCCGGCGACCGCGACACGCTCGTGCCCGGCGTGAGCGAACGCGCGTGGCGGCAGGTGTCGGTGTCGGCCAAGGAGTGCCTCGGGTCGCGGTGCCCCCTGGCCAGCGAATGCTTCGTCGAGCAGTCCCGCGCCGAGGCCGCCGATGTCGATGTGGTGGTCACCAACCACAGCTTCATGGCGATCGACGCCTTCGAGGGGCGCCAGATGCTGCCCGAGCACGACCTGCTGATCGTCGACGAGGCCCACGAGCTTGTCGACCGGATCACCTCCACGATCACCGACGAGCTCACGCCAGGACTGGTGGCCGCGGCCGCCCGGGCGGCTGCTCGGCTCGCGGACACCGACGCGCTGGCCGCCGCCGGAACCGTGCTCGAGCAGGCCTTGCAACCTCTCAAAGAGGGGCGGCTGCTCGGCGTGCCGGACACCCTCGCGCTCGCGGTGCAGCAGGTGCATGACGCCGCGCGCGAGGTGTCCACCGAGATCAAGCCGGCGAACGCCCAGGACAACGACGGCGCCCGGCAGCGGGCCCGCGCCGCCGTCGACGAGGTCTTCGACACCTCCGCGCGGTTGCTCGAGGATCGCGAGGTCGACGTCGCCTGGATCTCGCAGGACCCACGCCGTGGGCCGGTGGTGCGCGTCGCGCCGATGACGGTGGCGATGCTGGTGCGCGACAAGATCTTCGAGGGCCGGTCGGTGGTGCTGACCTCGGCCACCCTCGAACTCGGTGGCACCTTCGACGCGGTCGCGGGCACCATCGGCCTGCGCGGCGACGGCGCGCCGCCGTGGGATGGTCTCGACGTCGGGTCGCCCTTCGACTACCCGGGCCAGGCGATCGCGTATGTCGCCCGCCACCTGCCGCCGCCCGGCCGGGATGGCACCGCCGAGGAGACCATGGCGGAGATCGAGCAGCTCATCCGCGCCGCCGGCGGCCGCACGCTCGGGCTGTTCTCCTCGATGCGGGCGGCGACGGCCGCTGCCGAGGCGATGCGTGACCGGTTGGGCGACGAGTATCCGGTGCTGTGTCAGGGCGAGGACCGCACCCCGACGCTGGTGCGTGAGTTCGCCGCGGACGCGCGCACCTGCCTGTTCGGCACGTTGTCGCTCTGGCAGGGCGTCGACGTGCCCGGTTCGGCCTGCCAGCTGGTGCTGATCGACCGCATCCCCTTCCCGCGGCCGGACGACCCGATCTCCTCGGCCCGGTCGCAGGCCATCGCCGAACGCGGCGGCAACGGGTTCATGGCCGTGTCAGCGACGCACGCGGCGCTGCGTCTGGCCCAGGGCGCCGGCCGGCTGATCCGGCGCGGTGACGACCGCGGCGTCGTCGCCTTCCTCGACTCGCGCCTGATGACTGCGCGGTATGCCGGATTCCTGCAGCGCTCGCTGCCTCCCTTCTGGCCCACCACCGACCGGGCGCTGGTGCTCGGCGCGCTGCGGCGCCTGGACCAGATCGCGCCCGACCCGCTGCCGGTGTCGGGGCCAGGGGAGCGCGTGGTGGCCGCAACCACTGCCTCCACCACCGCCATCGCCGCGCCGACGCGCACCGCCACCGATCGACTCGCGGCGCAAGCCGCGACGATCAGCGCGAGCAGCGACACGGCATACGGCACGGTCGTGGAGGATCCGGACGAGCCGGTGCAGCACCCGGCGCCGGTCGAGCCGTCGCTGGGGCTGGCGTCCGACCCGCCGGGCGAGGTCGGCGAGGTCGGCGGCGAGCAGGCCGATGCTGGCGCCGAGCCGACTGACGCTGGCGCCGAGCCGATCGACGCCGGCGCCGAGCCGGCGAACTGGTCGGACGAGGACGACGAGGAGCTGCGCGACGGCCACTCGCTCGGTCTCGACGCCGACGAACTCGCCGAGCATCTGGACCGTCCGGTCGAGCAGGTACGCGCCCGGCTGGACCAGCTCGGAGTGTCCTGACCTGATGCGAGAGTGTCCCGTATGACGTCCGTCCCGCCCCTCGTGCTCATCGCCGGCCCGGAGCAGGTGCTGGCCGAACGCGCCGTGGAGTCGACGCTGGCGCTGATCCGCGAGGTGGACGCTGGCGCCGAGGTGGTGCGCCTGGACGGTCCGGCCTACGAGCCGGGTGCGCTCGCGCTGCACACCAGTCCTTCGCTGTTCGGCGGCACGACCGTGGTCGTGGTCCGCGACCTCGACGAGGGCACCGACGACCTGCTGGAGGAGGTCGTGGCGCTCGCGGCCGACCCGCCGATGGATGCTCATGTGGTGCTGGTGCACAAGGGCGGCAATCGCGGCAAGCGTGCCCTCGATGCGCTCAAGAAGGCCAAGGCGCGCGTGATCGAGGCGCCGGCGGTGAAATCTGACCGCGACAAGGGCACCTTCGTCACTGGGGAGTTCCGCGTCGCGCGGCGGCGGATCGCGCCCGATGCCGTGCACGCCCTGCTTGAGGCGGTCGGCAAGGATCTGCGCGAACTCGCCGCCGCCTGCGCTCAGCTGATCGCCGACACCACCGGCACGGTCGAGGTGGAGACCGTCGAGCGCTACTACGGCGGCCGGGTGGAGGCGACCGGCTTCCGGGTGGCCGACGCCGCGGTCGCCGGCAATGCCTCTGAGGCGCTGCGGCTGCTGCGGCACGCGCTGTCCGGTGGCCTCGATCCGGTCCCGGTCGTCGCGGTGCTCGCCTCTCAGCTGCGCCAGGTGGCCCGGGTCGCGGCCGCCGGGCGCGGCTCGTCGGCCTCGCTCGCCAAGGAGCTCGGCATGGCCCCGTGGCAGATCGACCGCGCGCGCCGAGCGGCGGCCGGGTGGGACGGCATACGGCTCGGGCGGGCCATCCAGGCGGTCGCCGCGGCGGACTTCGAAGTCAAGGGCGGCGGCCGCGACCCGGTGTATGCCGTCGAACGCGCGGTGCTCACCATCTGCCGCGAGCGCCAGGGCTGACCGGGGGCAGCGGCGCACGACCGGCCGGAGCCGCTGACGCTGCTGACGGTGGTGGTCGGGCGGGTGTGGTGTCAGGGGCAGCGGCACACGACCGGCCGGAGCGCCTGACGGTGGTGGCTTGGCGGGTGTGGTGTCAGGGGCAGCGGCGCACCAGGGGCCGGAGTGCCTGACGGTGGTGGTCGGGCGGGTGTGGTGTCAGGGGCAGCGGCGCACCAGGGGCCGGAGCGCCTGAGACGGTGCTGGCCCGGCGGGTCAGGTGGCGAGAGCGCGATTTGGGCGCGATTGCGCGGGTGCGGTAACTTTGTTCCTCGCGTGCGCGCTCTGGTCGTGCGCGCTCGCAGCAGGACCTCAAGCAGGAAAACGCGTCGAACTCGCCAAGGTGTCCCCACGCCTCATCCGTTCCGGCGCGTCGTCGCCCTCTACGACAACCAACAGACCGACCAAGGAAGAACTTCGTGGCAAATATCAAGTCGCAGATGAAGCGGATCAAGACCAACGCGGTCCGCACCGAGCGCAACAAGGCGTACAAGTCGGAGTTGCGCACCTGGATCCGCAAGACCCGCGAGGCCGTCGCCGCCGGTGACGCCGAGAAGGCGCAGGAGCACCTGCGCACCGCCGGTCGCAAGCTGGACAAGGCCGTCTCCAAGGGCGTCATCCACAAGAACCAGGCTGCCAACAAGAAGTCCGCGCTGGCCAAGCAGGTCAACGGACTCTGACCACGGCTCCTCGAGGCCGCCGTCCCGTGCCGGGGTGGCGGCCTCGAAACGTCTGTGGGTCCGCCCGGCCCGTGCGCTACCCTGACCCGTATGCCGTATCGCGCACCCTCGCTCCTTAGCCCGCCGCGCTGACCGACCGGACCTCAGCGCGGCTGCCCCTTGCTGATGCGAGGGGTTTTTTGTTGGCACGTCCGGTGCCCGACCGACGCCATACGACGCGAAAGAACCTGACGAACGCATGAGCACGCAGCACAACGACGCGATCCCACCGCACCGGTACACCGCGGCGCTGGCCGGGCAGATCGAGCAGCGCTGGCAGGACCGGTGGGAGGAGGAGGGCACCTTCGAGGTGCCCAACCCGGCCGGGCCGTGGGGTGAGCCGGGCGTGGCCGAGCGGCCCAAGCGGATGGTGCAGGACATGTTCTCCTATCCCTCCGGCGCCGGTCTGCACGTCGGCCACCCGCTGCCCTATATCGCCACCGACACCTACGCGCGCTATCTGCGCACCACGGGCGCGAATGTGCTGTTCACCCAGGGCTTCGACGCCTTCGGCCTGCCCGCCGAGCAATTCGCGGTCAAGACCGGCCAGCACCCGCGCAAGACCACCGAGGAGAACATCGCGGTCTTCAAGCGGCAGCTGCGCCGGCTCGGCCTGTCCTACGACCAGCGCCGCCGGATCTCCACGATCGACCCGTCGTACTACCGCTGGACCCAGTGGATCTTCACCAAGATCTTCGATGCCTGGTATGACGAGCGCACCGGTCGCGCGCGCCACATCGACGACCTGGTCGCCGCCTACGCCAGCGGCGAGCTGCCGACCCCCGACGGGCGCCCGTGGGCCGAACTGTCGCGCGTCGAGCAGGCGGATGCGGTCGACCAGCGACGGCTGGCCTACAAGCGTGAGGTGCCGGTCAACTGGGCGCCGGGCCTGGGCACCGTGGTCGCCAACGAGGAGGTCACCAACGAGGGGTTGACCGAGCGCGGCGATATGCCGGTCTTCCGCCGCAACCTGGCCCAGTGGATGATGCGGATCACCGCGTATGCCGACCGGCTGGCCGACGACCTGGACCGGGTCGAGTGGCCGGAGTCGATCAAGACGATGCAGCGCAACTGGATCGGTCGCAGCCACGGTGCGGCGATCCGATTCCCGTTGGGGGACAACGAGATCGAGGTCTTCACCACCCGGCCGGACACCATCTTCGGAGCGACCTTTATGGTCGTGGCGCCGGAGCACCCGCTGCTGGATCAGGTGGTGCCGCAGGAGTGGCCCGAGGGCACCAAGGACGCCTGGACCGGTGGTGCGGCGTCGCCGAAGGAGGCGGTGTCGGCATACCGCTTGCAGGCCTCCCGCAAGTCCGACCTGGAGCGGCAGACCGACGACAAGGCCAAGACCGGTGTGTTCACCGGTGTCTTCGCCACCAACCCGGTCTCCGGCGCGCAGGTGCCGGTCTTCGTCGCCGACTACGTGCTGATGGGTTATGGCACCGGCGCGATCATGGCGGTGCCCGCCGAGGACCCCCGCGACTGGGATTTCGCCAAGGCCTACGACCTGCCTTATCTGCGCACTGTGCAGCCGGCCGAGGGGCACGACGAGGACCGGGCTTACACCGGACCGGGCGTGATGATCAACTCCGACAACGAGCGAATCTCGTTGAACGGCAAGGAAATCGACCAGGCGAAGGCAGACGTCATCGCGCTGCTGGAGCGCGAGGGCACCGGCCGCGGCACGATCACCTACAAGCTGCGCGACTGGCTGTTCTCCCGCCAGCGTTACTGGGGCGAACCCTTCCCGATCGTGTATGACGAGGACGGCGTGGCGCACGCTGTGCCCGCCAGCATGCTGCCGGTCGAGCTGCCCGAGGTGGCCGACTATTCGCCCAAGACCTACGACCCGCGCGATGCCGCCTCGACCCCGCAGGCGCCGTTGTCGCGGGCCGAGGACTGGGTCGAGGTGGAGCTGGACCTGGGCGACGGGCCGAAGAAGTACCGCCGCGAGACCGACACCATGCCCAACTGGGCCGGGTCGTGCTGGTATGAGATCCGCTACACCGACGCCGGTAACCACGAGGTCTTCGTCGACCCCGAGGTCGAGCGCTACTGGATGGGTCCGGGCCGCGGTGAGGGGGAGGGGCGCGCCAATGACACCGGCGGCGTCGACCTCTACATCGGTGGCGCCGAACACGCCGTGCTGCACCTGCTCTATGCCCGGTTCTGGCACAAGGTCCTCTTCGACCTGGGCTATGTCTCCAGCGAGGAACCCTTCCGTCGGCTGTTCATCCACGGTTATGTGCAGGCCTATGCCTTCCGCGACGACCGCGGCCAGCCGGTGCCCGCCGCTGAGGTGCAGGAGCACGAGGAGGCGGGGCGGACGGCATACACCTGGCAGGGCCAGCCGGTCACCCGCGAATACGGCAAGATGGGCAAGTCCCTGAAGAATGTCGTCACTCCCGACGAGATGTGCGAGGAGTATGGCGCGGACACCTTCCGGGTCTACGAGATGTCGATGGGCCCGCTGGACCAGTCGCGCCCGTGGGAGACCCGGGCCGTGGTCGGGTCGCAACGCTTCCTGCAACGCCTGTGGCGCAACGTGATCGACGAGGAGACCGGCGCGCTGCGGGTGTCCGACGCGGCGCCGGACGAGGCGACCCTGCGGCTGCTGCACAAGACGATCGACGGGGTGCGCCGCGACTTCGAGTCGCTCGGGTTCAACACCGCGGTCGCCAAATTGATCGAGCTCAACAACGCGCTGACCCGGTCCGAGGCGCCGCCGCGTGCGGTGGTGGAACCGCTGGTGCAGATGGTCTCGCCGCTGGCGCCGCACCTGGCCGAAGAACTCTGGGAACGCTTGGGCCACAACGGATCCATCGCCTACGAGCCCTTCCCCGAAGCCGACCCGGCACTCCTGGCGGACGACACCGTCACCTGCGTGATCCAGATCAAGGGCAAGGTGCGCGACCGCCTCGAGGTGGCGGCCGACATCAGTGCCGCCGATCTGGAGACGCAGGCACTGGCGACTGAGAAGATCAAGGCGGCCGTGGGCGATCAGGTGATCCGCAAGGTGATCGTGCGCGCGCCCAAACTGGTCAATATCGTCGTCTGAGCGAGGTCCGAGCGTGGTCGCGATCGTCACCGACTCGAGCGCGTCCCTCCCGGCGCAGCTGGTCGGGTCGCACCGGGTGGCGATCGTGCCGCTGCACGTCGCGATCGACGGCACGTCCTACGACGAGGGTGTGGACGTCACGGCGGACGAGGTCGCCCGCGCCTTGCGGGACGGCGGCGCCGTAACCACCTCGCGGCCCTCGCCCGGTGCCTTCTTGCAGGTCTACGAAGAACTCGCCGCTCGCGGCGAGCGAGAGATTGTCTCGGTGCACCTGTCCGCGCAGATGTCGGCCACGCTGTCGTCCGCGGAGATCGCGGCCGAGCAGTCGCCCGCTCGGGTGCGGGTCGTCGACAGCGGCACCGTCGGGATGGCGATGGGGTATGCCGTGCTCACCGCGGTCGAGGCCGCCGAAGCCGGTGCCGACCTGTCCTCGGTGGCGCAGGTCGCCGCTGACACCGCGGCTGCGTCGCGGACCTTCGTCTATGTCGACACCCTGGAGTATCTGCGCAAGGGCGGCCGGGTCGGGAAGGCCTCGGCCTTCTTCGGTTCGGCGCTGGCGATCAAGCCGTTGCTGCAGGTCAGTGGCGGGCACATCGAACCGCTGGAGCGGGTGCGCACCTCCACGCGGGCGATGAGCCGGCTGGTGGCGCTGACCGTGGAGGCGGCCGCGGCGTGCGACGCCGGGGTGGATCTGGCCGTGCAGCATTTGGCCGCTCGGGACCGGGCCGAGCAGCTGGCCGAACGGCTGGCAGGCGAGGTGGACCAGGCCCGGCGGGTGCACCTGGTCGAGCTGGGCGCCGCCGTCGGCGCACACGCTGGTCCGGGGACGATTGCGGTGAGCCTGTCGCCGCGTTCGCCGGGCCGACGAGCCGTGGTGGGCGCCGGCGACTAGCTGGGCGATGGCGGCCGGGTAGGCGACGCCGACTCAGCCCGGCGACGGCGCACCCGGCGCTCGGAGCGGGTTGTCCACAGGCCGGCTCCGGGCGGACAGCCGGTTGTCCACAGGGGAGGTGGCAGGACCGGCGCCGGCCGGTTCGGGCGACCTAACGTGCCGGATATGGCACGCACGTCAACGGGCAGGTCACCGGGCAGGTCACCCGGCGCTGAACCCGCCGACCGGTTGGCCGCGATCCTTGCCGAGGTGGAGCAGTCGCGGCGCACTCCCGGCTGGGTGCCGGAGGAGGCCGCCGTCTTCGACCGGCCGACGCCGATGCAGCGGTTCGCGACCCGGGCCGAGCGGCGCGGACGGCCGGAGGGGCGTGGGCGGGCCGAGCAGGAGACGGTGCGACCGCGTGAGCCGCTCATCCGGGCGCCGGCGTCCTTCTCGGGAGCACGCACCACGCCCGCCCAGATGGCCGTGCTGGGCCTGGTGGCGCTGGTCGTGGCCGTTGCGGCGGTGTTGGCGGTGCGGGTGTCGTGGGCCCGTGACCAGGCCCGACCCCAACCCGTCACTGCCCCAACGGGATTGCGCACCTCGGCTGTCGGTGGCACCGGTCCGGGTGTCACGGCGACCACCGCGGGCGCACCGGGGTCCGGCCTGGCGGGTGCGACCGCGCGGTCACCCGCGGGAGGCGCATCCTCTGCCCCGACGACCGTCGTGGTGCACGTGGTCGGTCAGGTGCGTCGTCCCGGTGTGGTGTCGCTGCGGGTCGGTGCGCGGGTGAGCGATGCGGTGCAAGCGGCGGGTGGCGCGCTCCCGTCCGCCGACCTGACCAATCTCAACCTCGCGCGGGTGCTCACCGACGGCGAGCAGATTCGGGTGCCCAAACCGGGCGAGGTCGTCACGCCGCCACCCGTGCCGGGTGGCGGCGCGGGTGCCGGAGCCGGGGCCGGGGGAGGCGGGGCGGGTGCCGGCTCCGGTGGATCGGCCGGTCCCACGGCGCCGGTCAACCTCAACACCGCCGATGAAACCGCCCTGGACACCTTGCCCGGGGTCGGCCCGGTGCTCGCGTCCCGCATCGTGCAGTGGCGCACCGCCAATGGCCGCTTCACCAGCGTGGACGAGCTGGGGGAGGTGAGTGGCATCGGCGACAAGTTGCTGGAGCAGTTGCGTCCGCTGGTGACGGTATGACGCCCGAGCGGCGCGGCTTGGATCTGCGGCTGCTGCTGCCCGCCGGGGCGGCCTGGGCGGTGGTCGCGCTGGTGCTCGGTATGCCGGCGGCTCGGGTTGTCGTCGTGGCGGTGTCGGTCACCGCGTCGGCGTTGCTGGCCGCGACGGCCCTGGCCGTGGTGCTGCACCGGGCCGGTGTCGGGCGCGTCGGTCGGCAGCGGCTGGTGCTCGGACAGCTGGTGCTGGTCGCGGTGGCCGGCACGCTCACCGCGGTCATCGGGCATCGGTTGGTCGCCACGACCGGGCCCATCGATCAGCTCGCCCAGCGCAGGGCCATCGTCACGGTGGAGGGCAGCGTGAGCTCCGACCCGCGTCGCCTGACCTCGACCACCTTGCGTGGCCGAACCCTGGTGGTCATCCGCCTGCTCGTCCTGCGGGTCGAGGGCCGGGGCGCAGCGACCAGGGTGCGCACGCCGATCGTCGTCTTCGGTGACGAATCCTGGTTGACCGTCCGCTGGCACGAGCGCGTGCGCGTCACCGTGCGCCTGCAGGCTGCCCGGCCCGGTGACGATGCCGTCGCCACCGCGAGTGCCCGGGGCCAGCCGCAGGTCTTTGCCCGCGCCGGACCAGTCGAGCGCGTGGCCGAGGCCCTGCGCGCCGACCTGCGCGCGGCCACCGACCACCTGCCCGCGGACGCCCGCGGCCTGGTGCCCGCGCTCGTCATCGGCGACACCAGCCGGCTGCCTCCCGACCTCGACGACGACATGCGCGCCACCGGCATGACCCACCTCAATGCCGTGAGCGGCTCCAATGTCACCTTCGTGCTGATGGCCACCGGCTGGGTTGCAGGCTGGCTGCGGGTGCCCCGACGGGCCAGGCTGCCCGCCAGCCTCGCGGTGCTGGCCGCCTTCGTCTTCCTATGCCGGCCGGAACCGAGCGTCATCCGGGCGGCCGTGATGGGCGCCGTGGGTCTGCTCGGCATGTCTGCCTCGCGCCGCAGCGCCGGCCCTTCCGCTCTCGCGGCGGCGATCTTGGTGTTGCTCGTCATCGACCCATCGTTGGCCCGGTCCTTCGGCTTCGCGCTCTCCGCGCTCGCCACCGCCGGGCTGCTGTTCTTCGCCCGCCCCTGGGGCGACGCACTGGCCCGGCACCTGCCGCCACGTGCGCACCCACTCGCCGACGCGATCGTCATACCGCTGGCGGCACAGGCGATGTGTGCACCGGTGATCGTCCTGCTGCAGAGCTCGGTCAGCCTGGTCGGCCTGCCCGCCAACGTGCTGGCGGCGCCGCTGGTCGCACCCGCCACGCTCGGCGGCGTGATGACGGTGCTGCTCGCGCCCTTCGGTCCGAGCGTCGCCTGGCTGCCGTCGTGGGCCGCCGGGCTGCCCGCCTGGGGGATCGCGACGATCGCGCATGTCTGCGCCGCGGTGCCCTGGGGTTCCCTGCCGTGGCCAGGCGGCGCGTTCGGAGCATTGTTGCTGGCCGCTTTGACCCTCGCCGCTCTGCTCACCGGTCCCTGGGTGGCCGCCACTGCCCGGCGTCGGCCCTGGGCGGCCGTCAGTTCGGTCGTCGTCGCCGCCGCAGTGGTCGTGCCCCTGCCCGGGGGCGGATGGCCACCGGCGGACTGGGTGATCGTGGCCTGTGACGTCGGGCAGGGTGATGGGCTCGTGCTGCGCACCGCTGCTGGGCGCGCGGTGGTGGTCGACACCGGTCCCGACCCGCAGGCGATGACCGGCTGCCTGGACCGCCTCAAGGTCACCAGCATCGACGCCATCGTGCTCAGCCACTTCCATGCCGATCACGTGACCGGGCTGGCAGGGGTGGCCGCCGGCCGACCGGTCGGAGAACTCTTCGTCACCTCGGTCAGCTCCGGCGCCGACGCCCCCAGCAACGCCGAGTCCAGCCAGTCCAGCAACAGCGATGCCAGGACCGGTGGCTCCGGCACCAGTGACTCCGGCACCGGTGGCTCCGGCAGCCGTGACGAAGCTGGGCGGGCGGCAGAAGTCGAGCGGGTCGCGCGCAACTACCGATGGCGGGTGACCCCGCTGCGGCAGGGCGATCTGCTGCGCTGGCCTGGGGTCGAGGCACGCGTGCTGTGGCCGGGCCGGACCCTGCACGCCGGCTCGGTGCAGAACAACGGCAGCGTCGCGCTGGATGTCCGTGCCGGCGGCCTGCGGCTGCTGCTCACCGGCGACCTCGAGCGGGAAGGCGCGGCCGCCGTGCTGCGCGAGTTGCAGTCGCTCGGACAGGGCAGCAGGTTCGATGTGCTGAAGGTCGCCCATCACGGATCCTCCAACCAGGACCCCGACCTGGTGCGCGCGGTCGGAGCCCCGGTCGCCCTGGTCAGCGTCGGCGCGGGCAATGACTACGGACACCCGGCTGCGCGCACCCTGGCGCTGCTGGCATCGGCGGGTTCGGCGGTCTACCGCACCGACCGCGGTGGCGACATCGCCGTCGTGGCGCGGGGTGGCCGGGCCTGGGTGGCCCGGCCGTGAAGCTGTTCGCGCGCGAGGCGCTCAGGCGGTGCGCGTCGGCGGCAGCGTGCCCGGCGCAGCGCCCTCGAGGCAGTCGGCTGCGTCCACCAGCGCCTGCACCGTCGCGGCCACCGCCGGCACCTTGGTGAGGTCGGGCGTGGTGACGGCATACACCGTGCGGCGCGACGGCGGGTCGATCGGCAGCGCGCGGATGCCGGAGTTGGGCGCGGACCGCAGGATCAGGTCCGGCACGAGCGCGACGCCGAGCCCTTCGGCGACCAGGCCGAGCACGGCGACATAGTCCTCGGTCTCGAAGGCGACATTCGGGGCGAAACCGGAGTTGCCGGCCAGCGTGAGCAGGTGACCTCGACAGCGCGGACAGCCGGCGATCCACGGCTCGTCGGCGAATTCGGACAACTTCACGCTGTCACCGGCCGCGAGCGGGTGATCGAGCGGCAGCGCCAGCCGGACCTGGTCCTCCAGCAGCGGCTTGATCTCGAAGGCGTCCAGATCGTCCTCGCCGCGGCTGACGTCGACATCCTCATAACTGAACGCCACCGCAACATCGCAGTCACCCGCCCGCAACGCGGCCAACGACTCCGGCGGTTCACCCTCGGCGAAGCTCACCCGCACGTCGGGGAAACGCTCGCGCACCAGCGCCAACGCGCGCGGCACCAGCGAGGAGGACGAGGACGGGAAGGCCATCAGTCGCACCCGCCCCGAGCGCAGCCCGGCGATCGCGGCGACCTCGGACTCGGCGGTGTCGATCGCGGTGAGCACCGCGCCGGCATGCCGCGCGAGCACCTGGCCGGCCTCGGTCAGGCGCACATTGCGGCCGAGCCGTTCGACCAGTGGGGTGCCGAGACGTTCCTCCAGCCGGCGCACCATTTGCGAGATCGCGGGCTGGGAGTAACCAAGGGAGGCCGCGGCGGCGGTGAAGCTGCCCTCTTCGGAAATGGCTCGCATCACGCGCAGGCCGGCGGCGTCGATCATTCACCTAGCGTATATAACCTCGCTGCAGGACTGCTTCACCGCGTGAGAAGGAGCACGATGCCCGAGCCCTCGTGGCTGACCTCGGCGCCGGGCCGGGCACTGCTGGATGCCCTGACCACCGGCGGTGTCGTCGTGCTCTCCGGCGCCGGCCTCTCGACCGCCAGTGGGCTGCCCGACTATCGCGGACCGAATGGCGAACGCCGGGTCGAGCCGATGACCATCGCCCAGTTTCGCGCCAATCACCTTGCGCGACAGCGCTATTGGGCCAGGTCGTATGTCGGGTGGTCCCGTTTCGCGGCCGCCGCCCCGAACGCTGGGCACGCCGCGGTGGCCGCCTGGGAGCGGCTCGGCGTGGTGGACGCGGTCATCACCCAGAACGTCGACGGGCTGCATCAACAGGCCGGCAGCCGCCGCGTGGTCGAGCTGCACGGCTCGCTCGCGGAGGTGGTGTGCCTGCACTGCCGCACCATCTTCGCCCGAGCCGACCTGCAGTCCTGGATGACCGCGCTCAACCCGCAGGCCGCCGCGGTGCTGCAGTCGGCGAGCCAGGCACCGCTGCGTCCGGACGGCGATGTCGACGTCGACCCAGCCTGGTTCGAGCGCTGGCAGGTGCCCCCATGCCCAACGTGTGGCAGCGACCTGCTCAAGGCGCACGTGGTGATGTTCGGGGAGTCGGTCGATCGGCCGGTGGTGGACCGCTGCTTCGAGCTGGTGGATCAGGCCCGCGCCCTGGTGGTGCTGGGCTCCTCGCTGGGGGTGATGTCCGGCTTGCGGTTCGCGCGAAGGGCGGCAGCGCACGGCATACCGCTGATCCTGGCCAACCGGGGCTGGTCGCGCGCGGCCGAACTCACGCCATTCAAGATCGACGAAGACCTCACGCGCGCACTCCCACAGGCGACGGTGGCGCTCGAGTCGGCCCTCAGAGCCGCCGCAGCACCGCGGTGACCTTGCCGAGGATCACCGCGTCGGTGCCGTCGATCGGGTCGTAGTTGGGGTTCTGCGGCAGCAGCCACAGCTTGCCGTGGCTGCGCTTGAAGGTCTTGACGGTGGCCTCGTTGTCGAGCATCGCCGCGACGATCTCACCGTTCTCGGCGGTGGGCTGCTGGCGCACCACGACCCAGTCGCCGTCGCAGATGCCCGCGTCGATCATCGAGTCGCCGACGACGGTGAGCAGGAACAGGTCGCCCTCGCCGACGATCTGGCGGGGGAGCGGGAAGACGTCCTCGACCAGCTCCTCGGCGAGGATCGGCCCGCCCGCGGCGATCCGGCCGACGAGCGGAACATAGGAGGGGCTCGGCCGGTTGTCGGCGATGAGGGTTTCGTCGATCGAGGTGTCGGTCATGCTCGACACGCTGGCGCCTCCGCGATAGCCGCGGGTGTCCTTGTCGGCATCGGGGGAGATCACCTCGATCGCGCGCGGCCGGTTGGGATCGCGGCGCAGGTAGCCCTTGCGCTCGAGCATCGACAACTGGTGGGCGACCGAGCTGGGGCTGGTGAGCCCGACCGCCTCGCCGATCTCGCGCAGGCTCGGCGGATAACCGCGCCGGTCGACCGAATTGCGGATCACCTCGAGCACCTTGCGCTGACGGGTGGTCAGGCCGCTGCCTTCGGCGTCGGGCATCTGGTGGATCTTGGCCATCGGGTTACCTCACGTCGTCGCAGGTCAGGGGCGCTTCGAGGCCGAGCGCGACCACTGACCACGAAGGTCTGTCGGTGGTCGGTGCAAGGCTTCGAACCATGAAACGAGGGTATGCCGTTCGGACACAGTTTCCAAACATGTGTACGACGCGTGTCTCGATTTCTTCGAACGTCTGTGCTACAAATCGTACAAAGGTTCTATCGGACATTCGTGCGAAGGTCACGAGTCCGGAACGGGAGGACATCATGAGCGCCGTCACCATCGAGTCCCGGCCGAGTCGACCGCAGCAGCGCACCGCTGCGCAGCGGCCGCGCCACCTGCACCTGGTTGGTGCGCCGGTGGAACGTCCCGCCGCCAGCCAGTGGTCGCTGACCGTCCGCGGCCGCCGGGTGATCGCCGCCGGCGCGCTGGCGCTGCTCGCGGCCACCGGATCCTTCGGCGTCGCCCGTGCCGTGACCGGTGGACCGGTGGCCACGCCGACGGTCACTGTGCAGCAGGGGCAGACGCTCGACCAGATCGCGGCTCAGCAGTTGCCGGGCCTGCCGCTGCGCGAGGCCGTGGTGCGGATCCAGCTGGCCAATAGTCTCAACTCGCTGCAGATCCAGCCCGGTCAGCAGCTGCGCATCCCGCGCTGAAGCGTCCTGCGAGCGGGTGAGTGCGATGGCCGTGACACGCCGAGCAGAGGTCGCTGACCTGCGCCGATGGCAGGCCATCGGACGCGACACGCGCAGGCCTTGCGTCATGGGGTCGAAGGTGCCTACTATCCCTATATCTAGTAGTTACACCGTTGTGGTTCATGCACATCTAGTCCCCACCTTCTCCACCGGTTCCCCACAGAACCATCCACAGGACGGGGCCGCTGGGTCCTGATCCCGGGCATTCCTATGCCCGGAACCGGGGCGTGTGCAGGCAGCCATGAGGGCCGACGAGCCGACCGGCTCGAGCACGAAAGGAGCGCGCCGTGCACTGTCCGTTCTGCCGTCACGACGACTCCCGCGTCGTCGACAGCCGCACCAGCGAGGACGGCACCTGCATCAAGCGGCGACGCCAGTGCCCGAACTGCGGCAAGCGGTTCTCGACGATGGAGACCGCGAGCCTGACGGTCGTGAAGCGCTCCGGCGTAAGCGAACCGTTCTCACGGGCCAAGGTCGCCTCGGGTGTCCGCAAGGCCTGCCAGGGCCGGCCGGTGTCCGAGGACCAGCTGGCACTGCTGGCTCAAGAGGTCGAGGAGGCCATCCGCGCTCAGGGCGCGGCCGAGGTCGACGCCCATGACGTCGGCCTGGCGATCCTTGGACCATTGCGATCGCTCGACGAGGTCGCCTACCTGCGTTTCGCCTCGGTCTACCAGGCGTTCGAAGGTCTGGAGGACTTCGAGTCCGCCATCACCTTGCTGCGCGCCGAACGTGACGCGACGCATCCCTGACGCACACCGCACGACTCATCCATTTCCCACCCTGCACGGAGGAGCAGACATGACCGACACCAGCAGCGCACCGTCGAGGACGGGTCGCGCCGGCAAGGGCCTGAAGATCGAGCGGATCTTCACCACGCCCGGCGTGCACCCCTACGACGAGGTGACCTGGGAGCGGCGCGACGTCGTCCAGACCAACTGGAAGTCCGGCGAGACGATCTTCGAGCAGCGCGGCGTGGAGTTCCCCGACTTCTGGTCGCTGAACGCCTCCACCATCGTGACCACCAAGTACTTCCGCGGTGCACTCGGGACGCCGGCGCGGGAGCAGTCGCTCAAGCAGCTCATCGACCGAGTCGTGCTCACCTACGTCAAGGCGGGCAAGGAGCACGGCTACTTCGCCACCGAGCAGGACGCGGAGATCTTCGAGCACGAGCTCACCTGGGCACTGCTGCACCAGGTCTTCAGCTTCAACTCCCCGGTGTGGTTCAACGTCGGGACCAAGAGCCCGCAGCAGGTGTCGGCCTGCTTCATCCTGTCGGTCGACGACTCGATGGACTCGATCCTCAACTGGTACAAGGAAGAGGGCTTCATCTTCAAGGGCGGCTCGGGCGCCGGCCTGAACCTCTCGCGCATCCGCTCCTCCAAGGAGCTGCTGTCCTCCGGCGGCACCGCGAGCGGCCCGGTCTCCTTCATGCGCGGCGCCGACGCCTCCGCCGGCACCATCAAGTCCGGTGGCGCGACCCGCCGCGCGGCCAAGATGGTCGTGCTCGACGTGGACCACCCCGACATCGAGGAGTTCATCGAAACCAAGGCGCGCGAAGAGGACAAGATCCGCGCGCTGCGCGACGCCGGCTTCGACATGGACCTCGGCGGCAAGGACATCACCTCGGTCCAGTACCAGAACGCCAACAACTCCGTGCGCGTCAGTGACGAGTTCATGCGCGCGGTCGAGGAGGGCAAGGAGTTCGGCCTGCGCGCCCGCGGCACCGGCGAGGTCATCGAGACCGTCGACGCCCGCGAGCTGTTCAACAAGCTCAACCAGGCCGCGTGGGAGTGCGCCGACCCGGGCGTGCAGTACGACGACACGATCAACGCCTGGCACACCAACCCCGAGACCGGCCGGATCACCGCGTCCAACCCGTGCTCGGAGTACATGTCGCTCGACAACTCCTCCTGCAACCTGGCGAGCCTCAACCTGCTGAAGTTCCTGCGCGAGGACGACACCTTCGACGCCGCCACCTTCCAGAAGGTCGTTGAGCTGGTCATCACCGCGATGGACATCTCGATCTGCTTCGCCGACTTCCCGACCGAGGCGATCGGCAAGACCACGGTGGACTACCGCCAGCTCGGCATCGGCTACGCCAACCTCGGTGCGCTGCTGATGGCCACCGGCCACGGGTATGAGTCCGAGGGTGGCCGCAGTCTCGCCGCTTCGATCACCTCGCTGCTCACCGGCGCGGCATACAAGCGGTCTGCCGAACTCGCCGGGATCGTCGGGCCGTATGCCGGGTACGCCCGCAACGCCGAGGCGCACAAGCGCGTGATGCGCAAGCACCAGGCCGCCAACGACCAGGTGCGCACCCTGGACTCGATGGACGGTGACATCCACCGCTACGCGACCAAGGCGTGGGCCCAGGTGATCGAGCTCGGTGAGAAGAACGGCTACCGCAACGCGCAGGCGTCCGTGCTCGCGCCGACCGGCACCATCGGCTTCATGATGGACTGCGACACCACCGGCATCGAACCGGACTTCTCGCTGGTGAAGTTCAAGAAGCTCGTCGGCGGCGGTTCGATGCAGATCGTCAACAACACGATCCCGCGGGCGCTGAAGAAGCTCGGTTACCTCGAGGAGCAGATCGAGGCGATCGTGGAGTACATCGCCGAGCACGGCCACGTCGTCGACGCGCCCGGGCTGAAGCAGGAGCACTACGAGGTCTTCGACTGCGCGATGGGCAAGCGGGCCATCACCCCGATGGGCCACGTGCGGATGATGGCGGCCTGCCAGCCGTTCCTGTCCGGCGCGATCTCCAAGACGGTCAACCTGCCGGAGTCGGCGACGATCGAGGACATCGCCGAGGTGCACCTCGAGGGCTGGAAGCTCGGCCTGAAGGCCCTGGCGGTCTACCGCGACAACTGCAAGGTCGGCCAGCCCCTGTCTGACGCGAAGGCGGAGAAGAAGGACGCCGCGCAGGACGCGCCGGTGGAGAAGGTCGTGGAGTACCGCCCGATCCGCAAGCGGATGCCGAAGCGGCGCAACTCCCAGACCACGTCCTTCGCCGTGGGCGGCGCCGAGGGTTATCTCACCGCCAGCAGCTATGACGACGGCGAGCTAGGCGAGATCTTCCTGAAGTTCGGCAAGCAGGGCTCGACCCTGGCCGGGATGATGGACGCCTTCTCGATCGCGATCTCGGTGGCGCTGCAGTATGGCGTGCCGCTCGACACCTACGTCGAGAAGTTCACCAACATGCGCTTCGAGCCGGCCGGCATGACCGACGACCCGGACGTGCGGATGGCGCAGTCGATCATGGACTACGTCTTCCGTCGCCTGGCGCTGGACCACCTGGACTTCGAGACCCGGTCGTTCATGGGCATCCACAGTGCCGACGAGCGCGCCCGCCAGCTGGAGACCGGGTCGTATGCCGAGCCGACCAACGAGTCTGACGAGGACCTCGAAGGCGAGCTGGAGTCCTTCTCGCAGTCGGCGGCGCCGGCGGCGAAGAAGTCGCAGCCGGAGCCGGCCGCGGAGGACCAGTCCGGGTCCGGTGCGGCGGACGCTCGCAAGGTCTCCCCGGAGATCCACTCTTCGGCCGAGCTGATGGAGCGCTTCCAGGGCAAGGCAGCGGACGCGCCGATCTGCATGACCTGCGGCACCAAGATGCGCCCAGCCGGCAGCTGCTATGTCTGCGAGGGCTGCGGCAGCACCTCCGGCTGCAGCTGAGCCACCGCGAACAAGGGTCTGCCCGGGAGCGAATGCTCCCGGGCAGACCTTTGCGTTTCCGGCGACCGACGCTCACCGAGTTGTCCGCGTTTGGGCACGGTGGGCCGTGCCCAAACGCGGACACGTCGGTGGTCACTCGCCGGTCTGGCCGTCGATCCGTTCGCGGATGATGTCGGCGTGCCCGTTGTGGCGGGCGTATTCACCGACGAGCTTGGCGACGTTCCAGCGGACGCTGCGGTTGTTCGCCGGGCTGAGCGTTGACCAGTCCGACACCTCACCGAGGGCCATGTCGGTCTTGTCCATCTCCGCGTCCCACGTCTCGAACGAGATCCCGACGTCCGCGAGAGTGCAGTCGATGTCGTCCTCGGCGTCGTTCTCGTAGTCGCCCCAGATCCACCGGAACACCGGGTCCGTGCCCAGCGGCCACGATCCGTAGGCGTGCTCCATCTCGGCCATGTGCCGCACCAGGCCGAGCAGCGACAAATGCGACGGGTCGGCACTGCGCTCGACCAACTGTTCGGGGCTGAGCCCGGCGCACTTCGCCTTGAGGGCATCTCGATGGAACGCCAACCACCCGAGGCCGATCGCCCGCTCATCGCCGTCGCCCGGCTGCTCGGCACGCTTCGCCCCAGTTCTCGCCATGGATGCGAACATACCCAGTCGGGAAGCCACGGTCGGGTGTCCGCGGATGCGCACGAGGGGTCGTGCGTTAATGTGGACACTGCCGCGGAGCGCGTGCGGGTGTCCGCGGATGCGCACGAGGGGTCGTGCGTCAGTGCGGACACTGCGGCGGAGCGCGTGCGAGTGTCCGCGGATGCGCACGAGGGGTCGTGCGTTAATGCGGACACTGCGGCGGAGCGCGTGCGAGTGTCCGCGGATGCGCACGAGGGGTCGTGCGTTAATGCGGACGCTGCGGTTGGAGGCGGCTAGTGTCCGCGGATCTGCACGACCGTTGGTGCGGCAGTGCGGACGCTGCCGCGGAGCGAGCGTCAGCTGCGCGACAGAACGCCCGCCGCGTTGGAAGCGAGCGCGGTGAACCTGGCCGGGCTGACCGAACCGGGGGATGAGGCGAGCACGACCAGCACCTGGTCGCCGCGGGCGGTTTCGGCATACCAACTGCCGTTCTGCACCCCGGCGACCGCGCCGGATTTGTATGCCGTGTACCGCCAGCTCGGCGGCTGCACAATGGCCACATCGGGGTTGTGCAGGATGGCGCGCAACGGCGCCAGACCGCGTTCCTTCGAAGCGCGGTGCAACAGCACGTGCGCCACGGCAATGTCGGTGGCGGTGGCGAAGTAACCGAAGCCCTGCTGCCACCGCGGCACCGCGGCGGACAGATCGGCCGGGGGAGAGGTGTCGGCGGTGCGGAGCAACCCCGCCCGCTGCGAGGGAGACGCTCCCGCCCACGACCGCCGCGCCGCGACCGCCGCCGGCGAGGAGGACCACTCCAGCCACAGGTCCTGCCGGATCGTCGGAAACGGCGACAACCGGGTGGGGTCTGAATGTCCAGATGCCGCAACGGCTTTCGCGAGCGCGGGCTGCCCGACGGTGCGCATGAGCAGGTCGGTCGCGGTGTTGTCGGAGATGTGAATCATCAACCGCGCAGCCTCCTGCACGGTGACCGTCGAGCCGGTCGCACGACCGCCCAACGACCCACTGCCGCCCGCGCGGTCGACGTCCTGCAGCCGGAGCGGGCTGTCCCACCGCAGCGCTCCGGAGCGGACCTGGTCGGCGACCGCCAGCAGCACATAGAGCTTGACCACGGACGCGAGCGGCCGGGCATCGGTCGGCCCCGACCGGTGCACCAGCTGCAACCGTCCGTCGGGCAACACCTGGCCCGCCACCACAGCCACCGACGGGGCGAGCGACGCGGCCTGCCGGTCGAGCTGCTGCCACGCCGCTGACACCGGGGGCCGGGGCGGCAGCACCCGCACGCCCCCTGTGGGGGAGGCCGACGGCCGCACGGTGGTCGAGGGTGAGCCGGGCGCGGAGCTCGTGACCGCCCTCGTCGAGTGGGGCGGCGGCGCGGACGGGGTCGAGCACCCGGCGATCGCGACGGCGGCGCAGCACGCGAAGGCGAGGCGGCGCGGCATACATCCCACCCTAGGGAGTGCCGCGAACCTCCCCACGCGCCCGCCCTGGGAAAGCTAGCCTGACGGGCGGTCATGGAAGCCTCAACGACGCGACACGACGACAAGGGACGGGGCCTGGTGAGCGACGCCGAGCTGACTGCTGCACAGGAGGCGCAGGAGGCGGGCACCGCCGTGCGCGCCCTGACCGGTTCGTTGCGCGATGCGCACGGTGCGCTCGCCAACCTCGGCTTCGGGATCGCCCGGCGGTATGCCGGTCCGCTGGTCACCCCGGTCGAGGTCACCCACGATTTCATCGCCCACAACGCGTATGGCGTCGCCGGGCGGGTGCTCGACCACGGGTCCGACCTGTTCGAGTCGGCGGCGTCCACGCTCGGCACCCGGCTGCCCGCCTCCCGGCAGGTGGCCCGCCGTCTCGGAGCGACCTCCGCCTTCGTGCAAGGACTGGGCGGTGACCACATCGCCAACTCGCCGATGGCCTACCGGATGACACTGCGGCGCTCCGGGCGCGATGTCCCGGTCACCCGGGCCGCACTCGAACAGGCTTACCCAGATCATGCGAAATCCCTGGTGTTCTTCGTGCACGGGTTCGTCGGCACCGAGCAGATGTGGAAGCGGCGCGCGGCCCGCGACGACGACGGGCGACGGCTCAGCTACGGCCGCCGGATGGAAGCCGCCGGAGACTGGTCGGCCCTGTGGGTGCGGTACAACACCGGCCAGCGGGTCTCCACCAACGGCCGCGAGCTCGGCAATCTCATCGGCAAGGTCGTCGACGCTTGGCCCGAACCGGTCGAGCGCATCGTGCTCGTCGGTCACTCCATGGGCGGCCTGGTGGTGCACAGCAGCCTGCTGCAGATCCCGCCGGGCGCGCGCTGGGGTGAGCTGGTGACCGACACCGTCACCCTCGGCACGCCCTACCACGGCGCCCTGCTCGAGCGTGGCGTCACCAAGCTCACCAAGGAGTTCGACCGGCATCTGGCGACCCGCTGGGCGGCCGAGATCCTGCGCTATCGCAGCGGCGGCGTCAAAGACCTGCGGCACGGCAACCTGCTGGAGGACGACTGGGCCGGCCACGACCCCGACGACCCGGCCGACTGGCGGCAGGTCGCCCGCGCGCACCCCCAGCACATCCGGCATCTGGCGATCGCGGGCACGGTCACCGGCGACCCGCACTCGGCCCGCAGCCGGCTGCTCGGCGACCTCGTCGTCTCGCGCCGCAGCGCCCGCGGCCTGGACGCCACCAAATGGGATTCGCTGCTGCTCGGCGGCGTCAACCACATGGACCTGCTCAACCACCCGCGGGTGTATGCCGTCCTCGCCGACCGTCTCGGGGTGGAAGCGCTGCCGCTGCGGCATCCGCGCGGCTAAGGTCTGGCCCATGCCCGGCGCCGCGTTCTTCGACCTCGATCGCACCCTGATCCGCAAGGCGTCGGGTCCGGTGATCGCCCAGACCCTGCGAGACGCCGGTTTGGTGCGCGGCCGGGTGCCCGCGGAGTCGGCGATCTTCTGGTGGTTCAACCGGTTCGGTGAGTCGCTGCCGGCGATCGCTCTGGCCCGGCAGGCCGTGCTCACCGCGATGGGCAAGCCGGCCGACGGCTACCACGAGGCGGCCGAGATCGCCGCGGAGGCGCTCTACGACATGGTCGAGCCCTATGCGCACGGGTTGATCAAGGACCACCAGGACGCCGGGCGGCCGGTCGTGCTGGCGACCACGACGCCATACCACCTGATCAAGCCGCTGGCCGACCGGCTCGGGCTCGACGACGTCATCGCCACGCGGTATGCCGTCGACGAGCACGGCCGCTACAACGGTCAGCATGACGGCCGGTTCGTCTGGTCGTGGAACAAGCTGGCCTCGGTGCGCGAGTGGGCCGCCGAGCACGACGTCGACCTCAAGGAATCGCACGCCTACTCCGACTCGGTCTTCGACGCGCCGCTGCTGTCGGCGGTCGGCCACCCGCACGCGGTCAACCCCGACCCGCGCCTGCACCTGCTCGCGACCGCCAAGCGGTGGCCGGTGCTGCACCTCGACGTCGCGCCGGGCACGATGAAGGTGCCGCTGCTCGATGTGCAGGTGCGCAAGCTGGTGATGGAGCTCGCGCGGCCGGAGACGATGCGCTACGCACGCTTCCAGATCAACGACATCGAGAACATCCCGGCCGAGGGCCCGGCGATCCTCGCGGGCAACCACCGCAGCTATTTCGACATGCCCACGATGATGTTGGTGCTGCGCACCTCGGGACGCACCGGGGGTTTCCTCGCCAAGCGCGAGATGTTCGACCTGCCGGTGCTCGGACACGTGATGCGCGGCATCGGCGGCATCCGAGTCGACCGCGACCGCACCGACGGCGACGGGCCGGACCCGCTGGCCGCGGCGGTCAAGGTGCTTGCGGGCGGCGAGCTCGTCGGGATTCTGCCGGAGGGCACGATTCCGCGTGGCCTCGACTTCTTCTCCGCCACCCTCGAAGGTTTCACCGGTGTCGCCCGGTTGGCAGCACTCAGCCGGGCACCGGTCATCCCCTTCGCCCTCGGCGGCACCGAGCAGGTGTGGCCGCGCAGCTCGAGCCTGCCGCATGTCTGGAATGTGACCGATCCGCCGACGGTGACGGTGAACATCGGCACCCCGGTCGAGCTGAAGTATCGCTCGGAGGTCGCTGACACCCGGCGGATCCTCAACGCCATCGTCGAGCTGCTGCCCGAGGGCGCCGGCGACATTCCGGTCACGAGCCTGGAACAGGTGGCGAGCAGCTATCCAGGTGGGCGGATCCCCGAGGAGGACCTGCCCGCGATCGAGGCGGCGATCGCCGCGAACACAGCGGGCTAAGCCACCGCCTGCGCGCACAGCCGCAGGAAGGCCCCCAGCTGCACCACCTCCTCCGGCGTCCTTGGCACCACATCGGTCAAGCCGGCTGATCGCACGATGATCGCCTGCCACTTGGCCCGGCTGATCGCGACATTGAGACGATTGCGCGACAGCAGGAAGTCCGCGCCCCGCGGCAGCTCGGCAAGCGAGGATGCGGTCATCGACACGATCGCCACTGCCGCCTCACGGCCCTGGAATTTGTCGACCGTGCCCACCTGCACCGCTCCGAGCCCGGCCGCGCGCAACCTCGAGCGCACCAGATCCACCTGAGCGTTGTAGGGCGCCACGACCAGCACGTCGGTCTGCGCCAGCGGCCGCGAAGCCGCACCCGCATCCGCCGTCCAGTCCCGACCGAGCAGGTCTTGGATCACCGTGACGATCCGGTCGGCCTCCTCGGGACTGGCCAGGTCACGCCCCTCGTGCTCGACCAGCTCCAGCCGTATGCCGGCCGTGGTCCCCTCGAGCGACCGCGCGGCGGTCACGTCGGCACGCGAGTGCAGCTGCCCGGCATACGACAACTCGCTGACGGCGGCGCAGACCGCCGGGTGCATCCGCCAGGACTCGGCCAGGAAGTAACCGCGGTCGGCTGGCAGCACCGGCTCGTCGCCCATGACCCACCCGAGCGCGGAGGAATCGATCGGCTCGGGGTGCCGGGCCTGGGTGACTTGCGGCAGCTGACGCGGGTCGCCGAGCAGCAGCAGGCGCTGGGCGGCGCGGCTGGCCGCGAGGGTGTGCGCGAGGCTGAATTGGCCGGCCTCGTCCACGATCAGCAGGTCGAAGAACTTCTCACCGAAGGTGTCGCCGACGAAATCCCAGGCGGTGCCACCGACGAGCGCACCACCGGAGGGCAGCAGGCCCGGGATCTGCTTCTTGTCGGTCACCACGGTCCACGACCGGTCGGCGCCACCGTCGGCAGCACCCGGATCGATCTTCTTCACGACCCGGTCGGCCGGGATGCCGCGCCCGATCGCGGTCTCCAGGACGTTTTCGACCACCGCATGCGACTGGGCGACGACGCCGATCCGCCAGCCCTCGGCGACGAGTCGCTCGATCACGGTCGCCGCGACGAAGGTCTTGCCGGTGCCGGGCGGCCCCTGCACCGCCAGCACGGATCGGTCCAGCCGCCGCACCGCATCGGTGATGGCGTCGGCCGTCGTGCCGGTGACCGGCGCGAGGCCACCGGTGGTGAACCGTGGCGCGGCGCGCAGCAGCAGTTGCACGCCGGGGTGATCCTGCGGCAGTCCCTCGGCTTCGACCCGCTGGGCGAGCGCGGTGAGCGAGGCGGCCAGCGGGTCGCTGTAGTCCTGGTCGGCGATCACCGCGGCGAGCGGCAGTTGGGCATGCCCGTCGGCCTTTTGCGGCAGGGCCTCGACGAGATCGACCACGATGCGGCCGTCCTCGAACTCCTCCACAACGGTGACCTCAGCCGCCTTGTTCAGCCAGCCGTAGCCGCCGAGGCCGGGCGACTCGGTCACCGCCGGCGCTGGCATGGCGTAGACCGGCCACATCTTGGCCGGGGGGAGCTGGCCACCGACCGGCGTCGTGATCACCCGCAGCGCGCGGGCCAGGGTGCGCGCCCGGGCGGTCGGCTTGGCCCAGTCGGTCACCACCTCGGCCTGGGTCAGGCGCAGCACCTCGGGTGAGTCCTCCCAATCCCCGATGGGGGAGTTGAGCCGGTCAAAGTGCTTGTGCCAGAAGGGTTTTGCCTCACGCGAGAAGTAGTTGACCGCGGCTGCGACGAGCGCGATCGCCCGCTGCTCGGGGGTGCGGTCGAGGGCGTCGGGCAGCCCGTCCATCAGCCGGGCCGCCAGCGCCAGCCGCTCGGCGGTCTTCTCGCTGACCTCACGCACCTCGACCTCGGCGTCGTCCGTGGTCGCCGCGGGGTCGCGCCGGTCCCACAACCAGTCGCGCAGCCGCAGCGTGGACCGGCAGTCGTATTCGTTGTAGTCGCGGATCTGCTCCAGGATCTCCGCCGCCTGGGTGGAGTCACCGAGCGCGACCGCGGTCGCGTAACGGTGGTATTCGACGATCGAGGCCGCGCCGTCGGCGACCGTGCTTTCGCGCAGGTCCGCACCCATATAGAGCGGCTCGAGCTTCTTGATCGAGTAGGACCGGGTCGACACCCGCACCCCGGCGCGCACCACGGCATACAGGTCGACCAGCACATTGGCCCGCAGCAGCGCGTCGACCTCCTCCTCGTAGACGCCATGCCGGGCTGCCAGCCGCAGCAGCGCGGCCCGCTCGTAATCGGCGTAGTGGTAGACGTGCATGCCGGGGTGCTCCGCGCGCCGCTCGTGCACCCAGTCGACGAAGTCGATCAGCGCCTGCCGCTCCTCGCCGCGGTCGTGCGCCCAGAACGGCCGGAACTGCCCGTCGGTCGTCATCGCGCCGAAGAGGTATTCCAGCCCCTGGTCCTCGGTGCCGTCGGTCCACAGCGGGTCGCCCTCGAAGTCGAAGAACACATCGCCGGGATCGGGTTGCGGCAGCCGCGCCAGCTGACCGGGGTCAAACACCTCGGCCACGACCTCACCGGCCGCCTCACCCTCGAGTTGGAGGGCCGCCTGCGCCCGCAGCGTCGCCAGCGTCGACTCCGGTATGCCGGCCACCGGTCCGGTCGAGTGCGCGAGCTCATCGATCGTGTGGATCCCCTGCTCACGCAACAGGACCCGCTGGGACAACCTGAGCCGGGCGACCAGCAGCAGGTCCCGTGTCGACTCGACCTCCGCCTGACAGGTCTCGCACCGGCCACAGGCCATGACCTCCTCCCAACCGACCGGAGCGGTGGCGGCCAGACGTTCCGCGACGGCGGCCAGCAGGCGCGAACGGGCTTGTGCCGCAACGAGTTCGACCTCCTGGGTGGCATACCCCGGCCGGGTGCGGTCGCCCAGCACCAGCCGCACCTCACGGTCGGGGCAGATGCCCGCGGACCGGAGCAGACCGGCATATGTCCCGAGCTGCAACAGGGCCTCGGCGCGCGCGTGACGGGCCAGCTTGGTGTCGACCACCTCATAGACCGGCTGCTGCGGTGTCCACTCCGGTGAGCGCACCAGGAAGTCGGCGAAGCCGACGACATCGCCGTCATACAGACAGGCCTGGGTGACGACCGGTACGCCCTCGTGCAGGGCCCGCGCGGTCTGCTGCGCCGCCGCGGTGAGGGCGGCGTGGGTGTGCGCCGGCCGGCCGATCGCGAGCACACCGTCCAGCCCGCGCTCGGCCCGCAGCCGCTCGGTCTCGCGCTCCTCGTGCACCGTGCCCAACTGCGACAGCCGGGCCAGCAACGGGTCCTCGGCCACCTGCGGCCCGGGCAGCCGGCCAAGCGCCGTGTCCAGCCGGCGCAACAGTGCGAACTCGCAGTGAGCGGCCGCGGCGATATCGGTCGCGCTCACCACCCAGCGGTCTCCGACATGTCTCACGTCACGAAATCTAGGGGACGGCACCGACAGGCAGGCCGGTGAAGATGAACATCTGGTGAACCGCCCCGCAGTGGCGGGACCCCGGGTTGGCGCCGGGCGGCCCGGCGGCCCCACACTGACATCCATGAGCGCTGATCTGGTGATCCTCACGCTCGTCGTGATCACCGCCCTCGGCTTCGATTTCACCAACGGCTTCCACGACACCGGCAACGCGATGGCCACCTCCATCGCCACCGGCGCACTCAAGCCCAAGGTCGCCGTGCTGGTGTCGGCGATCCTCAACCTGGTCGGTGCGTTCTTGTCGGTCGAGGTCGCCGCGACCATCACCAAGGACGTGCTGAAGATCCAGTCCGCCACCGGTGCGCTCACCGCCGGGCTGACCGGTGCGGACGCGATGACGATCATCTTCGCCGGCCTCATCGGCGGCATCCTGTGGAACCTGTTCACCTGGCTGCTCGGCCTGCCGAGCAGCTCCTCGCACGCCCTCTTCGGCGGCCTGATCGGCGCCGGCCTCGCCGCGCTCGGCACCGGCGGCGTCAACTGGAACGGCATCGTCGGCAAGGTCCTCGTGCCCGCGGTCCTGTCGCCGTTCATCGCCGGGCTGATCGCGGCGATCGGCACCTTCGTGGTGTATGCCGTGAGCAAGCGCGTGCGGCCTCGCCGTCGCGAGCAGGGCTTCCGCTGGGGTCAGGTCGGCACCGCGTCGCTGGTCTCCCTCGCGCACGGCACCGGCGATGCGCAAAAGACGATGGGCGTGATCGCGCTGGCGCTGATCGCGCACGGCTCGCTCACCGCCGACAGCGTCAAGAACGACGGCCTGCCGGTGTGGATCATCCTCACCTGCGCGCTCGCGATCGCACTCGGCACCTATCTCGGCGGGTGGCGCATCATCCGCACGCTCGGCAAGGGCCTGGTCGAGATCGAGTCGCCGCAGGGCATGGCCGCCGAAGCGTCCTCGGCCGCGATCATCCTCACCTCCTCCCACCTCGGGATGGCCCTGTCGACCACCCACGTGGCGACCGGCTCGATCCTCGGCTCCGGCGTCGGCAAGCCCGGCGCCACCGTGCGCTGGGGTGTCGCCGGCCGGATGGTGCTCGCCTGGCTGACCACGCTGCCCGCCGCCGGCGTCGTGGGCGCCGCCTGTTACGCCGTGGCCCACCTCATCGGCGGGCTGCCCGGGGCCCTCACCATCTTCGCGATCCTCGTGGCGCTCGCCTCCTGGATGTATCTGCGTAGCCGGGCCCAGAAGGTCGATCACACCAACGTCAACCACGCGTGGGATGAGCAGACCCACTCGCCGACCCCGGCCGACCGGGTGTCCGAACCGGTCGCCTGAGGGAGGTCGTCATGAAGTCACTCGTCGTCAAAAGCGCAGGCAGCATCGACTGGCCGGGCATCGGGCAGTCCGCGATCAAGGTGCTGCTCGTCGGCCTGGTCTTCGGTGCCGGTCTGCCCGCGCTGTATGCCGTCGGCCTGCGCCTGTGGGATGCCGGCACCGGCGGGGTGGCCAAGGACGGCACCGTCACCAAGGCCAACCCGCTGGCCCTGGCCGGCGCCGCGCTGGCCTTCGTGCTGATCGTCGCCGCCGTGGTGTGCGGCCTGCTGCTGGTGATGAAGAAGACGATCGCCCACTACACCGGTTGGACCGTGTTCCCGGGGCTGGGGTGATGGCTGCCAGCCGCCTCGCCCGGATCCTGGACTGGATCCGGGCCGGTTATCCCGAAGGCGTCCCGGAGCGCGACTACGTGCCGCTGTTCGCGCTGCTGCGTCGTCAGGTCAGCGAGGACGAGGCCGCCCAGATCGCCGCACGGCTCGCCGAGCGCACGCCTGAGGGCGAGCCGGTGAGCCGGATCGATGCCGTGGTCCACATCACCAAGGTGATCGACGAATTGCCGACCGAAGCCGATATCGCCAGGGTGCGCGCGCACCTGGAGCGGGGCGGCTGGCCGTTCGAGGACCGTCCGCTCGACCCGCCCTGAGCGCACCTTTGCCAGCCCGTATGACGGACCGCCTCCGCGCGCTCCCAGGTGGCACTGAGACGATAGAACGCGTGAAGGCACTGCTGCTCGAAAGCGTCCACCCCCTCGCCGAATCGCTGCTGCGCGACGCCGGCTTCGAGGTCGAGACCCGCCCCGGCGCGCTCGACGAGGACGAGCTGATCGCCGCGCTGGAAGGCGTGCACCTGCTCGGCATACGGTCCAAGACCGAGGTGACCCCGCGGGTGCTGACGGCGGCCACCGACCTCGAGGCCATCGGTTGCTTCTGCATCGGCACCAACCAGGTGGCCCTCGCCGAGGCCGCCGAGCGCGGTGTCGTGGTGTTCAACGCGCCGTTCTCCAACACCCGCAGCGTCGTCGAACTCGCCATCGCCGAGATCATCGTGATGGCGCGCCGCCTCACCGAGAAGGACGGCGCCCTGCACAGCGGGGTGTGGGACAAGAACGCCAAGGGCAGTCACGAGATCCGCGGCCGCAAGCTCGGCATCGTCGGCTACGGAAATATCGGCAGCCAGCTGTCGGTGGTCGCCGAGATGCTCGGGCTGCAGGTCTACTTCTACGACGTCGAGGACAAACTCGCGCTCGGCAACGCCAAGCGCTGCGACAGCCTCGAGGAGCTGCTGGAGACCGCCGAGGTCATCACCTTGCATGTCGACGGCCGCCCCGGCAACGCCGGCTTCTTCGGCGCCGCACAATTCGAGCGGATGCGCCACCGCTCGCTCTTCCTCAACCTCTCGCGCGGTTTCGTCGTCGACTACGACGCGCTGCGGGACAACCTCGAGTCCGGGCATATCGCCGGCGCCGCCGTCGACGTCTTCCCCTCCGAGCCCAAGAAGCGCGGGGACGAATTCGTCTCGCCGCTGCAGCGCATCCCCAATGTCGTGCTCACCCCGCACATCGGCGGCTCGACCGAGGAGGCGCAGGAGGATATCGGCCGGTTCGTGGCGACCAAGCTGCGCGATTTCGTCGAGCGCGGCACCACCACCCTCACCGTCAACCTGCCCGCGCTCACCCTCGACGGCCACCCGGGCGACCGCCGGATCCTGCACCTGCACACCAACACGCCCGGCGTGCTGGCCAAGGTCAACAGCATCCTGGCCAACCACGGCGTCAACATCGAGGGTCAGCTGCTCGCCACCAAGGCCGACATCGGGTATGTCGTGAGCGACGTGCGCGATGTCCCCGCCGCCGCCATCGAGGAGTTGCGGGCGCTGCCGGAGACGATCCGGTTGCGCGTCGTCGAATAGAGGTGCCGGGAACCAGTCGGCTGACCGCGTAGTCTCATGCCCGGAAAACGCACAGCGCGTGAGGGCGCGCTGGTTTCAGTGGGAGGAAACCATGAACCGCATCAGTCGCTCGGTGGCCGTGGCCGCATCCGTTGCCATGATCGCCGTCGGCACCACGGCCTGCCAGCAGGAGGCGCCGAAGGCCGTCGCACCGAGCTCCACGAGTGGCACCACGCAGGGGGCGGGCGACTCGTCCAGCACCAGCGATTCCAGCAGCTCGAGCGACTCGAGCAGTTCGAGCAGCGACTCCAGCTCCACGAGCAGTGACTCCAGCTCGGCCAGCAGTGACACCAGCTCCGCGAGCGACGGCGGCAACTCCGGCGCGGTGTGCACGGTGTCGTCGACCAACTACTTCTCCAAGAAGGGCAGCTCCACCCAGATCAAGCCCTTCGGCACCAAGTTCGACACCGAATACATCAGTTCGATCGGCAGCGACAAGACCCCGATGTCGATCTCGTCCGGCAAGCCGCAGGCCAAGGCGCCGGCCGGTGACTCCTATCTGTACGAGAGTGGTCAGCAGGCGCTGGTCTTCGAGATCACCGCCAAGCTCAAGGACGCGAGCGGGTATGGCTACATGAGCTACCTGAACTTCACCCTGATGGACGGCCAGCAGAATGTCTGCCAGCGCGACAGCTCCAGCCCGGTGATCAAGGTGCAGGACAAGCTCCCGGAGGGCCGCATGAGCGGTGACGAGATCAAGGGGCAGATCGCGTTCGTGGTGCCCAAGGGTCAGGACTACAGCAAGTACACCCTGATGTTCAGCTCCAACTCCGACACCGGCGCGACCGCGCAGGTGGGCTGGAGCGGCTGACCTTGACCGGATGGCGTCGACGGGCGCTCGCTGCAGGTGCGGCGAGCGCCGTCGGCGCGTCAGTGGCGGGCTGCGCGAGCGACGCGCCCCTGACGGTGGTGCCATCAACCGCCACCGCGAGACCCACCGGCACATCCACCAGTGGCTCCGGCACCACTGCGGCCGCGCCCACCACGACTCCGCCCACGGCCGCACCGTCCTCCGGCTCGAGCACCGCTGCCGCCGCCGGAAGCTGCCGGGCCGACATCCTCGGACTGGCGACCCGGTCCGGCGGCGCGACCAAGATCGCGGCATACGGCACGGCGCAGCAGACCAACTACAAGTCCGGCTTCGGTCTGGTCGCCGACCAGCCGCTGGTGGAGGTGAAGACCTCCGGTCCGACGGTCGTCAAGCGGCCGGACTCCTCGACCTACGCCACGGACGATGTCGCGCTCGTCTTCGAGGTCTCGGTGACGCTCAAGGACACCGGCTCCTCGATCAAGCCGCGGGTGGGTTTCACCGATTTCGCGTTGCGCGACCCCCAGGGCAATGCCTGCAGCCGCGACTCCACTTCCGGCGCGGTGCCGTCCAACGACCTGCTGGTGTCCGCCAACCTGTCCGCCGGCCAGGCGTCCACCGGCGGCAAGCTCGTCTATGTCGTGCGCGGGGGCGGCGACTACACCAAGTGGACACTGCTCTACAGCTCCAACGCGATTCCCGGCGCCGACGCCGACCTCGGCTGGCGCGGCTGAGCCGCCTACGCTAAGGCCCCATGTCCGAGGTCTCCTCCGGGCCGATCCTGTCGGCCGCCGATGAGAGCCGCCGCGCCGGGCTCCGCCGGATGCGCGCGGTCGCCCTGTCGCTGCTGCTGCTGGCCGCCGTGATCTTCGTGCTGACCCACGGTCGCGGGGGAGTGTGGGGTTATGTCAATGCCGCCTCCGAGGCGGCGATGGTCGGTGCGGTCGCCGACTGGTTCGCCGTGACCGCGCTCTTCCGCCGCCCGCTCGGGCTGCCGATCCCGCACACCGCGATCATCCCCGAGCGCAAGCAGACCATCGCGCGCAGCCTCGAGGATTTCGTCACCGACAACTTCCTCACCGCCGACAACGTGCGCACCCGGTTGCAGTCGGCCGAGGTGATGCTGCGGGTGGGCCGCTGGCTGCAGGAGCCGGCCAATGCCCGCCGCGCCGTCGCGGAGGCCTCGCCGGCGCTCGCCCGCGGCGTGTCCTCGGTCAAGGACTCCGAGGTCGCCGAGCTGCTCGATCGCATCCTGCTGCCGCGCCTCGGCCGTGAACCCATCGCACCGCTCGCCGGTTCGCTGCTCGAGGGAGTGGTGCGCGACGGATCGCACCGCGGACTGGTCGACCTCGGTGTCACCCAGCTGCACGACTGGGTGATCGCCAACGAGGAGACCGTCTCCCAGATCCTCGCGACCAGAGCACCGTGGTGGTCGCCAAAGTCGTTGGACGACATCGTGATTCGCCGCGTCCACGCCGAGATGGTCACCTGGCTGGCGGATGTGCGCGACAACCCCGACCACCGGGTGCGCGAGGCCCTGGACGAGTTCCTGCGCGAACTCGCCGGCCGTCTGCAGACCGACCCCGACACCCAGGCGAAGGCCGAAGCGCTCAAGCTCACCGTGCTCGAGCACCCATCCGTTGCGGGGTCGCTCGTGTCCCTGTGGGGATCGGTGCGGCGCGCGCTTGTCGAAGCCCTCGGGGACGAGGACGGCGAACTGCGAGCCCGTATGGCGCGTGCGCTGGGCGACCTGGGCGGTCGCATCGTTACCGATGCGTCCTTCCGCGCTTCCCTCGACCGGCGCCTCGCCGACGCGGTGGTCTATATGGTCACGACCTACGGCCGGGAGTTGTCGACGGTCATCTCACAGACGATCGACCGCTGGGACGGCCGGGAGGCCTCGCAACGGATCGAATTGCACGTCGGGCGCGACCTGCAGTTCATCCGCATCAACGGCACCGTCGTCGGCGGGCTGGTGGGCCTGCTCATCTACACCCTCGCCCAACTGCTCTGAACCGCGGCGCCCCTCGTGGTGTCCGGATGCAGAGACACCCCGCCCGGCGGGCGAGATCGGTGTTCTATCGTCGGATCAGGTCACGAGTGCCAGCGCGTAGCCCCGGCTTGCTGGCCGGCAACCCTCCACCGCGGTGGGGTGCCCCGGGTGATGACCGGGCCGCCGGCGCGGATCGCCGGTGCGCAAGCGCGGGATCCTTCGAGGCGAAGGCCCGCATTGTCGCCTCGGGAGGGCGACCAGCGATGACCGACACCACCGCACCCAACTGGTCCTTCGAGACCCGGCAGATCCACGCCGGCCAGCCGATCGACGGCACCGGCGCCCGGGCGTTGCCGATCCACCAGACCACGTCCTACGTCTTCGAGTCGACCGAACAGGCGGCAAACCTGTTCGGGCTCAAGGAATTCGGCAATATCTACACCCGGTTGATGAACCCCACGACCGACGTCGTGGAGCAGCGCATCGCCTCCCTCGAGGGCGGCGTCGGCGCGCTGCTCGTCAGCTCCGGGCAGGCCGCCGAGACCCTCGCCATCCTCAACGTCGCTGAGGCCGGCAGTCACGTGGTGACCAGCCCCGCGCTCTACGGCGGCACCGCCAACCTGCTGAAGTACACGCTGCCGAAGTTCGGCATCGAGGTCACCTTCGTGGAGGATGCCAGCGACCCCGAGCAGTGGCGTGCCGCCGCCCGGCCCAACACCGCCGCCTTCTTCGGCGAGACGATCTCCAACCCCAGCTCCGAGGTGCTGGACATCCAGGCCGTCGCGGATGTCGCGCACGAGGTGGGCGTGCCGCTCATCGTGGACAACACGGTGGCCACGCCATACGTCACGCGGCCGTTCGAACACGGGGCCGACGTGGTCGTGCACTCGGCGACCAAATATCTCGGCGGCCACGGCACCGCGATCGCCGGCGTGATCGTCGACGCCGGCCGGTTCGACTACGCGCAGGACCCGCAGCGGTTCCCCGGTTTCAACACGCCGGAGGAGAGCTACCACGGGCTGGTCTACGCCAAGGATCTCGGCGTCGGCAGCCCCCTCGGTGCCAACCTCGCGTTCATCCTCAAGGCGCGGGTGCAGCTGCTGCGCGACCTCGGCTCGGCGATCGCGCCCTTCAATGCTTTCCTGATCGCACAAGGGCTGGAGACGCTCAGCCTGCGCATCGACAAGCACCTGGACAACGCCCGTACGGTCGCCGACTTCCTGCAGGGGCAGGAGCAGGTCGAGGAGATCTTCTGGGCCTCGCTGCCCGACAGCCGCTACTACCCGCTCGCGCAGAAGTACGCGCCGAAGGGCGCCGGCTCGGTGATCTCCTTCGAGATCACCGGTGGTGCCGACGCCGGGCGGCGGTTCGTCGAGGGCCTCACCCTGCACTCGCATGTCGCCAATATCGGCGATGTGCGCTCGCTGGTGATCCACCCCGCCTCGACCACCCACTCCCAGGGCTCGGATGCCGCGCGGCTCGCGGCCGGCGTGACGCCCGGGTTGGTGCGGCTGTCGGTGGGCACCGAGCACATCGACGACATCCTCGCCGACCTCGAGCAGGGCTTCCGCGCCGCGAAGTAAATCGGTTGCCGCTGGTGCTGGGCGTCCGCCATCGTGGTGGGCGCCCAGCACTGCGTTCGCGGTGCACCGATGGAAGGAGCAGTGACATGTCGACGACGGTCCTGGACCGCAACCGGTCCTTCCCTTCCATCAGCTGGAGCACCGCCCATGCCCTTCGAGGCCGCATCACCTGACCCCTTCGACTTCCGCCCGATCGACGACGAGCTCGCACCCGGCCAACGCTGGTCGAGCTGGTCCTCGCTCGAACGCCTACAACGTGGACCCGAGCCGCGACCGGACTTCGTCATCACCGACGACGAGTCCATCGACACCGAACTCGGTGTCCTCAAGACCGGCAAGGAAGCCGATGTCTTCCTCATCGAACGCACCGCCGCCTCCGATCCCACCCGCTCGACCCGGATGGTGGCCAAGCGCTATCGCACCGCCGAGCACCGCACCTTCCGGCGCAACGACAGCTACACCGAGGGCCGGCATATCAAGGACTCCCGGGAGCGCCGCGCGGTGGCCAAGGGCAGCCGGTTCGGCCGGGAGGTCGCCTCGGGCGTCTGGGCCCAGGCCGAATGGGGTGTCCTTGTCGACTGGTGGCGCGAGGGGCTACCCGTGCCCTATCCAGTGCAGATCGACGGCACCGAGCTGTGCCTGGAGCTGATTACCGACGAGGACGGTTATCCCGCACCGCGCCTGGCCGCCTCGCGGGGCACCCGGGCGCAACTGCAGGGGTGGTATGACCAGCTGCGCGATGCGCTGATCACCTTGGCCGGCAAGGGAATCGCGCACGGGGACCTGTCGGCATACAACCTGCTGACGAGCGGGGACCGGCTGGTGATCATCGACGTTCCGCAAGCGGTCGACCTGATCGCCAATGTCAACGGACCGGACTTCCTGCACCGCGATTGCGTCAACGTGTGCACCTGGTTTGCGAGCAAGGGCCTGGACGTCGACGGTGACCTGCTCTTCGCCGAACTGCTGGGTGCGCTGTGGTGAGCCTCGTTAGGGTTGCCGCGTGCGCCGCGCCGCGATCCCGCAAGCCCTGGTGGCGGTGGTCGCCTTCGCGGTGACCGCCGGCTGCGGTGGCCGCGATGTCGCGCCCCCGACGTATGCCGAGTCGCCCTTGCCCTCGTCGCGGGCCGCCACAAGGTCGGAACCGCCGACGACGCTGCGCACGAGCAGCGGCGCGAAGTGCCCGGCGGCGGGGGGCACACCGACGACGGTGAACGACATGAACGCCTGGATGGGCCGGCTGAACGGCCTGCCGGACTGGCAGTCGGCCGATGTGGGTCTGACCGCGTCGCTGCTGGACGGGCGGGTGCTGTGGGTCTTCGGCGACACCCTGCGCGCCGCTTCGCGCAGTCCGCGCATCGTGTCGAACTCGGCCTTCGTCACCACCGGTCTGTGCGCCCAGCCCGCGGTGCCGCGCAGCCATGGTGCCTTGGTGCCCGACCCCGCGGCGCGGACAGCCTGCTGGCCCACGTCGATGGCGAGCGTGCCGGCGCCTGGGGAGGACCGGCTGCTCGTCGCCTGTTCGCGGGTGAAGCGGCAGCCCGGCGGCCTGCTGGCCTTCACCTATCTGGGTCTGAGCTTGGCGACGCTGAAGGTGCCCCGCGGCGGTGCTCCGCAGGTGACCGGGGTTGCGAAAGTGACACCGGACGACGAGAACCCCGGCCAGGTCAACTGGGGCGCGGCGATGATCGTGCGCGACGGTGAGCTGTACATCTACGGCACCGCGCTGCAGGGGTCGGCCGGCACGCGTGCTGCGTATCTGGCCCGGGTGCCACCGGCGAGCGCCACCGACCGGGCCGCATGGCGCTATTTCGACGGCTCCGGGTGGACCGACGACCCGTCCGCGGCGCGTGCCGTGCTGCCCTCGAGTTTCGGTGTCTCCCAAGCCTTCAGCGTGATCCCGTGGGGTGGGGGAGTTGTCGCGGTCTCCACCCAGGGCGGTGACCTCGCGCGCTCCGTGGCGGTATGGCGGGCTCCCGCTCCCACCGGCCCGTGGACCCTGGCGTCCCGAGCCGCGGTGCCGGCTGCGGCTGGTGGCGACGTGGTCTACCAGCCGCTGGCGCACCCCGAGATCGTCCTGAGCTCAGGGAACTTGCTCGTGTCCGTGTCGCGCAACCCGGCCAAGCTTTCGGATCTGTTCGCCGACCCCCGGCGCGGCCGGCCGTTCTTCCTCGAGGTGCCCCGCCCCTGAAGGACCTGTCGATCCGACGGATCCCCTCGCGCCGCGATCACGTCCGAGTCTTTGCGTCGGGCTTCAAGACGCCCGGCCATCCCCCGGACGAGCCAGGGAGGGCTCATCATGAAACGCTCCACCACGAAGAAATACGCCATCCGCGGCAGCCTCATCGCCGGTGCGATCGTGCCGATCGTCGCGCTCACCACCATGCCGCACGCCGCAGCCGCCACCGGCTGGAGCGGGCGCACCACGGGCGCCTACGCCATCGGCACCTGGACCCGCTCAGGGTCGACCTACACGATGTCCTACGTGTTGCGGGACACGCGCAAGGACGGTCATGACGTCTACGTGCGGTTCGTGCCGCAGTACTACGACGGCGACTGGGGTGAGTGGCACTCGGTGGGTTACCCGACGGTGGGCTATTCGGAGCGCTACAACAACCGCAAAGGTGTCAACCGGGAGGTGCGCGGAGTTGCGAGCATCAACATCCCCAAGCACTTCACCTGGTACCAGCGACGCGTCGCGACCAAGGTCCGGATGGAGATGAAGGTCTGCCGGGAGATCAAGGGAGTCGGCAAGGACAACTGCGCGAAGTACTTCACCCCCGCGCACCGCATCTGAGGTCCGACTCGGCGTGCAGCCGCACTCCGACGTCGCGGCAGCAAACGCCCGCGCGCCACCGACCACGGGTCTGGGAGAATGGATCCCCGTCATGCCTTCCACTCCCACCCGCCGGCGCCGGCCGAAGCGGCATACGCCCCGGTGGTCCTTCGATGAGGACAAACGCAGGGCCCTCGTCCCGGCGTTGAACTACCCGCAGCAGCTGCCGGTCGTCGAGGCCAAGGACGAGATCGTCGCCGCCTTGCGCGAGCACCAGGTGGTCGTGGTCGCCGGTGAGACCGGCTCGGGCAAGACCACCCAGCTGCCCAAGATGTGCCTGGAGATCGGTCGCGGGCTCGGCGGCATGATCGCCCACACCCAGCCGCGCCGGATCGCGGCCCGCGCGGTCGCCGAGCGCCTCGCCGAAGAGCTGGACGTGGAGCTCGGGGCTACGGTCGGTTACCAGGTGCGGTTCAGCGACCACTCCACCCGCGACACCCTGATCAAGGTGATGACCGACGGCATCCTGCTGTCGGCGATGCAGGCCGATCGCGACCTGCGGCAGTTCGACACGATCATCGTCGACGAGGCGCACGAGCGGTCACTCAATATCGACTTCATCCTCGGCTACCTCAAGCAACTGCTCCCGCGCCGCCCCGACCTCAAGGTCATCATCACCTCGGCGACCATCGACCCCGAGAAATTCGCCGAACACTTTGCGACACAAGGGGTTCCAGCGCCGATCATCGAGGTCTCGGGACGCACCTACCCGGTCGAGGTGCGCTACCGACCGCTCGTGCGCGAGATCCCCGGCAAGGGCGCCGACGGCACCCCGACCACGGTCGACGTCGACCAGGTGACCGGCATCGTCGACGCCATCGAAGAGCTCGCCACCGAGCCGGACACCGGCGGCCCGCACGACGTGCTCGTCTTCTGCTCCGGCGAGCGCGAGATCCGCGACGCAGCCGACGCGCTGGCCGGGCTGAAGCTGCCTGACACCGAGATCGTGCCGCTTTACGCGCGGCTGTCCGCGGCCGAGCAGCACCGCGTCTTCACCCCGCACCAGGGGCGCCGCATCGTCATCGCCACTAATGTCGCCGAGACCTCGCTCACAGTCCCCGGCATCCGGTATGTCGTCGACACCGGCACCGCGCGGATCTCCCGGTACAGCCAGCGCACCAAGGTGCAGCGGCTGCCGATCGAACCGATCTCGCAGGCCAGCGCCCTGCAGCGCACCGGCCGGTGCGGCCGCGTCGCCGAAGGTGTCTGCATCCGGCTCTACTCGCAGGAGGACTTTGAGGCCCGCCCGGAGTTCACCGATCCCGAGATCCAGCGCACCGGCCTGGCGTCGGTGATCCTCGCGATGACCTCGCTCGGCCTGGGCGACATCACCCGGTTCCCCTTCGTCGACGCACCGGACCGGCGGCAGATCACCGACGGGCTGCGACTGCTGCACGAACTCGACGCCATCGACTCCGGTGCCACCGATCGGCGCCGCCGGCTCACCCGCACCGGTCGCTCGATCGCCGCGCTGCCGGTCGACCCGCGAATGGCGCGGATGCTGGTCGCTGCCGCCGAGACCGGCGCCCTGCGCGAGGTGCTGGTCATCGTGGCCGCCCTGTCGATCCAGGACCCGCGGGAGCGGCCGGTCGACAAGCGTGCCCAGGCCGACCAGTTGCACGCGCGCTTCAAACGCGAGGACAGCGACTTCCTCGGTTACCTCGCCCTCTGGGATTATCTGCGGGAGCAGCAGAAAGCCTTGTCTGGCAGCGCTTTTCGCCGGATGTGCCGCGACGAATATCTGCACTATCTGCGGGTGCGCGAGTGGCAGGAGTTGCATGCCCAACTGCGTCAGGTATGCCGTGATCTGGGGTTGCGGCCCTCGGACAACCCCGCCGCCCCCGACACGATCCACCAGGCGATCCTGACCGGCCTGTTGTCGCAGGTGGGGCTGCGCGATCGGGACACCCGCGACTATCTCGGGGCCCGCAACGCACGGTTCGCCATCCAGCCGGGGTCGGCGCTGTTCCGCTCTCAGCCGGACTGGGTGATGGCGGCCGAGATGGTCGAGACCAGCCGCCTGTGGGCGCGCGACAACGCGCGGATCGACCCGGCCTGGGTGGAGGCGGCCGCGCAGCACCTGGTTAAGCGCAGCTACAGCGACCCGCACTGGAGTCGCAAGCGCGCTGCGGCGATGGCGGCCGAGCGGGTGACGCTCTACGGCATACCGCTGGTGGCCGGGCGGCAGGCCAACTTCGCCGCGGTCGACCCCGAATACGCCCGCGAGCTGTTCATCCGGCACGCGCTGGTGGAGGGCGACTGGGACACCCACCACCGGTTCTTCCACGACAACCGCAAGCTCGTGCAGCGCCTGTCCGAACTCGAGGCACGCGCCCGGCGCCGCGACCTTGTCGTCGGTGACGACGTGCTCTACGAGTTCTACGACGAGCGGCTGCCCGCCGATATCGTCTCCGGCGCGCACTTCGACAGCTGGTGGAAGAAGCACTCCAAGGCGCACCCGCGGCTGCTCACCTTCACCGAGGACCTGCTGCTCTCCGACGATGCCGCCGCCGTCGACGTCGCGGACTATCCGAAAACCTGGCACCAGGGTGACCTGTCCCTGCCGCTGACCTATCAGTTCGACCCCGGCGCTGACGCCGACGGTGTCACCGTGCATGTGCCAGTCGATCAGCTGAATCGCTTGCAGGACAACGGTTTTGACTGGCTGGTGCCGGGACTGCGCGAGGAACTGGTCACTGCCCTGATCCGGTCGTTGCCCAAGGCGACGCGGCGCAGCTTCGTGCCGGCACCTGACCACGCTCGCGCCGCCCTGGTCGTGATGGGCACGGACCCGAGTCGGCCGATCACCGAGGTGCTCGGCGAGGTGCTGCGGCAGCGCACCGGCACCGGCGTCGATCCGGGGGAGTGGGACTGGAGCCGGGTGCCCGACCACTTGCGGATGACCTTCCGGGTCGAGGGCGCCCGTGGTCGCACACTCGCCGAAGGCAAGGATCTCGCTGTGCTGCAACGGGATCTGGCCGGTGACGTGCAGCGCACCGTGTCCAAGGCGGCAGGTTCCCTCGAGCGCAGCGGCCTGCGTGCCTGGAGTTTCGGCACGCTGCCGGAGACCTTCGAGGGCAACCGGGTGAAGGGCTTCCCGGCGCTCGTCGACAGCGGGGACACGGTCGACCTCAAGGTGCTGCCGACCGCCTCCGAGCGCGACCACGCGACCCGCGCCGGGCTGCGAAAACTGTTGCTGCTCAACACCACCGTGCCGTGGAAGCAGATCCTCGGTCTGCTCGACACCCGGCGCAAACTCGCGCTGTCGAGTCACCCCTACGCCAGCCAGCAGGCGCTGTATGACGACATCCTCGCCGCCGCGATCGACGCGATCGTGGCCGACGGGCTGCCCGGCGGCAGCGTGCGCACCGAGGCCGACTTCGACCAGGCCTTGCGCCTCGTGCGTCAGCAGGTGGTGCCGCGGGTGATCGAGATCGTCGACCGGGTCGGGCCGGTGCTGGAGCACGCGCGCGAGTTGCAGCTGCGGCTCGACGCCATGACCGCCCCGTCGGTCGCGGCGCTGCGAGCGGAGGTGCAAAAGGGCAAGGACGCACTGGTGCACCCCGGCTTCGTCAGCGAGACCGGCGCCGAGCGGCTGGTCGCCCTGGACCGCTACGTGCGGGCCGGCACCGAGCGCCTCACCAAGGCGCCGGAGAACCTCGCGCGCGACGCCCAGCGGCAGGCCGAGGTCGACACCGTGGAGGCCGAGCGGCAGGCGCTGCTCGCGAAAACTGCGCCCACCCGGCATACCGACCCTGATGTCGTCGCCCTGCGCTGGATGATCGAGGAACTCAAGGTCAGCCTGTTCGCGCAGAAGCTCGGCACTGCCGGGCCGGTGTCACCCAAGCGGATCTACCAGGCGATGGATGCGGTGGAGGACGAGACCGAGGCGCGGGCCGCTCGCTAGCCTGAGGTTTATGGCGACCCTCTTCACCAAGATCATCGACGGGGAGATCCCCGCGCACTTCGTCTGGAAGGACGACCGCTGCGTCGCCTTCCTGGTCATCGACCCGATCACCGACGGGCACACCGTCGTCGTGCCGCGGCAGGAGATCGACCAGTGGGTCGACGCCGACCCCGACCTGCTGAACCATCTGGTGCAGGTGGCTCGCACGATCGGGCGGGCGCAGCGGGCGGCATGGGGCTCCCAGCGCGTCGGCCTGCTCGCCGAGGGCTTCGAGGTGCCCCACCTGCACCTGCACACCTGGCCGGCGAACTCGCTCGACGACTTCGAGGTGCACAACGTCACCCGGGGGCAGGACCAGCAGATCCTCGCCGCCAATGCCGCCAAGCTGCGTGACCAGCTGCGCACCGACGGCGCCGGAGCACAGGTCCCGCAGGACTGATCCGCCGGGAATGCCCTCGGGGCCGGGGCCGTTGCACCCCGCAGACACGTTTTGAGAACGACTGAGGAGAGATCCCGTGCGCGATCCGCTGGAGCTGTTCCGCTTCGAGCAGGACACCCCGCCCGCCGCTCTCGGCGCTCCCACGTTGATGGTGGCGCTCGGCGGCTTCATCGACGCCGGCAACGCACAGCGGCTGCTGGTGTCGCACCTGCTCGCGTCCTGCGAGCACACCGTCGTGGCGTCCTTCGATGTCGACCAACTGATCGACTACCGCGGCCGTCGCCCGGTCATGACCTTCGACTCCGACCACTTCAGCGCGTATGCCGATCCGAGCCTGCTGCTCTACCGGCTGGTCGATGACGAGGGCACGCCATTCCTGCTGCTCACCGGCCCCGAGCCGGACTACCAGTGGGAGCGCGTCATCGAGGCGGTCCGCCACCTCGTGCGAGTGCTCGGCGTGGAGCGGGTGGTGAGCGCGCACGGCATACCGATGGCGGTGCCGCACACCCGGCCGGTCGGGATGACGCGCTACGCCAACGACCCCGACCTGATCCCCGGCAACGCCCCCGTCTTCGGCTTGGTGCAGGTGCCCTCCAGCCTGGAGACGCTGCTGCACTACCGCCTCGGCGAAGCGGGCTATGACGTGATCGGCTTCGGCGTGCACGTGCCGCACTACCTGGTGCAGGCCGACTTCGCCGACGGCGCGGTGGCCGCCCTCGAGGCGATCCGGGTGAGCACCGGGCTGAAGCTGTCCATCGGCGAACTCGCCGCGCTGGCCGAGCAGACCCGGATGGCGATCGATGCCCAGATCGGGGAGAGCGAAGAGGTCGGTGAGGTCGTGCGCGGTCTCGAGCGGCAGTATGACGCCTTCGCCGAGGGCCGGCGCCGCGAGAGCCTGCTCGCCACCGAGCTGGCCGAGTTGCCGAGCGCCGACGAGATCGGTGCGGAGTTCGAGCAGTTCCTGCGCGACGCCGACGACGAGGCCTAACCCTTCGCCTCCGACCAGCGGCGCACCACCTGGGTGTCGCTGACGAAACGCACCGGCGCGCCGTGACTCCACCGCCGGCTGGCGTCCGCCAACGCGCGGTCCACCGCCTCGGCGGCGGCCGTCGCGTGCTCCTGCGGCACCTCGACGAGCAGTTCGTCGTGCAGGCACATCACGATCCGGCCCCCCAGCGGTGCAATCTCGTGCCGCACGGTGAGCGCCCACGCCTTGAACAGTTCGGCGGCCGCGCCCTGCACCACCGCATTGCGGGTGAAGCGTCCGCGGGCGCGGGTCGTCGCGAGGTCACCGCCGCCGGTCACCGGGACCAGCCGGCCGCCATACGTCTCGACGGGCTCGCCCGATTCACCCTGGCGGGCAGCGGTGCGCAAATAGTCCATCGCGACCGGATAGGCGCGCTCGAGCCGGGCGAGGGCCTGGCCGGCCGAACCGCTCGTCTGGCCGTACATCGCCGCCAGCACCGCGATCTTGGCGACCGGCCGCTCGATCGCCAACTGACGCGCGACCACGGCATACAGATCGTCCGCGCGGGTCGCTTGTGCGAAGGCGGGATCGCCGCTCACCACCGCGAGCACTCGCGGCTCCACCTGGCCGAGGTCGGCACGCACGAGCACCCGGCCCGGGGGAGCGGCAATCGCCGGCCGCAGTGGAGCAGGCAGGCTGTGCAATCCCGCGCCAGCCGTCATCCGTCCCGCGCCACCGTCGCTGGGGTGCCATGGCCCGCGCAACCGGTCGTCACTCCCGAGGCAGCGCTCGACCCAGCTCCAGCCGTAGGTCGTCGCGATCCGCTCCGCCTTGCGCCAGGTGAGCAGCGCGTCGACGAGCGGTGAGACCGCGCGATAGGGCTCCAGCTGCCAGGCGCGCGTGTCGTCCACGACGATGCCGGCCGAACGCAGCAGATCGCGCACGACCGCCGGATTGCGCAGGTCGACCGGCCGGCCGGCCGGCGCGTGCCGCCAGACGATCGCGTCGCGAGCGCGCCGGTTGGCGGCCGCATCCTGTTCGTCGCGCGGCCGCGGCCCGATGAGCTCCCCGAGGAGCTGCTCCAGCGCCACCCGGTCGACCGGCAGCCCGTCCCGCTCCAACTCCAGGCACAGTTGCGCGGCGGCCGATTCGCTGGCCGCCGTCTCCAGGCCGTGCTCGCGTGCCGCCAGCCGGTCGGCCTGCGCGGTCGCGGTCGCGGCCGCCAGCCGCGCCCACTCCAGCAGTTGCGAAGGATCGGGGGACCAGCCCGGCCCGCCCGCGCGCGGGTCGAGGTGGCCGTCGCTGCGCACCAGGGCCGGCTCGGTCTGCACCGCGAACAGGTCGTCCGCACTCTGCCGATCGGCCGGTATGCCGTCCGCGGGCAGGTCCCGCACGTAGGCCCACGCCCGCGCGGGTTCGTCGGCGGCGCCGCCCGCCAGCAGGCGGTGGACCGCCGCGATGTCGAAGCAGCGCGCGACCGGCCGGCTGGTCAGCGCGGGCGCGACGGCCGGCGCAGACCACCAGGTCCAGCGCCACGCCGGGTCCGTGGCCCGCACGAAGCTCGCCCACTCGCTGACCGCGACCACCTGCTCGGTGTGCGGCGTGATCACGGCCGCGTGATCGCCCGCCACCGCCAGCGCACACACCGAGCCCCGCAACGCTGGGCGCTGCGGGGCTCGGTGGGAGTGCGGGTCGGGCGTCAGGACTGCCGGCCCTCGCTCGGCGGCTCCCAGCCACCGGAGGAGTTGTTGCGGCCCGCGTCGCGCACGTCGTCGGCCGACACCGCCTGGGTCGCCGCGTCGGAGACATCGGAGTCACCCTGGCCGGGCTGCTGGCCGTAACCACCCTGCTGCGGCTGGCCGTAACCCTGGCCCGACTGCTGGCCGTAGCCACCCTGCTGGGGCTGGCCATAACCCTGTTGGCCGTAACCACCCTGCTGCGGCTGGCCGTAACCCTGGCCGGGCTGCTGTCCGTAACCCGGCTGACCAGGCTGACCAGACTGCTGGCCGTAGCCACCCTGCTGGGGCTGGCCATAACCCTGCTGACCGGGCTGCTGGCCGTAGCCTGGCTGACCCTGAGCCGGCTGGCCGTAGCCGCCCTGGCCGTAGGCCGGGGTGTTGCTGCCCGAGCCGGTCGACACGCCATACGAGCCCGGGGTGCCGTAGCCGTCGGAGTAACCGCCGCCGTACTGGTTGTTGTTGTAACCGCCGCCGTACTGGTTGGGGTAACCACCGGAGGTCTGCGGCGTGGCCTTCTTGCCGCGCAGGAACATCAGCACCGCGCCGATGATGCCGGCGAGCAGCATCAGCAGGCCGAGGATGAGCACCGGGGTCTTCCAGCCGCCGCCGATCTTGTCGGCGCGCGGGCCGGCATACAGCGTGCCGTTGGCTCCCTGGCAGGTGACCTGGTAGTCACCGGCGCTGAGCGAGTCGGGGGTGCGGGCGATCTCCCAGTACTTCGAGCCCCCAGCGGACACCGAGAAGTCGGAGGCCGGCTGGTTGAGGCTGACGTTGTTGCCACCGGCCGCGGCCTGGCAGTTCGCGGTGGTGCGAGCCCCCTGGTCGGCGCTGTAGACCGAGAAGCCGGACGCGTTCGCCTGGATGGTCTGGCGGTCGGTGAACCCGGCCAGCTTCACCGCAGAGCTGGACAGCAGGGCGACGAGGACGAGGACCAGGCCGATGAGCGCCACCGCCGCCGGGAGGGCGAGCAGGGCCTTCTTCGGGCCGGCGGAAGTGTTTGACATGCGCCAAAATCTAACTCATGCACGGCACTGGCCGCCGGGTCCGCGCCCGCGCGCCGGATCAGCGCAGTCGCCGCAGTTCGTCGGTGACCGCTTCGGTCAGCGCGTACAGACCGCGCAGGCGCAGGGGCGAGACCGCCCGCGGCAGTCCGAGTCGTTCGGGCAGATCCCGCGGCGGGTATGCCGGGGGACCGAGGACGGCGCCGTCGACGCCGGCCTGCAACAGACCGGCATACCCCCGCACAACGGGGGCCGAGGGGGACACCGAGATGCGCAACTCGACCCGGCCATCGAGCGCTCGGGTGCGCAGGAAGACCGGCACCTGACAACCGGTCACCCGCCGCCAGTCCGGCTCCGGCGACACCGGCGCCAAGTCCTCCCCGAACTCGAGCAGCACCTGGAGGCGCGCGCGTTCGTCCAGCCCATCGAACTGCGCGACGAGCTCCTGCCAGCCGGCCGTGGTCACGCCTTGCACCCTAAGCCGCCGCGGGCGTCGTCGATCAGGCAGGATGTGGCCCATGTTCGGTAAGAAGCGCGACGCGCAGACGCCCGTCAAACTCGACAACGGTCCCCTCGGCAATTCGGCGATGTCGCTGGCCCAAAAGCTCGTCGACGTCGGCATCGGCGGCAAGGCCGGCTTCGACCCGGCCGAGAAGGTCGCGCGCGACGCCTTGGCCAAGCACAACGGCAATGCCGACAAGGCGATCGAGGAGGTCATCGGCGATCACCGCAAGATGGTGGCCGCCAACGGCTTCCTCACCGGCCTCGGCGGGTTCGTCACCATGGTCGTCGCCCTCCCGGCGAATGTCGCGGGCTTCTATGTCGCCGCCACCCGGATGGTCGCCGCGGTGGCCGCGATCCGCGGTTACGACCTGCGTGACCCCAAGCTGCGCAGCGCCGTCCTGCTCACCCTCGTCGGCGCCGACGCTGACGACGTGCTGCGCAAGGCCGGCGTCGTGGCCACCGGCCGGCTGGCCAGCATGGCCACCCAGCAGCTGCCGGCTCCGGTGCTGATGGTGGTCAACAAGGCCGTCGGGTTCCGCCTCATCGGCCAGCTCGGTGAGAAGTTCGCCACCCGGCTGGGCAAGGCGATCCCCCTCGCCGGTGGCTTCATCGGTGCCGGGCTGGATGTCTACCTGCTGCGCAAGATCGCCGACAACGCCAAGACCCAGTTCCCGCCGGCGACCCAGGTGCTCAACCAGCCCCGCTGATCTGCACAGGGGCGCGCGGAGCCTAGTTCCGGTTATCCACAGCCGGGCCCGGTCGCCCTGTCGCTCGCCGTCCGACCCGCGTTGGCTTGGGTCGTATGACGACGACTTCCTCTGTACGCGGCTTCGGGCAGCTGCTCACCTATCTGCCGTGGGCCTTCGAGTTCGTGCCGGACAACAGCCTGATTGTCACCGGTTTGCGCGATGGCGCGGTCGCGTTCAACCTGCGACTGGACCCGCCGCATCCCCACCACGAGACCGAGTGGGCCAAAGACATAGGGGCGCCGGGCGCGCCGCACGCCGATGTCGTGGTGCTGACCCGGTGGAACGCTCCGGACCTGTCCCGGCGGGCGATGGACCTGATCGCCGCCTCCTATCGCCGGGCCGGTGTCGCGCTGGATCACCTGCTCGAGGTGCGCGACGGGCAGTGGTGGGCCCGCCGCTGCACCTGCGGCACCTGCCCGGTGACGCCACGACCCTTGCCCCAGGCCCACCAGGTCGCGATGGTCACCGAGCAGATCGCGCGCGGGGTGCACCTCGACGGTTCCCGCCGGGCGATCTACGAGCGCCTCGCGCCGGTGGCCGCCGAAGTGGTCGATCCGGGGGACACCACCTGGCCCGAGGAGGACTGGGCATTGCTGCTCGACCTCATCGACCCGCATGGCCCACCGATCAGCTCGCTCGGCGCCGAACGGGTGCGCCGGCTGGCCGTCCTGCTCGGGGATGGCGGGCGGCGCGACATCATCTTGCGGCTGCTGGTCCCGGCCTGGGGCGCCGACCCGCTCGACGACGAAGATGACGACGACGACGGCGACGACTGGGAGGAAGCCGACTGCCCGCACGGCTGCGAGCAGGGCGAGCACGACCACGCGCTGCGCCACCGGCTCGCCGAATGGGCCCGGCGCACGCAAGGGCCGGAACGGGCCGGGGCGTGGGCGCTGCTCGGGACCTACGCCTGGCTCACCCAAGGAGGCGCCGTCGCCTCCATCGCGATCGAGAAGGCGCTTGAGGCCGACCCGGACCACTCCCTGGCGCTCCTGGTGCTCACCGCCATCCAGGGCGGCATGCGTCCCAGTCCGCGAGAGCGCCGGCCGTCCGCGTAGGCGCTGCTGCGCCCGGTTGCTAGTCTCGACCCGGTCAAGAGCGCCAGCGTCAAGCCCCGGCTCGCTGGCCGGCAACCCTCCTACCGCGGTGGGGTGCCCCGGGTGAGGACAAGGCCGGCGCGCACCTCGCGTCGGCAAGCGCGGGGTTCGTGGCCGACGGGCCCCCGGAACGACCGGGAGAGATGTCATGGCTGCCGCCGACGATCCATTCGACAACCCCGCCCTGCGGGCCGCCGATCTCGGCGACCTGCCACTCGAATCCGGCGTGACGCTGCCCGAGGTCACGATGGCCTTCCAGACCTGGGGGACGCTGGCTCCCGACGGCTCCAATGCCGTGCTGGTCGAGCACGCCCTCACCGGTGACGCCCATGTCGTCGGCCCGATCGGACCCGGCCAGCCGACCCCTGGCTGGTGGCCGGGCATCATCGGGCCGGGCCGACCGCTCGACACCCGTGACCTGTTCGTGGTCGCACCGAATGTGCTCGGCGGCTGCCGCGGCACCACCGGGCCGGCCTCACCCCGTGCCGACGGCCGGCCCTGGGGCGGCGGCTTCCCGCAGATCACCATCCGCGATCAGGTCGCGGCCGAGCGTCGTCTCGCCGACCTGCTCGGCATCCGCTCGTGGCACCTGGTGCTCGGTGGGTCGATGGGCGGCATGCGGGTGATCGAGTGGGCCGCCACCCACCCCGAACGCACCCGCACCGCCCTCGTGATCGCCTCGGCAGCGCACGCCACCGCCGACCAGATCGCGTGGGGCCACGCGCAATGTCTGGCGATCGAGTCCGACCCGGCCTATCACGGCGGCGACTATCTCGCCCGCGGCGTCGCGCCCACCGCCGGGCTCGGCCTCGCCCGGCGGATCGCGCACCAGACCTACCGCAGCGCGGACGAGCTGGCCGACCGCTTCGGTGCCGAGCCGCAGCAGGGGGAGGACCCGCTGGCAGGTGGCCGGTTCGCGGTGCAGAGCTATCTGGACCACCAGGCGGCCAAGCTCACCGCGCGCTTCGACGCGGGGTCCTATCTCACCCTCACCCGGGCGATGGCGACGCACGACGTCACCCGCGGCCGCGGGTCACTCGCCGAGGCGCTCGCGCCGTTCACCGGCCGACTGGTCGTCGCCGGTGTCGACAGCGACCGGCTCTTCCCGGCCGCCTTGTCCCGCGAGATCGTGCGGGCGCACCCCGCCGGGGAGCTGCGGCTGATCCATTCGCGGTGCGGCCACGACGGCTTCCTGGTCGAGACCGATCAGATCGAAGCGATCGTCGCCGACGCAGCCTGTCGGCCACTAGCCGACCGCAGGATCGCCCGGGTCGGGTAGCTTCGGTCCTGCGGTCGCCGACGGCCGCGCAGGAGGGCAGTATGTCGATCGTTGTCGGGTATGCCGGAAACGCCGAAGGAGACGCCGCACTGGAGCGCGGCGCCATCGAGGCGTCCGCGCACGGGATCGGCCTGACCGTCGTCCCGTTCACCGCCGAGGCGCGTGAAGGGGCCGACCGGTTCGCCGCGCAGCACCCCGGCACCGACGTGGTCTCGCTGCCGGACGACGGCGATGTGGTCGACGGCCTGTTCGCCCGGGCCGACGAGGCCGGTGCCGAACTCATCGTCATCGGGCTGCGCAAGCGCACCGCCGTCGGCAAGCTCATTCTGGGCGGCAGCGCGCAGCGCATCCTGCTCGACGCGCGCTGTCCGGTGCTGACCGTCACCGCCGAGTGACGGGCGGCATACGGCCTCATCTCGGGGACACGCTCGGTGCGTCCGGGCATCTCGTTTTATAATGGAAGACAGAACGCAGCGGACGCCCGGCTCCGAGCCCCCCGGCGAGAACCGAACACCGACCGTTGCGCCCTCGCTCCACCCCCACCCGAGACCTCCGGCCGCCCGCAGCGGTCGAGTCGTCGCGCTCGCTTGCGTGCGACGACGGTCTCTCGTCGCACGGAAGGCAACTCGTGACCTCTGCGCCCCAGAGCCCGGCCGATCTCCCCGAAGAGTTCACCCACCCCGCACTGCAGGAGCTGCTGGCGTCCGGGCTGGTCAACGGGTCGGTCGACAGTGCCGAGTTGAAGGTCGCGTTGGAGTCGGCTCAGATCAGCTCGGCGCGGATGAAGGTCGTGCTGCGCACCCTCGACAAGCAGGGCATCGCGGTCACCCTGGACCCGGCCACCGCCCAGCGTGCGGTCGCGGCCACCACCAAGAAGGCGCCGGCCAAGAAGGCCCCCGCCAAGGCTGCGAAGACCACGGCGAAGTCGGCCGCCAAGACCGCGGCCAAGGACACGGTCAAGGACGCCGAGAAGCCCGCCGCGAAGAAGACCGCGAAGAAGGCAACCACCAAGGCCGCCGCGGCTGCAGCCGCCGAGCCGGCCAAGAAGACCGCCACCAAGAAGACCGCGGCCAAGAAGACCTCGGCGAAGAAGACCACCACCGACGCCGACGCCGCGCCCGTCGACGGCGAAGAGGTCGTGGACCTGTCGCTGGAGGAGCTCGCCGCCGAGACCGAGGAGCCCACCGCCAAGGCCGGTGAGGAGGGCGAGGAGAACGCCGGCTTCACCCTGAGCAATGACGACGAGGCCGACGCCCCGGCCCAGCAGGTCGTCACCGCCGGCGCGACCGCGGACCCGGTCAAGGACTACCTCAAGCAGATCGGCAAGGTCGCCCTGCTCAACGCCGAGCAGGAGGTCGAGCTCGCCAAGCGCATCGAGGCCGGCCTGTTCGCCGAGGAGAAGCTCAACTCGGGCGAGAAGATCGACATGACCTTCAAGCGCGAGCTGTGGTGGATCGCCCAGGACGGCAAGAAGGCCAAGAACCACCTGCTCGAGGCCAACCTGCGGCTGGTCGTCTCGCTGGCCAAGCGCTACACCGGCCGCGGCATGCTCTTCCTGGACCTGATCCAGGAGGGCAACCTGGGTCTGATCCGTGCGGTCGAGAAGTTCGACTACACCAAGGGTTACAAGTTCTCGACCTACGCGACCTGGTGGATCCGGCAGGCGATCACCCGCGCGATGGCCGACCAGGCCCGCACCATCCGCATCCCGGTGCACATGGTCGAGGTCATCAACAAGCTCGCCCGCGTGCAGCGGCAGATGCTGCAGGACCTCGGCCGCGAACCCACCCCGGAGGAGCTGGCCAAGGAACTCGACATGACCCCGGAGAAGGTCGTCGAGGTGCAAAAGTACGGCCGCGAGCCGATCTCGCTGCACACCCCGCTCGGTGAGGACGGCGACAGCGAGTTCGGCGACCTGATCGAGGACTCCGAGGCGGTCGTGCCGGCCGACGCGGTGAGCTTCACCCTGCTGCAGGAGCAGCTGCACTCCGTCCTCGACACCCTGTCCGAGCGCGAGGCCGGTGTGGTCTCGATGCGCTTCGGCCTCACCGACGGTCAGCCCAAGACCCTGGATGAGATCGGCAAGGTCTACGGCGTCACCCGCGAGCGGATCCGCCAGATCGAGTCCAAGACCATGAGCAAGCTGCGTCACCCGAGCCGCAGCCAGGTGCTGCGCGACTACCTGGACTGATCCCGTCGGTCCCGTGAGGGAGCGCGGAAGGTGAGGCGCCGCCATACCTCCTGCAGATAGGAGCGGCCCACGGTCGGCAGCACCCGCGCGCGCAGCTTGGTCGTGAGCGATGCGTGCTGTTGCACCCCGCGCAGCACGCGCGCGCCGTCCTCGGCGATGTCGGCGTCGGTATGCCGCCCCGGGCGGGGCGTAACGCACCCGCTCGACGGTCGCGGTCGCCCGGCGCAGCGCCTCCGAGGTGGACCCGCCCAGCAGCGCCGCCCGCCGGTAGTGCTCGGCGGCCGCGCGCGGTGAGGCGGCAGGCGGGGGCCGTATG
>NZ_JAAOIV010000006.1:0-118895 GCF_011440275.1 Metallococcus carri | reverse complement strand
CCCGGGCGGGGCGTAACGCACCCGCTCGACGGTCGCGGTCGCCCGGCGCAGCGCCTCCGAGGTGGACCCGCCCAGCAGCGCCGCCCGCCGGTAGTGCTCGGCGGCCGCGCGCGGTGAGGCGGCAGGCGGGGGCCGTATGCCGTAGTCGCTCAGGTCTTCCTGCAGGAGTTGCCACTGCGTCTCGACCCGTTCTTGCGGTGATTGCGCGGTGCGCAGCAGGGTGCGCCGACGCCGGCGCGCGGCGAGGGGGAGCAGCAGCGCGAAGATCGCGGCGACGACGGCGACGAGCAGCAGCCAGCCGATCCCTGCGACCCACCGGCCGATGCTGCTCGGCCGCTGCGCCTGCGGTGCCGGCGCGGCTTCGCTGCTGGTCGATGACGACTGGCTCGAACTCGTCGGGGTGTCCGACTCGCTGTCGGTGACCTCGCGGCCGCCGGCGGTCGGTGCGGCCTGGACGGCGTAGTTCGGGGCCGCACCCGAGCGGCTCGCCGGGGTGGGCTCGAAGCGCGTCCAACCCAGGCCGGGGAACCACAGCTCGGGCCAGGAATGCGCGTCCGCCTGCAGCACCGTGCGCACCCCGGCCTGGTTGGCGACCCCGGGCAGGAAGCCGAGCGCCATCCGCGAAGGGATGCCCTCCATGCGCGCGAGCATGATCATCGCGGTGGCGAATTGCACGCAGTAACCCTGCTTGGTGAGCAGGAAGTTGGTGATCGGGTCCACCTGGACCCCGCCCACGCCGGTGCGGGTCTCGGCCAGCTGCAGTGAATAGGTGAAGGCACCGTCGTTGCGCAGGTAGTTCTGGATCTGCACGGCGCGGTCGAAGGGATCGCCGCGCAACCCGATCGCGGCGGCGGTGCGGCGCAGCTCGGGCACCGCGCGCTGGTCGAGGGCCAGCTCACGCTCGAATCCGGCGCGCGGTTCGGCGGTCGAGGTCGGGCGCGCCGATGGGGCGAGCGAGGCGTAGGTGTAGCGATAGTCGCTGACCGCCCGTGAGGGCACGATCACCGACGTCGACCGGTCCAGCTGCCAGGACGTGCCGGCCAGGTCGGCCGACAGCAACGGCGTCTGCGTCGCGACCAGCCCGGCTTCGAGCGAGCTGTCGCGCACCTGCGCGCTCATCGACACCGCCCCGGCCGACGGGCTGAGGCCGAGGGGGGCGGGCAGTCGCTCGTTGTCCCGCCCGCGCACATCGCCGTTGAAGGGATCACGACTCCACTGGCCGTTGTCGTAGGTGCTGGTCACCGCCACCCGCATCGGCGGCGGACTGGCGTCGCTGGTCTGGAAGGTCAGCACGGGCGTCGGGTCGTTGCTGCTCAGGCTGCGGGTGAGGTCGACCGTGGTGGAGAAGCCGACCCGCTGTGCCGGACCATTGCCGCGACCGAGCCCTTCGCCGAGGAAGGTCGGCGACAGATGAGGTATGGCGGCCGGCAGCAGCAGCGCTCCCACCACCGCCAGGATGCCGACGGCTCGGGCGGCCGACGCCAATCCGCCGAGGCCGAGCCGGTCGGCGAGCAGGGTCGGCCCGGTGGGGCGCGCCTCGACGCGCGACCACGCTCGCACCCGGTCTTGGCTCTGGTGCCACAACAGCACCAGCCAGGCGACCGCCGGCGCGACGAAGTATGCCGGGGGCAGCGGGTCGGTCTGGTTGGACGCCGCGACCAAGAAGATCAGGGCCAGCGGTATGCCGGCCAGCGCCGGCACCTTGCTGCCGGCGGCCAGGGCGTCGACGACGACGGCGACCAGGCCGATGGCGGTGACGATCGCGAACCGCAGGCCGTCGGTGGCTGGTGCGGGTGCCGTATAGCGCCGCACGGTGGTGTTGGCCTCCTCCAGCAGCGCCCGCACCGCTTCGCGCACCCCCTCGGCGTCGGCGTGCGGCAGGACGAAGAGGAAGAGCGCGGCGAGCAGGACGAGCAGCGTCTGGATCCACGGCGTGAGGCCGGAGGGCACGCGCAGCTGGCGCAACGCCATACCGCTGAGTGCGACGAGGGCGAGCACGATCAGCAGTTCGCCGAACCAGCGGCCACCGATCAGCAACCGGGACACCGGCCAGGCGGCGAGGATCACGCACGCGGTGCCGAGCAGGGTTTCGACCGGCCGGGCGCGCATCACAAGGCTCCGACCCGCACGAGGGAGCGGCGCGCGACGTGCTGCCACACGGCCGGGATGCTCGCGTCGTGCGGCACGACCGCGGTCCGCCAGCCAGCGGCGGCGAGGCTGTCGCGGGCCTGCTCGGGATGGTCGTTCGGTAGGCCGCCGAAGGTCGCCGCGTCCATGACCAGGCCCACCCCGGCCGCGCCGGTCTGCCGCAGGGCCGGCACCTCGGCCGGCAAGGGGGCGCCGCCGCCGAGGACGGCGATGACCACCCCGCCGGTGGACAGCCGCTCGGAGGCGGTGTGCAACATCCGGCGCAGGTCGCCCTCGGTGCCGGTCTCGGCCCGGGCCAGGTGCAGCAGCACTGCGTGACCGGACAGCTGCTCGCCGGCGGCGAGCGGCACCGTGCCCTCGCGAGTGACGAGTTCGAGCCGGAACCCCAGCTCGCTCATCCGCACCCCGATCGAGGCGAGCGCGCTCACCGCCCACTCGAAGGAGGAGTGCTCGCCGGTGCCGGCGTGCGCGTCGGCGCGCGGGTCGAGCAGCAGCAGGCAGGAGCGGCGGGCCGGACGGTCGACCTGGCGGACCATGAGTTCATCGCGGTGGGCGCTCGCCTTCCAGTGCACCCGGCGCAGGTCGTCGCCGTCGCGATAACCGCGGATCGACACATCCTCGTCGCCGTGCAGCGCGACCATCGCCGGCGTCGAGCCCTCGGAGCCGTCACCGGTGCCCGGCGGAGCGACCGACCCGAGGGGATAGGTGCGGGGCAGCACGATGATCGACCCGGTGCCCGGCACCTCGCTGTCGCGCTCGGTCAGCCCGAAGGGATCACGCACCCGCACGTGCAACGGGCCCAGCTGGTGCTCCCCGCGGCGCCGGCCGTCCAGCACGTAGCTGACGCTGCGGCCGCCGTCCGGCTCGATCGAGGGCAGGACGAACCGCGGCCGGTCGCCGAGGGCGTAGTCAACCGAGTCCTCGGCGAGCACGAAGCCGGTGCGCCGACGCCCTTCGTTGGTGATGGTGAGCTCGACCGAGGTGCGCGCCCCGAGCGGCAACTGATCGGGCTCGGGCCGGCGCTGCACGGCCAGCCCGGTCAACGGCCGGCCCGCCAGCCACCGGGCGATGCCGGCGAGCACGAGCAACAGGACACCGACCCGGGTGATGTCGCGATAACCGAGCAGGATCCCGCCCAGCGTGAGCGTGACGCCGGAGGAGACGAAGGCGAGGCCGCGGCTGGTGAAGCGACCCCGGCGACGGTTCATGGCCGGGAGCCCGCTGCGGGGACGGGGACCCGGTCGACCAATTGGGTGACGACTTCGGTGGCACCGCGGGCCAGGTGCTGCTGATCGCTGGAGAGCAACACCCGGTGAGCGAGCACCGGCACCGCGAGGCTTTGGATGTCCTCGGGGATGACGTGGTCGCGCCCGAGCACGGCCGCCAGGGCGCGGCCGGCCCGCAGCAGGCCGAGCGCCGCCCGCGGCGAGGCACCGAGGCGCAGCGCGCTCGTCGCGCGGGTCGCACCGACCAGGTCGACGATGTATTGCCGCAGCGCGGGGGAGGCGTAGACCCGGGTCACCGACTCGATCGCCGAGGCGACCTCGGCGGCGGTGGCGACCGGCTGCAACTGCTGCAGCGGGTTGTGCGCGCCGTGCAGGTCGAGCATCTCCAGCTCGGCGCTCGCCGACGGATAACCCATCGAGATGCGCGCGAGGAAGCGGTCGCGTTGGGCCTCCGGCAGCGGGTAGGTGCCCTCCATCTCGATCGGGTTCTGGGTGGCCATCACGAGGAACGGGCGGCCGAGGGCGTAGGTCGTGCCGTCGACGGTGACCTGGCCTTCCTCCATGCACTCCAGCAACGCGGCCTGGGTCTTGGGCGAGGCCCGGTTGATCTCGTCACCGACCACGATCTCGGCGAAGACCGCGCCGCGCCGGAACTCGAACTCCCGGGTGTCCTGGTTGAACACGCTGACACCGGTGATGTCGCTCGGCAGCAGGTCGGGCGTGAACTGGATCCGGCTCATCGAGCCGTCGATCGAGCGGGCAAGCGATTTGGCGAGCATCGTCTTGCCGACGCCGGGCACGTCCTCGATCAGCAGGTGCCCCTCGGCCAGCAGCGCGACCACCGCGACCCGGATCGGCTCGGGCTTGCCCTCGATCACCTGGCCCACCGCCGCCTGGATCCGCTCGGCGAGATCGCGGACACCGCCGAGGTCCATGGCTGCGTGGCCGCTGTGGTCACCCCCCGCCGTGGCGCGCTCCCCAGTGGAATTGCCGGCTGCCAGACGCATGCCCTCGATCTTGCCTCACGATCCGCGCGATCGAGAAGCGGTTGGACGTGACAACGAGGTCACAAAACCCTTTGCTCCGGCTGTCCTCCACCCTCCACCACCAGCGCGGTCCCGCCGCCTCCACATCGCTCCACCTCGCATCGCACGCCGCGGAAAACCGCGGGTTCTCGCGGGCCGGACCCGCCGCGAGCGCCCCGGCATACGGCCGGATGGGGGATTGCGGGCGAATTCGCTCCACCTCGCCCCACGCGCGATGACCTGCAGGTATGCCGAAATCGGTCCCGTTTGGTGGTCATCTGGGGGCGACAGGTGGGGCGATGTGGAGTAAAGTGGAGGCATCGGGCGCACGGTGGGTGGCCCGGCACGTGACGGATGGAGGTGGGCGCATGTTCCTCGGCACCCATCAGCCCCGTCTGGACGACAAGGGCCGGCTGTTCCTGCCGGCGAAGTTCCGCGAGAAGCTCGCCGGCGGCCTGGTCATGACCCGCGGCCACGAGCGCTGCCTGTTCGTCTATCCGGTCGCCGACTTCGAGCGGATCGTCGCCGAGATGTCCACCACGCCCACCTCTAACAAGGCGGTCCGCAACTTCCAGCGCGTGCTGCTCTCGGGCGCCTCGGACGAGATCCCGGACAAGCAGGGCCGGGTCACGATCCCGGCGCTGCTGCGCGAATACGCCGGGCTGACCCGCGAGTGCGTGGTGCTCGGCGTCGGCAACCGGCTGGAGATCTGGGACGCCGAGGCCTGGGCGGCGCAGCTCGCCGCGAGCGAGGACGACTACGCCGACACCGAGCAGGAGGTGATCCCCGGAGGCTCGTTCTGACCTACGGCCTCCGGCCGCTGGACGCGCTCCGGTTCGGCACACCTTCCCCGGTGCCGAACCCGTGCTTCCAGCCAGCGGCCGGTGACCGAAGGCCAGAACCGGCGAACGCGCGATCGACGACCCACAGCCCGTGGCTTCGCACCACCCGCCCTCGATGACCGCCCATGCTCACCGGAAAGGCCGCTCGTGAACCAGACCGACGGATCCGCCGCCACGCGCCACGCGCCCGTGCTGCGCGACCGGATCACGGATCTGCTCGCGCCCGCGCTGCAGCGCGCTGGTGCGGTCGCGGTCGACGGCACCCTCGGGATGGGCGGGCACGCCGAGGCGCTGCTCGAGCGTTGCCCGCAGGCGATCGTCGTCGGCGTCGACCGCGACCAGGAGGCGCTTCGTCTCGCCGGTGAGCGGCTGGCCCGGTTCGGTGATCGCTTCCGTCCGCTGCACGCGACCTATGACCGGGCCTTCGACCTGCTCGCCGAGGACGGCATCGCCACCGTCGATGCGGTGCTCTTCGACCTCGGGGTCTCCTCGCTGCAATTGGACGAGACCGAGCGCGGGTTCTCCTACAGCCGCACCGCCCCGCTCGACATGCGGATGGACCAGAGCGAGGGCGTCACCGCTGCCGAGGTCGTCAACAGCTACGACGAGCGTGAGCTCGAGCGCATCCTGCGCGAATACGGCGAGGAGCGGTTCGCCCGCCGGGTGGCTGCCGCGATCGTGCGCGCCCGCCCGCTGCACACCTCCGAGGAACTCATGACGGTGCTGCGCAGCGCGGTGCCGGCGGCCTCGCAGCGCACCGGGGGCCACCCCGGCAAGCGCACCTTCCAGGCGCTGCGGATCGAGGTCAACGGCGAACTCGACGGCTGGCGCGCCGCGCTGCCGGCCGCGCTCGACGCGCTGGCCGAGTGGGGCCGGATCGCGGTCTTGTCCTATCACTCGCTGGAGGACCGGATCACCAAGACCGAGCTCGCCGCGCGCTCGCGCAGCACCGCGCCGCCCGACCTGCCCGTCGAGCTGCCCGAACACCGACCGACCTTCCGGCTGCTGACCCGGGGTGCCGAGACCCCCAGCGATGCCGAGATGACCGACAACCCGCGGGCGGCCTCGGCCCGGCTGCGGGCCGCCGAACGCGTCCGCTCTTAACGAAAGGCCCGCACCGATGAGCAACGCCACCGTCGCCGCCGCCCGCCCCCGCGCCGTCCGCCGAGCACCGGCCCGACCGCAGCTGCGGGTCGTGCAGGCCTCCGAGGCCACGATGAGCAGCACGGTCTTCGCGGTGATCTGCACCGTGCTTCTCGCGGCCGGTCTGCTCACCGTGCTGCTGCTCAACACCGCCCGCGCACAGCAGCAGTATGCGGTGGATTCCCTTCAGGCACAGTCGAATCGGCTGGCGGGCACCGAGCAGGACCTGCGCAGCGATCTGGACAGTATGGCGGCGCCGCAGCAGCTCGCGCTGCGCGCTCAGGCGATGGGCCTGCGCCCGGCGACGCGCATCCAGTATGTGCGCGCCGGTGATGGCAAGGTCCTCGGCGTGGCGGGCGCTGCCTCGACCGGCGCGCCGTTTACGGTGGGGACGCTGCCGACGACCCCGGCGTCCAAGCTGGCGTCCACGGCCGTTCAGGCAGCCGACGGAGCGCTCCGCCTCGGCATACCGGTGGCGAAGCCGACGCCGACCGTGAAGCCGAGCACACCGACCGCCAAGCCCACCCAGCCCAAGCCCACCTCCAGCGCGAAGCCGAGCCAGTCGGCGCCGAAGTCCTCGGCCCCGGCAGCGAAGCAGCCGACCAAGACGCCCGCACCGAGCCCGACGAGGTAAGACACCGTGACGCAGTCCCGCAGGCCCGGCACCCGCTCCACCGCGGGCCGGCCATCGGGCACCAGGACCGCCGCACGCACCCCGGCACGAGGCCGGCCCGAGACGGGCGGTCCGAAGCGGCCGAGCGGCACGGCCGGCCGCAAGCCCGCCGGCTCGGCGGGCGGCACCCGCGGGTCGGGCGGTCCGCGCAAGCCCTCGACCCGGGGCCGGGTCACCCCGCCGCCGACGCCGCGCGAGCCGGTCCGGCTCGGCGTGGGGCACCCGCGCCGGCGGGCCCGGGTGGTGTTCATCGCCTCGATGTTCGTGCTCACCCTTTTTGTCGGCCAGCTGTTCCGGATCCAGGGGCTGGAGGCCTCCACCCTCGCCGCGCAGGCGGTCGACTCCCGCATCGCCCGCACGACGATCCCGGCGTTGCGCGGCCAGATCACCGATGCCAACGGTGTCGTGCTCGCGAACTCGGTCGAGCGGTATGACGTCACCGCCGACCCGCAGAACATCCGGCAGTACTACGGCACCGAGATCGGCGGCAAGCTGCAAGGTGACGGCTTCGCCAAGGCCGCCACCGCCTTGTCGTCCATCACCGGGGCGGCGCCGCAGGACATCGTCACCGCCTTGAAGCAGGCGGACGCCAAGAAGCTGCGCTTCGTCTACCTCGTGCGCTCGGTGACGCCCGACCAGTGGAACCGCATCAACGACCTGCACATCCCCGGGATCTACAGCGAGCGCACGGTGGCGCGGCAATATCCGCAAGGCACCACGGTCGCTCCGCTGCTCGGGTGGGTCTCGGCCAACGGCAAGCCCGGGGGCGGGGTCGAGGCGATCGCCAATGGCACGCTCAACGGCAAGCCCGGCGTGCGCACCTACGAGCAGGCGCCCGACGGCACGGTGATCGCCACCGGCGACCAGTCCGACAGCCCGGCGCTCGACGGCAACCCGGTGCAGCTGACGATCGACAACGACCTGCAGTGGTATGCCCAGAACGCCATCGCCGGCGCGGTGAAGAAGTACAAGGCGCTCAGCGGTGATGCGATCATCATGGACGTCAAGGGCAACCTGCGCGCGGTCGCGTCATACCCGAGTTTCGACAACAACAGCCTCGCCTCGGCCTCGCCCGCCGCCCTGCAGTCGGCGCCCTTCGTGCAGGCCTACGAGCCGGGCTCGACGAGCAAGGTGATCACGATGGCCGCGCTGCTCGCGCAGGGCAAGGCCACCCCGCAGTCGCAGTTCGTCGTGCCCAACCGGCTGAAGCGGGCCGGCACCTCCTTCAAGGACTCCCACGAGCACCCGACGTTGAACCTCACCCTCGCCGGGATCCTCGCCGAGTCCTCCAATATCGGCACCATCGAGGCCGGTGAGAAGCTCGACCCGGCGACGCTCTACGGCTATATGCGCAAGTTCGGCCTCGGTTCCACCTCCGGCATCGGATACCCCGGTGAGACCGCCGGCATCCTCGCGCCCTACCAGAAGTGGTCCGGTTCGACCCGCTACACGGTGATGTTCGGCCAGGGCCTGTCCGGCTCCGCCATCCAGCAGGCGTCGGTCTTCCAGGCGATCGCCAACGGCGGCGTGCGCGAGCCGGTGAAACTCCTCGCCGGTGTCGGCAAGGACGGCAAACTCAGCCCGCCGCAGGACAGCCGTAAGGCGGTCACCGTGGTGAGCCCGCAGGTCGCCACCCAGGTCACCAACATGATGGCCGGCGTCGTCGGCAAGGACGGCACCGCCAAGGCGGCGCGGGTCCCCGGCTACAACGTGGCCGGCAAGACCGGCACCGCCGACCGCTACGACCCGACGCTCGGGCGCTACAACGGCCAGACCGCCTCGTTCATCGGCTTCGCGCCCGCGGAGAACCCGCAGTTCATCATCGCGGTGACCCTGCAACGGCCGACCGCAGGCAGCATCTACGGTGGCGAGGTCGCGGCACCCGTCTTCTCCGATCTGATGGGCTACGCGCTGCGCCGCAACCACGTGCCGCCGAGCACCGCCAAGACCCAGGAGTACCCGTTGACCTACGACCCGAAGAAGTCGGTGGGCCGTTGATCGCGATGACGCTCGCCGAGGTCGCTGCCGCGACCGGCGGATCGCTCGTTCCTGCCGACGCCGGGCAGATCGCGGTGGACGGCCCGGTCGTCTCCGATTCCCGTCAGGCCGGTCCGGGCAGCCTGTATGTCGCCCGTATCGGCGAGTTCGCCGACGGGCACCGGTATGCCGGGGCCGCTGCCGAGGCGGGTGCCGTGGCCACCCTCGGCTCGCGCGCGATCGAGGGGATGCCCACGGTCGTCGTGGCCGACGTGCAGGACGCCTTCGCCGCGCTGGGCCGGGCCGTGGTCGACCGCGCGCCCGCGCTGCGGATCGTCGGCATCACCGGCAGCTCGGGCAAGACCTCGACCAAGGACATGCTCGGGCAGGTGCTGTCGAGGGTGGGGGAGACGATCAGCCCGGAGGGTTCGCTGAACTCCGAGGTGGGCGTGCCGCTCACCGTCTGCCGGGTCACCCCGACCACCGACTATCTCGTCGCCGAGATGGGCGCGACCGGGGTCGGCCATATCGCCTATCTCACCCGGATCGCCCCGCCGACCGTCGGCATTGTGCTCAATGTCGGCCGCGCGCATGTCGGGGAGTTCGGCTCGGTCGACGCCATCGCCCGCACCAAGGCCGAACTCGTCGAGGCGCTGCCGGCCGACGGCCTGGCGGTGCTCAATGCCGACGACCCGCGCGTGCGCGCGATGCGCGACCGCACCGACGCTCGGGTCCTGCTCGTCGGCCGGTCACCGGATGCCGACCTGCGGGCCACCGAGGTGCGGCTCGACCCGCTCGGCCGGGCGTCCTTCACGCTGGTCGGTGCCGGCGACCCGCGCCCGGTGCAACTGGCGGTCCACGGCGAACACCACGTCGGCAACGCGCTGGCCGTCATCGGGGCCGCGATCGAGCTGGGCGTGCCTGTCGCACAAGCGATTTCGGCACTCGCTGACGCTCGAGCGCTCAGCCGGTGGCGGATGGAAGTGCACGAGCTGGACTCCGGCGCCACGTTGATCAACGATGCCTACAACGCCAACCCCGACTCGATGACCGCCGCCTTGCGGGCGTTGCAAGCGATGGCGGGCGGGCGGCATACGGTCGCGGTCCTGGGGGAGATGCGCGAGCTCGGCGAGGACTCCGAGGCAGAGCACCAGGCGATCGGTGAACTCGTCCGCGAGCTTGGCATCGACCGGTTGGTGACCGTCGGCGCGGGTGCCGCCGCGATCGGCAGGGGAGCAGACGGCATACCGACCGAGCAGGTCGCCGACGTCGACGCGGCCTATGCGTTGCTGCGCGACTCGCTCGGTCCGGGCGATGTGGTGCTGCTGAAGTCCAGCCGGGACTCGGGGCTGCGCTACCTTGGCGACCGCATGGCATTCGGTGATCAGGAGGTTGGTTCGTGAAGGCGGTTCTCATCGGCGCGTTCGTCGCGCTCATGGGAGGACTCTTCGGGACGCCGGCCTTCATCAAGTTCCTGGCGAAGCGGGGCTACGGGCAGTTCATCCGCGACGACGGCCCGACGACCCATCACACCAAGCGCGGCACGCCCACCATGGGTGGTGCCGTCATCATCGTCGCCACCGTCGTCGGTTACGGGCTCGCGCATCTGCTGACTCTGACCCCGGTCACCGCCTCCGGGCTGCTCGTGCTCTTCCTCATGGTCGGGCTCGGCGCGGTGGGCTTCGCCGACGACTGGATCAAGATCAGCCACCAGCGCTCGCTCGGGCTGAAGTCCTGGCAAAAGCTCATCGGGCAGGCCTTCGTCGGCATCACCTTCGCGGTGCTGGCGCTGCAGTTCCCCGATGTCAACGGGCGCACGCCCGGCAGCTACAACATCTCGTTCGTGCGCGACACCTGGTTCAACTGGGCCTTCGCCGGCACCGGCGTCGGCATCGTGCTGTTCATCATCTGGGCCAACCTGATGATCGCCGGCACCTCCAATGGCGTGAACCTCACCGACGGCCTCGACGGTCTGGCGACCGGCGCCTCGGTGATGGTCTTCGCGGCCTACCTGCTCATCAGCATCTGGACCTTCAACCAGAACTGCAAATATGTCGGCTCGCTGAAGTGCTACGAGGTGCGCGATCCGCACGACCTGGCGGTGATCGCGGCCTGCGTGATGGGCTCCTGCTTCGGCTTCCTGTGGTGGAACGCCTCACCCGCCAAGATCTTCATGGGCGACACCGGCTCCCTCGCCCTCGGTGGCGCGCTCGCCGGCCTGGCGATCACCACCCGCACCGAGCTGCTCGTGGTGGTGCTTGGCGGGCTGTTCGTGCTCGAGACGCTGTCGGTGATCATCCAGGTCGGGTCGTTCAAGCTGCGCGGCAAACGCGTCTTCCGCATCGCCCCCGTGCACCATCACTTCGAGCTCGTCGGCTGGAACGAAGTGACGGTGGTGATCCGGTTCTGGATCGTCGCCGGGCTCTTCGTCGCGCTCGGCCTGGGCATCTTCTACGCCGAGTGGGTCGTCGGGGCATGACCGCGGGTGCGTCCTGGCCGGTCGACCCGGCATACGAACCCTTGGGCGGCGCGCGGGACCTCACCCATCGCGATGCCGACTGGTCCGGCCTCGTGGTCGAGGTCGTCGGCCTCGGGGTGAGCGGTTTCGCGGCCGCGGTCGCGCTGGCCGAGCGCGGCGCGCAGGTCAGCGTGCTCAGCCCGGCGCGCTCGGAGGAGATCACCGACCGCGAGAAGATCCTCGCCATCCTCGAGGCGAGCGTGAGGTATGGCGAGCTGCCCGCCGGGCCGTCCGAGGGAACCCAGCTGGTGGTGACCTCGCCCGGTTTCGCGCCCAGCACGCCATACCTGATGGCGGCGCAGGCCGCCGGGATCCCGGTGTGGGGCGAGGTCGAGCTCGCCTGGCGGATGCGCGCCCGCGAGGGTGCCGCGCCGTGGCTCACGGTGACCGGCACCAACGGCAAGACCACCGCGGTGACGATGCTGGAGTCGATCCTGCGCGCGGCGGGCAAGCGCACCACCGCGGCCGGCAATGTCGGGCTGCCGATCATCGAGGCGGTGCTCGACCCGGCGGGCTACGAGGTGATCGCCGTCGAGCTGTCGACCTTCCAGCTGCACTGGTCGCGCAGCATCTCCGCGCTGGCGTCCTGCTGCCTCAATGTCGCGCCGGACCACATCGACTGGCACGGCTCCTTCGAGGAATACCGCCGGATGAAGGGGCGCGTCTACGACCGCACCCAGGTGGCCTGCATCTACAACCACGACGACCCGACCACCGAGCAACTGGTCGAGGACGCCGAGGTCGTCGAGGGTTGCCGCGCGGTCGGATTCACCCTCAAGGTGCCGCACCCCTCGATGCTCGGCATCGTGGAGGACGTGCTCGCCGACCGGGCCTTCGTGGCCGACCGGCAGCGCAATGCCGCCGAGCTGTGCCAGGTCAAGGACCTCGGCCAGGAGGGTGCGCCGCCCGCACCGCACTATGTCGCCGACGCGCTCGCCGCGGCCGCACTCGCCCGGGCGTATGGCGTCCCGCCACTGGCCGTGCGCGACGGCTTGCGCTCGTATCACCCTCAGCCGCACCGGATTTCGCCGGTTGGTGAGGTCGACGGGGTGCGCTATGTCGACGACTCCAAGGCCACCAACCCGCCCGCTGCGCGGGCCTCGCTGCTCGCCTACGACCAGGTCGTGTGGGTGGCCGGTGGGCTGCTCAAGGGTGCCGACGTCGACGATCTCGTGGCGGCGGCCGCGCCACGGCTGCGCGCGGTCGTGCTGATCGGGCGGGACCGCGCCCAGATCGCCGAGGCGGTGCACCGACACGCGCCGGATGTGCCGGTGATCGACATCGAGCGCACCGACACTGGTGCCATGCACGAGGCGGTGCGGGCTGCGGCTTCGCAGGCGCGGCCCGGTGATGTCGTCCTCCTCGCGCCCGCGGCTGCGTCCTTGGACATGTTCGCCAGCTACGGCGCCCGGGGTGACGCCTTCGCCGACGCCGTCCGCGCGCTCGACGACGACCGGAGGACCTGAACCCGTGACGACCGCCAGCCCCACCAAGAGCGGCTTCGATGCGCGGTCGTTCAGCCAGCGGTTGACCTCGCCGGTCGCGCCCTACTATCTGCTGCTCGGCGCGACGACCCTGCTGCTCGTCTTCGGCCTGATCATGGTGCTGTCCGCCTCGAGCGTGACCTCCTACGCCGGCGGCCACGGGTCGGCATACGCCGTCTTCAACAAGCAGGCGATGTTCGCGGTCATTGGGGTGATCGCGGCGGTGATCGCCGCCCGCCTGCCGGTCGCGTGGTGGAAGCGGCTGGCCTTCCCGATCTACGGGCTGGCTCTCGCGCTGCAGATGCTGGTCTTCTCGCCGCTCGGTGTGAACGTGCTGGGCAACACCAACTGGATCCGGGTCGCTGGCTTCACCATGCAGCCCTCGGAGATGGGCAAGCTCGCGATCGTGCTGATCTGCGCGGTGGTGCTGGAGCGCAAACGCCGCCACCTGGCCCGGCCCAAGCATGTCCTGATCGTGCTCGTGCCGATGGTGCTGCTGCTGCTCGGGCTGGTGATGGCCGGCCACGACCTCGGCACCACGATGGTGCTCGCGCTGACCGCCGGCGCGGTGCTGTGGGTGGCCGGGCTCAACTGGAAGTTCTTCGGCGGCGCGCTCGCGGTCGCGGTGGTCGCGCTCGGCGCCGCGGTGAAGTTCAGCGGCAACCGCAGCGCGCGTTTCGACGCCTGGCTCGGCACCTGCGTCAACGAGCACACCGCCGGCTGCTACCAGAAGGTCCACGGCCTCTACGCGATGGCCGACGGCGGCTGGTGGGGCGTCGGCCTGGGCGCCAGCCGGGAGAAGTGGTTCTGGCTGCCGGAGGCGCACAACGACTTCATCTTCGCCATCGTGGGCGAGGAGCTCGGGCTGCCGGGCACGCTCGCGGTCATCGGGCTGTATGCCGTCCTCGGCTACGCGTGCTACCGGCTGATCGCCACCAGCAAGGACTTCTTCGTGCGGCTCGCCACGGCCGGGGTGATGGCCTGGATCCTGGCCCAGGCGATGATCAACATCGGCTCGGTCATCGGGCTGCTGCCGATCATCGGGGTGCCGCTGCCGCTGATGTCCTCCGGCGGTTCGGCGCTGGTGATGGCGCTGGTGGGCCTGGGCATGGTGATCTCCTTCGCACGCAACGAGCCCGAGTGCAAGGCGGCGCTGGCGCAGCGCCCGTCGATGGTGCGCCGTACCCTGGCGGTCATGCCGACCCACCGGAACCGTTGATGCCTGCTGCCCTCACCAGCGTCGTGCTTGCCGGCGGTGGCACCGCCGGCCATGTCTCGCCCCTGCTCGCCGCCGCCGATGCGCTGCGCCGCCGCCACCCCGACTGTCAGATCGCCGTGCTCGGGTCGCAGGGTGGGCTGGAGGAGGACCTGGTCCCGGCCCGCGGTTACGACCTGACCGTGATCCCCAAGGTCGCCTTCCCGCGTCGGCCGGATCTCGCCGCCGCGCGCTTCCCCGGTGCCTTCCGCTCCGCGGTCGCCCGCACCCGCCGGCTGCTGGACGATGCCGGCGCGCAGGTGGTCGTCGGTTTCGGCGGACACGTGAGCACCCCGGCATACCTCGCCGCGCGAGCGCGGCATACGCCCTTCGTGCTGCACGAGCAGAACGCCCGGGCCGGCCTGGCCAACAAGCTCGGGGCGCGCCTGACTCCCTATGTCGCCACGACCTTCTCGGTCACCTCGCTGCCGCATGCCCAGGTCATCGGGCTGCCACTGCGCCCGGAGATCACCGGTCTGGACCGCGCGGCTGAGCGCGCGGCCGCCCGCGAGTTCTGGGGCCTGGACGCCGACCGCCCGACGGTGCTCGTCACCGGCGGCTCGCTCGGCGCCCAGCGACTCAACGAGACGATGCAGGCCGCCCAGCCTGCGCTGGCGGCGGCCGGTGTGCAGGTGCTGCACCTCACCGGGCGCGGCAAGGAGTTCGAGCCCGCGCAGACCGGGGTGCCCTATGTCGTGCGGCCCTATGCCGAGCGGATGGACCTGGCGTATGCCGCCGCCGACCTGGCGGTGACCCGCGCCGGCGCCGGGATGGTCTGTGAGACCGGCGCGGTCGGACTGCCGGCGGTGTTCGTGCCGTTGCCGATCGGCAACGGCGAGCAGCGGCTCAACGCCCAGGACGCCGTCGACGCGGGCGCCGCCGTCATCGTCGACAACGCCGACTTCACCCCGGCCTGGGTCGAGCGCGAACTCCTGCCCCTGGTCACCTCGCCGCAGCGGCTGGCCGCGATGGCGGCGGCGTCGTCGGGCCAGGGCCACGCGGGCGCGGCGGACGCCCTCGTCGACCTCATCGAGCGGGCCGCGCACTGATGGCGCACGGCGTCAACGAGCGGTTCGACTTCGCCGCGCCGCTGCCCGACCTCACCGACCTCGCGCGGGTGCATCTCATCGCGATCGGCGGCTCCGGGATGTCCGGCATCGCCCGGCTGCTGCGGGCCCGCGACCTGCCGGTGTCCGGCTCGGACAATGTGGACCTGCCGGTGCTTGCCGCGCTCGCCGACGCGGGCTGCCAGATCACCCTCGGGTATGCCGCCGCCACCGCGCAGGCATTGCCCGAAGGCACCGTCGTGGTCATCTCCTCGGCGATCCGCGAGGACAACCCCGAACTCGCCGCGGTGCGGGCCCGTGGGCTGCCGGTGCTGCACCGGGCCCAGGCGCTCGGCGCGTTGCTGGCCGGCCGCGAAGGTCTCGCGGTCGCCGGGGCGAACGGCAAGACCACCACCAGCGCGATGGCGACCGTGGCGCTGCGCGCAGTGGGAGCGGACCCGTCATACGCGATCGGGGCGGAGATCGCCGGGCTGGGTGCCAATGCCGGGGTCGGGCAGGGCTCGGCCTTCGTGGTGGAGGCGGACGAGAGCGACGGATCGTTCGTGGTCTACCGGCCGCGCATCGCGATCGTCACCAGCGTCAAGGACGACCACCTGGACTTCTACGGCGACTCGGCCACGCTGCACGCGGCCTACGGCGCCTTCGTCGACACCATCGCCGCCGGCGGCCTGCTGGTGGCCTGTGCCGACGACCCGGGCAGCGCCGCACTGGCCGCTGCGGCGCGCTGCCGCGCCGACCTGCGGGTGCTGACCTATGGCACCACCGAAACCGCTGATGTCCGCATCACCGACCTGCGCTCCTCGGGCTGGTCGGGGGAGGGCACGCTCACCGATCTGACCGGCACCAACCATCACCTTCAACTTGAGGTTCCGGGTCTGCACAACCTCGAGAATGCCGCGGGCGTCGTGGCCGCGCTGACCGCCGGCCTCGACCTGCCCGCGGCTGAGGTGGTGCGGGGGCTCGTGCAGTTCCGCGGCACCTCGCGGCGCGCGCAACGGGTCGGCGAGGCGGCCGGCATACGGGTGGTGGACGACTATGCGCACAACCCGGGCAAGCTGCAGGCGATGGTCGCGACCGGGCGCGGGCTGGCCGGCGACGGCCGGCTGATCGTGGTCTTCCAGCCCCACCTCTACTCGCGCACCCGCGATGCCGCGGCCGGCCTGGCGAAAGCGCTGGACGGCGCCGATCTGGCGGTCGTGCTGGACATTTACGGCGCCCGTGAGCAGCCCATCGACGGCGTCACCGCCGACCTGGTGACCGACGCGATGCGCACGCCCGGAGTGCGCGCGACCGGCTTCGACGAGGCGGTCGAGGTGGTCCGGCGCGAGGCGCGCGCGGGTGACCTTGTCCTGACGGTGGGAGCCGGTGACATCACCCACCTCGGACCCCGTATCCTGCAAGCCCTCGAAGAATCAGACTCAACCTGAGGTTCACAGTCGCTTGCCACGCGCGGACCGCGTAGCATGCCCGCGATCGCTCAGAAATCTCTAGCTCCACCTTCAGACCGAACGACCGCAAGTCGAAAGGCGCCGCTCGTGGCATCACCGCAGAACTACCTCGCAGTCATCAAGGTCGTCGGCATCGGCGGCGGTGGCGTGAACGCCGTCAACCGGATGATCGAGGTCGGCTTGAAGGGCGTCGAGTTCATCGCGATCAACACCGACGCCCAGGCGTTGCTGATGTGCGACGCCGACGTCAAGCTCGAGGTGGGCCGCGAGCTCACCCGCGGGCTCGGCGCCGGCGCTGACCCGGAGGTCGGCCGCAAGGCTGCCGAGGACCACGGCGAGGAGATCGAAGAGGTGCTCAAGGGCGCCGACATGGTCTTCGTCACCGCCGGCGAGGGCGGCGGCACCGGCACCGGTGGCGCACCCGTCGTTGCGAAGATCGCCAAGAGCCTCGGCGCCCTCACCATCGGTGTGGTCACCCGGCCGTTCACCTTCGAGGGCCGTCGCCGCGCCAACCAGGCCGACCTCGGCATCAACGCGCTGCGCGAAGAGGTCGACACGCTCATCGTCATCCCCAACGACCGGCTGCTGTCGATCAGCGACCGCAATGTCTCGATGCTGGACGCCTTCCACAGCGCCGACCAGGTGCTGCTGTCCGGTGTGCAGGGCATCACCGACCTGATCACCACCCCGGGCCTGATCAACCTCGACTTCGCCGACGTGAAGTCGGTCATGCAGGGTGCCGGCTCCGCGCTGATGGGCATCGGCTCGGCCCGCGGGGAGGACCGCGCGGTCCAGGCGGCCGAGCTCGCGATCTCCAGCCCGTTGCTCGAGGCGAGCATCGACGGCGCGCAGGGTGTGCTGTTGTCGGTGCAGGGTGGCAGCGACCTCGGCCTGTTCGAGATCAACGAGGCGGCCCGGCTGGTGCAGGAGGCCGCCCACCCCGAGGCCAACATCATCTTCGGCGCGGTCATCGACGACGCGCTCGGCGACGAGGTGCGGGTCACCGTGATCGCGGCCGGCTTCGACGGCGGCACGCCGACCAAGCGCACCGACGACCGCGCCCTCGGTCAGATTCAGGGCGCGCCGCAGCGCCGCGACGGCGGTCCGCAGGGTGGGGCCCAGCAGGGCCAGCCGGGCGGCGGTCCGCAGGGCAGCCAGCAGGGTGCGACCGCGCAGCGCCCGGGCGGTGTGCAGCAGGGCCAGCCGCAGGGTGGCGGGTTCGGCCAGGGCAGCGCGGGTCAGCCGGCCGGTGCGCAGGGTGGCCACGGCGGTCAGCAGGGTCAGCAGGGCGGTCAGTTCGCTCAGGGCGGTGCCGGCCAGCAGGGCGGTGGTCAGCCTGGCGCCCAGCAGGGTCAGCCCGGCGCCCGTCCGCAGCAGGGCCAGCAGGCCGGTGACCAGGGCGAGCGCCCCGGCGGCGGTCGTCCCGGCCAGGTGCAGCCGTCGCAGACCCAGCGCCCGCCGCGTGAGGTCAGCTTCGACGACGGTGACGACGACCTGGACGTGCCCGACTTCCTGAAGTGACCTTCTGGTGGCGTGAGCAGCGCCGGGCCGGCGACCTGGTCGTCGACCTGGCGTTCACCGACACCGCGGGGGGAGTGAGCGAGGGCGGCTATGCCTCGCTCAACCTCGGCGCCCACGTCGGCGACGACCCCGCGCGGGTCGAGCACAACCGCACCGTCGTCGGGGATGCCTTTGGCGTCGGCCGCGAGCGAATGCTGTTCATGCACCAGGTGCACGGCGCGGCGGTCGATGTGGTGCGCGATCCCGCCGCCCGGGAGATCCCGCAGGCCGATGCTGTGATCACCACCGCCGAGGGCTATGCCGCCACCGTGCTGGTCGCCGATTGCACACCCGTGCTGCTCTATGACGGGTCCGCGGGCCTGGTCGCCGCCGTGCACGCCGGGCGGCCGGGGATGCTCGCCGGTGTCGTGCCGCAGACCGTCGCGACGATGCGTGAGCTGGGCGCGACCGACCCGCAGGCGGTCGTCGGGCCGTCGGTGTGTGCCCGCTGCTACGAAGTGCCGGACGAGATGAGATCCGTTGCCGCACAAACGAATCCAGCGGCATACGGCGTGAGCTGGACCGGCACGCCGGCGATCGACGTCGCCGGTGCGGTCGTCGCCCAGTTGCGCGCTGCCGAGGTGCCCCTGACCTGGGTGCCCGGGTGCACCCGGGAGAGTGACCGGCTCTTCTCCCACCGCCGCGACCAGGGTGCGGGTCGCTTCGCCGGGCTGGTCAGTTTTCGCCGGGAGCCGGCGTGAGCGGCGCGCGTCAGGAAGAGCTGGCGGCGTCGTTGCGCGCCGTGCGGGAGCGGATTGACGCTGCCTGCGCCGCCGCCGGGCGAGCACCGGCCGACGTGCAGTTGGTGGTCATCACCAAATACTTCCCGGCGAGCGACATCGGCATACTCGCTGAGCTCGGAGTGACCGCGATCGGTGAGAACAAGGACCAGGAGGCCGGCGCCAAGGTCGCCGAGCTCGACCCGGACCTGCGCGGCCGGCTGACCGTCCACTTCGTCGGTCAGTTGCAGTCCAACAAGGCCGGTCACGTGGCGGCGTATGCCGATGTGGTCCAGTCGGTCGACCGCGGCAAGATCGCGCGTGCCCTGCAGCGCGGCGCCGAGCGCGCCGACCGGCGGCTGGAGGTGACCATCCAGGTCGACCTGGACGGCTCGGACCCCGGCCGCGGCGGGACCCTGCCGGACGAGGTCGAGCAGCTCGCCGCGCAGATCGGGGAGTGCGACCGGCTGCGACTGCGTGGGGTGATGGCGGTGGCGCCGCGCGGACCGGACCCGGCCCAGGCGTTCGAGCGGCTGGCGGAAGTCAGCCATCGGCTGCGCGAGCAGGTGCCAGGCGCCGACTGGATCTCGGCCGGCATGAGCGGTGATCTCGAGCAGGCGATCGCCGCGGGCGCGACACACCTGCGTGTCGGAAGCGCAATCCTCGGTTCGCGTCCCGTTCGCCGGTAGCGTCGGTCGCGTCCCACCACTGACATGCCGACGGCCGCCCCCGGCCGGACCAAGGAGCTGCAAGATGGCAGGCGCCCTGCGCAAGACCATGGCCTACCTCGGCCTCGCCGAGGAGGACCGTCGCTACGACGACCAGTACGACGAGCACCACGACTACGAGGCGTACGACGACTACGAGGACTCCGGGTTCCTCCAGGAGGAGGACGAGCGCGACGCCGCGCCGGCCCCGGTGACCCAGTTGCACAAGTCATCCCCGGTCCGGGCGGTCTCCTCGAAGGGCCACGACATGCAGCGCATCAACGCGATCCACCCGCGCACCTACAACGAGGCCAAGGAGATCGGCGAGAGCTTCCGCCAGGGCATCCCGGTCATCATGAACCTGTCCGACATGGAGGACAGCGACGCCAAGCGCCTCGTCGACTTCGCCGCCGGCCTGGTCTTCGGCCTGCACGGCACCATCGAGCGGGTCACCGCCAAGGTGTTCCTGCTGTCGCCGAGCGGGGTCGAGGTCAGCACGAGCGGTGCCGACAACGCCGGTGGCGCGCGCGGCCCGTTCAACCAGAGCTGAGACGATCGGGGACACCCACGCGTTGACGTGGGTGAAGGTCGTCTCGTCCGGTGGGAGTTGAACAGTCGTGGGCGTCGTGCTGTCCGTGGTCGCGATCGCGCTCTACGTGTTTTTCATAACGTTGATCGCGCGGTTGGTCTTCGACTGGATCCAGGTCTTCGCGCGGGACTGGACGCCGCGTGGCCCGGTGCTGGTGGTCGCCGAGGGCGTCTACACCGTCACCGATCCGCCACTGAAGGCGATCCGGCGCGTCGTTCCGCCGCTGCAGTTGGGCTCGATCCGGCTGGACCTGGCCTTCCTGTTGCTGATCCTGGCTGTCTCAATTCTGTTGCGTATCCTAAGCTGACGCGGACGAATACCCACTGCCGCGCGGAGCGAGCGGACCCCCGCCGCCGACCGTCTGCGGCCCGAAGCAGCACTGAGGTGACCACATGGCGTTGACGCCTGAAGATGTCGTCAAGAAGGAATTCACCAAGCCCAAGGGGTTTGGCAAGAGCGGCTACGACGAGATCCAGGTGGACGACTTCCTCGACGAGATCGTCATCGAACTTCGTCGACTGAACGCCGAGAACGAGGACCTCGCGACCAAGCTCGAGGACTGCCGGCGTAGCTCCACCAGCTCCGCACCCGCTTCCTCCGGTGCTGCGGGCACCGCGTCGGCCGCCACCGCGGTCCCGGCCGTGCAGGCCGGCGCCGGCGACAAGGCCGATGCCGGCACGGTCGGGCCCGGCAAGGACGCCGACCACAAGTCGGACGACAAGGTCGCGGCGAAGGCCGGCGGTGTCGACGAGAAGGAACTCGCCGCCGCCAAGGCCGAACTCACCCGGGTCCAGGACCAGCTGCGCGCCGCCAAGGCCGAGCTGGCCAAGGTCCAGGGCGAGACCAAGACCGCCGAGGACAAGCTGGCCGGCCTGCGTCAGCAGATCGCTCAGGCCGAGAAGGATGAGGCCGCGGCTCGCGAGCGGGTGCAGGCCCAGGCCGCAGCGCCCGCCCAGCAGGCGCAGCCCACCGGTGACGGCCAGGGTGCCGCCCTTGCCGCCGGTGCCGCCGGTGGCGCGACCTCCGCGGCCGGGGTCATCGCGCTCGCGCAGAAGCTGCACGACGAGCACGTCAGGGAAGGCGAAACCACCCGCGACCGCCTCGTCAAGGAGGCCAACGAGCACCACACTCGGGTGATCGGCGAGGCCAACGCCAAGCATGACGAGCTGATCAAGACCGGCCAGGCCAAGTACGACGAGTTCGTGCGCACCGGCAAGGCCAAGCACGATGAGCTCGTCACCGCCGGCCAGCGCAAGCACGATGAGCTGGTGTCGACCGGCCAGCGCAAGCACGACGAACTGGTGACCACCGGCCAGGACAAGCACGACACGTTGGTGCGGGGTGCGGAGGAGAAGAAGACCTCGGTCCTCGCTGATCTCACCACCCAGCAGGACCAGTTGAACGGCAATATCGACCGGCTGAAGACCTTCGAGAACGACTACCGTCGCCAGCTCAAGGAGTTCATCACCGGTCAGCTCGGTCAGCTCGAGGACCGGCCGGCGGACGGCTCGTCCAACGGCGTCCGCGGCTGAGCCACCCTCCTTTCGCACAGGGCCATCCGCGTCGCGCGGGTGGCCCTGTGCGGTGTCTGCGCGCAAATCCCCGGTGCGGCGTTCGTTGTGAGGCGGTGCGCGGTCGCTTATCCTCAGGCAGTCGCACCAGCCTGCGGGCGGGTGCGTCGCCGCGCCTGCCGGTCATGGGACGGGCAGGGCAGACCGACGGGAGGGTCATCCATGGCTGAGAAGACGTCCGCGCGCCGCCGGCCGACGGTGGGTTCGGTGTTGAGGTCGGCCGGGTCCCTCGTTGGGCGCGCCACCGGCGGCTCGAAGAATGGCGCCACCACGGCAGCCGCCAGCAAAGCTGCCAAGCCGAGCACGAAGAGCACCACCAAGGCCACGTCTGCGAAGAAGACTGCTCCGGCCAAGACCGCACCCAAGGCCGCAAGCAAGAAGACCGCGGCTAAGGCTGCTCCGGCGAAGAAGACCGCTCCGGCCAAGACCGCGGCGAAGAAGACCGCGACCAAGACTGCCGCGAAGAAGCGCACGGCTCAGACCGCTCCGGCGAAGAAGACGGCGACGAAGACTGCCGCGAAGAAGAGCACGGCTCAGGCCGCTCCGGCGAAGAAGACGGCGACGAAGACTGCCGCGAAGAAGACCGCGACCAAGACTGCCGCGAAGAAGACCGCGGCGAAGAAAACGACCCCGCCGGTCACGAAGTCCACCTCGCCGCGCAGCGTCACAGGTCGCGGGGTTACCGTTTCGTCCTCCGCCAGCACGGCACGTCGCAGCTCAACGACCAAGAAGGACACCGTGACCACCACTGCCGCCAACCTCGTCGTCCGCGAGGACGAATCCCCGTGGACCGCCGACGAACTCGCCGAGGTCCGCCGCGAACTCACCGAAGACGGCGACCGCTTGCGCGCCGAACTGCGCGAGATCGAGCAAGACATCGCGGGCCTGGTGAAGGACAGCGGCGACGGGGCCGGCGACGACCAGGCCGATGTGGGGTCCAAGACCTTCGAGCGCGAATACGAATACTCCGTGGCGCAGAACTCGCGTGACGCGTTGCGCCAGACCGAGCGCGCGCTGGAGCGGATCGCCGACGGCACGTATGGCGTGTGCGAGGCGTGCGGCAACCCGATCGGCAAGGAGCGGCTGCAGGCCTTCCCGCGCGCGACGCTGTGCGTGGTCGACAAGGCCAAGCAGGAGCGTCGCTGATCTTGTCCACCGCGGTCCCGGTGGTGCGACGGTCGGCCCTCGCGCTGCTCGCTGGGGTGCTGGTCCTCGGTTACGCGGCCGACCAGCTGGTCAAGGCGTGGGCGGTCGCTGCTCTCGAGCCGGGCCAGCCGCGCGAGCTGATCGGCTCGGTGCTGCGACTGCACCTGACCCGCAACCCCGGGGCGGCGTTCTCGATCGCGACGAACGCCACCTGGGTGCTCACCATCATCGCCATCGTGGTCATCGGCGCGACCTTGTATGTCGCCCGCCGGTTGCGCAGCCGTGCCTGGGCCTGCGCGCTCGGGCTGCTGCTGGCCGGTGCGCTCGGCAACCTGACCGATCGTTTCTTCCGGGCGCCCGGCGGCGGCAAAGGACATGTCGTGGACATGCTGGAGCTGCCGAACTGGCCGATCTTCAATGTCGCCGACATCTGTGTGGTGACGGCCGCCTGCCTGATCGCGCTGCTGGCCTTCCGCGGCATCGGCGTGGACGGCACCCGCGCGTCGGGCGACGACGCGAAGGCGACCGAACCTGCCGGGGCGACCGCGGACGGCATACGGCCGGAGAAGTCCGGTGGGTGAACTGAAGACGCTCTTCGTGCCGGACGGGCTGGAGGGGGAGCGGATCGACGCCGCGCTCGCGCGGGTGCTGGGGCTGTCGCGCACGCGAGCGGCCGAGCTTGTTGCCGCCGGCGCGGTCACCCTCGACCACCAGGTGGTCGTCAAGTCGGCGCGGGTGAGTGCGGGGCAGTGGCTCGAGGTCGAACTCGCCGACAGCGCTCCCCGGGTCGCCGAAGTGCGGCCGCAGGAGGTGCCGGGGCTGCGCATCGTGTATGACGACACCGAGATCGTCGTCGTCGACAAGCCGGCCGGGGTCGCCGCGCACCCGAGTGTCGGCTGGGACGGCCCGGATGTGGTGAGTGGGCTCGCTGCAGCGGGCTACCGCATCTCGACCTCCGGTGCGCCTGAGCGGCAGGGGATCGTGCAGCGCCTGGACGTCGGCACGAGTGGGCTGATGGTCGTGGCCAAATCCGAGCGGGCCTACACGGTGCTCAAGCAGGCCTTCCGCGATCGGACCGTCGACAAGACGTATCACGCTCTCGTGCAAGGACTTCCGGACCCGGTGGTCGGCACCATCGATGCACCGATCGGGCGGCATCCGGGGCATGACTACAAGTTCGCGGTGATGAACTCGGGGCGCGCGAGCGTGACGCATTATGAGTTGCTCGAGGCGTTCCGGTCGATGTCGCTGCTGACGATCCACCTGGAGACCGGACGCACCCATCAGATTCGGGTGCACTTCGCCGCGTTGCATCACCCGTGCGTCGGCGACCCGCTCTACGGGTCGGATCCGAAGCTCGCCAAGAAGCTCGGCCTGGACCGGCAGTGGCTGCACGCGGTCGAGCTCGGCTTCGAGCATCCGGGGTCTGGGGAGTGGGTCACCTTCGAAAGCCCTTACCCGCCCGACCTCCAGCACGCCCTCGACGTCGCCCGCACGAACATCAACTAACTCAGCCGCACCCTCCTCGCCGGTTGAGCAAGGGCGAGGGACGAGCCCGCGTCGAAACCCGTCGCGCCACAGCGGGTTTCGACGCGCGTCGTCGCTGCGCTCCTCCGCTCGCTCAACCAGCGGAGCGGGCGTGTGTGGGCGCGTATCACACGCCTCATCCGTCACGTCCTGGCGTGGCCGGCGGACCCTGTCGGTGCCCCGTCTTAGACTCGTCGCGATGTCCAGCTCACCCGCCCAGAACTTCGTGCACCTGCACGTGCACACCGAGTACTCGATGCTGGATGGCGCGGCCAAGGTCGCCCCGTTGTTCGCCGAGGTGGAGCGGCTCGGGATGCCCGCGGTGGCGATGTCGGACCACGGCAATATGTTCGGCGCCTACGACTTCTACACCGCCGCCAAGGACACCGGCGTCGCCCCGATCATCGGCATCGAGGCGTATGTCGCCCCCTCCACCCGCCATAGCCGCCAGCAGGAGTTCTGGGCCACCGGCGGCCAGCGCGACAACAATGTCGACGGCGAGGGCGGCAAGGACGTCTCCGGCGGCGGCCGCTACACGCACATGACGATGTGGGCCAAGAACGCCCAGGGTCTGCGCAACCTGTTCGCGCTGAGCTCGCTGGCGAGCTTCGAGGGCTACTACATGAAGCCCCGCATGGACCGCGAGCTGCTGTCGCAACGCTCCGAGGGCATCATCGCCACCACCGGCTGCCCGTCCGGTGAGGTCCAGACCCGGCTTCGTCTCGGCCAGTTCGACCAGGCGGTGGAGGCGGCCGCGGCATACCAGGACATCTTCGGCAAGGAGAACTTCTACCTCGAGCTGATGGACCACGGGGTCGACATCGAGCGGCAGGTGCGCCGCGACCTGCTGCGCCTGGCCGAGAAGCTCGACCTGCCGCTGCTGGCGACCAACGACAGCCACTATGTCACCGAGGACCAGGCCGACAGCCACGACGACCTGCTGTGCGTCGGGGTCGGCAAGAACAAGGACACCCCGGGCCGGTTCAAGTTCAACGGCAGCGGTTACTACATCAAGACGCCCGACCAGATGCGCGAGCTGTTCGCCGAGCTGCCGGAGGCGTGCGACAACACGCTGCGGGTCGCGGAGCAGGTCACCTCCTACGACGAGGTCTTCGCGTATGTCGACCGCATGCCCCAGTTCCCGGACGTGCCCGAGGGGGTGACCCAGGCGGCATACCTGCGCGAGCAGATCCAGGTCGGCCTGCAGGAGCGGTATGACGGCCACCCGCCCCAGGAGGTGCTCGACCGGGTCGAGACCGAGATGGCGGTCATCGAGCCGATGGGGTTCAGCTCCTACTTCCTCGTGGTCGCCGACATCTGCAAATACGCGCGCGACAACGGCATCCCGCTCGGCCCGGGCCGCGGCTCGGCGACCGGCTCGATGGTCGCCTATCTGACCCGCATCACCGAGCTGGACCCGATCGAGCACCAGCTGCTCTTCGAGCGCTTCCTCAACCCTGAGCGGATCAACCCGCCGGACGTCGACCTCGACTTCGACGACCGGCAGCGCGACAAGATGGTCCGCTATGTCACCGAAAAATACGGTGCCGGCTACACCGCTCAGGTCAACACCTTCAGCACCATCAAGGCCAAGGCCGCGGTCAAGGACGCCAACCGCATCCTCGGCCACCCGTTCAGCCTCGGCGACCAGATCTCCAAGGCGATGCCGCCCGACGTGCAGGGCAAGGGGGTGCCGCTGAAGCAGCTGTTCAACCCCGAGCACGAGCGTTACAACGAGGGCGTCGACTTCCGCGCGATGTACGAATCGCAGCCGGAGGTCAAGCAGGTCGTCGACACCGCGATGGGCCTGGAGGGGATGATCCGCGGCACCGGCGTGCACGCCGCAGCGGTCATCTTGTCCAGCGAGCCGCTGCTCGACCTGATCCCGATGCACCGCCGGGACAAGGACGGCACGATCATCACCGGCTTCTCCTTCCCGCAGTGCGAGGAGATGGGCCTGGTCAAGATGGACTTCCTGGGGCTGCGCAACCTGGGCATCATCGACCAGGCGATCCGCAATATCGAGGCCAACCGCGGCGAGCAGATCACCACCGAATCGATCCCGCTGGACGACGCCAAGACCTACGAGCTGCTGGCGCGCGGTGACACCCTCGGTGTCTTCCAGCTCGACGGTGGCGCGATGCGCTCGCTGCTGAAGCTGATGGCCCCGACCCGGTTCGAGGACATCGCGGCGGTGCTCGCGCTCTACCGGCCCGGTCCGATGGCCGCCAACGCCCACATCAATTACGCCGAGCGCAAGAACGGCCGCCAGCCGATCACGCCGATCCACCCCGAGCTGGAGCAGGCGCTCGACCCGATCCTCGGCACGACCTACCACCTGCTGGTCTACCAGGAGCAGATCATGGCGATCGCCCGCGAGCTCGCGGGCTACACCCTGGGTGGCGCCGACCTGCTGCGCCGGGCGATGGGCAAGAAGAAGCCCGAAGTGCTGGCCAAGGAGTGGGACAACTTCTCCGCCGGTATGACGAGCAACGGCTTCTCGGCCGAGGCCACCAAAGCGTTGTGGGACGTCATGCTGCCCTTCTCGGGCTATGCGTTCAACAAATCGCACACCGCCGGCTACGGGCTGGTGTCCTACTGGACGGCCTACCTCAAGGCGAACTACCCGGCGGAGTATGCCGCCGCGTTGCTCACCTCGGTGGAGGACTCCAAGGACAAGATGGCGGTCTACCTGGCCGACACCCGCAAGCTCGGGATCAAGGTGCTGCCGCCGGATGTCAACGAGTCGATCGACGACTTCACCGCGGTCGGGGAGGACATCCGCTTCGGCCTGGCGGCGGTGCGCAATGTCGGTGGCAATGTGGTCGATGCGATCGTGCAGGCGCGCGAGGAGAAGGGCCGGTTCACCTCCTTCGAGGACTTCCTGCGCAAGGTGCCCGCGGTGGTGTGCAACAAGCGCACGATCGAGTCGCTGATCAAGGCCGGTGCGTTCGATGACCTCAAGCACAAGCGGCAGGGCCTGGTGCACATCCACGAGACCTATGTCGATTCCCTCGCGGAGGAGAAGCGGCACGAGGCGCACGGTCAAGACAGCCTCTTCGGCGGCTTCGGTGACGAGGAGCAGGCGGTGCAGCTGGCCGCGCTGCCCGCCATACCGGATGTCGAATGGGACAAGCAGACCCTGCTCGCCTTCGAGCGGGACATGCTCGGGCTCTACGTGTCCGATCACCCGCTGTTCGGCATCGAGCGGATGCTGGCGCAGTATGCCGACACCTCGATCGCCCGGCTGCTCGGCGAGGACGCACCGCCCGACAAATCCCGGGTCACCATCGCCGGGCTCATCACCGCCCTGCAGCTGAAGCGCAACAAGCGTGGCGAGCTGTGGGCGATCGCGACCGTCGAGGACCTCGAGGGTGCGATCGACGTGATGTTCTTCGCCAAGACCTATCTCACCGTGTCGACCATGCTCGCCACCGACGTGGTGTGCGTGATCAAGGCCCGGGTGATGACCCGCGATGACGGCATCCAGCTGTCGGCCGACGAGCTGACGCTGCCCGAGCTCAAGGGCGACGTGCGCGGCCCGATCGTGCTGACGCTGCCGCTGTCGCGAGCCAACAATGGCCTGGCAACCAAGCTCAAGAGCGTGTTGGGGGAACACCCGGGCGCGACCGAGGTGCACATGCGGCTCACCCAGCCGGGACGGTGCGTCACGGTCAAACTCGACGACGCGCTGCGGGTCACCGCCTCGCCGGCGCTGTTCGGAGATCTGAAGGCGCTGCTCGGTCCGGCGTGTCTGACGGGCTGAGCGCCATACCGTTGCCCGACGCAATAGCCTGACGGGACCCGCACGAAGGAGCACGTCATGTCGCGTCCCACCCTGCCCAACCCCAGCCGTCGTCAGGTCTTCGCCGGTGTCGGCTCCGTCGCCGCGGCCGCCGCGCTGGCCGCGTGTGGTGGCAACACCGGCCGCAGTGGTGGTGGCTCCAGCGGCGGCGGGTCCGGCTCGATCGCGCAGTGGTATCACCAGTACGGCGAGCCCGGCACCGAGCAGGCGGTCAAAAAGTATGCCGCGGCGTACAAGGACGCCAAGGTCAATGTCACCTGGGTGCCCGGCGACTACGACAAGAAGTCCGCTGCCGCGCTGCTGACCTCCAGCGGCCCGGACGTCTTCGAATACGGCAACGGACCGACGATCGACATGATCACCGGCAAGCAGGTGGTCGACCTCACCGACCTGCTGGGCGATGCCAAATCCGACTTCACCCCGGCGATGCTCGCGCGGATGACCTACCAGGGCAAGCTCTACGGCATACCTCAGGTGGTCGACCTGCAGTTGATGGTCTACCGCAAAAGCCTGCTGGCCAAGGCGGGCGTCAAGCCGCCGACCACCCTGGATGAGCTGATCGACGCGGCCGGCAAGCTCACCTCCGGCAAGGTCAAGGGGCTCTTCCTCGGCAACGACGGCGGCGCCGGCGTGCTCGGTGGGCCGGTGCTGTGGAGCACCGGGCACGACTACCTGACCAAGGACAACAAGCCCGCCTTCAACAACCCCGAAGTCGCGGGCGCACTCGCCACACTGCAGAAGCTCTTCCGGTCCGGCAACCTGCTGCTCGGCGCGCCGACCGACTGGTCCGACCCGGGCGCGATCTCCCAGGGCCTGTGCGCCATGCAGTGGACCGGCCTGTGGACCTTCCCGCAGCTGAAGCAGGCGCTCGGCGACGACTTCGGGGTGCTGCCCTTCCCGGCGATCGGTTCGTCGGGCAAGCAGTCGATCCCGTTCGGCGCCTATGCCTCCTGCGTGAGTGCGAAGGCCAAGGATGTCGAGGCGGCCAAGAAGTTCGTGAAGTGGTTGTGGGTCGACCAGACCGACGACCAGCTCGACTTCGCCCAGAGCTACGGCTTCCACGTGCCCTCGCGCACCAGCCTGATCGCCAAGGCCGACAAGCTGAAGTCCGGGCCGGCCGCCGAGGCTGCCGGGTTCATCGCCAAGTACGGCCACCCGCAGACCCCGCTGCTGTGGACCCCGACCTCGTCGACGGCGTTCACCGACGCGATGGACAAGATCATCCGCTCCGGCGCCAACCCGGCCAAGACCTTGGCGTCGGTGGAGGCGACGGTGAAGAACGAAATGAAGCGCTTCGCGTGAGCGCACCGGCAGCCGCGTCGGACTCGGCCGGGGCTGCCCGGTCCGGCCCGGCGCGGCCGGCACCCAGCCGACGGCGCTGGACCGACAACCCGCACCTGTGGTTCTGGGTCTTCGTCGGCCCGTTCTTCCTCGGCCTGGCGATCTTCGTGCTCATCCCGATCGGCTGGAGCATCTGGCTGAGCTTCTACAACGCGCACAACACGGTGACGCCGACCGAGTTCGTCGGTTTCGACAACTACCGCGCCATGCTGGGCGATCCGGCCTTCCGCTCCAGCCTGGTCACCTTCGTGGTCTTCGCGGCGTTCATCGTGCCGACCACCTTCGTCATCTCGCTCGGCCTGGCGGTGCTGCTGGAGGCGACGTCGTGGGGGCGGGCGTTCTTCCGCTCGGTCTTCTTCCTGCCGGTCGCCTGCTCGTATGTCGTGGCCGCGCTGATCTGGCGGCACGGCATCTTCACCGGCATCTCCAGCGGCCTGGCCAACACCGTGCTGGGCTGGGTGGGTCTCGACCCGGTGCCGTGGCTGTCGGTGGTGCACCCGCCGTGGTACTGGCTGGTGATCACCACCGTGCGGTTGTGGCTGCAGGTCGGGTTCTACATGGTGCTCTTCCTGGCCGCGCTGCAACGCATCCCGCGACATCTCTACGAGGCGGCCGCGCTGGACGGTGCGACGGGCTGGAAGGCGTTCCGCTACATCACCTTCCCGCAGTTGCGCACGACCTCGACCGCGGTGCTGATGTTGTTGCTGGTCAACGCTTTTCAGGCGTTCGACGAGTTCTACAACATCCTCGCGACGCCCGGCGGCTACCCGCCATACGCCCGTCCGCCGTTGATCTATCTCTACAACATCGCGCTCGGCAGCGTGCAGGACTTCGGCAACGGCAGCGCCGGTGCCGTCATCCTCACCCTGCTGATCGCGGTCTTCGCGCTGGTGCAGGGCAAGCTCACCGGCCTCGGACGGAGCGAGTCGTGAGCTCGGTCGGGGTGGGCCAGGGCGACCGGCGCGCGGCCAAGGTCGCGCGCGGGATCGTGCTGGTGTTGCTCACGATCGCCTTCCTGATCCCGTTCTACCTGCTGGTGCGCGACGCACTGTCGACCGACCAGCAGATCAACAACGTCAACGGCTGGACCTGGTTCCCGTCGAATCCGCAGTGGCACAACCTGATCGACGCGTTCAACGATCCGAGTGCTCCGCTGGGGCGCAGCATGCTGAACTCGCTGTTCATCGCCGTCACCCAGACCGTGGGCGTGCTGGTCATCTCCGGTATGGCGGGCTACGGGCTCGCGCGCATCCGGGTGCGTTACGCGAGTGCGGTGTTCTACGTCGTGCTGGCGACGCTGCTCATCCCGGCCGCGGTGACCTTCGTGCCGTCCTTCGTGATGGTCTCCACCCTCGGTTGGGTCTCCACCCTGCGCGGGCTGATCGTGCCGGGACTCTTCCAGGCGCTGGCGACCTTCTTGTTCCGGCAGTACTTCCTGGGTTTTCCCAAGGAGCTCGAGGAGGCCGCGCAGATCGACGGCGCCGGGCCGTGGCGCACTTTCTGGCGCATCGTGGTGCCCAACTCGTGGTCCTTCGTGGCAGCCATCGCCACGATCACCTTCATCGGCTCATGGAACGCCTTCCTCTGGCCGCTGGTGATCGGCCAGGACCAGAACTCCTGGACGGTGCAGATCACCCTGTCGACCTACGCCACGGCGCAGTCGATCAACCTGCACGGCATGTTCATGGCCGCGCTCATCTCGATGGTGCCGCTGCTGCTGATGTTCCTGTTCCTGCAGCGGTGGATCGTCGCCGGTGTCGAGCAGACCGGCATCAACGAATGACCATCTGCTGGCGTCGATCCATCTAGTGACCGTACTTCCGATGGGCATTCTGCTTGCTCGTGCCGAGAACAAGTCCGATCGCGGTCCACGAATCACCGGCCTCGCGAGCCGCCCGGACGGCTGCGTGGAGTTTCTCGTCGGCGGCATCCCGAGCCTTCGCGGCGGAAGCGATCTCACGCAGGTGGGAGCCGTCGCGCATATCGGCCGTGTCGATGGAGTCGATGAAGTCGTCGATCTTGCGCTGCTTGGTGGTCTTGGTCGTCATGGTGCTCACCCCAGAAGGCGGTAGTTCTTCGGTTGGAGGATGTCCGCGTGGATCACCCGCACAGGCTGGCTGGCGGGAACGAGGACCAGTTCGAGAAAGCGTCCGTCGCGAGCGGGGCCAATGAGGAAGATTCGCTCTTCGCCGTCGTAGGTCTGTTCTGCATATCGGATGAGGTTGGTGATGGCGTGCAGGATGTCGGCATCCTCGATGCCGTGCTTGCGTGCGCTCCACGCGATCTGCATTCGTCATCATAACATTGACGCTTGCTGTCCGGTCATCGCGTGCAACGAACGATCAGCAGCTGACCAATCCCTTGACGGCCCAGGGGTGCTCGCTGGCAGGTTGGGGCGATGCGCCCGTCCCCGCCCCGCGCCCTGCACCTGGTGCTCGCCGCGATCCCGTTCGTGATGATGCTCCTCGCGATCCCCTTCGTGAACCGCACCGAGCCGTTCGTGCTTGGCCTGCCGTTCTTCCTCTTCTGGATCGTCCTCGCGGTCGTCATCACCGCGATCTGTATGACGACCGTCTACCTCACCGATCCGGCGAACAAGCGCGGCGCGGAGGGTGACCAGTGAGCGCCGCCCTCGTCATCCTGGCGCTCTTCTTCCTGCTGGCGCTCGGCCTCGGCATCGCCGGCCGCCGGGGCAAGGAGATGGACCTGGAGCAATGGAGCGTCGGCGGGCGCGGCTTCGGCTCATTGATCGTCTTCTTGCTGCTGGCCGGTGAGATCTACACGACCTTCACCTTCCTCGGCGCCTCCGGCTATTCCTACAAGAACGGCGGCGCCGCCTATTACATCCTGTGCTACGGCGCGCTGGCCTATGTCATCTCCTACTGGCTGGCGCCGGCGATCTGGCGCTATGGACAGAGCAAAAGGCTTCTGTCCCAACCAGATTGGTTCATCAGCAAGTACAACAGCCGGATGCTCGGCACGGTCGTGGCGATCCTCGGCGTGATCGCGATGGTGCCCTATCTCGAACTGCAGCTGAAGGGCCTCGGGATCATCGTGCAGGAGACCTCCTACGGCCGGGTCTCGGCGACCGCAGCGGTCTGGATCGGCGCGCTGGGACTCGCGGCATACGTCACGATCTCGGGGATCCACGCGGCGGCGACCAATGCGATCGTCAAGGACGTGCTCGTGCTCATCGTGGTCATCGCGATCGGGATCTACCTGCCGATCCACACCAGCGGATCGATCGAGGCGATGCTGCAAGCGGTGAACGCCAAGGCGCCCGGGCACCTGGTGCTGAGCAAGCCGGCCTTCGACCCAGGCTGGTTCATCACCAGCGTGCTGCTGTCCGCCCTGGGATTCTTCATGTGGCCGCACTACTTCAGCGCGATCTACTCCAGCAAGGACCAGAAAACCTTCCGGCGCAATGCCGCGCTGCTGCCGATCTACCAGTTGGTGCTGCTCTTCGTGATCTTCGTCGGGTTCACCGCCTTCCTGGTGACGCCGGGCCTGGCCAACGGCGACCTGTCGCTGCTCGCGATCTCGCGCTCGCAGCTGCCGTCGTGGGCGGTGGGCTTCATCGGCGCGGCCGGCATGCTCTGCGCGCTGGTGCCCGGCGCAATGCTGCTCACGACCTGCGCGACGCTGATCGCCCAGAACGTGCTGAAACCGTTGGCGCCCAGCCTTTCCGGTCAGCGGCTGTCGCTCGTGGCCCGTGCGTTCGTGCCGATCATCGCGCTGGTCGCGCTCTATCTGGTCTTCAACGGCGGCGACGCGATCGTCAACCTGCTGTTGCTCGGCTACGCCTTCGTCACCCAGCTCTTCCCGTCAATGGTGCTCAGCCTGCTGCGGCGCAACCCGGTGTCGGCGATCGGAGCGGCCGCGGGCATGGTCGTCGGAGCCGCGATCGTCACCTGGCTGACGATCGGCAAGCTGACGACCGGTGACGTGCTGCCGTTCCTGCCGAGCGGCCTGCACCACCTCAACGTCGGCATGGTCGCGCTGGTCGCCAATGTCATCGTGATGGCGATCGTTTCCGCGGTCACCGGTGGGCCGGCTCGCGCGCGGGAGGTGCGGCCCGCGACCTAAGGTGTGCGGGTGACCGTTCAGCCACCGTATGCCGACCGCGAACCCCACCAGCGCACCTTCCACGGGGACGTCGTCGACGACCCGATGGCGTGGATGCGCAACCACGACGACCCACGGTTGCTCGAGCTGGTGCGGGCCGAGAACGATTACACCGAGGCGGTCACCGCCGACCTTGCGCCGCTCGCGGACACGCTCTTCGAGGAGTTGCGGGCACGCATCCATGAGGACGACGTTTCGGTGCCGGTGCGCCTGGGTGATTGGTGGTACTACTCACGCACCGTGGCCGGGCTGCAATACGAAATCCATTGCCGCGCACCGCGATCCGCGCACCCCGAGCGCCCGCATGTCGAGCCGGGCGCGCCGGTCGAGGGCGAGCAGGTGCTCGTCGACGGCAACGCCGAGGCGCAGGGCCAGGAGTTCTTCGAGCTCGCCGCACTCGAGGTGGACCACGCGGGGGAGCGCATCGCGGTGCTCGTCGACCGCACCGGCGGAGAGCTCTACGACCTCGAGGTGCGGGACGCGGCGACCGGCGCGGTGCTCGACGACAGCGTGCGCCAGGTCGGCAACGAGCTGGCCTGGTCGGTCGACGGCAGCCACCTGTTCTACACCCGCCGGGACGACGCGTGGCGCTCCTTCCAGGTCTGGCGGCACGAGTTCGGCCGACCGGCCGAGACCGACGTGCTCGTCGCGGACGAGCCGGACGAGGTCTTCTCCCTCGGCATCGACTCCTCCCGCGACGGCAATTGGCTGACGATCTACTCCGAGTCGCGCACCACGACCGAGGTGCGGCTGCTCGACCTGCGGCACCCGCTGTCGGAGCCGGTCATGGTCGAGCCGCGCACCCCAGGGCTGGACTATGACGTCGAAGTGGACGGTCCACGAATCCTGGTGACGCACAACGGGTCTCGGCCCGACTTCGATGTCGCGTGGGCTCCGCTGCAGACGCCCGGCCGACAGCACTGGCGACCGCTGCTTACCGGCGAAGAGGGGGACCGCATCCTCGGTGTCGCGGCGTTCCGCGATGTGGTGGCCGTGGCGATGCGGCACCAGGGGATCGGGACCGTGCGGCTGGTGCCCAAGCACGGGTCGTCATACGGGCAGATCGAGGACATTCCCGGGCTCGGTCCGCTGACGACGGTCGGGCTCGGGTCCAACCCGGCATACGACACCGACGCGGTGCAGGTGGTCGCCTCCTCGCTGCTGATCCCACGGTCGGTGCTGTCCGTCGGGCCGGGGCGCGAACCCGAGCTGCTCAAGCGACAGGAGGTGCCGGGTTACGACCCGAGCCGGTATGTCGAGGAGCGCGTCTGGGTCACCGCGCGCGACGGCGAGCGGGTGCCGATGTCGGTCGCCCGGCGGGCTGAGCTCACTGCGGACGGCAGCAACCCCGGCTATCTCTATGGCTACGGGTCCTACGAGGCGAGCAGCGACCCGAGCTTCGCGGTGTCGCGGCTATCGCTGCTCGAGCGCGGTCTCGTGGTGGCTATCGCGCACGTGCGCGGTGGTGGCGAGCTCGGCCGGCGGTGGTATGAGCAGGGCAAATTCCTCGCCAAGCCCAACACCTTCCACGACTTCGTCGACTGTGGTCGAGCGCTCATCGAGCAGGGCTGGGTGGCACCCAATCGCCTTGTCGCCGAAGGATTTTCGGCCGGTGGCCTGCTCATCGGTGCCGCGGTCAACGAGGCGCCGGAACTGTTCGCCGCCGTGCACGCGGGGGTGCCCTTCGTCGACGCGCTCACCACCATCCTCGACCCGACGCTGCCGCTCACGGTCGGCGAATGGGAGGAGTGGGGCAATCCGATCGAGGACGCCGAGATCTACGCGTGCATGAAGGCCTACTCGCCGTACGAGAACGTCCGCCCGGTCGACTACCCGGCGATCCTCGCGACGACGAGCATCAACGACACGCGGGTGTCCTTCGTCGAGCCGGTGAAGTGGGTGCAGCGGCTGCGCGAGACGGTCACCGGCGGGCGGCCGATCGTGCTGCGCACGCAGATCGTCGCTGGGCACGGCGGCAGCAGCGGGCGGTATGACGCCTGGCGCGACCAGGCGTTTGAGCGCGCCTTCTTGGTGTCCTACGCGCTGCGCTGACTGCCTTAGGCGCTGCGTCGAGCGGGCGCCTTCTCGACCTCGGCCTTGATCTTGGCCAGGGTCTGCTTCATGCCGGTGACGAGGTCGGCTTCGAAGCGGGCCTCGCCGCCGAGGAAGGCGTCGATCAGCTTGTGCGAGATCGCGGTCGTGCCGTTCGTGACATCGCGGGTTTCGGTGAGTTTTGTGCCACCGTCGGCGGCCGGCTCGAGGTCGAAGCGCCAGATCGCCTTGTTCTCCCGCACCCGGAAAGCGATGGCGCGATCGGGCTCGAACTCGGTGACCATCGACTGGGTCGGCCACACCTTGAGGCCTTCGCGGTTGACGTTGACCATCTTGGTGCCCTTGGCGATCGGTCCGCCGCCCCGCACGATCACCTTGCGGCACTGCGGGCTCCATTCGCCCATCCGCTTGAGGTCGGACACCACGGCCCAGACGGCGCTCGGCGGCGCGTCGATCGTGACGGAGGTGCTGAGGTTGGCGGGCATGGCGCTCCTACGACTCGGGGTCATTGCTCGGCACCGATCCTAAGCGAGCGCTCACTATCGGCGCAGTCGAATCCGTTCAGGTGACCGCTTCACCCGGGCGCGCACACCGCTCAGCTGGGCCGGTCCCGTTCGCGCACGCGCAAACCGCTGTCGATGAGCCGTCGGATGAGTTCGCTCGCGGTGACCTCGGTTGCGCCCGCGGCGACGACTTCGGCATACCGCTCCTGCGGGATGTCGTAGTGGTCGATGTCGAAGCCGCGCGACGGCAAGTCGAGCGCGCGCGCGAAGGCGTGCAGCTCGTCATACGAGCTGTCGCTCACCAGATGCGACCACAGCCGGCCGTGTGCCGGCCAGAACGGCGGATCGATGAGGATGGTCACGAAGGTCGAGCCTACGAGGGGGATTGACCGGCGCGCGCGGGGTCAGTTGAGGGCTTTGCGGAGTCGCTCGGCGACCTGGCTCGCCTGGTCGTCCTTGTAGCGCCGGCGTGGCCAGAAGAACCCGCGCAATCCGTCGCCCTTCGTGCGCGGCACGATATGGCAGTGCAGGTGCGGAACCGATTGCGACACAACGTTATTCATCGCCAGGAAGGTGCCCTGAGCGTCCAGCGCCATCGGCATGACCCCGGCGATGCGGCGCACCTCGGCAAAGAAGCCGGGCACCTGATCGGCAGGCAGGTCCGGCAGGGTGACGTAGTGCTCGCGCGGCACCACCAGCACGTGGCCGTGGAAGAGCGGCCGGGTGTCGAGGAAGGCCACGGTCGTGTCGGTCTCGTGCACGATCTGCGCCGGCAGGGTGCCCGCGACGATCCCGCAGAAGATGCAATCGGTCATGGGCCTCTTTTACACGAGAACCGTCCGGTCGCTATAACCGCCGGACGTCGCTACTACGGGTGTAGTTCATTCGCCGGTTGAGCGAGTCGAAACCCCGGAGATGGTCGCTATAACGACCGGAAAGCTCTACTACGGGTGTAGAGAGATCAGGGTCGGCAGCACGGCGGCCGCGGAGGCCTCGAGCCGCTGCCCGGCAGCGGCGGGGTCACCGAGCGTCGCCTGGGTGAGGGCTGACTCGAAAAGTCCGTCGAGGACGGCATACGTCGTGGGGGAGTCGAAGGACGGCCGGGCGCGGGCGAGATCGGCATACCGCTCGATAATCCGCCAGATCATCGCTTCCAGGCCGGCGTCGATCTCGACCACCGCCTCGCGCAGGTCCGGCTCGAAATAGGCGGCGGTGCGCAGGTCGTACCAGAGCCGGTGCATCGGTGCCTCGTCGCGCAAGGTTTCGGCGAGCTTGGCGGCGAACGCGGCCCGCAACTCCTCGGCGGTCGAGGAGTCGGCCACGATCGCGTCATAGCGAGTGACGCAGCGCGCCTTGTAGTAGCGCACGCAGTAGGCGATCAGCTCGGACTTGCTGGCGAAGTAGTAGTGCACGACGCCGTGGCTGAAGGGCGACTTGGCGGCGATCTCGCGCAGGCTGGTGCGGGCATAGCCGAGTTCGCCGAGGGTCTCCAGCGCCGACTCGGCGAGCTGGTCGCGCCGGGCGTCCTGCTTGGCCCCGAGGGCGCGCGCGGAGGATTCCGGCGAGGGCGCAAGGGCGCGTGCGGGTGCAGCCATGGCTCCAGGGTAGTCGAGACCGCCGATATCTTGACATTCGTCAAAACAAAGTCTTGACGAGTGTCAAGATCGTCGGTCAGGGTGGGGACGTGACGCCCGTCACGCCGACTGCAGGAGGTTCCCGTATGACGACCTACGACCTCACCGGCCGCATCGCGCTGGTGACCGGCGGTGCCCAGGGGCTGGGGCAAGGCATGGCGCAGGCGCTGGCCGCGGCCGGCGCGAAGGTGATGATCGGCGACGTCAAGGCCGAAGGCGAGCAGACCGCCGCCGACCTGGGCGAAGGCCATGGCTATGTGCAGCTCGACGTGACCGACGAGGCGAGCTGGACCACCGCCGTGCAGCACACGGTGCAACAACTCGGCGGCTTGGACATCCTGGTCAACAACGCGGGCATCGAGATCACCAGCCTGCTCACCGAGGTGGAGGCGGCCGACGCCCGGCGGATGCTGGAGGTCAACGTGCTCGGCACGGTCCTCGGGCTCAAGCACGGGCTGCGGGCGATGCGGCCGGACGGGCCGGCGGGCAAGGGCGGCGCGATCATCAACATGGCCTCGGTCGCGGCGACCATCGCCTTCCCGGGGATCGCGGTCTACAGCGCCACCAAGTCGGCCGTGGACCGGCTCACCCGGGTGGCCGCAATGGAGGCCGGCAAGCTCGGTTATGGCGTGCGCGTGAACTGCGTCTACCCCGGCCTGGTGCCGACCGAGATGGGCGCCGGGCTCGCCAACGATGTCGCCCAGATCGGACTTTTCGACAGCCCCGAGGCCGCCGTCGGTGCGGTGGTGGAGCTGACGCCGTCCGGCCGGCTCGGCGAAGTCAGCGATATGGCGGACGCGGTGGTCTTCCTGGCCTCCGACGCCGCCCGATTCATCACCGGCGCCGGCCTCCCGGTCGACGGCGGAATGGGAATGTGAGGAGCAGCATGAGCACCAAACCCGTTGTCGTGTATGGCGCTTCCGGCTACACCGGTCGCCTCGTGTGCGAATACCTACGCGAGTTCAACCTGCCCTTCGTCGCCGCTGGGCGCAACGAGGACAAGCTGACCGAATCGATGCAGTCCCATGTCGCCGGCATCGAGACCGCCGATTATGAGATCAAGGTCGTCGACCACACCGCGGACGCGCTCGCCGAGCTCTTCGACGGCGCGTCGGTGGTCTGCAACACCGTCGGACCGTTCAGCACGCTCGGCGGCGTCGTGGTGGAGGCGTGTCTGCAGGCCGGCACGCATTATGTCGACACGACCGGCGAGCAGGACTGGTTGATGACCTGCGACGAGCAGCACGGTGCGGCCTTCGCCGACAAGGGGCTGCTGCTTTCGCCCGGCATCGCGCAGATGTACACCACCGGCGAGATCGCCGCGCAGCTGTGCCTCGAGCAGCCCGGGCTGGACACCTTGGATATCGCGGTCTTCTGGGGCGGATCGCCCACTATCGCGTCCACCGAGACGATCCTGGTCAACGCGGCGTCCTCGGCCGCGCACTATCTGGAGCAGAACGCTTATGTGCCCTTCGATCCCGAGCAGGGACTGGTGCCGCTGGTCGTGCCCGGGCAGCACGAGCTCGCGCAGTCCCTCCCGTGGGGCGGCACCTCACATCCGGTGTGGTTCAAGCACGACCCGCGGGTGGCCAACTGCAAGGCGCAGGGCGGTGTGTTCAACGCGGCGCTGATGAATGGCGTGCCGCAGATCGTCGCCGGGGCCCTGGAAGCCACCAAGGACATGAACGCCGACGACAAGCAGGCCGCGCTGACCGCAACCGCCCGGCAGGTGATGGACACGATGCCGCCGCGAGAGAACCCGCGGATCAACAAGTCGCTCGACTCGGTCTACGCCTCCGGGCCGCTCGGCCGCGCGCACTGCGTGATCCACGGCAACTCCAATTACAAGCAGACCGGGCTCTTGCAGGCGTATGCCGCTTACTCCCTGACCCAATCGCCGCCCCAGCGCACCGGCTTCGCCTCGGCCTGTCAGGCCTTCGGGCACCGCGAGTTGCTCGGCGTGCTGCGCAGCTTCGGCCTGGTGTCGCCGCCGGTGCTCACCACCCAGGACTGAGCCGGCGATGCGACTGAGTGACTATCTCGACAAGGGCGCCAGCCTCGGGCCGGACCGCCCCTGCCTCACCACCGACGGCGAGTCGATGTCGTATGCCGAGGTGGTCGCGTTGTCGCACTCCGTCGCCTCCGCGCTGGCCGCCGGCGGGTTGACTGCCGGCGGCCGGGTGGCGATCTTGTCCGCCAACGACCCGGTGGCCTTCGCCTGCGTCTTCGGCATCAGCCGGGCGGGGGCGGTGTGGTGCCCGATCAACCCGCGCAACGAGGCGGCCGAGAATGCCGAACTGCTGGAGTTGTTCGACGCGCAGGTGCTGATCTTCCAACAGTCGTTCGCCGCACTGGTCGAGGCGATTCGGCCTGCGCTGCCCGGGCTGCACACCTATGTCTGTCTCGACGGCGCGGTGGACGGCGCGATCGACTTCGAGGCCTTCCTGGCCAGCGGAGGCGCGGCGCGGCCGGACGCTCCGCTCGACGATCTCGCGATGCTTGTCGGCACCGGCGGGACGACCGGGCGACCGAAGGGCGTGATGCTCACCGACGGCAACCTCGAGACGATGACGGCCCTCACGCTGATGGGCTATCCCTTCGACGGCCGCCCGGTCTATCTCGCGCTGGCGCCGCTCACCCACGCCGCCGGTGTTCTCTGCTTTCCGATCCTCGCCCTCGGTGGGCAGATCGTCATCATGCGCGCACCCGACGTGGGGGAGTTCCTCGACCTCATCGGGCGGCACGGTGTCACGCACACCTTCCTGCCGCCGACGCTCATCTATATGGTCCTGGCCTCGCCGCAGCTCGCCTCGGCGAATCTGTCCAGTTTGCAATGCTTTTGGTATGGCGCCGCGCCGATCTCGCCGGCCCGTCTGGCGGAGGCGCTGGACGCGATCGGACCGATGGCGCAGCTTTTCGGACAGACCGAGGCGCCGATGATGATCTCGACGATGCCACCGCAGGCGCACCGCCGGCCGGACGGGTCCATCGCGACCGAACGACTGGCCAGCGCCGGGCGGCCGTCGCCGCTGGTGCAGGTGGCGATTCTCGACGACAGCGATCGGCCGGTGCCGGCCGGGACCCACGGTGAGATCTGTGTCCGCTCCTCGCTGGTCATGCGTGGCTACTACAAGAACCCCGAGGCGACAGCCGAGGCGCTGCGTGGCGGCTGGCTGCACACCGGCGACATCGGCTATCTCGACGAGGACAACTTTCTGTTCATCGTCGACCGGGCCAAGGACATGATCATCAGCGGCGGCTTCAACGTGTATTCGACCGAGGTGGAGCAGGCGCTCATCGCCCACCCCGCGGTGCAGGACTGCGGCGTGATCGGCCTCCCTGATGACAAGTGGGGCGAGCGCGTGGTCGCGGTCGTGCAATTGCAGCCCGGCGCGTCGGTCCCGTCTGCTGACTTGATCGGCTTCGCGAAGTCCGCGATCGGCTCGGTCAAGGCGCCCAAGCAGGTCGAGGTGTGGCCGGACCTGCCGCGCTCCAAGGTCGGCAAGGTGCTCAAGTCCGAGATCCGCGACACGTTGCTCAACGCCGAGGCGATCTCACGGGAGTAGCTGGGGGAGTTCGCCACGACCGTCGGCTTTCGGGATCGCGGCGAGCAGTCGCTTGGTGTAGGCCTGTTGGGGGCCCGACCACACCTGCTCGGTGGGCCCAGCTTCGACGATCTCGCCGGCCCGCATCACCACCATCCGGTCGGCGATCAGCCGCACCACTGACAGGTCGTGGCTGATGAACAGCAGCGACGCGCCTGCGTCCAGTGCGACCGACCGCATCAACGTGGCGATGCGAGCCTGCAGGGAGGCATCGAGAGAGGCGATCGGTTCGTCACCGATGAGCAGGTCCGGGCCGGTCGCCACGGCGCGTGCGATCGCGATGCGCTGCCGTTGCCCACCGCTGAACTCGTGCGGAAACCGTTGCGCTGCAGACGATTCCAACCCAACCTGGTCGAGCAGCTCGACCACTGACGGTGCCCTTCCGGGGTGGATGCGTCGCCCGTCCTCGAGTTGCGCGCCGATCCGACGGCGTGGGTTGAGCGAGGCGTAGGGGTTCTGGAAGACCATCTGCGCGCGGAGCAACGGCGTCGGTCGGCGTCGCAGCCCGAGCCGGGTGATCGGGTGACCTTCGAAGGAGGCCGTGCCGGAGGACAGCGACTCCAGCCCGCAGATCGCCCGGGCCAGCGTCGACTTGCCGCACCCGGACTCACCGACCAGCCCGACGACCTCGCCGGGCTCGATCGCGAGACTCACGTCGTGCACCGCGCGCAGCCGCCGCCCGCCGGGTTGCCGGTAGGTCACTGAGACGTTGTCGAGCGCGAGTCCGTCACTCACCGGCGGCCTCCTGGTGGTCGGGGAGCGCGTCGATCAGCGAGCGCGTGTAGTCGTGCTGCGGCCGCTGTATGACGTCCGCTCGCGGCCCGTGCTCGACCACCTGTCCGGCACGCATCACGGTGATGGTGTCGGCGACGGCTGACATCACCCCGAGGTCGTGGGTGATCAGGATCATCGCCAGACCGAGGTCATCACACAGTCCGCGCAGCAGCCGCAGGATGCTGGCCTGCACGGTGACATCCAGCGCGGTCGTGGGTTCGTCGGCGATCAGCACCCGAGGCTCGCACGCCAGCGCCGACGCGATCGCGATGCGCTGCAACTGACCACCGGAGAACTGGTGCGGATAGCGCTTCAACGCGTTGGCCGGCTCAGGCACCTGCACCTGTTCGAGCAGCTCGAGCGCCCGCGCGCGGGCGTCCGACCGGGACAGGTCGAGGTGATAGCGCATGTGGTCGGTGAGCTGCGAACCGATCGACAGCATCGGGTGCAGCGACGCGGTCGGATCCTGGAAGACGACGGCAATCTCGTTGCCGCGCAACCGATTCAGCTCCTTCTCGGGGAGGCCGACGAGTTCGCGGTCACCCAGCCGGATGCTGCCGGTCACACGTGCCGAGGGCGGTTGCAGCCCGATCACCGTCATACCCGTCATCGTCTTGCCCGAGCCAGACTCGCCGGCCAGGCCGGTGACCTCGCCAGGGGGAGCGGCGAGCGAGACGCCGTCGAGGATCTGCCGCGAGCCGATCCGCAGCGACAGGTCCTCGATCTGCAAAGCCGGGGACGTCGTCATACCGCCCGCCCTTCGACCGACTTCTGCGCGCGCGGGTCGAGCGCGTCGCGCAGCGAGTCGCCGAGGAAGTTGAACGCCAGCACGACCGAGAAGATCGCCAGGCCGGCGAAGGTCGCGATCCACCACGAGGAGAACTGCTCGACGCCCTCGGAGACCATCGCGCCCCACTCCGGCGTCGGCGGCACGGTGCCGAGGCCAAGGAAGGACAACCCGGAGAGCAGCAGGATGGCGTTGCCGATGTCCATCGTCGCCAGGACCACGATCGGCGCGAGGATGTTCGGCAGCACGTCGCGGGTCAGCGACCGCCAGGCGCTCACACCCATCAGGCGACCAGAGACGACATACTCGCTGCCGCGCGCGCCGAGCACGAGCGAGCGGGTCACGCGGGCGTATGACGGCCAGCTCACCGCGAGCAGCGCGATCACGGCGTTCTGCAGGCCGGGGCCGAGGGCCGCGGTGACGACCATCGCCAGGATGATCGTGGGGAAGGCGAGCACCAGGTCGGTGAGCCGCATGATCACCTCGTCGACCACGCGACCGAAGTACCCGGCGATCGCACCCAGCGCTGTGCCGAGAATCATCGACAGCGCCACGACCAGGATCGGCACGGGCAGCGAGACATGTGCTCCTGCCATGATCCTCGACAGCACATCGCGGCCGACACTGTCGGTGCCGAGCAGGTGCTCGCCCGACGGCGCGCTCAGCCGCGGAGCGATCTGGCCGAGCGGGGGATAGGGCGTCCAGAAGATGCCGACAATCGCGACGATCACCCAGAACGCGATGATCACCCCACCGATGATCGTGAGCGGTCGGCGCCAGGCCTGCGGCCAGCGCACAAGTCGGCGCCGGTCGGTGATGGGTGCGGTCTCCGTCGGGGTCGGGTCGGTGATGGTCATCGGTCCCTCACTCGCGGGTCGAGGACGCCATACAGCAGGTCGACGATGAAATTCACGACGACGTAGATGATGCCGATCAGCAGGCCCACGCCCATGATCGCCTGCAGGTCGAGTGTGGTGGCGGCCTTGTAGGCATATTGGCCGATGCCGCCCCACGCGAACACGGTCTCGGTGAGCACGGCGCCGGACAGCACGGAGGCGAAGGTCAGCCCGATCATCGTGAGGATCGGCACCGCCGCGGCGCGCAGGATGTAACGCCGGGTGACTGCCGAGCGCGGCAGGCCCTTCGCCCGCGCCGCCGTCACGTAGTCGTTGCCGAGGACCTCGAGCACCGCTGTGCGACAAAAGCGGGTGAGTATGCCGAGCGTGTACAGCACCAGCACGAACGCCGGCAGCACGAGGTGTTCGACCGCGTTGACGAAGACGGCGATCTGGCCGGCGAGCAGGGCGTCGATCGTGTAGAAGCCGGTGCGCTGCGGCGGCGGGTCGAACTGCGGGTCGAGCCGGCCGGAGCCCGGGAACCAGCCGAGCTTGTAGGAGAAGACGTAGAAGATCACCAGCGCCAGCCAGAAGGTCGGCGTGGAGAAGCCGATCAGCGAGCCGACCCGCACCACCTGGTCCAGGATGCTGCCGCGCCGCAACGCCGCCGCCAGGCCGAGCACGATCGCCAGCACCGCCGCGATGACCAACGCGGTCACCGCGAGCTCGGCGGTCGCCGGGAAGGCCGAACGCAGGTCGTCCCACACCGCGTTGTGCGTCTGGGTCGACTGGCCGAGATTGAGGTGGACCAGCCGGCCGAGATAGCTGACGTACTGCTGCGGCACCGGTTGGTCGAGGCCGTACTGCCGCTCGAACGCCTTGACCGTGTCGGGGTTGGACGCGGCGCGTTCACCGAGCGCGGCGGCGGCCGGGTTGGACGGCACCAGGTTGGTCAGCACGAAGGTCACCAGCGTGACACCCCAGATGAGCAACACGCTCACCACCAGCCGCACCAGGACGTAGCGCGCCAGCGGGAACCGCTGCCACCAGCGCTCCGCGCCCTCCTGCCGCGGGTCGTGCGCCGGACCCGCGGCAGGCGAGGCGGCCGTCATACTCACTTGGTCAGGGAGCCGAAGTCGACCGTCCACAGCGGGTTGAGCGCGACGCCCTTCACCGACGTCGCGGCGACCAGCAGGTCGACCGGCTGGAAGAGCGGGATCCACGGACCCTCGACGTTCAGCTGCTGCTGCAGTTTTTGGTATGCCGCGTCGCGGGCCTGGTCTCCGCTCGCTTGCCCAGCGGCGGTCGCGAGCTGGGTGGAGGTCGGTGCCTGGGCGGCGGTCCACGCAGCCCGCTTGGCGAGGCTCTGCCCGGGCGCGAAGACCAGGTAGTCGGCCGGGTCCGGGAAGTCGGCGCCCCAGTAGGCCAGACCGGCCTGCGATTTGCCGCTGCGGAACGCATCGAGCGAGGTTGCGCTCGGCTGCGGGTTGAGCTTGAGGTTGATGCCGACCTTCTTGACCTGCGCCTGGATCGCCTGCGCCTGATCGTCAAGGCCGAAACCGACGTCGTTGGAGTAGAGGATCGAGATCGGCTCACCCTTGTAGCCCGACTGGGCGAGCAGCTGCCTGGCCTTGGCCGGGTCGTAGCTGTTGTTCGGGTCGCTCTTGAGCGCGCCGAGGAAGGTCACCGGCACCATGCCGCCGGGCTGCACCGACCCGTCGCCGGCGAGCTTGAGCAGCGCGTTGTAGTCGACGGCGTGGCGCATCGCCTGGACGAACTTCACGTTGCTCGCGGCCTTGCCGTAGGCCGGAGTCATGTTGAACCACAAGTAGATCGTGGTGGTGCTCGCACCTTTGATGGTCTGAGTCTTGCTCGCGTCGAGACCCTTGACCTGGTCGGGGCCGAGCGACAGCGCCATCTGGGTCTTGCCGCCCTGGATGTTGACCTTCTGCGAGGACGCCTGGACGTTCTGGATGACGATTCGGTCGTATGCCGGCTTGGTCCCCGCATACTTCGGGTTCGCCTTGAGCACGACCTTGTTCTGCACGTCGTAGGTGTCGATCATGTACGGCCCCGAGCCCTGGGAGTTCTTGTTGAGGAACTGCTCGGCGGAGTCCTTCGCGGTCGTGCTACCGCCGTTCTTCTGCAGCACCTTGGAGTTGACGATGCCGAGCGAGGGGTTGGGCAGGATGAACGGCAACTGCGGGTTGGGGTCCTTGCTCGTCAGGGTGACGGTTTTGTCGTCGACCTTCTTGACCGTGACGCCATCGAGCAGGAACGACGGGTTGCCAGCGATGCCCTGCACGCGCTGGTAGGAGAAGACGATGTCGTCGGCGGTGACCGGGCTGCCGTCGGAGAAGGTGTGCTTGCCGGTCACCTTGAGGGTCAGCACCTTGTTGTCGAAGGACATCGTGTAGTCGCAGATGCCTGGGACCGGCTTCTTCACGTCGGACCCCTTGAAGGTCAGCGCGGTCTCGTAGAGCTGGTGAGTGATGAGGTTGCCGGTGAACTCGAATTCCCTTGCGGGATCGACGCTTTTGAGGTCGAACTGATCGTCGACGACCAGTGTGCTGCCGCCGCCCCCTCCGCTGGAGCTCCCGCCACAGGCTACGAAGGCCGGCATGGCCAACCCGGCGGCGACGATGGTGGTGAGCAGACGCTTCATGCGAACCTCCCAGCTCGGGCGCCCGGACCAGCGGCGGGCGATGCTGGTCAGCATAAGACCGATCTCGGCACATGCCAGGGAGGCGGGACGGCCCACGGGGTCGGTTGCCGCTACAGCACTGAGACGTCGGTCACCGTTGCGGTCAACTTCACGTTCGCACCTGAGGTGCTTACCGACTCCTCCTGCTGCACTGATGCCTGCCCATCAGAGGTCATGGTGAAGGTGTTGGAGTACGGATCTTCAGAGCCCTTGATCTCGTAGGTCACCTCAGCGGTCTGGCCGTCTTGCAAGGGTTGGCCCCTGAAAGTCGGCTGAATGCGAAAGGTTACGTTGCAACCGGCGGAGCCGTAGCACTGTTTGCTGAGGATCTTCAGTGCGATCGTGAAGTCATCGGCGGACGGTGGTGCCGCGGGGTCGGCAGTGTCGGTGGTTTTGTCCGGATTTGGGCCGGCCACCGAGTCAGTAACGCCAGCAGTCACGGTTACGGTCTCGGTGACTGTTTCGGTCGAGGTCGCTTCGGAATTGCACCCCGCGAGGAAGAGCGCAGCCGCGCTGGTAATCACAGCCACCGACGTCCGCGTCGCCGAACCGCCGATGTTGAGGTGCCGACTGGTGGCACTTATGGACGCAGGTGCGCGTTCGGTGACAAACGTCGAATAACTTGACGCCGCGCGTTGACGAGCGCTCATTCAGAAACTCCCTCCCCTAGGTATCGACCGTTAAGCGACCGATTCATTCCTCAAGGTAGCCCTCACTCGCCGTCCGCGAGTGGAAACTGAATCTTCCCGCCGCGCCGCCTTATCGTTCAGCTCGCGAGTCGGAGGCCGCTCGGGAACTGGACATCGACCGTGCTCGTCGGCGGCTTCGGCCGTGCCGGTCGCGTGCCGGGCACCGGCGGCGCGGTCGAGTAGTACACCGCCCCGGTGGGCGTGGTGATGCGGATCGTGTGCGGATGCTCACCAGGTGGAGCATCAGCCTCCGCGGCGCCGTGAATGACCTCGGTGGTCCACCCAGGCAAGTTCTTGATCTGGTTGAAGCGCTGACACACGCCGGCGCCGTTGTCGACCGAGGTCTCGCCACCGTCGCGATAGGGCACGAGGTGGTCGTGATCGCGAATCGGAGCGTCGCAGAACGGCATTCGGCATACCCGATCTCGCAGGTTGATGAATCTGCGGACGGCGCCGTCGAATCTTCGCCGTCGTTTGTCGGCGCTGATCAGCTGTCCGGTTGCGGGGTCGACGAACAGCCGGCGGATCCACGCCTGACCGCGGTCGAGCTCCTGCGGGGTCGGTCCGAGCAGGTCGGGCACCCCGGCGATCGCGGCACGCGCGACGGCGGCGGGGATCGGGCCGTAGCCCTCGAGCCACGCGGCGCCGTCGGGATCGGTCTCGACCCCCTGGCCGTATGCCGCGCCGTCCGGCTGCGCGCCGAACAGCATCGCCAAGGTCATCACCAGGTGGATCTCGACCGGCACGGCGCTGGCGACACTCTGGCCGGTCAGCCGCTCGACGAACAGGTCGGCCATCACCTGGTCGAGAGTGCGGTCGCCGGCGGCACCGGAGGCGATGAGAGCCTGCGCGTCGCGTCGCAATGTCGCCCAGACCGCAATGCCCTGGGCCGCGGTGAGGAGTGCGGTCACCGTGCACATCGTGTCGGGCGCCGGCTTGGTCCAGACCCGGCGGTCCTTGGCTGCCTTGGCGGCACGCTTGACGGCAGAGGCCGGATCGGCTTGATAGGCAGCGCGTTTCGCCGCGGCAGAAGCTTCTTTGACGGAGAGTCCGGGCAGCCTGCGAGCGACCTCGCGGTCGATCGCGGACCGCTGGTCGGCCGACAGATGGTCGGTCTCGCGGTGCACCGCACGCGCAACGCGCTCGCTGATCTCGCCGGCGGCCAGGAGGTCCGCGGTCACCGGCAGGTCGTCGCGCAGCGCCCGCGCGAACTTCAAGTCGCGTGAGGCCTGGCTTGGGCTGATTCGCCGTGCCAACGCGATCTGGTCGGCGGTGTCGCGGCCACGACGGTGGCTGGGCACGCCGAGGTCACGCTGCCGATCCCGTTGGGACTCAAGGAATTCGGTCGACACCCGCGCGATCGCCGCGGCCGCCGAAGCCTGCAACTTCTCCAACGCAGCCAACTGGGCGACCTTGTCGGCGTCGTCGCCTGCGGGCACCAGCATGCGCATCTCCTCGACCATCTGGTCGAGGTCGGTGGTGGCCTGGCTTTTCGGCATACAGACACTCAAGCACTGACCACCGACAGACCTTGGTCGACGGCTAGCCTCATGGGTTTATGAGCGAGACCGACGCAGCCGTGCACGCCGACGCGACCGCCCGATCGGCGCTGCGACGCGTCGTGCTGATCGTGGCGGGGCTGAACTTCGGCTACTTCTTCGTCGAGTTCATCGTCGCGTTGGCTGCGGGCTCGGTCTCGCTGCTGGCCGACAGCGTCGACTTCCTCGAAGACACCTCGATCAACCTGCTGATCTTCCTGGCGCTCGGCTGGCCGCTCGCGAGGCGAGCGATGGCCGGCAAGGCGATGGCACTCGTCATACTCGGCCCGGCGGCGGTCGCCGGCTGGGAGGCGATCCAGCGCTTCTCGAATCCCGTTGCACCACAAGTGATTCCGGTCGTGCTGGCGTCGCTGGGAGCGATCGTGGTCAACGGGACGAGCGCGTGGCTGCTCGTGCGGTTCCGGCACCACGGCGGCTCGCTCAGCCGCGCGGCGTTCCTCTCCGCGCGCAACGACGTGCTGGTCAACATCGCGATCATCGGTATGGCGGTCCTCACCGCCGCGACCGCCTCCGGCTGGCCCGACCTCATCCTGGGGTGCCTGATCATCGCGCTCGCGCTGCACGCGGCGTGGGAGGTCTGGGAAGTCAGCGAGGAAGAGCGCCTCGCGGCGAAGGCTCTCGCCGGCGAAGAGATCGACTAACTGCTCGGTGTATGCCGGCCAGGCGGCCTCACGACGCTCGGTGGCGCGTGACGTCGACGTGCGGGCCTCAGGTGTACGTGCGCGGGGAAGCCCACGTCTTGTGCGCCATCCGCAGGCCGAGCCGTTTCGTCCACTCCGGGTGCTCCCGGCAGAGCTTGGCGTAGATCGGCTTGTACGACGTCGCCCGCAGAGTCGCTTTGATCAGAAGGACCTCGAAGGCGACAGTCTCAAGCATGTCGACCGCTTTAGTGTACCCAACGATTCCTCTGGCATTCGTGATCCGGCAGAAGTCGGTCAGCACGTCGTCGGCCACGTTGAGGACTCCGCAACTACCGAAGTAGAGGACCCGCCCGGATGCCCGACCATCGATGATCTCGGCGAACCGGTCGAGGGTGACCTCCTCCGCGCCGAGCCAGATCGTGCGAGCATCCCCGTGAAACGCAAACATGCCCATTCGATACGACGGCATCGCCTTGCCGGATCTCCCGAGCCATTGATCGATGTAGTGGACTAGCTCGCTCTCCGTCGCGACGTCCTTGTGCACGACGTTCGCGTAGCCGAGGGACTCGATGCACCTGAGCGCAGGCTCGATTGAGTCTGTGCTGTCGAGGCGCTCGCGCCACGATCCCTCAAGACAGACAATCCCTGGCAGGCTAGCCATGCGTCCTCCTTCGATATCCGACGTCTCGACCCGCGTGACGCTAGCCCTTGGCAACCGCGGCCGGAAGACTTTCAACACATTCGGCTCGGTTGTCGGCGGCGACTCACAACAATCGTGCGACCTCAATGGCCTACGTCGCAGACGGGCGATCTCGGCACACGTGAAGCGTCCAGCAGCGGACGGGTGAGAAGGTCGTGGTCGCGGGACTGTGGTCGGCCTCGCGGGCCTCCCGCCCTCACACGATCGGAAATGGTCTGGCGGGCAAGGAAACTCGAAACGTTCGTCGTCGACTCCCGTCGCTAGCCGGTTTGGGACGAACGCGCCGCTACGTGCCTAGCGCTACGGTCGTCAGATGGAACGGTTCCGGGACGACGAGATCGTCCGCGTGGTCAACAAGTTCCTCAACCGACAGGATGGCGGGGCGCTCGATCCGAGCAAGACGCCCGGACGGGAGTTGAGCTTCGACTTCGCTTACAACTATTTCCAGGAGAACCAGCAACCAACGCGCCAGATGGAGGCGAGTTGCATGCAGCTCGGGTTCTATCTCGCGAGCTGGGGGATGTACCGAGGATCGAGCTACCTTTTGAAGGAGACCAACGCGGCTCATCTTAAGGGCGCTATCAAGCTGGTCGAGGAGTACAACCCGCGCGTGCGTGGGATCGATGTGCCTGCCTACCGCGATCCCGGTGTGCAAGATCTTCTTGTCGAGATTTACGACGCGCTGAGGCGGGCACTGCTACGTGACAAGAAGACCGCACACGTCACCCTGGTGACGAAAGTCATGCTCGGGGTCTGGGGTGTTGTCCCCGCGTTCGACAGCTACTTTCAGGCGGCGGCGAAACTGATCTGGACTGGACGAGAGCGCGGCGACGGGGCAACCTTCTTCGACTTCAACAGGGCGTCGCTCGTCCGCCTCCTGGAGTTCTATGAGGGACATAGGGCCGCGATCGACCAACTGGCATCTGCGCTGCACACGGTCGACTTCACCACCGGCTCCCTGACCGGTCGCCAGTTCACCCGCGCGAAGATCATCGACATGTTCGGCTTCCAGCTCGGTCTCGCTCCACCCGCGTTGGGCCGGCAGGACTAGCAGCAGCTCAGGACGAGGTCGCTTGGGAATCGCTCGGCGTTACCGGGTTGTCGACGAGCTCCGGGTTGAGTGACATCAGGGTTACCTGGGCCGAGGGCCGCGACGGTGACCGCGGGGTGGGTCCGCGCGGTGGGCGAGAGTCTCACGTTCAGCTGACCGTGCGACGCGCGGGACGACATACGTCCCTCGTTGAATGGTCCACGACCTCTACGATTCCGTTGTCCCCCAACAGCTTTCACCGAAAGGACTGCCGATGAAGTCACGTCGCATTGCCGTAGTTTCTGCCGCTACAGTCGGTCTACTGGCGCTCACGGGTTCTGGTTTCGCGTCCGCAGGGAGCAGCAAACGTCCGCCCACCTTGTCGAGCAACGCGCGCTCGCACGGCTTGACGAGCACGTATGGCGCCGTGCCCGGTTGGAGCAAGAAGCAGGTGAAGGCGGTGCCCGCGGTCAAGGCTCCGCGCACCATGCACACCAACCGGATGCAGCCCAACGGCGTGATCGGCACGAAATCGTCTGCTGCCAAGGGAATTGACGTCTCCGGTTACACCGGCAACGTCGACTGGGCATCGTTCCGCTCGCAGGGTTACACCTTCGCCTACGCCAAGGCGAGCGAGGGCAACTACTACACGAGCAAGCTCGGGCCGAGCCAGGTGTCCGGCGCGAAGGCCGCCGGCTTCACCACCGGGATGTACCACTTCGCCAACCCGTCAGTCTCCGGTGGCGCCGAGCAGGCCGACTACTTCATCGCGCGCGGCGGCGGGTGGACGCCCGGCTCGCTGCCGGGAGTCGTTGACCTTGAATGGAATCCGTATGCCGGCAACTCCTGCTACGACCTCACCAACAGCGCGATGCAGAACTGGATCGTGGCCTTCCAGGACGAGTACAAGGCCAAGACCGGCACCTACCCGACGATCTACACCGCGACCGCGTGGTGGAACCAGTGCATCGGCACCTGGGGCCCGACCGTTGCACTGATCGCGGAGCGCTCACCGCTGTGGCTGGCGAACTACTCAGGCAGCGTCGGCAGCACGCCATACGCGTGGGCGAACCAGAAGAACTGGCAGTACGCCGCGGTCGACTCCGGCGGCTACGACCTCAACCAGTTCAACGGCGACTGGGCCGTGCTCGCGGCGTTCTCGAAGATCGGCTACTGAGGTCCCGCTCACGGACCGGCGTTCGGGCGGCGCGCTCGCAGAGGGCGCGCCGCTCGACGCTGACCGCGCGGCACGGCAGGATTCGGCACGTGGACACACCGGATGTTGAGGGGACAGCGCGCCGCGTCGGCGACTCGCGCGTGATCGAGTATGGCGCGCGCACGGGTTTCGCGGCGAGCGGAGTCCTGCACCTGGTGATGGCGTTGATCGCGTTGCGGATCGCATGGTCCAAGGGCGGCGGGAGCGCCGACCAGTCGGGCGCGCTCGGTGACCTCGCGTCGCATCCGGGCGGTCGCGTGCTGCTCTGGGTGGTGGTCGTCGGTATGGCGTTGCTCGCGTTGTGGCATCTCACCGAGGCGATCACCGGTGAGCCGGGCGCGGACTCCAAGGATCGGTTGTTTGACGCGGTGACCGATGTCGCCAAGACGGTGATGTTCGCTGGATTGGCCTGGGCGGCAGCGAAATTCGCGATGGGCGGTGGCTCGTCGTCGAGCGGCAGCACCCGTGACTTCACCTCGAGGCTGATGCAGCAGCCCTTCGGCCGTGCGTTGGTCGTGGTCGTCGGGTTGGTGATCATCGGCATCGGCGGCTATCACGTCTACAAGGGGTGGACGCAGGGGTTCCGCGATGACCTGCGCGAGCACCCAGGTAGTGCGGTGATGGCGCTCGGGCGAATCGGCTTCATTGCCAAGGGAATCGCGCTCGCGATCGTTGGCGTGCTGTTCGTCGTCGGGGGAGCGAAGAGCACAACCAAGGACACGACAGGTTTGGACGGCGCGCTGCGGACGTTGCTCGAGCAGCCGTTCGGCAAGCTCCTGCTGACGCTGGTGGCGATCGGGATTGCTTGCTATGGCGTCTACTCGTTGGCGCTGTCGAAGTTCGCTCGCGTCTGAGCAACCGTCGGCGTCAATGCCGGGAGCGCGTCGTGTGCTCAGTCCTTGCCGCGGCATCGGCAGTGGCCCCTATGCCCTTGACCGGGTTCAATGACGGGGTAACGGCGGGATATCAACCGCTTCGTCGGTCTGCACGAAGCGGCCACCTTGCTCGTCCCAGTGCAGAAGGCCCCTGTCCAGTGCGCGGTGATGGTTCGCACATAGCAGCCGCCCGTTTGCGACGCTGGCAGCGCCACCCTCACTGTCTGGCTCGATGTGCGCAGCCTCCAAGAGCTCAAGGATGTCGAGACCACAATGAGCGCACTCTTGCGGATAGTACTGAAGGAGCAGGCCTCTGAACCTCTGCTGGTGGCGCCGTACCTTCCGAAGTGCATTCGTGTAGGACCGCGTGATCTCTAGCGAAACCGGTGGCACCGTCAGGCCGCGGAGATGCCTGGTCCAGGCCGACTCGACGGCTGACTCGTCCGCCTGCGGAATCTGGATGCCGCTTCCTTGAGGCCTCCAGTGCGTAACGGGCGCAACTCTGCGCAACTCGTCGATCGGCAGCACATCGGAGAGATCTACGAAAGCCTCCCAGTCGACATCGACATAGTGGGCAACTAATCCATCGTTTCGCCAGCTGTCATCGGTGTAGACGTCGCCAGTGGCGACGAATCCGCCGCCAATAAGTCCCCGCGGTCCCGAACCCTGCGCGAGTAGGTACACCCGGTCGCCGGCCGCATAGCCCCGCTGCCGATGGGTAGACCACCGCGACGGCTTGGCCATTTCCCCACGCGCTGTGCGTCGCGCCTGTGCGGCGAGGAACCTGGCGTCATGTTGTGAGTGGTATGGCGACGACGGATTGACAGTGAGCAAGAACGAACCCATTACTGACTCTCCTTGATATCGTGACTGGTATCGCAGCAACGATCCTCGCCGTCTCGAACCGGCCCGTTACGACGGCGCGAGCGGGCCAGCGACCTGGCGTCGATCGCTTCGACCCATCGTGGGCCACCCAGGCACGGTGACATGGGCTCAGAGGCGCGAGTAGTAGTCGCGGACGGTGGCGGCCATGAGTTGGCGGCGCTCTGCGAGGAACTCTCGGTAGCTGCCCGCGGTCACTAGCCGGATATCGGAGGGGACCGCGTTCTCGGCGAGGTTGGCCTCGAGCACAGCACGGCTTGTGATCTCGCCGAGCCGCAAAATCCCGGAGCCGATCTGTTCGTCGACCAACGCCATGTATTCGGCCGGGGGCCGGTTGCTGATCGCGATGTTGACTGCCGTCTCGGTGAGCGCGAAGTTGGCGACCTGGTTGTAGTCGCCGCGATCCGGATAGCCGTTCTTGATCAGGTAGTCCTTTGGAACGATGTGGTGGATGTCTCCGCTCTGCTGGTGCATTGCAGCCACTGTGACTGCCTTCGATAGGAAGCCGCGAGCACCGGTGGCGACCTGCGCAGCGAGGAAGGTCTGGAAGAACGGGCTCACGGTGCTGGTGGTCTCCAACGCCGCGGGCAGCGCGACCGCCCAGAATGCATCCGAAAGCTCGGACTCCTCGATCTGCTTGAGGTAGTTGGCAGCGCCCTGCTCGGTGATGCGGCGGATGTCTTGTTCCCACGTCGACTCGAAGCTGCCAGAGTGCCGGCCGGTGAGCATCGACATGACGAACCAGCGCTTGACGATGCGCTTCCGTTCGCCGTCGCTGAGGTTCGCGTCTGCCCGGAGCCGCAGGTAGAGGGCGTAGGCGAAGTTCAAAGCGTTCTTTGAGTTCACCATGCCGGCGGAGATGAAGCCGGCGGCCTTGATGGTCATGATGAAGTTCTCGAAGTTGTACTTGTTAACGATCTGGAGCAGTGAACTCTCAAGCCTGTCGTAGGCGATCGGTATGCGCTCGTCGTCGACCTTGCGTGTCTCGGGGTCACGGCCCGAGAGCTCACTGACGATGCTTGAAGCCTTGCCACGGCTGAATCCCACGAGGCCCGCGACGCGGATGATATCGCTGTAGGCCGGGTCGTACAGGTCCTCGGAGTCGTCCTTGAGCCACTTGATGGCGCTCAGGTACTTCGTCTCGGCGAACTCGTGGTCATTCTCCTGGATGTCGGCGAAGGCGTGCGGCGCAACGGCCAAGTGGCAGAAGTAGTCGATCAGCTTGCGGATGTTCCGCCCACGGTCGCCGTACGTGGCGATTTTGCTCATCGCGAAGTCCGCGCTGCTCAGTGGCACACCCTTGGAATTGATCCGGATGAAGATCTCGGAGACCGTTTCGACGTCCAGGTCATCGGCGAGAGCGATGATCCCGATCTGGGAGTTCTTGATGCTCTCCAGGCGACCGAGGTTTGTCTCGAAGACCATCTCGTCGGCGTCAGGGTTCTCGGTGAGGTAGCCGCGGGCGAAGGACAGCGGTGACGTCGAGTTGAAGAACGCGCTGATGTCCGAGATCCACTGCGGGTTCTTGTCGAGGACCGGGGTGAGGGTCGCGAACTCCTCGGTGATCGGGTTGAACGCGATCCGGATCCTAATCGACTTGTAGCGCTTGTCGATGACGGGCAGTCCGGCAACGGCGGCGCGGAGCGCAGTGATGCGCTGTTGCCCATCGATCAGGATCTGCTGGTGGGACGCGATCTGACCACCTTTCAGCTTGGCGCCCAGCGACTGCCAGGTGATCAAATAACCGACGGGGTATCCCTTGTAAAGGGAGTCCATGAGGTCGCGCACCTTGACGCTGTCCCAGACGAACGGGCGCTGCAATTCTGGGATCGCGATCTTCTCGCCCTTGACGTCCGCAAGCAGTTGCGTCACTGCCGACTGGGTCACCGAATACTTCGCCACGTGGTCTCCTTCGCTTGGGAGCCAACGTAGCCCGCGCCAGCTGCCGCCGCCTGTGGTTCGACCTTCCGAACTTCACGGGATCCGCCACCTGGGCGATTCCTGGCGTGATGACGTCGGCGGCCCTCGGCTGGACCTTCGGCGTGGACGGCGCCGCACCGCTGACACTTCCCTAACGGTCCGATTGACCGCTCAGCGTCTCAGCCTGCTTCAGGATCAACTCCGTTGCGGCGTTCGTTTTGTCGGGCGGGTAACCGTGCTTCAGCAGGAGCCGTTTGATAGTGGTGCGCAACTTGGCCCTGACCTGCTCCTTTACGCTCCAGTCGGTCTTGGCGTCACGGCGCACGATGTCCGTGAGCTCGTGTGCGATCTCCTTCAGGGTCTCGTCCTGCATCGCCTCGCGGGCAGACTCGTTGTCGCGTAACGCGTCGTAGAAAGCGAGTTCGTTCTCGGTCAGCCCAGTCTCGCGACCGCGCTCCTGCTCGGCCTTCAGCGCCTGGGCCAGGCGAACGAGTTCGGCTACGACGGCGGCGGTATCGAGACTGCGATTCTGGTAGCGCAGTAGGGAGGCGTTGAGCATCTCGGAGAACTGCTTGCCCTTGACGAGGTTGCGACCGGCGATGGCTCTGATCTCGGCGTTCAGCAGTCGCTTCAGCGCTTCCATCTGGATGTTGGGCCGATCAGACTCGCTGATCTTCTTGACGAACGCATCGTCGATGAGCGAGATGTCTGGGTTGGCGATCCCCGCCTCGGCATAGATGTCCACCACGCCCGTCCCGGTCATGTTCTCGGACACGATCTGCCGGATCGCCGTATCCAACTCCGCACCCGCGTCCGTCGCGCCCCGTCCCGCGCCCTCGATCTTGGCGATGGCGGCACGCACCGCGTCGAAGAACGCCACGTCATCACGGATGGCCGTGGCTGCGTCTGATGCAGGGACGAGGGAGAAGAACGACCGCAGGCGCGCCACGTGGGCGATGAACCGCTGCTTGACCGTCAGTTCCTTGCGCCTCTCAGGCTCGTCGCCATCGAGGCCCTCGAAGGCGTCCTCGACGTGTTCCTGCTCCAGCAGCCATTCGACCGTCGCCATGACGGCGTTGATGTACGCCTTCTGGGTCTTCTGCGCGACGAGCGGACGCCATTCGAAGCCAGACAGGATTGAGCACACGATGTCATGCTCGTTCTCCATCTCCGGAATCGCGGTCGCCTCGATGTCGGCACCAACCTGGGCGTTGTCGCGGTCACGCTGGGTGTAATCGCCCAGGGCCGTCTTGAGGTCTTCCGCGATGCCGATGTAGTCCACGATCAGGCCGGCGGCCTTGTCGCGGAACGTCCGGTTGACCCGGGTGATCGCCTGCATGAGGGAGACGCCGCGCATGGGTTTGTCCACGTACATGGTTGTCATGGCGGGCGAGTCGAAGCCGGTGAGCCACATGTCGCGCACGATCACCACGTCGAGGGGGTCTTCCGGGTCCGAGGCGCGGGCCTTCAGGGCGCGCATCTGGGCTTTGTTGCGGATGTGGTCCTGCCAGTGCTCCGGATCGGTCGCGGAGCCGGTCATGACGACCTTCATCCGCCCAGTCGCGTCGTCATCGGTGGCCCAGTCGGGTCGCAGCGCAGCGATCTTGTCGTGCAGATCGACTGCGATGCGCCGGGACATCGTGACGATCATGCACTTGGCCTCGGGTATGACCTCCTTGCGCTTGTCCCAGTGGGCCACGATGTCGGCTGCCAATTCGGTCAGCCGTTCATCCGAGCCGACGATGGCTTCCACCCGAGACCAGCGAGACTTCAGACGATCCTGAGCCTCATCCTCGCTGCCCGAGACAGCCTCGGTGAAGGCGTTGTCGATCTGGGTGAGTGCGTCCTCCGGCAGGCGCACCTTCGCCAGGCGAGCCTCGTACAGGACCTTGACCGTGGCCCCGTCCTCGACGGCCTGGGTGAGGTCGTAGGTGTCGATCACGTCTCCGAAGACCGCCGTCGTGGAGCGGTCCTTGGCCTCGATGGGCGTGCCGGTGAAGCCGATGAACGTGGCGTTCGGCAGACCGTCGCGTAGATGACGAGCGAACCCGTCGATGAAGTCGTAGTTCGAGCGGTGGGCCTCATCGACCATGACGACGATGTTCATGCGCTCGGACAGGGTGGGGAACGCGATCCCTGCGTCTCGCTCATCCTTGGAGAGGCCGAACTTCTGGATCGTGGTGAACACGATGCCACCCGACTGACGCCCGGACAGGAGGTTCTTCAACTCGGCTCGGGTCTCCGCTTGGACGGGAGCCTCAGGGAGCGGTGCGCCGATCTTGGTGGCGGCGAAGGTGTCCTCGAACAACTGATTGTCGAGGTCGTTGCGGTCGGTCAGTACCAGCAGCGTCGGGTTATCCATCGCCGGGTGGCGCATAAGTGCTCCCGCTGTCCACGCCATCTCGAACGACTTGCCAGAGCCTTGGGTGTGCCAGACGATCCCGGCTCGGCCATCCGTTTCGACCGCTTCGATGGTCTCGTGAACGGCCTTCCGCACCGCCCAGTATTGGTGGTACTTCGCACCGATCTTGGTTATCTTCGCGCCGTCGCCGGAGTAGGCGAGGAAGTTGCGCGTCCAGTCGAGGAACACCTCGGGGTTGAGGAACCCGGCGACGATGACTTCGATCTCGGGGCGGTACTTGGTCGCGAGGTTCCGCCCGTCGATGGTCTTCCACGCCTGGTAGTGGTTCGCCTGCGCGGTCAGCGTTCCCATCCGCGCCAGCAGCCCATCCGAGATCACGACGCCCGCGTTCCAGGTGAACAGGTCGGGGATCTGTGCCTTGTAGGTCTGAATTTGGGCGTACGCGCTGGCGATCGTTGCGTTCTGCGCCCCGGGTTTCTTCAACTCCAGCAGGCCGAGGGGCAGGCCGTTGACGAACAGCACGACATCCGGGCGCCGCTCCTTCTTCGGCCCCTGGACCGTGAACTGGTTGACCGCGATCAAGTCATTCGAGAGGGGCTCGGCCCAGTCGACCAGCCGCGCTCGAACGTTCCGCAACACTCCTTCAGCGTCGCGGTACTCGACGGGGACCCCTTGCGTCAGCAGTTCGTACGCCCGCCAGTTCTCGGACTGGATTACGGACGACTCCGGTCGGACGGCAGTCTTGATCGCCTCCTCGACGGCATCGTCTGGGAGGTTCGGGTTCAGTCGATAGATGGCATCCCGGAGGCGTCCTTCAAGGACGACCTCGCGGTAGTCGGAGCGCTCGGCATCCAGCATGCCCGGGGCGATGTCCGGCCCGTGAACGGTCTGCCAGCCCTGCTCGGCCAGCATCTCCAGCACCCAGGTCTCGAACTCCGACTCCGCCACGCTCATGACATCGGAACCTCCACATCGCGCACCCGCACCTTGCCCGACATCAGCAACGACAGGAGTTCGTCACGCTGGCGGGCCAAGGCGACGTTCTGCTCGTGGCAATCGAGTACGAGATGGTCCAAGGTCTCCAGTACATCCGCGAGGACCGGGTCGTTGCTCCAACGAATCCGCTGCTCGCTGATCACTTTGCGGTTGATCGAAGAGAAGACCGTTCCCTCGTCCTCGTAGGCCGCCCAAAGATCAGGCTGGGCCGTCAGGGCCTGTAGTGCAACCGCTGAATTCGCCGACCGAAGGATGGCCAGTCCGCGGCCCGTTGCACACCTCTCGGTGGCAACGTTGACCCGACCGATGGGAGCCCGGACGGCCAGCAGGAGATCGCCAGGCTCTGCAATCCGCCGTGGTTCGCTGCAGTAGATACGGATCGCGGGGTAGCGGTCGCCGAAGTCCTTGACTCCCTGGAAGAAGGGCAACCCGTCCCCATCAGAGTTGTACGTGTGCCCTGGCGGCGATTGACCCATCTCGACCTGCATGAGCTCCGAGATTGCAACACGCAGGAGCCCATCGGTGGCGCGCAGAAAGGCCGCCCGTTGAAGGTCATTGGCGTGACGGGATAGGCGGCGGTTCGTCTCGATGAGGTCATCGAAAGCCCCTAGCACCCCCGCGATCCGCTCCTGCTCCTCCAAGGGGAGCGAGGGCACGCGAACCCGGCGAAGATTGGCGGCATTGAGTTTTGGTTGGCCGGAACCGGTGACTAGGCCATGCCCATTGAAGTCATAGGTGGAGACAAAATAGTAGAGAAAGCGAAGGTCATACCCTGGGGCGGCAGCGAGGACGTGGGCATGATTATTTACCCAATACTTCCCCGTGGCGATGAACGCGATGGGAGTCTTGCGTGAGAGAAGATTCTCCCCATCCTCCGAAACCAGAAGCATGGGCTTATCAAACAGGTAGTCGTCAACATAATCGACTACGCCGGATGCGCCCCAATATGGATAGGGTCCGACTCGGCGATCTGAGCCCTTGACAGGAACACGGCGAGAACTATGCGAGACCGTCGCATCTCCAAGTGAAACCGTGCCACTCACGGAGTCATCAACCTCTCGAGCGCTGCCTCGATCTCAGTGTGAAGTCCGGCTCGCGTCGCGAGCCCCTCGCGAATCTCGTCGCTCAGTCGCGCGATCTTCTCCTCAACGGGTTCGCCATCGTCCGCGACCTCTTCAGTGCCGACGTAACGACCGGGGCTGAGCGCGTAGCCAGCGTCCGCGACCTGCTCCTTGGTCACCGAGGCGCAGAAGCCGGGGACATCCTCATAGGCAGGCAGGTCAGGGTCGCCGCGCCACGCGTTGTAGGTGTCAGCGATCCGCGCGGTGTCCTCGGGTGAGAGGTTGCGGTGGGTGCGGTTCTCCATGTAGCCCATGTCGCGGGCATCGATGAACAGCACCTCGCCGAACCGGGGCCGGCGAATCTGGCCGCTCTTGGTCTTCTTTCCTGACTTGTCCTTGGTGCACAACCAGAGGGACACGGGAATCTGCACCCCGTAGAACAACTGCGACGGCAACGCGACGATGCACTCCACCAAGTCGGCATCGACCATACGCTGCCTGATCTGACCCTGACCCGAAGAGTTCACCGTGAGCGACCCGTTGGCGAGCACCACTCCCATCGTTCCGGTTGGTGACAGGTGGGCCAGCATGGTTTGAAGCCAGGCGTAGTTCGCGTTCCCAGGTGGCGGGGTGCCGTGCACCCAACGCGGGTCGTCGGCCAGTCGCTCGCCGCCCCAGGAGGAGATATTGAACGGTGGATTGGCCATGATGAAGTCGGCCCGCAGGTCCGGGTGCTGGTCGTCGTGGAAGGAGTCGGCCCACTCCGCGCCGAGGTTGGCCTCGATACCGCGAATGGCGAGGTTCATCTTCGCTAGCCGCCAGGTGGTGGGGTTGCTTTCCTGGCCGAAGACGGAGATGTCGTTGCGGTTGCCGCCGTGAGTCTCGACGAAGTGCTCGGCCTGCACGAACATGCCACCCGAGCCACAGCACGGGTCGAACACTCTGCCGTTGTACGGGCGGAGCATGTCGGCCAGCAGGGACACGACCGACCGGGGCGTGTAGAACTCGCCCGCGTTCCTGCCTTCGTTGGAGGCGAACTGAGCGAGGAAGTACTCGTACACCCGGCCCAGCACATCCAGACCAGAGTGCTCGGCGGCAGCGAGGTCGTCGCGGGAGAAGGTGTCGATCAGCCCGCCCAGCGTGGCGGCGGTGAGTTCACGGCGGGCGTAGTTCTTCGGGAGAACACCCTTCAGTGAGGGGTTTTCCTTCTCGATGGCTTCCATCGCTGCGTCGATGCGCTGCCCGATGTCGGTCTGCTTCGCGACCTTGCGCAGATCAGACCAGCGGTGGCCAGCAGGGACCCAGAAGACACCCTCTGCGGTGTACTCGTCGCGGTCCTCCAGAACGGCTTGCCGCGCGTCCTCGGTCGGCATGAAGTAATCGCTCGACTCGTCGGTGACTAACTCCGCGAGCCGCTGTTGCCGGAACTCGAACTTATCCGAGACGTACTTCAGGAAAAGTAACCCCAGGACAACATGCTTGTACTCGGCTGCGTCCATCGAGGAGCGAAGCCGATTGGCCGACTCCCAGAGCGCGGCCTCCAAGCCTAAAGCGCTCGTGTTGGTTGCTCGTGCCGCCATCGCTTCCCCTTCGTGTCCGTGGCCAGGAGACGACATCGTCATCGACCTGGCTCTTCCGCGCATGATAGGCCGTGGCTGCGACCGAGGTAAGCACGCGTCTCGTCGTCAGACGCTGGAACGCGAGGTCAAGGGAACTAAGCTGTGGCCGACTGACGAAAAGGTGGCCGACCCTCCTCGGGGCCGGCCACCTTCCAGCTGTGCGTATCGCTTGGTGCGAGTCAGATGACGATTCTCTCTCGACATCTTCCTCGCACTCCGCTTCGGCCGCGTGCTCCGCTCCTTCGTCGCTTCGCCCGCAGCCTCCGCTACATGCTTCGTCAGATGTCGTAGTACAACTCGAATTCGTGGGGGTGGGGGCGGAAGCGCATCGGGTCGACCTCGTTGGTGCGCTTGTAGTCGATCCAGGTCTCGATCAAGTCCTGGGTGAAGACGTCGCCCTCGGTGAGGTACTCGTGGTCGGCCTCAAGCGCGTCCAGGACGGCCGGCAGCGAGCCGGGCACCTGCTGGATGTTGGCGTGCTCCTCCGGGGGCAGCTCGTAGAGGTCCTTGTCCACCGGCTCCGGCGGCTCGATCCGGTTGCGGATGCCGTCCAGGCCAGCCATCAGCTGCGCCGCGAAGCACAGGTAGGGGTTGGCTGACGGGTCGGGGATGCGGAACTCGATGCGCTTGGCCTTGGGGGAGGTGCCGGCGATCGGGATGCGGACGCACGCCGAGCGGTTGCGGGCCGAGTAGACCAGGTTGACCGGGGCCTCATACCCAGGAACGAGGCGGTGGTAGGAGTTCACGGTCGGGTTGGTGAACGCCAGCAGCGACGGCGCGTGCTTGAGCAGACCGCCGATGTACCAGCGCGCGAGGTCGGACAGGCCGCCATACCCCTTCTCGTCGTAGAAGAGCGGCTCGCCGTCCTTCCACAGGGACTGGTGGGTGTGCATGCCCGAGCCGTTGTCGCCGAAGAGCGGCTTCGGCATGAAGGTCGCAGTCTTGCCGGCGGCGAAGGCGGTGTTCTTGACGACGTACTTGAACTTCATCACGTCGTCGCCCGAGCCAAGTAGCGTGGAGAACTTGTAGTTGATCTCCTGCTGGCCGGCGGTGCCGACCTCGTGGTGGGCGCGCTCGACCTCGAGGCCGACGGCGGCCATGTTGACCACGATCTGGTCGCGCAGGTCGGCCATGTGGTCGACTGGCGGCACCGGGAAGTAGCCGCCCTTGTAGCGCGGCTTGTACCCGAGGTTGCCGCCCTCCTCCTCGCGCCCGGTGTTCCAGGCGCCCTCGACCGAGTCGATGAAGTAATAGCCGGCGTTCTGCTTGGTCTCGAAGCGCACGTCGTCGAAGATGTAGAACTCCGCCTCCGGGCCGAAGTACGCCGTGTCGGCGATGCCCGTCGACTTCAGGTAGGCCTCCGCCTTCGCCGCGATATTGCGCGGGTCGCGGCTGTAGGCCTCACCGGTGAACGGGTCCACGATCGAGAAGTTCATGACCAGCGTCTTGTGCGCGCGGAACGGGTCGACGAACGCCGACTGCGCGTCCGGCACGAGCTTCATGTCGGACTCGTGGATCGCCTGGAACCCGCGGATCGACGAACCGTCGAACATCGCGCCGTTCTCGAAGGCGTCGGCGTCGAACGTCGAGGCGGGCACATTGAAGTGCTGCATGACGCCCGGCAGGTCGCAGAAGCGCACGTCGACGAACTCAACCTGTTCGTCCTTGATGAACTTCAGCACCTCATCGGCGTTGTTGAACATGGAACCTCCGTCAGTGGGATCGGACCGGCCCGGGCAGGATGCACCGCCCTGGCACGACACCCACCGTAGTGGGGCGCGGTATCGCGCCCATGACTCCATTGTTTCGCCCGTGTTACGTATGCCGAGTGGTTTCGACTCGCTGAGCTCGCCCTTCGACGCGGCTCCTTCGTCGTCTTGCTCAGGACACCGCTCAACCAGCGATGATGGGTCGCTCAACGGGCGAGGTTCCGCGAAACTTGTGGCGCGCTCGCAACGTCGCATCCCCGTGCGCGCTGCGTGCGACCGAGAGCGGAAGGGGGATCGAGTGCAAGGTCTTTACGCGCTGAAGCCGTGGTACAGCCGGCGGCTGGGGCGCATCGTGCGGTTCGCCGTCGACCGCAACATCTCCCCGGACGTCTTTACCCTCGTCGGCATCGTCGGCGCCGTCCTGGCCGCGGTCTGCGTAGCGCTGGGCTGTTGGCTCCCCGCCCTGCTGATGCTGGGAGTCCGCCTCGGCGGTGCCAACCTCGACGGTGCGGTGGCGCGGGCGCGGGAGGTCAGCCGGCCCTGGGGCTTCGTGCTCAACGAGATCGGCGACCGGAGCTCGGACCTCATCGTCTTTGGCGGGCTCTTCGTGCTGGCCGCGCGCACTGCGGGCGTGACGAGCGGCGCCGCCATACTCACCTGCGTCGCTGCGGCGGCGGCCACCCTGCCGACGACCGCCTCCCTCGCCGCGGCCGGTGCGGGCGCGACCCGGCGCAACGGCGGCCCGTTCGGCAAGACCGAGCGCTGCCTGGCGGTCGTGGTGGCCACCGCGCTGCCCGGGCTCCTGGTGTGGATCTGCGCGATCGTCATCGCCGGGTCACTCCTCACCGCGGCGCTCCGGTTGCGGGCAGCCCACCGTGAACTGAGGGGAACGGCCGCATGACCGGCACCGTCGCGACCGAAGAATCGCTGCCACACCAACTCCTCGACACCTATCTGCGGATCCTGCATCTCGACCGCCGCTCGATGCGCCTCGACATTGATTTCCTCTTCGTGCACCTGCACATCACCGGGCGCGGAGTCTTCTTCTTCTGGGTGACGCTCGGCATCCTCACACTCGCCGGGATCGCCGTATTCGCTTCTCGCAAAAGGGAACTCATCACCAAGTGGGTCACCTGGGTGATGATCCTGCCGGTCGTCGGCATACCCATTTGGATCGGACGCGGACCGACCGCCGTGCTGTGCACCGTGCTCGCGCTGATCAGCGTGCGGGAGTATGCGCGGCTGGTGCAGCTGCGCCCGGTCGACACCGCGGTGCTCTATGCCCTGTCGGTCGCCTATCCGCTCGCCGCGTGGCTGCGACCCGGGTGGCTGCACCTCGTGCCGCTCGTAGTGCTCCTGTGCGGACTGCCATCGGTCCTGGCGGGCGACCTCGAGCACGGGGTGCGGCGGGCGGCGTTCACCGGCTTCGGCTCGATCTGGATCTGCTGGTCGCTGGCGAGCATGGTGCTGATCTGGCGCGACGCTTTCCTCGTGTGCTTCGCCGCGGCGGCCACCGACGTGGCGGCGTGGTGCGGTGGCAAGGGGTTCCGCAGGTTCGCGTGGGCGCGCCGGTCTTTGTCGCCGCTCAGTCCGAACAAGACCGTCGGTGGGCTCGCCGGCGCGGTCATCGGGGCCTTCGTGGTGCTGACGCTGCTCGGCACCATCTCGCTCGGCCTGCTGCTCGCGGTCGCGTTCGGTGGCGTGCTCGGCGACCTGCTCGAATCCATGGTCAAACGCCAGGCCGGAGTCAAGGACGCAGGGGAATGGCTGCCGGGCTTCGGTGGCCTGCTCGACCGGATCGACTCGCTGCTGCTGGTGCTCCCGCTGGCAGCGGTCGCACTCACCTAGGACGGCACGATGGCATCCATCTCGAAGATCCTGCGGCGCCGTCTGTGGCGGACGATCTGTTCGCTGGCCGGAGGGTTGACCACCACCGGTGCCTGGCCGACCGAGCCGGGTGGCAAGGTGGTCGTCGCCAACCACGCCTCGCACGCTGACACGGCCGCGCTACTGGCCGCCATACCGGCGAAGGATGGACCGGTTTTCGCGGCGGCAGCCGACTATTGGTTCGACGTGTGGTGGCGGCGCGCCCTGATCACCGGGCTCGCGGGCGGACTGGCCGTGCACCGCGGCGAGCACGGCGGGTATGCCGAGCTCCTCGCTGCGGCGCGCCCGGCGCTGGCGGCCGGCCGGACGGTCGTGATCTACCCCGAAGGCACGCGCAGCACAGACGGCTCGGTCGCCGAATTCCATTCCGGCGCAGTGCGTCTCGCGCGCGACTGCAAGGTGCCGGTGATACCGGTCGCGGTGCTCGGCACCGGCGACGTCCTCGCCAAGCACGGAGCGTTCCGGGCGACACCGATGGAAGTACGGTTCGGCGCGCCGGTGGATCCCGCGTCGGTCGAGGCGGACGAACTGCGCTCGATCGTCGTTTCGTTGCTGGCCGAACACCCGGTCCGCGTGCGCCGGTCGCCGGTATGGCGGGCCGTCCGTCGCCTGACCGATGTGCCGCAGGGCGTGATCTTCGGCTGCGCCTGGGGCTTCGCCGAGGCGGTCAGCTGGCCGATCATGGCCGAGATGGCGCTCGTCTTCGTCGGGGTCGCCGAGCCCAGGCGGATTCCGGCGATGGCCGCTGCGATCACCGCCGGGTCGGTGTCCGGCGTGCTGCTGACCGCTACTTTGGCGAAGCGGGGCGTGCGTGCGCCAGCGCCGCTCACGACCCCTGCGATGTATGCCGCCGCTGCTCGGCACCTCGAGGCAGGCCCGGTCGGCATCTGGCATCAGGCGCTCGGCGGCATACCGGTCAAGGTCTATGCCCGGGTGGCTGGGGAGGCCGGCCTGCCGATGGGCCGGCTTGCTGCGGCGACGCTGGCCGAGCGCGGCGCCCGGATGGCGGCCTGCGCCGCCGGGATCATGGTCGCCGAGCACCCGGCGCGACCCATCGTTCGCCGGCTCTACGGGAGCTATCTGGTGGTCATGGGCAGCGCGTTCGCGGTTGGCCTGCGGCGGGTAGTTCGAGCGTGGGACCGGCCCGCCTGACCCGGTGGCCGGATCAGGTCGCGGGCCTGCCACCTAGGCTGGGCACCGTGGTAGATCGCAAGGATGTCGGCAGCTGGCTCGAGGGGCCCACGCAACCCGCGGACCCGGCATACCTGCCCGGCAGTGATCTCGGTCTGCCGGCGGAAGGTCCGGGGTCGGTGGCGCGCATCGCGCCGCGCCTCGGCGCGATCTTCGTCGACTGGACGCTGTGCTCGCTCATCGCCGCGGCGCTGCTGGGCTATCGCTGGGGCGCCCAGGGGAGTGCCGGGTTCATGCCGCTGCTGGTTTTCATGGTTGAGAACGTGCTGCTCGTCGGCACCCTCGGCTCGACGATCGGGCACCGCCTCTTCGGGATGCGGGTGGTCGGCGTGGACGGCGGACCGGCCAAACCACTGCAAGCCCTCATCCGGACCGTGTTGCTGGCACTCGTCATACCGGCAGTGATCTGGGACAAGGACCAGCGCGGTTTCCACGACAAGGCCGCCGGCACCGTCCTGCTCCGCACCTCCCCGAAACGTCACTAAATCCTCGCGAAACGTCGCGAATGCTTCGCGAAACGTCAGTAGTTCTCCGCGAAACGTCAGTAATGTGCGCCGAGACGTCACTGGTGCTCGGGTGTTCAAGGGGAGGGCGATGGGGAACAACCTCAGCGTGTCGATCAACGAGGCCAAGGTGCGGCTTGGAGCGCTCGTCCACGTAGCCAGCACCGAAGGCGGAGACGTCGTGCTGCTCGAAGACGGCCAACCGGCTGCTGTGATCGTCGGGGCGCAGCGATTTCAGGCGATGATCGATCTGATCGAGGATTTGGAGGACCGTCTCAGCGTCCACGAGGCGAGGGGTGAGACGATCTCGTTGCGCGACATTGACGAAGACGATCTCGCCGGGTCGTGAGAAGGCGCCCTGATCAAAGCCCCCGCCTGCTCGCGAGCTCGGCGTATGCCGAGAGTGGTTTCGACGCGGGCCTCGCGAGCTCGGCCCTTGCTCAACCGGCGGAGAGGGGGTCTAACGGCCCCTCATGGCCCTTCGGTCGACCTTCGCGTTGCGACCGCGCGGGTCCATGCCGGCCGGGATCGGCGGGCGCTTCGAGCCGAGCGATTTCAGCCGCTTGTTGACCTGGCCGACCTCGGCATCGGTGAGCTTCTTGTCCAGCTTGCCCATCGCCTTGGGCAACTCACGCACACTGATCGCGTCGTCGCCCTCGCCGACGCGATAGGTCGTCACCGGCACCTCCGGCCCGACGACCCGCGCCACCCGCTTGCGCTCGGCGGCGAGCAACTTGGTCGCGTGCCCGCGCGGCCCTTCGCCGATCAGCACCACACCCGGCTTGCCGACAGCGCGGAACACCATCGCGGCATTCGCCATGTCCTGCACATTGCGCGCGCGACCGGCCTCGGCGGCGACCGGCTCCTGCTCGTAGAACCACCCGCGCCGCAAACCCTGCAGAGCGGCACCGGACGCGCCCGGCTGGCCCTCGAGGGCGGCATACGCCGAACGCTCGGCCACCCGCGCGAAGACGACCACGGCGAGCAGCAGACCCACCATGACACCGAGGATGCCCAGGTAAATCGGGTGATACCAGACCAGGTTGACCAGCATCACCAGCACGAACCCGAGGATGAACGCGCCCGCCATGTAGAACGGGATCTTCGGGTTCTGCGCGGCGGCGCCCTTGTAGAGGGTCTTGAACTGCTGGAGTCGCTCGCCGCGTGGCTTCTTCTCGCGCTGGGGCTTGGGGTCCTTGGGCATGGTGCTCAGGATACGGCGGCCTGCGCCTTGGCCACGAGCGACGCCGCCTCCTGACGGGCCGGCTCGCCCGCACCGTCGCCCAGGTGGGCCAGATGCTCGGGCAGCGGACGCCCGTAGGCCGCCATCGCCTGCGCGTAAAGCCGGCCGGCCCGGTATGACGAACGCACCAGCGGCCCGGCCATCACGCCGAGGAAACCGATCTCGCGGGCGAGGTCCGACCAGTGCACGAACTCGGTCGGCTTGACCCAGCGATCGATCGGGTGGTGCAGGGGAGAGGGACGCAGGTATTGCGTGATCGTGAGGATGTCGCAGCCCGCGTCGTGCAGGTCGTGCAGCGCCTGCTCGATCTCGTGATCCTGCTCGCCCATGCCGAGGATCAGGTTGGACTTGGTCACCAGCCCGCGCTCGTGCGCCATCGACAGCACCTTGAGCGACTTGTCGTAGGTGAACGCCGGGCGGATCCGCTTGAAGATGCGCGGCACGGTTTCGAGGTTGTGGGCGAAGACTTCCGGCTGCGCGTCGAACACTTGACCGACGAGTTCCGGCACCGCGCCGAAGTCGGGCGGCAGGATCTCCACGCCGGTGTTGGGGTTGAGCGTGTGGATCTGCCGGATCGTCTCGGCATACAGCCGGGCGGCGCCGTCGGGCTGGTCGTCGCGCGCGACACCGGTGACGGTCGCGTAGCGCAGGTTCATCTGCTGGATCGATTCGGCGACCCGGCGCGGCTCGTCCATGTCGAGTGCGGTCGGGCGGCCGGTGGCGATGTCGCAGAAATCGCAGCGCCGCGTGCACACATCGCCGCCGATGAGGAAGGTCGCCTCGCGGTCCTCCCAACACTCGAAGATGTTGGGGCAGCCGGCCTCCTGGCAGACCGTGTGCAGCCCCTCGTTCTTCACGAGCGAGTGCAACGAGCTGTATGCCGGGCCCATCTTCGCCGTGGTGCGGATCCAGCTGGGCTTGCGCTCGATCGGCGTCTCGGCGTTGCGCGCCTCAACGCGCAGCAGCCGGCGTCCCTCCGGTGCGACGGTCATCGCGGGCGAACTCCCTGTCGGTGGTGCGGTGCGGTCACCAGGGTCCAAGCCCACGGTGACGCTGATTGTTCCAGCGTACGCCGGGGCATCTGGGCCTCGGCCTGGGCTCGGATCACCTCACCGGCGCCGGCGCGGCGGCGAGGATCGCTGGGAGGTGGCGCTCGACATACGGCAGGACTTCGGTGACCGGCACGTCCCGGCCGAGCTCCGCGCTCAAGGTCGTGACGCCGGCATCGGGGATGCCGCACGGGATGATCGCCTGTGCCCACGACAGATCGCAATTGCAGTTGAACGCGAAGCCGTGCATCGTCACATCGCGACTGACCCGTATGCCGATCGCGCCGATCTTGCGCTCGGGGCGCCCGTTCGCGGCGGGGAACCACACGCCGCTGCGGCCCTCGACGCGGGTGGCGTCCAGGCCGAACTCGGCGCACACGTCGATCATCATCTGCTCGAGGCGGCGCACATAAGCCACGACGTCGATCGGGTCGGGCAGCCGCAGGATCGGATAGCCGACGATCTGACCGGGGCCGTGCCAGGTGATCTTGCCGCCTCGGTCGACATCGATGACCGGCGTGCCGTCGAACGGGCGCTCGTGCGGTTCGGTGCGCTTGCCGGCGGTGTAGACGCGGGCGTGCTCGAGCAGCAGCACCGTGTCCTCCTGCTCACCGGCCACGACGCGGTCGTGCACTTCACGCTGCAGGTCCCACGCGCGCTGGTAATCCACGAAGTCCGGGTCGAAGCCGACGTGCTCGATACGCATGTTTGTCAGCGTACGCCTGGCTCGACGGAGTCCCACGGGTTGCATCCGGTTGCGAGCTTGGCCAGGTTGCCCGCAGCGTGTGGACGGCTATCTGGACGTCGTCAACGTTGGAGGTTGCTCTGATCGCGCGCAGGGTGCTGGCATGGACACTTTCATCGCCCCGCCCGGGCTCTCCGGAGTCGTCGTCGCCGACACCACGATCGGTGACGTGCGCGGCACCGAGGGCTTCTTCCACTACCGCCAGTACGACGCGACCACGCTCGCTCGCACGCGCTCCTTCGAGGACGTGTGGCATCTGATGATCGCCGGGTCGCTGCCGGATGCGACCGAACGCGCCGCGTGGTCACGCCGCATCGAGGCGGCGAGTTCGCTTGAGCCGCAGATGATTTCGTCACTCACCGCGGTCATGTCGTCCTTGCGAGGTGCCGAGCCGATGGCCGCGTTGCGGACGCTCGTCTCGGCATACGGCGTGCTCGCGGGCTTGCCCGCGCTGTGGGACCAGTCGGCCGCGGAACGTGAGGAGACCGCCGTGCGGATCGCGGCGATCGTGCCGTGGCTCGTTGCGGGGTCGTATGCCGTGAGCGCGGGTGAGCAGCCGCGCTCGCCCCGGCCCTCGCTCGGGTTCGTCGGCAACTACCTGTGGCTGGTGACCGGCGAGGAGCCGTCGCAGGAGGCGGTGCGGGCGTTGTCGCGCTACCTGTGCTTGACGGTGGATCACGGCTTCAACGCCTCGACCTTCACCGCGCGGGTGGTGGCCTCGACCGGTGCGGACCTGGCCGCGTGTGTGGTCGCCGGGCTGGGTGCGCTGTCCGGGCCGTTGCACGGTGGTGCTCCGTCGCGTGCGCTGGACGCGCTGGACGAGATCGGCAGCATCGAACGGGCCGAGCCGTGGGCGCGTGAGCAGCTGGCGGCGGGGGAGCGGGTGATGGGTTTCGGGCATGCGGTCTATCGCGGACTTGACCCGCGCTCGGAACTCCTGAAGGAGACGGCGCGCGAAATCGGCGGTCCCACAGCGGAACTCGCGCTCGAGGTCGAGGATCGGGTGGTCGCCGTGCTCGACGAACACAAGCCCGGTCGCCAGCTGCGGGCGAACGTCGAGTACTACGCGGGCGTGGTGATGGAGGCCTGCGGCATACCGCGGTCGCTGTTCTCGGCGACCTTCGCGTGCAGCCGGACCGTCGGGTGGACCGCGCACATCCTCGAGCAGTGCGAGCAGCGCAAGCTGATCCGCCCGTCCTCGCGGTATGTCGGCCCACCCGTCCTCGACAACCCCACCGGCCCCAACCTCGCCGGTTGAGGGCCGTCCTGAGCGAGCGCTGTCCTGAGCGAGCGCAGCGAGTCGAAGGGCGCAGCGAGTCGAAGGGCAAGCGGAGGAGCGAAGCGGGGGAGCGCGTCGAAACCAATTGCGGCTTAGGGGCTTTCGAGCCGATCGGACTGCCCGGCCCGGCTATCGCTCGCCGATATATGACGCCCGCGGGCGGAACCGCATCGGCTCGCCCTGCTCCTCGAGCGCGTGAGCGGTGAATCCGGCAACGCGCGCGATGGTGAAGAGTGCCACTCCGGTGCCGGCCTTCAAACCTGCGGCGCGCTCAAGGGTGGCGAGGGCGAGGTCGACGTTGGGGACGAGTGAATGGCGACGCCGCATCTCGAGCGCGAGGTTGTCGGCAAGCTCGACCTCCACGGGTGCCAGTGGCTTGATGAGCTCGAGCAGGGTGTCGGCTCGACCGTCCGTCGTGCGGTAGACCAAGTGGCCGAAACCGGCGGCGGGCTCGGTGTTGGCCGTTGTGGCGCAACCGGATTCGGCTGCCCGATCGAGCAGCTGTCGAGCTGCTCGAGACGCGCCGCCGTGCTTGGGTCCGGCCATCGCGTGCATCCCGGCCAGGATGACGTCAAACGGCCCGGCGCCGGTGCTTGCTGCGCTACGGGCGGCGACCGTCGAAGTCGCCAACTCATGGTCCGCGAGCAGCACCAACGCCGCGTTGATCACCGGCGCCCAATCGGGTTGAGCACCAACGGCATTCGCGAAACGTTCGGCGACCGACCTATCCCGTTGGTTGAGCGAGCGGAGCGAGTCGAAACCACCGGGCGCGACAACCAGCGAGTGCACGGCGGCGTTGATCGCCGCGACAGCAGACGTCGGGAAGTCCGCCTTCAGGCGCAGCCCGGCAAGCTGCACGGCCAGCCGAGCGCGGTCGGCATACGGCAGGTCCGGCGGGCTGAGCCGCGTAACCTCCTCGGCTACTTCGAGCGTGAGTTCCGTTGGCGCCCAATCGAGTTCGCCGGTCTGCCAGAGCAGCTCGGCGACGCGTTCGTATGCCGTGCTGGTCGCCAACTCGCTTGCGTCCCGGCCGCGGAAGAGCAGCGACCCGTCCGGCTCGAGGTCGGTGATCGAGGTCTCGACGGCGACCTCGAAGACGCCACTGCGCGACCGGCGACGCTGATCGCGTAGCGCCAACACGTCGCCGCGCCGGAAGGCCGAGCCGTTATGGCGCGACCCTCCGACGCGTTCGAGGATGCCCCGGCTGACGTAGGAGTAGACCGTCTGCGGGCGCACGCCCAACAGGTCGGCCGCCTCCTGCGTCGTCACCCACTGCTCAGCCACGCCTCGATGCTCCCACGCCCGCCGAGCGGGCACATTTCACTCAGGGCGCGAGGCGGTGCAGGTCGCGCGGGAAGAGGGTGACCTCGCGGATGTTCGGCGCCTCGACCAGTCGTCCGACCCAGCGTTCCAGCCCGATCGCGAAGCCGCCATGCGGCGGCATACCGTGCTCGAAAGCCTCGAGGTATGCCGTGTACGCGGCCGGGTCCTGACCAGTGCGCGCCAGGGCTGCCCGGTAGTCGCTCGGGCGGTGCAGCCGCTGGCCACCCGTGGTGAGTTCGAGCCCGCGGAAGAGCAGGTCGAAGCTGTTGGACCAGCGCCCGTCATCGGGTTGTGGGTGGGTGTAGAACGGCCGCTTGGCCATCGGATATCCCTCTACCGCAAGGAAATCCGAGCCATGCTCGGCCAGCGCCCACTCCGACAGGGCCCGCTCGTGTGCCGGCTCCAGGTCCGGCTCGTCGGCCGGTGCACCGACCAGCGCGAGCGCGTCGGCGAAGTGGATCACCGGAATCTCCTGCGGCACGACTGGCAGGGTGACGTCGAGCAGGGAGGCGGCGTCACCGGCATAATCCGAGATACCGGAGACCATCGCTGCGACGGCCTCGCGCAGCACCGCGAGCACGTCGCGGTGGTCGCGGATGAATCCCAATTCGACGTCGATCGAGGTGTATTGCGCGAGATGCCGCACCGTGTCGTGCGGCTCGGCGCGGAAGACCGGACCGACCTCGAAGACCCGCTCGTGGACGCCGACCATCATCTGCTTGAACAGCTGCGGCGATTGCGCGAGATAGGCCGTGCGGCCGAAATAGTCGACCTCGAAGACGTTCGCGCCCGACTCGGTCGCCATCTCCACCAGCTTGGGCGTCTGGATCTCGGTGAAGTCCAATTCACCCAAGCGACAACGCAATCCGCGCAACGAAGCCGCGGCGAGCTGCGCTCGCGCCCGCAGCTTCGGGTGCCGCAGGGTCACCGCCGCGTGGTCCAGCAGCGTCGGCAGCGAGGCGGTGAGTTCGGGACGCCACAGCTCGACCGGGGGAGTGGCCGCGGGTTCGGTGAGCGCAGTGATGCGCGGTTCGACGACCTCGACGCCACCGGGGGCAGCTTCGTTGGCGACGATCCGGCCGGTCACTTCGACGACCGTTTCCTCGGGAAGGCTTGCGACACAAGCGATTTCGTCATCCGAGCGGGCGACGACCTGCGCGAGGCCAGAGCGGTCACGCAGCACGAGAAAGCTGACCGAAGCCAGTTGCCGTCGGCGGTGGATCCAACCGGCGAGGGTGACCGTTTCGCCGGGCGGGACGGTCGGGAGTTCACGACTGAGAATGCGTCGCTGCATGTGCTTCACCTCCTGGGAGTAACCAGCCCCAGGGGTGCGGGCGACGGGGTCATTCGCTGTGCCACCGCACCTTCGCCGCGACGGAATTGCCTCGGCCTCAAGGTGTTGCTCGGCTCAGGGGTGTCTTCGCTCGCGCGATGGCCGCCGCTCTTCCAGCCTGGGAGCGGCTCTCTCGTGACCACCGGATCCGCGGGCTACTCGGTCCCGTCGACGCCGTGCGAGGAAGCGTAAGGCGAGGCGGCGCGGCATACCAAACCGGGCCCTGTGGATAACTTCGGAGCCGGTATGCCGGATCGTGCCAGTCTCGCTGGTATGACCGACGAACTGCCCGAGATCCCTGGTTACACCGTGGTCGACCTGCTCGGCTCCGGCGGCACCGGCAGCGTGTATGTCGTGCACCGCGGCGACGGGGTGCGGCTCGCCGCGAAAGTCGTCGACGGGGAGGTTGCCGACCTCACCGCGGAAGCCGAGCTGCTGCAGTCGATCGAGCACGATCACGTTGTGCGACTTGTGGATTCGGCTGTCACGGCCGACGGCCGCACCGTGATGATCACCGACCTCGCGGCCGGGGGCTCGCTCGCCGATTGCCTCGCCGCACGTGGCCATCTGACTCCCGGCGAGCTCGTCACCGTGCTCTGCCCGATCGCCCGGGCGATGCACGACCTGCACGGCCTCGGGCTGGTGCACGGCGATCTCAGCCCGGGCAACATCCTGCTCACCGTCGCGGGCAAGCCGATGGTGGCCGACCTCGGCGTGGCGCGGGTCGGCGGCTATGGCACCGAGGATGTGTGGGCGACCGAGGCCTGGGCGGCCCCGGAAGTGATGGCAGGGGAGGCGCCGACGCCGGCGTCTGATGTGTATTCGATCGGCGCGATCGCCTGGGCTGCACTCGTCGGCGCACCACCCGAACCGGCAGCGCTGCGCGATCCGCTGAGCGACCTGCTGCCCGATCTCGATGCTGCTCTCGTCGACCTGATCACCGCCTGTCTCGCACACACGCCGAGCACACGTCCGGAGCCGGGTGTTGTGGCAATTCGCTTGTGGGAGAGCGCAATTGCCGAGCCTGCCCCGGTGCAGGGGTCGCCCGGCAGGCGCGGTGCGTCGACCGCTCCCGAGGAGCTATTGACGCGTCGTCGCCGTCGTGAAGAAGCCGCGGCCGCCGCTGCCGAAGAAGAAGCAGCGCGTATGGCGGACCGCTCCGGCTCCGGTTCGCTGCGGGCGGGACGGCTGGTGCTCGTCGGCGCGGTCGCGGCGATCGTGGTGTTCGCCGGTGCGCTGGCCGCGCGGGCGCTGAGCGAGCCATCGGGAAGCGGCGCGGCCGCAACGCAGTCGGTGGTGTCAGCCACGACGTCGGTGCAAGAGCCGCCAACCCCGGGCACCGGCGCCCGAAAGCCGCCGACCTCTGCGGCCAAGCCGACGTCGTCACGCGTCGCCAGCGGCGCGGCCCCCACCCGACCGAGCGCTCCGCTGGGAGGCGACCCGACGGTCGTCATACAGGCGCTGGTCGATGCGCGCGCCCAAACCTGGACGACCGGCGACCTGACCGCACTCGGCCGCGGCCTCGCCCCGAATTCGCCTGCCGCCCAACGTGATCGGGCAGATGTGAGCGGAGCCAAGGCCCAGGGCTATGGCTACCGCGGGTTGCGGTTCACCGTGGCCGGGGTGCGGCTCACCGGCGTCACGGCAGACCGGGTCACGGCGAGGGCGCGACTCCAGCGATCGGCGTTCACCATCACCGGAGGCGGCGCCGACCGGCCCGTCGCGGCCAGCAGCACTGCGGTGGTGCTCACCCTGGCCCGCACGGCCGACGGATGGCGGATATGGGACTGGCGCACCGCGTGAGGCGGTGCGCCAGTCCGGAGGCGGTCGCTATCACCGCCGAAATCCTCTACTACGGGTGTAGTCAGACCTCGGGCCTTTTGCTCAGTCTTCCTCGCACTCCGCTTCGGCCGCCGACTCGCTGCGCTCGCCGACAACCTGCGCTGCGTGCTTCGTCAGACCTCGAAGGCGCCTTCTTCCAGCCGCGCCTTGATCGCCGACAGGAAGCGCCCCGCGTCGGCACCATCGACCACGCGGTGGTCGTAGGTGAGCACGAGGTACATCATCTGCCGGATCGCGATCGAGTCGTTGCCGAACTCATCGGTCACCACCACCGGACGCTTCGCCAGCGCACCGGTGCCGAGGATGGCGACCTGCGGCTGGTTGATGATCGGAGTGTCGAGCAGCGAGCCGTTCGAGCCGATGTTGGAGATCGTGAAGGTGCCACCGCCAAGCTCGTCCGGGGCCACCTTGTTGTCCCGCGTGCGAGCCGCGACATCGGCGATCTTCTTGGCCACACCGGCGATCGACAGGTCTCCGGCGTCCTTGACGACCGGCACCACCAGGCCACGCGGCGTGTCGACCGCGATGCCGATGTTCTCCTGCGCGTGGTAGATGATCTCGTCACCCTCGACACTGGCGTTGACCTGCGGGAACGCCTTGAGCGCCTCGACCGTCGCGACCGTGATGAACGGCAGATAGGACAGGTTGACGCCCTCGCGAGCCTTGAAGCTCTCCTTCGCCCGGGCGCGCAGGTTGGCGACCTTGGTGAGGTCGACCTCGACCACCGCGGTGAGCTGCGCCGACACCTGCAGCGATTCGACCATCCGCTGGGCGATGATCTTGCGCAGCCGCGACATCTTCTCGGTCGTGCCGCGCTTGGCGGACACCTCCGGGACCGTCGTTGGCTTGGCGGGGGTCGTCTCGCCACCGGTCGGCGCCGCAGCTTCCGGAGCAGCCTCGGGCGCCTTCTTGGCCTCGGCCGCGGCGAGCACGTCCTGCTTGCGAATCCGGCCACCGACCCCGCTGCCCTGCACCGAGGACAGGTCGACGCCGTGCTGCTGAGCGAGCTTGCGCACCAGCGGAGTGACGTATGCCGAGGAGTCCCCGCCGGAGGACTGCGCGGGAGCTGAGGTCTGAGCGGGCTGAGCCGGAGCTGCCGGCTGCGCGGGCTGAGCAGGCGGGGCGGGCTGAGCCGGGGCAGATTCCTGCTGGGGCGCTTCGGGCGCCTTCTCCTCCTGCTTCGGAGCTTCCTGCTTCGGCTGTTCCTTGGGTGCCTCGTCCTTCGGCTGCTCCTTGGGTGCCTCGTCCTTCGGCTGTTCCTTGGGTGCCTCGTCCTGCTTGGGGGCCTCGGCGGCAGCACCCCCAGACGATCCACCGGATGACCCACCGATCACCGCGAGGTCCGCGCCCACCGGCACGGTCTCGTCCTCCTGGACCAGGATCTTGGACAGCTTGCCGGCGACCGGGGAGGGCACCTCGGTGTCGACCTTGTCGGTGGAGACCTCGAGCAGCGGCTCGTCGACCTCGACGTCGTCACCCTCGGCCTTCAGCCACCGGGTGATGGTGCCCTCGGTGACCGACTCGCCGAGCGCGGGCATCTTGACGGTCTCGCCGTCGCCGGTGTCCTCGCCCTGGGCCGCCTGCTTGGCGTCGTCCTTGGTGGGCTCCTCCTGCGGCGCCTGCTCGGTCGACGGTGCGGCTTCCTGCGCCGGCTCCTGCGCAGGCTGCTCGTCCGCGGGGGCCGACTGCTCGGCCGGCGAACCAGACGAGTCGGACGAACCCGAGGAGTCCGACGAACCAGACGAACCCGAGGAGTCGGAACCCGACTCGGCCGGGCCGTCGCCGATCACGGCCAGGTCGGCGCCGACCGCGACGGTCTCGTCCTCCTCGACCAGGATCTCCTGCACGGTGCCGGCGACCGGCGAGGGCACCTCGGTGTCGACCTTGTCGGTCGAGACTTCGAGCAACGGTTCGTCGACCGCCACCTCGTCACCGACCTGCTTCAGCCAGCGCGTCACGGTTCCTTCGGTGACGGATTCTCCGAGAGCGGGCATGGTCACGCGTTCAGCCATGGAAGCAGTCTCCTTGTGCGGTGTGGCGGTGGTCCAGGGGTATCTCACGCATGGGCGTGCAACGGCTTCCCGGCGAGAGCGAGGTGCGCCTCGCCGAGAGCCTCGTTCTGGGTGGGATGGGCGTGCACGAAGGCGGCAACATCGTCCGGCAGCGCATCCCAGTTGACGATCAGCTGCGCCTCGCCGACCTGCTCGCTCATCCGCGCGCCGACCATGTGCACGCCGACGACCGGGCCGTCCGTGGTGCGCACCAGCTTCACAAACCCTTGCGTCTGCAGGATCTGGCTCTTGCCGTTGCCGGCGAGGCTGTACTCGTAGGTGACCACGTCGCCATACTGCTCGCGCGCCTGCGCTTCGGTGAGTCCCACGGACGCGATCTCCGGATCGCAATAAGTCACCCGAGGTATGCCGGACTCGGTCACCGGCCGCGGGTCGAGCCCGGCGATGTCCTCGGCCACGAAGATGCCCTGCGCGAAGCCGCGGTGGGCGAGTTGCAGCCCCGGGACGATGTCTCCGACGGCGTACACGTCCTCGACACTAGTCCGGCAGCGTTCGTCGGTGATCACGTGGCCGCGCTCGATCTGCACACCCTGGTCCTCATAGCCCAGGCCCTCGGTCACCGGGCCGCGGCCGACCGCGACCAGCAACAGGTCGGCCTCGAGGGTCGTGCCGTCCTCGAGGGAGACCTGCACGCCGTCGGCGGTCTCGGTGGCCCCGGCGAAGCGCACGCCGGTGAGCGCCTTGATGCCGCGCTTGCGGAAGGCGCGCGTCAACTGCTTGGAGACCGCCTCGTCCTCCGCCGCGACCAGCCGGGGCAAGGCCTCGACGATGGTGACCTGAGCGCCGAAGGAGGCGAACACCGAGGCGAACTCCACGCCGATCACGCCGCCGCCGAGCACGACCACGCGCTCGGGCACCGCGGTGAGCTGCAAGGCCCCGTCGCTGGTGACGATGCGCTCGCCGAGCTCCAGCCCGGGCAGCGTGCGGGCATAGGACCCGGTGGCAAGCACGACCTTGCGGCCGGTGAGTTCGCGGCCGCCGACGGTGACGGTGCGCGGGCCGGTGAGGCGTCCTTCGCCCTCGACATACTCGATGCCGCCGGCCTGGATCAGGCCCTGCAGACCCTTGTACAGACGCCCGACCACGCCGTCCTTGTAGGAGTGGACACCGGGCAGGTCGATGCCCGCCAGCGTCGTGCGCACCCCGAAGGTCTCGCCGTGCCGGGCGCTGTCGGCGACCTCGGCCGCGTGCAGCATCGCCTTGGTGGGGATGCAGCCGCGGTGCAGGCAGGTGCCGCCCACTTTGTCCTTCTCGATCAGGGCGACCTTCAGGCCGAGCTCGGCGGCGCGCAGGGCGCACGCATAGCCCCCGCTGCCGCCACCGAGGATGACGATGTCGTGAGTGGCCTCGGCCTGCGCCATGCGAACAACGCTCCTTGCGTGTCGGTGAATGCTCGGCCCATCTTGGCACTGCCGCGGTGCGCCACCACGGCTGGGCCCGCGATCGGTGCAGGTATATCGCTGGCCGTGGCGCTCGCCGGATGCGAAGGTGGTGCGACACGCACGTCGACGATTCCATGAGGAGGCGCCCATGACCGACAGCGCGAAGGACAACGGGCCGAGCGAGGACATGAAGCGCAAGTTCCGCGAGGCTCTGGACAAGAAGCACGCGCACGGCGGCAAGGACGTTTCCGACCACTCCGCCCAGTCCAAGGTGGCCGGTTCGCACGGTCCGGAGACCTCCGGCGCGCAGCAGATGTTCCGGCGCAAGGCCGGCGGCTGAGCCGACCAGACACACCAGAAGGGGCGGGGTCCGACGCGGACCCCGCCCCTTCCGGCATACCGGATCAGATCAGGCGCGCGCCTCGGCGAGCGCGACCAGCGTGCGCACCGGGTGGCCGGTGGCGCCGACCGGGGTGTAGCCGTAGGCGCCGCTGCCCTCGTTGAAGGCCGGGCCGGCGATGTCGAGGTGGGCCCACGGCAGCGGGTTGCCGGCCTTGTCGTCGCCGACGAACTCGCGCAGGAAGAGCGCGGCGGTGATCATCCCGCCCTGACGCTCACCGGTGTGCTTGACGTCCGCGACGGTCGACTTCATGCCCGCGCGCAGCTCGTCGAGCAGCGGGATCGGCCACATCGCCTCGCCGGCGGCCGCCGCCGCGTCGAGCACTTCGGCGCGCGTCTCGTCGGAATTGGACAGCACCGCGGTCGTGCGCGGGCCGAGCGAGAGCACCGCGGCACCGGTCAGGGTCGCGACATCGAGCACCAGGTCAGGGCGCTGCTTGGAGGCGAAGCTGAGCCCGTCGGCCATCACCAGGCGGCCCTCGGCGTCGGTGTTGATGATCTCCACGGTCTTGCCGTTGGGCATCGTCACCACATCACCCGGGCGCTGGGCGTCCGCGCCGGTCATGTTCTCGGCGAGGCATAGGTAGGTCGTGACCTGCACCGGCAATCCCAGGCGGGCGATCGCGGCGGTCGCGGCGGCCACGGCGGCGGCGCCGGCCATGTCGCACTTCATCGTGACCATGCCGGTGGCCGGCTTGATGCACAGACCACCGGAGTCGAAGGTGATTCCCTTGCCCACCAACGCAATATGCGTCTTCGCCTTGGCCGGCTTGTAGCTCAGCGTGACCAGCCGCGGCGGCCGGGCCGAGCCTCGGCCGACGCCGATCAGGCCGCCGCAGTCGGCCTTGGCCAGTTGCTTCTCGTCCATGATCGACACCTTCACCCCGAGCGGGGCGAGGTGCTTCTTGGCCAGGTCGGCGAAGGAGGCGGGGTAGAGGTCCAGCGGCGGGGTGTTGACCAGGTCGCGCGCCCAGGCCTGCTCCTCGGCGACGACGGCGGCGCGCTCGGCGGCCTTCTTCACGCCCGCCGTGCGGCCGATCGGGGACACGACGGTCACCTTGCCGACCGGCTGCGGAGCCTTGCCCGAGCGGTATGCCGTGAACGTGTACGCACCAAAGAGCGCGCCCTCGGCGACCGCTGCTGCGAGCGTCTCGGTGCCCGCCGGGAAGGCGAAGGTGGCCGCGGCGACGTCGGTCAGCGCACGCACGGCCGCACCGGCGGCGCGGCGCACCGCTTCGGCGTCGGCGTCGGTCGGCTCGGCCGTGAGACCGCTGCCGGAGGCGAGCACGACATCCGCGCCGGGGATGCCGGCAAGGCGCACGACCTCGTCGGGGTCGGCGGTGGCCTTGAGGGTCTTGAGGGCTGCATCGACGGCGGTAGCGGTTTCGGTGGAAACGCCGTCCGCGCCGGCGACCCGAGCGCGGTCGCCGTCCTTGACGGTGAGCACGGCCAGGTGGGTGATGCGCGTGCCCGCGCGGTCGCTGACGGTCAGGGTGGTCACGATGGTTCGTGTCCTCTCGCAGGAAGTGGATGGGCTGCCTCGGCGACTGTACGCCGACGGTGGCGCGCTAGCCTCCCGGGATATGACCTTGCTCACCTCTCCGTTGCACGACCGTCATGTCGCTCTGGGAGCCAAGCTCGCCGACTTCGGCGGCTGGCAGATGCCGATCGAATATCCGGGTGGTGGCGTGCTGCGTGAGCACACCGCGGTCCGTGAGCGGGTCGGGATCTTCGACGTCAGTCACCTGGGCAAGGCGCTCGTGCGCGGGCCGGGCGCGGCGGACTTCGTCAACGCGTGTTTCACCAACGACCTGCGCAAGGTCGCGCCGCCCAAGGCGCAATACACGATGTGCTGCGACGAGGCGACCGGTGGCGTGGTCGATGACCTGATCCAATACGTCCACTCCGACGACGAGGTCTTCCTGGTGCCCAACGCGGCCAACACCGCCGAGGTCGTCCGCCGGCTGAAAGCCGTTGCGCCGCAAGGGATCGAGATCACCGACCAGCACCAGGACTACGCGATCATCGCGGTCCAGGGGCCGAAGTCCTTCGAGGTGGTCGAGGCGCTCGGGCTGCCGACCGACCTGGAGTACATGTCGTTCACGACCGCGACCTGGCAGGGGCGCGAGGTGATCGTGCTGCGCTCGGGGTACACGGGGGAGAAGGGCTTCGAGCTGGTCCCGAAGTGGGACGACGCGCCCGCCCTCTGGGACGCGCTCGTCGAGGCCATGGAGCCGTATGACGGGCTGCCGTGCGGGCTGGGTGCGCGTGACACCTTGCGCACCGAGATGGGTTACCCGCTGCACGGGAACGACCTGTCCATGGACATCACGCCCAATATGGCGCGCGCGGGTTGGGCCGTCGGCTGGAAGAAGGACGCCTTCTGGGGCAAGGACGCGCTGGAAAAGCAGAAGGCCGCCAAGGACTATCGGCTCACGTGGGGCCTGCTCGCCACGGGTCGCGGCATACCTCGGGCTCACAACGAGGTGAAGGACGCCGACGGCAAGGTGATCGGCGAGGTGACCTCGGGGACCATGTCACCGACCCTGAAGAAGGGAATCGCGCTGGCGCTGCTGGACAGGACGGTCGGCGAGGGCGATGAGGTGGTCGTCGACGTGCGCGGCCGGGAGCTGCCGATGACGGTCGTCAAACCGCCGTTCGTGCAGACCGAGACGGCCTAACGCACCAGGGGGGCGTTGCTGAGGTCGACCACGCGGCCGACGACCAGCCAGTGCACATTCGTGCTCACCGCGGCGAGGATGCCGTTGGCGCGGCCCACCATCTCCTGCAGCAGGCGCGCCTCCGGGCTCTCGCCCGGACCCTGCACGTCGAGGTCATCGGTGAGCGCCACGGCGGGATACGGGGCGGCATTCCAGAGGGCGGCGAACTCGTGGGCGGCGTTGTCGACGATCTGTGCGGCGCGGTCGCGATCGCCCCAGGCGCCGGCGGTCGTGAGCTGCGCGGCGACCCACCCGGGGATGTTGTCGACGAGCACCGGCTGGCGGGCGCGCAGGATCGTGCGGGTCACGTCGAGCTCCTGCGCCACCGGCCACTCCTTCGGCACATCGCCGGTCGGTCGGCGCAGGAACCGCAGGTCGGGCGTGCCCTCGGCACGCGGTTGGACGACGAGCGCGGGTTGGGCTCCCAGGAGCGTGCGAGCGTGCTGCAGAGTGCTGCGGCTGTCACCGCCGAGGACCAGGGTCGTCGTCATGGAGCGGATTCTAATGGCGGGTCCGGCGTTCGCCCGGTGGGACCGCCGGCAGGCGCGTCCGGCGATCTGCAAGAGTGGGAGCCAGTTCCCCCAACGCACGAGGTGATCCCCGCATGTCCGAACCGTCCGGCCCCGTCGACACCTCCGGCCCGATCTTCGAAGCGCACGAGGGCGGCAAGCTCGAGTCCGTGCCGAGCAAGCCGCTGGCCGGCCGCGAGGATCTGTCCAAGCTCTACACCCCGGGTGTCGCGCAGGTATGCCGGGCGCTCGCCGAGGACCCGTCCCTGTCCTTCCGCTACACCACCCGCAAGAACACCGTGGCGGTCGTGACCGACGGCACCGCGGTGCTCGGCCTGGGCGACATCGGCCCGGTCGCAGCGCTGCCGGTGATGGAGGGAAAGTCGGTGTTGTTCAAGCACTTTGGTGGGGTGGACTCGGTGCCGGTGTGCCTTGAGCCGGGCACCATCGACGACATCGTCGACGCGGTCGTGCGGATCGCCCCGACCTATGGCGGCATCAACCTGGAGGACATCTCGGCGCCCCGCTGCTTCGAGATCGAGCGGCGGCTCAAGGAGCGGCTCGACATACCGGTCTTCCACGACGACCAGCACGGCACCGCGATCGTGGCGCTCGCCGCGCTGATCAACGCGGTCAAGGTGACCGGCCAGCAGCTCGCCGACCTGCGCGTCGTCATCGGCGGCGCGGGCGCGGCTGGAGTCGCGATCGCCAACATCCTCGGCCGCGCGGGTGTGCGCGAGGTGATCGTCTGTGACTCCCGCGGCATCATCGAGCCGCACCGCAACGACCTGGTCGAGCACAAGCACCAGCTCGCCCGCACCACCAACCCGCTCGGGCTGCGCGGTGGCCTCGGCGACGCGCTCGTTGACGCCGACGTCTACATCGGCGTGTCCGGCGGCACGGTGCCCGAGTCGGACCTGGCCAAGATGAAGCACGACTGCATCATCTTCGCGCTCGCCAACCCCGACCCCGAGGTGCATCCCGACCTGGCCCGCAAATACGCCAAGGTCGTGGCGACCGGCCGCTCGGACTTCCCCAACCAGATCAACAACGTGCTGGCCTTCCCGGGGCTGTTCCGCGGAGCGCTTGATGCCGGCGCGAAGCAGATCACCGAGGAGATGAAGCTGGCCGCGGCCGAGGCGATCGCCGCCCTCGTGGACGAGCCGACCGCCGAGGAGATCGTGCCGAGCGTGTTCGACGAGCGGGTGGCCCCGGCCGTCGCCGAAGCGGTCGTCGCCCGCGCCTGACGCGACGAGGGGCCGGTCCGCTGGGACCGGCCCCTCGTTCGGCATACGGCATTAGGCCTTGCGACCGCCACCGAGGATGTCGCCGAGGATCCCGCCGAGGCCGCCTCCGAGACCACCGGTCGCGCCACCAGCGCCTCCGGTCGTGCCTCCACCTGCGGCGCCACCGAGGATCTGACCCAGGATGTCGCCGAGTCCGCCGCCGGCCGCGCCGCCCTGGTCACCCGGGTTCTGGCCCGGGGCGGGCGCGGGCTGGGAGGGGTCGGTCGGCACGGGAGCGGGCGCCGGCTGACCCGGCTGCTGCGGCGTCGGCTGTGGCGCGGCACCACCGCCGACCTTGCCCTGCACCTGGTTGGCGATATAGCTGAGGATGATCGGCGCGAGGATCGGCAGCAGCTTCTTGACCAGGTCGTTGTTGCCGCCGGGCAGGCCGCCGAGGCGGTTGGCGACTTCGTCCTGCTGGCCGCCGAAGATGTTGTTGACGATGGCTGCGCCATCACCGGTGTCCACCGAGCTGACATCGGGGGTGCGGCCCTGGTGGTCGTTCAGCGCACCCATCAGCGACTGCGCTCCAGCGGGGTCCTGGGCGTTGGCCTGCAGGCCGCCGAGCAGCGCCTGCGCCGCTTGCTGCGCGGCCTGACGGGTCTGGTCTTCCGGCGCTCCCACCTGCGCGGCGAGCTGGTCCATCGGCACCTGCGACAGGGCGTCGTCCACTGCACTCATCGGTTAGTCCTCCGTGTCGTGGCGCCGACGGATCCGGCGCCCGCCTCCGACACTAGAGCGCGCGGGCAGCTCTCGGCGAGGGTTCGCCCTACGCTGACGGGCGTGAGTGATGAATGGACATGGCGGTATGACGGCGCCTCCGGCGCGCAGGCCCCGGTGTTTCCGACGCAGTCCGACGCCGAGGCCTGGCTGGGGGAGTCGTGGCAGCAGCTCGCCGATGAGGGTGTGACGGCCGTGACGTTGGTGCACGGCGACGAGGTGGTCTACGGCCCGATGCCGCTCGACCCGGCATAACGCTCAGCGTCCGCGGATGTGCGCCACCGTTCGTGCGCAAGTGCGGACGCTCGCTGGTGGCCCCGTTCAGCGTCCGCGGATGTGCGCCACCGTTCGTGCGCAAGTGCGGACACTCGCCTCCGGTCCCGCGCAGCGTCCGCGGATGTGCGCCACCGTTCGTGCGCAAGTGCGGACGCTCGCACCCGTCCCCGCCCAGCGTCCGCAGAATCGCACCACCGCTCGTGCGCACGTGCGGACGCTCGCTGGTGGCCCCGTTCAGCGTCCGCGGATGTGCAGCACCGTTGGTGCGCAAGTGCGGACGCTCGCACCCGTCCCCGCCCAGCGTCCGCGGATGTGCGCCACCGTTCGTGCGTAGGTGCGGACACTCGCCTCCGGGTCAGGAGACTTTTGTGCCGCGCTTAACCTGCGGCTTGGGCATCCGCGCCATCCGCATCTGGAAAGCGCGCATCACGGTGTAGGCGGCGCTGCCCTTCGGCGGTTCCTCGCCGAACTTGGCGGTGATGCGCTTCTTCAGGCGGCGCCACAGCAGCACGCTGTCGATCACGCCGATCATGATGATCAGCCACACGAACAGCAGCGCAAAGCTCTGGATCATCCGGTTGGGCACGATCGACATCGCCAGCACGACCAGCATGAGCGGCATCAGGATCTCGCCGATATTCCAGCGCGCGTCGACGCTGTCGCGGATGAACCGCTTCACCGGCCCGCGGTCGCGCGGAGGCAGAGCACTCTCGATGCCCTTGGCCATGTCCTCGCGCTGCTTGATGCGCTGGGCGCGGGCCTGCTCGCGGGCTGCCTTCTTGGCGGCTTCGCGGTCAGTGGGGACGATCGGCACCCGGCGGGCGGCCTGGGCGTCCTTGCGCTTGGGGGTCGGCCGGCCCTTGCCACCCGGCTTGGTGGCGACCTCGTTCACCTCCACGGCCTCGGTGGCGGGAGGGGCGTCATTCTTGCTGCGGCCGAACACAACTCACCATCCTAGGCGGTGCACGGCGCGGGTTTCGACTCGCTCCGCTCGCTCAACCGGCGAGAGGCCTAGGCGGTGCGCGGCGCGGGTTTCGACTCGCTCCGCTCGCTCAACCGGCGAGAGGCCTAGGCGGTGCGCGGCGCGGGTTTCGACTCGCTCCGCTCCCTCAACCGGCGAGAGGCCCAGGCGGTCCACCGACGCCGGCGCGCCACGGCTACCGTGGGCGCCGTGGTGGACCTTGACCTGCAGCGCCGGACCGAACTCACCGATCGAGTGCACGCGGCCATGCCCGGTGTGCTGTCGGATCTGAAGGATCTCGCACGCATCCCCAGCGTCTCGCTCGACTCCTTCGACCAGGCCGAGGTGGACCGCAGCGCCGCCGCGGTCGCCGCCCTGCTCGAGGCCGAAGGCATGCAGGTGCAGGTGGTGCGCGAGGGCGGCCGGCCCGCCGTCATCGGCCGGATCCCGGCACCCGAGGGTGCGCCGACGATCACGCTCTACGCCCACCACGACGTGCAGCCGCCCGGCGATGACGCCGACTGGGACTCCCCGCCCTTCGAACCCACCGAACGCGACGGCCGCCTCTACGGTCGCGGCGCCGCCGACGACAAGGCCGGCGTCATGGCTCATATCGCCGCGCTGCGGGCTCATGGCGGCCGGCCGCCGTGCGGCGTCAACATCTTCGTTGAAGGTGAGGAGGAGATCGCCTCCGACTCCCTGCCGGCGATCCTCGACAAGCACGGCGAGCTCCTGCGCGCCGAGGCGATCGTGCTGGCCGACTCCACCAATTGGGAGATCGGCACCCCAGCTCTCACGACCACCTTGCGCGGCATGATCCGCGTCGTCGTCACCGTCCGCACCCTCGACCACGGGGTGCACTCCGGCATCTTCGGCGGCGCGGTGCCGGACGCGCTGATGGCCCTGATCCGCGTCCTCGCCAGCCTGCACGACGACGCCGGAACCGTTGCGGTGCAAGGACTTTCGGCGTCCGAAGCCAGTGACCTGCCGTATGACGAAGCCCGGTTGCGCGACGAATCCGGTCTGCTCGACGGGGTCGGCACAGTCGGGACCGGCTCGCTGCTGACCCGGATGTGGACCAAGCCCTCGATCACCACGATCGGCATCGACGCGCCCGCGGTGGACCGCGCCGCCAACCTCCTCGTGCCGACTGCTCGGGCCAAAGTGTCGATGCGGCTGGCACCCGACCAGGACCCGAAGGCGGCATACGAGCTGTTGGCCCAGCACCTGCGCGAGCACGCCCCGTGGGGCGCCCAGCTCGACATACAACTGGACGACGAGGGGGAGGGATTCGCTGCGGACGCGACCGGGCCGGTCTACGACGCAGCCCGGGCCTCCTTCGCCGACGCGTGGGGCACCGAACCCGTCGACATGGGCATCGGCGGGTCGATCCCGTTCGTCGCGGCCTTCGCCGAGCGCTTCCCGGACGCCGCGATCCTCGTCACGGGGGTCGAGGACCCGGACAGCCGGGCGCACGGAGCCAACGAGAGTTTGCACCTCGGGGAATTCGAAAAGGTCTGTGTCGCAGAGGCTTTGCTGCTCGAACGGCTAGGAGAACACCGTGGCTGAAAAGGGTTATGTCGAGAAGTCCTTCAACCGGGACACCAACTACATCAACGACCGGATCACCGCCGATGGCTCGAGCGGCTGGCCGGTCGAGCCGGGGCGTTACCGGCTGATCGCGGCCCGCGCCTGCCCCTGGGCCAATCGCACGATCATCGTGCGCCGGCTGCTCGGCCTGGAGGACGCCATCTCGATGGGCCTGGCCGGTCCGACCCACGACGCCAACAGCTGGACCTTCGACCTCGACCCCGGTGGCGTCGACCCGGTGCTCGGCATACCTCGCCTGAAGGACGCCTTCGAGAAGCGGCAGCCGGGTTACCCGCGCGGCATCACCGTGCCCGCCATCGTCGACATCCCCTCGGGCGAGGTCGTCACCAACGACTTCCCCCGGATCACCGAGGACTTCTTCTTCCAGTGGAAGAAGTTCCATCGCGAGGGTGCTCCCGACCTGTGGCCGGCCGACCGGCGCGAGGAGATGGAGCAGGTGATGCGCCGGATCTACACCGAGATCAACAACGGCGTCTATCGCTGCGGCTTCGCCGGCGAGCAGCAGGCGTATGACGAGGCCTACGACCGGCTGTTCACCGCGCTGGACTGGGTGAGTGAGCGGCTCGAGGGCCAGCGCTATCTCATGGGCGACAGCATCACCGAGGCCGACGTGCGGCTGTTCACCACCCTGGCGCGGTTCGACCCCGTCTATCACGGCCACTTCAAGTGCAACCGGTCCAAGCTGTCGGAGATGCCGGTGCTGTGGGCCTACGCCCGCGACCTGTTCACCACGCCCGGTTTCGGCGACACGACCGACTTCGCCCAGATCAAGAAGCACTACTACGTCGTGCATCACGACGTGAACCCCACCGGCATCGTCCCCGACGGCCCGGACCTGTCGAACTGGCTGGACCCCCACGGCCGGGAGAAGCTCGGCGGCTCCCCGTTCGGCCAGGGCACGCCGCCCGGCGCGATTCCGGAGGGCGAGCGCGTCTCTCCCGAGGGCAACCCGCTGCTCGGGCCGGACGGTCTGGTGCGATGAACCTCGAGCGGGCGATCGCACCTTTGGAACAGGGGTATGCCGATCTGCTCGCCCGGGTGCGCGAGGTCGTCGAGGGCGACCAGCGGCTCGTGGGGCTGTGGCTCAGCGGCTCGGCCGCGCGCGGTGTCGCCGACGCGGGCAGCGATCTCGACCTGATCGTGACCGCGGCGGACGAGGCGTTCGACGCGGTCGCCGCGGCCGGAGAAACGTTGTGGCACAAGGCGATCGACCCGGTCATCACCTTCGAGATCCCGTCGATGCCGGGCAGTTTCGCCTTCACGACCCGTGACGGCCTGCGCTGCGACATCGTGGTCGAACGCGCCGCCGACCTGGCGGACACGCCCTACCGCCGCCGACTGCCGATCGTCGGCGACACGCCCGTGCCGGACGCGCCGTCCGACCCAGGCCCGGACCGCGACCTGATGGAGTGGCAGGTCACCGACTTCCTGCGCCAGCAGGCGATCTTCCCGGCCGCGATCGTTGCGCGCGAGGACTGGCTGCTCGGCCGCGTCGGAGTGCAGAACGTGCACCGGATGCTCTACCTGATCTTCGTCGAAGCCAATCGGCCGCTGCCCGCGATGGGCGTCAAGCAGTGGAGCGCCAAACTCACTCCCGCACAGGCCGAGCTGCTCGCCGCGCTGCCGCTGCCCTCGGCCGATCGCGACAGCGTGATCGCAGCGATGCGCGCGGCCCGCGAGGCGATGCTGACCCACGGGCGAGCCGCCTACGAATCTGCGGGCGGCAGCTGGCCGGCCGAAGCGGCGGACGCGATCGAGGGCTACTGGCGGCGGCACGGGCTGGCCACGTGAAGCGGGTGCTGGTCACCGGCCACCGGTTCGGCGGCCTCGGCCCGGTCGAGGCCACCCGGACCGCCCGGGACGCCTGGGCGCAGGCCGCGCCGCAGGTCGCGGTCGAGGCCCTGCCGGCCACCGACGGCGGGCGCGGCTTCGCCGATGTGGTGCGTGCCCTGCGTGGCGGGGAGCAGGTGCTGGCCGACGACGGCGCGCCCTATCTGCGCGACGGCGACACCGCCTGGGTCGAGGCGGCCGAGGTGCTCGATGCGGTCCCGGCCCCCGACACCGCCCCGGTCGGTGAGCTGATCGCGGCACTCGCGCGGGCCGGCATACGGCACATCGTGCTCGCGACCGGGGGAGTGACCACGGTCGACGGAGGACGGGGAGCGGTCGAGGCGCTCGGCGGCCCGGTCGCCGCGCGCGAGCGGCTCGCCGGCACCCGGCTCACCGCCGTCGTCGACGACGACCGCGGACTGCTCGGCTTCCAGGGCGCGGCGGCCGCAGCGGGGGAGCGGTTGCGGCTCGACCCGGCCGACTCCCAGCGGCTGGAGACCGAGATGGGCGAGTGGGTCGATGAGGTCCGCCGCGCAGTCCCCGCGAGCCGAGACCTGTTGTCCGGCAAGCAGATTCACCTCGACCGTATGCCGGGGTCAGGTGCCGGCGGAGGTCTCGCTTATGGTCTCGCCGCGCTCGGCGCGGCTCTCGTCCCCGGTCCGTCCTACTGGGCCACGCTGGCCCGGCTGGACCAGCGCGTGGCGGTGGCGGGACTGGTGGTGATCGTGGAGACCGTCTTCGACTGGCGGTTGATGGAGCACAGCGTCCTGCGCACCGTCGCCGACGCCGCGGCCGCCGACGCGACGCCTGGGGTCGTGCTCGCCGACGAGGTGCACGTGGGCCGCCGCGAGGTGATGTCGACCGGATTGTCCGGCGCCTATTCGGTCGCGGCGACCGGGGTGATCCGGCGCGAGCGCCCGGATGCCGCGGCCGCGCGGGCGGGGCTGGAGCGACTCGCCGGACGGATCGCGGGCACCTGGACGCCTGGCCCGCGCGGCGACGTACCCTAGAGACGTGGGAACAACCGGACCACGGTCCTGGTTGCCCCAGTGACCGCCCCTTGCAGCAGAGGGGGCCGCACCCGAGGCAAGGATCTTGCATGAGCATCGACAGCAGCAACGCCACGCAGACCGAGACCGCGACGCACGGCGTCGTGCTCACCGACGTCGCCGCCGGCAAGGTGAAGAGCCTGCTGGAGCAGGAAGGCCGTGACGACCTGCGCCTGCGCGTCGGCGTGCAGCCGGGCGGCTGTTCCGGCCTGATCTACCAGCTCTACTTCGACGAGCGCACGCTCGACGGCGACCTCACGCGCGACTTCGACGGTGTCGAGGTCGTCGTGGACCGTATGAGCGCGCCCTACCTGGACGGCGCGACCATCGACTTCGCCGACACCATCGAGAAGCAGGGCTTCACGATCGACAACCCCAACGCCGGCAGCTCCTGCGCCTGCGGCGACTCGTTCAGCTGAGCCGCACCGAAAAGCCGCACCGACGCCCGCGACCGCCGTACTCTCGGCGGTCGCGGGCGTCGTGCTGATGTCGCCCGTCACCGCCGACCCCGAGGAAGCCATGAATATCGCCGTCACCGGCTCGATCGCCACCGACCACCTGATGACCTTCGCCGGACGGTTCGCCGACTCCCTGGTCGTCGAGCAGCTCGACAAGATCTCGGTGTCCTTCCTGGCGCAGGACCTGCAGATCCGCCGGGGCGGCATCGCGGCCAATATCGCTTTCGGAATGGGCAACCTCGGGGTGCGACCGGTGCTCGTCGGCGCCGTCGGTGAGGACTTCGTCGAATACCGCTCGTGGCTGGACCGGCACGGCGTGGATTGTGAGTCGGTGCACGTGTCCACCACCCAGCACACCGCCCGGTTCGTGTGCACCACCGACGAGGACATGGCCCAGATCGCCACGTTCTACGCCGGTGCGATGTCCGAGGCCCGCTCGATCGAGTTGCAGCCGATCGTCGAGCGCGTCGGCGGCCTCGACCTGGTGGTCGTCAGCCCGAACGACCCGGACGCGATGCTGCGGCATACGGCCGAATGCCGCACGCGCGGGATCCCGTTCGTCGCCGATCCCTCCCAGCAGCTGGCCTTCGGCGAGGGCCCGTTCATCCGCGACCTGATCCGCGGGGCGGCCTACCTGTTCACCAACGAATATGAGGCCGACCTGGTCGCCAAGAAGACCGGGTGGAGCCCCGAGGAGATCCTCGACCAGGTCGAGGTGCAGGTGACCACCAAGGGCAAGGACGGCGCGGTCATCCAGCGCAAGGGCGATGACCCGATCGAGATCCCGGTCGCCCGCGAGGTGCGCCGCGCCGACCCGACCGGCGTCGGTGACGCCTTCCGCGCCGGCTTCCTCGCCGGACTGGTCTGGGGCCTACCGCTGCAGCAGTGCGGCGAGGTCGGCTCCATGCTCGCGACCTATGTCATCGAGACCGTGGGCACCCAGGAATACGACCTGCGCTCGGCCGACTTCCTCAGCCGGCTCGAGCAGTCCTACGGCCCGGAGACCAGCGAAGCGGTCCGCCGCCACCTGCGGGCCCCCCGCGACTGAGAGCACCCCAAGCCGGTATGCCGGTCGAGCCGCCCCCGTCGCCCTACAACCTCGACCTCGACCTGGGCCGTGTCCGGGGCGATCTGGCCGGAGTCGGCGCGGATCTCGCACCCGGCACGCTGCTCGCCGCCTATCGCCGGGGCCTGTTCCCGATGGGGCTCGGCCACGACGGCGTCCCGCCCTATGGCTGGTATTCGCCGGAACGCCGTGGCGTGCTGCTCGCCGGCGACCACCATGTGTCGCGTTCCCTGCGCCGCAGCGCGCGCCGGTTCAGCGTGTCGGTCGACGACGATTTCGAGGCGGTCATGGTCGCCTGCGCCGACCCGAGCCGGGACGGGCGCTGGATCACCCGCGAGATCATCGGGGCGTATGCCGAATTGCATCGTCTCGGGTGGGCGCACTCGGTCGAGGTGCGCGACGGCGATGACCGTCTTGTCGGTGGCCTCTACGGCGTGGCCATCGGCGGGTTGTTCGCGGGGGAGTCGATGTTCCACATCGCCACCGACGCCAGCAAGGTGGCGCTGTGGGCCCTGGTCGAGATCGTCTTCTCCGGTCCGGCCGCGACCGACCGGCTGATCGACGTCCAGTGGCAGACCGACCACCTGGCGCGACAGGGCGTGCGGGAGGTGCCGCGGTCGGCATACCTCGGGCTGTTGGACACCGCCCTGCGGGCGCCGGCGCCGGAGCCGTTCGCGGACACCCGGACCTGAACGCTCGAGGTGACCGACATGGGCCGGGCCGCCGACACGAACGAATAGGCCTGGGATATCGTTTCCCCGTGCCCGCATCCCACATCTCACGCTCCCGTGACAAGCGCCCCGGCGTGGCCTCGTCCAGCCGCGGCCGGCGACCCGGCCGGCTGGCATCGGCGCTGGTCATCGGCCTGATCGCGATTTCCCTGACCGGTTGCACCGAGCAGCAGAAGCGTGGCTTCCTGCCGCACGGCGTGACCTCCCTGTCGCGCGAGATCGAGCGCTTCTGGGTCGGCACCTGGCTGTGGGCACTCGCCGTCGGCGTGGCCGTGTGGGGCGCGATGTTCTACGCGATGGCACGCTTCCGCCGGCGCAAGACCGACACCGGTTTGCCGCCGCAGATCGCCTACAACATGCCGCTGGAGATCCTGTTCACCGTCGTGCCGGTGATCATGGTGGCGGTGCTGTTCGGCAAGACGGTGCACCTCGACAACAAGATGCTGGACACCAGCCAGAAACCTGACGTCACGATCAACGTGGTCAGCAAGCAATGGTCGTGGGACTTCAACTACGTCAATGAGAAGGTCTACGACTACGGCATCCAGGCCAACACGCTGTCCGGCAAGCCCGGCGCGGAGGCCGCCATACCGACGCTCTACCTGCCGGTGAACAAGCGGGTCGAGTTCGTCCTCACCTCGCGCGATGTCATCCACACCTTCTGGGTCATCTCGTTCCTGCAGAAGATGGACATGCTGCCGGGCAAGGTGAACAAATTCCAGGTCACCCCGACCGAGATCGGCACCTACCGCGGCAAGTGCGCCGAGCTGTGCGGCGCCTACCACTCGCAGATGCTGTTCAACGTCAAGGTTGTCAGCCAGGCCGACTACGACAAGCAGATCGCCACCCTGAAGGCGCGGGGACAAAGCGGTTTCCTCAGCAACGCCATGGCTCGCGCGGGCTCCGGTCTCGAACGAGGCCAGCAGCAGTACCTGCCGCCGGGCGTCGACAACTCGGACATCGTCACCGAGGGGAGCAAGTAATGGCTACCACCGTTCCGCATACTGCTGAGGGCACCGGTGGCACGGCACGCACCAAGTCCTCCTTCGAGCGGCACCCGGGCCGCACGATCGTCAAGTGGATCACCACCACCGACCACAAGGTGATCGGCAACCTCTACTTCATCACCTCCTTCGCGTTCTTCCTGTTCGGTGGTGTGCTCGCGCTGATGATCCGCGCGGAACTGTTCACCCCAGGCCTGCAGGTCGTGGACGACCCCGAGCAGTTCAACCAGCTGTTCACCATGCACGGCACGATCATGCTGTTGCTCTTCGCGACGCCGCTGTTCGCCGGCTTCTCCAACGCGTTGATGCCGCTGCAGATCGGCGCACCCGATGTGGCCTTCCCGCGGCTGAACATGTTCGCCTACTGGCTCTACCTGTTCGGCGCGCTGATCACCTCGGCGGGCTTCCTCACCCCGCAGGGCGCGGCGGCCTTCGGCTGGTTCGCCTACTCGCCGCTGTCCAACGCCACCTACAGCCCGGGCCTCGGCGGCAACCTGTGGGTCTTCGGCCTCGCGCTGACCGGTTTCGGCACCATCCTGGGCTCGGTCAACTTCATCACCACGATCGTGTGCATGCGCGCGCCCGGTATGACGATGTTCCGGATGCCGATCTTCACCTGGACGGTGCTGATCACCTCGATCCTGGCGCTGGTCGTCTTCCCGGTGCTCGCCGCGGCGATGTTCGGCCTGGGCGCCGACCGGGTGCTCGGCGCGCACGTCTTCGACCCGCAGACCGCCGGCGCGATGCTGTGGCAGCACATGTTCTGGTTCTTCGGTCACCCTGAGGTCTACATCATCGCGCTGCCGTTCTTCGGCATCATCTCCGAGGTGCTGCCGGTGTTCGCGCGCAAGCCGATCTTCGGTTACAAGTCGCTGGTCTTCGCGACCATCGCGATCGCGGCGCTGTCGGTGAGCGTGTGGGCGCACCACATGTACGCCACCGGCCAGGTGCTGCTGCCCTTCTTCGCCATCATGACGATGCTGATCGCGGTCCCGACCGGCGTGAAATTCGTCAACTGGGTCGGCACCATCTGGGGCGGCTCGCTCACCTTCGAGACCCCGATGCTGTGGGCCCTCGGGTTCATGGTGACCTTCCTCTTCGGTGGTCTGACCGGCGTGATCCTGGCCAGCCCGGCCCTGGACTTCAACCTGACCGACTCCTACTTCGTGGTCGCCCACTTCCACTACGTGGTGTTCGGCACGGTCGTCTTCGCGATGTTCGCCGGGTTCTACTTCTGGTGGCCCAAGCTCACCGGCCGGATGCTCAACGAGCCGCTCGGCAAGATCCACTTCTGGATGCTGTTCATCGGCTTCCACATGACCTTCCTCATCCAGCACTGGCTGGGCGTCGAAGGGATGCCGCGCCGGTATGCCGACTACCTGCCCGAGGACGGCTTCACCTGGATGAACCAGTTGTCCAGCATCGGGTCGCTGATCCTCGGTCTGTCGATGCTGCCCTTCCTCTACAACGTCTGGAAGACCTGGCGCACCGCGCCCCTGGTCGAGACTGACGACCCCTGGGGTTATGGCGCGTCGCTGGAGTGGGCCACCTCCTGCCCGCCGCCGCGGCACAACTTCGACTCGATCCCGCGGATCCGCTCCGAGCGGCCGGCCTTCGACCTGCACCACCCGGAGGTCGCCTCCGGTCAGGCGGTGCGCCCGTCGCAGGACGTGCTGGAAAAGCTCGGCGCCCGATCCGGCACCGACTCCCGTGACAGTGAGGGCACCCGATGAAGACCGAGGCCAAACTCTTCGTTTTCATTGGCCTGTTCGCGGTCACGATGGCGGTCATCTACGGGATCTTCACCGCGCAGAGCCCGCAGGGGCTGGAGCCGGTCGGCCTGGTCGCGCTGATCCTCACCGCGGGCCTGGGCATCATGTGCGGGTTCTTCTTCTGGTGGACCGGCCGCAAGACCGACCTGCGCCCCGACGACGACCCCGACGGTGACATCGCCGCGATCGAGGGTGACTACGGCTTCTTCAGCCCGCACTCGTGGTGGCCGCTCTTCCTGGGTGCCGCCTGCGGCCTGGTGATGTTCGGCGCGGCCGTCGGCTGGTGGCTGGTCATCCTGGCGATGCCGCTGCTCGTCCTGGCCGTGATCGGCTGGACGTTCGAGTACTTCAAGGGCGAAGACGCCATCTGAGCCCGCTCAGCGTCCGCAGATCTGCAGCACCGTTCGTGCGTAGACGCGGACACACCGGCACCGCGGCATGCCAGCGTCCGCGGATCCGCACCACCGTTCGTGCGCAGACGCGGACACACCGGTACCGCGGCATACCAGCGTCCGCAGATTCGCACCACCGTTCGTGCGCAGACGCGGACGCACCACGACGAACGACGCTAGGCCCAGCCGAGTTCGTGCAGCCGGTCGTCGTCGATGCCGAAATAGTGGCCGATCTCGTGCAACACGGTGACCCGGATCTGTTCTCGCAGTTCGGGCACCGATCGACAGGCTCGCCGCAACGGTCCGCGGAAGATGTAGATGCGGTCGGGCAGCGCGCCATACTCCCAGCCGCTCATCCGCTGGGGCAGGGGCGTGCCGACATACAGCCCGAAGAGCGTGCCCTCCGGCGGCAGCTGGTCGGCCGACGGTTCGTCTTCGATGAGGACGGCGACATTGTCGAGGCGGTCGGTGAGTTGCGTCGGGATCGAGTCGAGCGCATCGTCCACGCATGCGTCGAAATCCTCGTCCGACAGCGTGATCACGACGCCGGCGCCACCGTGCGGCGCAGGTCGCGATAGGCGCCGTCGTCCTGCAGCACCGGCAGAGCGTCGCTCGCGTTCAGCGCCCCGGAGATCAGCACGTCGTCGAGATAACCCTTCTCGATCAGCTCCTGGCCGCTGCTGCACGATTTCAGGTGCGGCACCACGGTGCGCTTCACCGCGCGCCAGGCGTCGACCGACAATTCGGCCTCAGGGGAGCGGTCGGCCTCGCTCAGGTGCGCCAGGATCGCGCCGGCGCCCCAGAGGTCCTCCGCCGACGGGCGCAGTGACCCATCCGGCCAATGCTCACCTGCCTGGACGAGCAGCACAGCACCGCCGCTCGCGACATGCGCCGCGGCATACTCGCCGACCGTGCGGGCATTGCGCAGGCAGCCCGCGACGACCGACGCACCGGACGAACGCAGCATGGTGGAGATGGTGGACCCGTTCGGGGAGGGGAGCACGAGGGCGTCATACGGGGTGGTGCCGGACAGCGCGGCGGGGGACAGCGAGAGTTCGGTATGCCGAGCCGGGGCCGGGATGGGGCGCGGACGCGCCAGTTGCGCTCCCACCCGTTCGGCGAGCCGGGCAGCACCCTGGTCGCGCCACCGATACGGATAGACGCTCGCCCCACGGTCCGCCGCGATCGTGACGCAGGTGCTGAAGCTCAACACGTCGACCACCACCGCGAGCACCGGCCGGTCGTCGCCGATGTCGCCCAGCAGATAACGCGCCCCGATGCCGCCCCAGACAGCACGAACCGGCCAGGACCGTTGCTGGTGGGCGGGCAGCGCCCCACAGACAGCAGCGGTCATGGCCGGTTCGATGGGTGCGGGTCAGCGCTGGTCGGGGTGGCCGTACGCGCTGGAGGAGGACAGCTCCTCGGCTCCGCCGTGCAGCTTGCCGCCGAAGTCGTCACCTTCGAGGCGACGGGCCTCTTCGACGGTGTGGTCGATCTCCTCGCGGACCGGCTCGTCGTGGTGGTGCGCGGCCTCGAGTTCGGCGGGGGTCACCGGCTCGATGCGGTCGTTGAAGAAGAAGTGCGACAACCGCACCCGCATCTTGTCGGCCGCAGCCTTACGGCGGCGCACGCCGTTGCGGTCGATGCCCGCAGGCAACGAGACCGGCGCGTGCGAGGCGAAGGAGACCAGCGGCCAACGCTGGTAGCGGTTGAGCGGCTCGTGCGCCTCGAAGAAGCGACCCTCGGCGGTGCGGATGATCCGGCCGGTCTCGCGGCCATGCAACACCAGGTCACGGTCGCGGCGCTGCAACGACAGGCACAGCCGCTTGGTGATCCAGAAGGCCATGACCGGGCCGAGGAAGGTCAGGATGCGGAAGGCCCAGGTGATGTCGTTGATCGACAGGTGCAGCTTGATCGCCATCAGGTCGTTGCCGGCGGCGAAGAAGAGCACGAAGTAGAACACGAAGAACGCCATGCCGATGCCGGTGCGCGTCGGAGCGTTGCGCGGCCGGTCGAGCAGGTGGTGCTCCTCGTTGTCACCGGTGACCCACTTCTCCAGGAAGGGGTAGATGCCCATGGCCGTCCACATCAGCGGGATCAGCAGGATGGCACCGATGAACACGTTGAACACGAAGGTGTGCTCCAGCAGCGTGAACTCCAGCCGGCCCGGCAGCAGGCGCAAGGCACCGTCGGCGAAGCCCATGTACCAGTCCGGCTGGGAGCCGGCGGTCACCATCGTCGGTTCGTAGGGCCCGTACATCCAGATCGGGTTGATCGTGACCAGGCCCGAGATCAGCGCGGTCACACCGAAGACGATGAAGAAGAAGCCGCCCGCCTTGGCGGTGTAGACCGGCATCAGCGGGAAGCCGACGACGTTCTTGTTGGTGCGGCCCGGGCCGGGGTACTGGGTGTGCTTGTGCACCATCACCAAGATGATGTGCGCGGTGAACAGCCCGACGATGATCGCCGGCAGCAGCAGCACGTGCACGGTGAACAGGCGGGGGATGATCGCCTCGCCGGGGAAGCCGCCACCGAAGACGAGGGAGGCGACATACGAACCGATCACCGGGATGGAGAGCATGAAGCCCTCGGCGGCCCGGATGCCGGTGCCGGACAGCAGGTCGTCGGGGAGTGAGTAGCCGGCGAAGCCCTCGACCATCGCGAGCATGAACAGCAGCAGGCCGATGATCCAGTTGATCTCACGCGGCTTGCGGAAGGCGCCGGTGAAAAAGACCCGGGCCATGTGCAACATGATCGAGACGAGGAACAGCAGCGCCGCCCAGTGGTGGATCTGGCGGATCAGCAGGCCGCCGCGCACGTCCATCGAGATGTTGACCGTCGACTTGAAGGCCTCCGACATCTGCACGCCCTTGAGCGGGACATAGGAGCCGTTGTAGACCGTCTCGCCCATGCTCGGCACGAACCAGAAGGTCAAGAAGGTGCCGGTCAGCAGCAGGATGATCAGCGAGTACATCGCGATCTCACCGAGCATGAAGGACCAGTGGTCGGGGAAGACCTTCTTCATCAAGAAGCGGGCGCCCTTGGCGGCACCGGTGCGCTCGTCGACCCAGTTGGCGATGGCGCCGGCGGGACCGCCGTTGCCCTTGGGCTCGTCCCGCTTGTCGTCCTTGCGCAGGTCGTCAGCAGGTCGCGAGGTGGTCATGAACGCTCCCAGAAACTCGGGCCGACCGGCTCCTTGAAGCCCTGGTCAGCAACGATATAGCCCTCGGTGTCGACGGAGATCTTCAGCTGCGGCAGCGGGTGGCCGGCCGGGCCGAAGACCACCTTGCAGTCGTCGGTCATGTCGAAGGTCGACTGGTGACACGGGCAGAGCAGGTGGTGGGTCTGCTGTTCGTAGAGGCCGACCGGGCAGCCGACGTGCGTGCAGATCTTGGAGTAGGCGACGACGCCACCGATGCCCCACGCCTTCTCGCGGGCGCTCTTGATGACGCTCTCCTCGAGGCTGACCAGGATGACCGACGCCTTGACCTTCTCGTTCTGCGGGTGGGCGGCCTCGTCGATGCCTTCGGGCAGCACGTGGAAGACCGAGCCGAGCGTCACATCGGACAGGCGGATCGGGGTGTTGTCGGGGTCGCGCATCAGGCGGCGCGGCTTGCCGTTCGGCAGCTTGCTGTCCCACAGCGTGGTCTGCAGGTCGCCGACCACCTTGGAGCGGCGGAGCGGCCCGAGCGAGCCGACGAGCTGCAGGCCGAGGGGGAGGGCGAACAGGCCCATCGAGGCGCCGAGGGTGTACTTCACCAGCGGACGGCGCTTCAACTGCGCGGACTCCGCGCCCTCTTCGAGGATCTTCAGCGCACCGTCGCGGGCCTCGTCGGGCGAGCGGAGGGTATGCCGCTCCTCGACCACCTCTTCGTCGGACATCAGGGTCTTGGCCCAGTGGACCGCGCCGAGGCCGATGCCGAGCAGCGACATCGCGAGGGTGGTGCCGAGTGCCGCGTGCAGCGCCTTCATCGGGCCGATCAGCGGCAGCGTGACGACATCGTCGGCGCTGATCGCGAAATAGGACACGATGAACAGCACCGTGCCGAGCATCGACATCGTGAACAGCGCGGCGACCTGGCGCTCCGAGCGCTTGGCGGCCTTCTCGTCATGGTCACCGGCACGGTGCACATGGGGCGGCAGCCCGGGGTTCTCGAATTGTGCCGGGGCGCCGTCGCGGGTGGCGACCTCGGAATGCCCGTCGTGCGAGCTCACCGCACCGTCCTTGTCGTTGCGAGGTTGATCGATCGTCATCAGGCGGCCTTCCGTCCGAGCCAGACCGCGGCGCCGATGAGGATGCCGATGCCGATGGTCCAAGCGAACATGCCTTCGGGCACGGGGCCGAACAGGCCAAGGTTGTGGCCGCCCTGCGACGGCTCCTCCTTGACGTTCTTCAGATAGGAGATGATGTCCTTCTTGTCCTGCGGCGACAGGTTGGTGTCGTTGAAGACCGGCATCGACTGCGGCCCGGTGAGCATCGCCTCGTAGACATGCTTGCCGGACACGTCCATCAGGCTCGGGGCGTATTTGCCTCGGGTGAGGGCGCCGCCGGAGCCGGCGAAGTTGTGGCACATCGCGCAGTTGACGCGGAACAACTCGCCACCCTTGGCGATATTGCCGCCACCGTTGGTGTACTGCGACGGGGGCACCGCCGGGCCGGTGCCGAGCGAGGCGACGTATGCCGCGAGCTGGTTGATCTCGGCCTGGGTGAACTGCGGCTTGTTGGCGCGCTGGGCCTGGACCCCCGGCTGCTGCAAGGGCATCCGGCCGGTGCCGACCTGGAAGTCGACCGAGGCCGCACCCACGCCGACCAGCGAGGGACCGGCCGGGCCACCGGCGGCGTTGCTGCCGTGGCAGCTCGCGCAGTTGGAGATGAACAACTGCCGGCCAGCGGTGATCTGACCGGAGTTGGCGGTGGCCTCCGCGGCATCGGCGCTCTTGGGCGCGAGCACGGCATACAGCCCGCCCAACACGGCCATGGCGAAGATCAGCACGATCAGCAGCGCGGCCGGATGACGGCGCCGGGCGGCGAGGGCACTCACGGTTGGGTCCTGTCGTCGACGGTTCGGAAGGGGCGGGTCATGGCGGGCCTGATCACTTCAGCAGGTAGATGGTCGCGAACAGCGCGATCCACACCACGTCGACGAAGTGCCAGTAGTAGGAGGTGACGATCGCGCCGGTGGCCTGGTGGTGGGTGTACTTCTTGCTGGTGAAGGTGCGCCCGATGATCAGCAGGAAGGCGATCAGGCCGGCGGTCACGTGCAGACCGTGGAAGCCGGTGGTGAGGTAGAACATCGAGCCGTAGGCGTCCGAGTCGAGCGAGATGCCCGCGCTGAACATCTCGGAGTACTCCAGCACCTGACCGGCGACGAAGATCGAGCCGAAGATGTAGGTGAGCACGTACCACTCGCGCATGCCCCAGCTGCCGACCTGCAGCAGTTTGCCGGTGCGGGAGGGGATGCCGGCCTCGGCCTTGAACACCCCGAGCTGGCACCACACCGAGGAAATGACGAGCACGAGGGTGTTGGCGGCGGCATACGGCACATTCAGCTCGGCCGTGCGCTCGGCCCACAGGTTGGGGGCGACCGCGCGAATCGTGAAGTACATCGCGAACAGACCCGCGAAGAACATCAGCTCGCTGGACAGCCACACCATCGTGCCGACGGCGGTCATATTGGGTCGCGTCACCGGGCCGTGCCCGGCGGGGATGCCATGGTTGCTGCGCGAAGCAGTCGTTGCGGTCGCCACGTCCGCCATTATGGCCCCATCGGTATCGCGATTGCCTCCCGACCCCCCGACGTTGGAGCCATCGCGCCGTAGTGTCCAACGATGATGCGGCGCAGCGGGTTCCACCCGGCGTCGGTAGCATCGGAGTATGACGTCGACGAGCCCCCAGGCCGAGGCCATCGCCCCGGCCGCCCGCACCGCCGAGCACCGCCTCACCGTGCTCCTCTACAGCGACGACAGCTCGACCCGGGACGCCGTGCGCGTCGGTGTCGGCCGCCGCCCGGCTCGTGACGTCGAGATCGCCGCCTGGCGCGAGTGCGCGACCGCCCCGGCGGTCATCGAGGCGGTCGAGAAGGAGCGCTACGACCTGCTGATCCTCGACGGGGAGGCCACCCCGGTCGGTGGCATGGGTCTGTGCAAGCAATTGAAGAACGAGATCGAGGACTGCCCGCCGGTGCTGGTGCTCACCGGGCGCGCCGCGGACGGCTGGCTGGCGTCCTGGTCGCAGGCCGACGCAGCCGTCCCGCACCCGCTCGACCCGCTGCTGCTCACCTCGACGATCGCCACCCTCGCCCGCCAGGGCGACTGACGCCCCCGATGGCCGCCGAGCGCACCTGGCCGCAGGTGCTGACCTCGTTGCTCGCCGGGCAGGACCTCTCCGCCCAGGACACCGCCTGGGCGATGGACACCGTCATGCGCGGTGAGGCCGACCCCGCCCAGCTGGCCGGCTTCCTCGTCGCGTTGCGCGCCAAGGGGGAGACGGTGGGCGAATTGCGCGGCCTCGCCGACGCGATGCTCGCGCACGCCCACCTGATCGACGTCGACGGCGACACCCTGGACATCGTCGGCACCGGCGGCGACAAGGCGCACACGGTCAACATCTCCACGATGTCGGCGATCGTGGCCGCCGGAGCCGGTGCGCGAGTGGTCAAGCACGGCAATCGGGCCGCCACCTCCTCCTCGGGAGCGGCCGACGTGCTCGAGGCGCTGGGTGTGCGGCTCGACCTCGAACCGGCCCGGGTCGCCGAGGTGGCCCGCGAGGCGGACATCACCTTCTGCTTTGCCCAGACCTTCCACCCCTCCTTCCGCCATGCCGGTCCGGTGCGCGCCGCCTTGGGCGTGCCAACCGCGTTCAACGTGCTCGGCCCGCTCACCAACCCGGCCGCACCGCGCTATCGGGCCGCCGGGGTCGCCGACGCGCGGATCGCGCCGCTGGTGGCGGGGGTCTTCGCCGAGCGCGGGGACCATGCGGCGGTCTTCCGGGGCGACGACGGCCTGGACGAGCTCACCTTGTCGACCACCTCCACCCTCTGGTGGGTCCGCGACGGGCAGGTGAGCCGGCATACGGTCGATCCCGCCCGGCACGGACTCACGACGGTGCCGATCAGTGCGCTGCGCGGCGGTGACGCGGCCTACAACGCGCAGGTGGTGCGCGAGTTGCTCGACGGAGCGAAGGGTCCGGTCCGCGACGCGGTCGTGCTCAATGCCGGTATGGCGCTCGCCGTGGTCGCCTCAGGAGCCGGCGCGCAGCGGTTTGGTGCCGGGACGCTGGAGGACGCACTGGAGGCGGGTATGGCGCGCGCCGGCGAGGCCCTCGATTCGGGCGCGGCGCGGGCGGCCCTGGACCGCTGGATCAGCGCGACCGCCCGCTGAGGCGTTATTCGTCCAGCCCGATCGCGAAGGCCGCGCCGAGGTCGTTCTTGGAATAGGTGCGGAACGCGATGTGGGTGCGCGACTCGCGCATGCCGGGGATCTTGTTGATGCGGTCGGCGATGACGTCGTGGAAGTCCTCGTGCCGTGGGACCTTGACCAGGGCGATGAGATCGCACTCGCCGGTCACCGAATAGACCTCGGCCACGCCGTCGACCTCGGCGATCGCTTCGGCGACCTCGGGGATCTTGTCGACATCGGCCTGGATCATGACAATCGCGGAGATCACGAGGCCACTGTAGCGGCGCCGACCTCCCAGCCTCCGCGGTCGAAGCCGGCCACGCCGGACGGTGGCGCGAGGCGATGGCGGGCGGCGCCCGCGCCATTCACCGGGCAGGCCCATTCGCCGTCGACGTGCACCATCCGCACGCCCGGCCGCTCCAGCCAGGCGAGCACCTTCTCGGTCTCCTCGGTGAGCGCGGCCGGGGCGGGTGCCGTCGGCGGGGCGACTTGCTCGGCGGACTCGCGCAGCGCCTCGATATAGGGCGTGGGATCGGCCCCGCGCGGCACGAGCGTGGTGCCGGCGAACCGGCCGTAGCGCACGCACACGATCTCCCAGCCGCCCAGGGCGCTGCGCGCCGCCGCCACCACCTCGGGGCTGCGGGCGAGCGGCGCCAGCCGCTGGGACCGCGCGGCGGCCTTGAGCAGCGCCAGCATCCGGTCGCGCACGACCGCGGCGTCCTCGAACCGCTGGTCGCGGCTGAGCGCCGACATGCGCGCGTCGAGGGCGGTGGTCACCTGGCGGGCGTCGGCAGCCAGGATGCGCTCGGCCTCGGCCGCCACCTCGGCATACGAGGAAGGGGTTTGTTGGCCGATGCACGGGCCGCCGCAGCGGCCCATGTCGAACAACGCGCAAGCGGTTTCGCCCGCCCGCCGGCCCAGCCGGCGGGTGCACTGCCGCAGCGGGAGCACCTCGTGCAGCGCCGCCATCGCTAACTCGGCGGCGGAGCGGGAGGTGAAGGGGCCGGCATAGGTCGCGTCGTCGTCGCGGACCTCGCGCACGATCGACAGGCGGGGGAAGAGCTCGTCGGTGAGCTTCAGCCACATCGCTCGCTCGGGGAAGCGGCTGCGGCGATTGAACCGGGGCTTGTGCTCGGCGATCAGCCGCAGCTCGCGCACCTGCGCCTCGAGGGCGGTCTGGCACACGATTGGGGTGACCTCGGTGGCGAGGCCGACCATCTGCGACATCCGGGTGCGCTGCTCGGAGGAGGTGAAATAGCTGCGGACGCGGCGCTTGATGTCGACCGAGGTGCCGACATATAGCGCCCGGCCCTGAGCGTCCTTGAAGACGTAAACCCCTGGGGCAGAAGGCAATCCGTCGGCGAGCACCCGTTTGCGCCGCTGCGCCGGAGTGACGCGTGCGGTGTAGGACGACAGCTCCTCCAGGGTGTGCACACCCAGGTTGCCGACCCGGCCGAGCAGGGCGTGCAGCACATCGACGGTGGCCCGCGCGTCGTGCAGTGCGCGATGGTCCGGGGTGGTCGTGGCGCCGAAGAGCTGGGCCAGGGTGGCGAGTTTGTGGTTGGTGGCCTCGTCGCGGGTGACCAGTTGCCGGGCGAGGTGGACGGTGTCGAGCACCTTGGGGCCCGGCCAGACCAGGTCGAGATCGCGGCAGGCGGCGCGCAGGAAGCCGATGTCAAAGCCGGCGTTGTGCGCCACGAGCACCGAGTCGGCCGCGAACTCCAGGAACGCCGGCAGCACGGTGCCGATGCGCGGTGCCCTCGCGACCATCGCGTCGCTGATGCCGGTGAGCATCGCGATGAAGGCGGGGATCGGTTCGCCGGGATTGACCAGGGTCTGGAACTCGCCGAGCACCTCACCGCCGCGCACCTTGACCGCGCCGACCTCGGTGATCTGTGAAGCGCCGGGCCGGCCACCGGTGGTCTCCAAGTCGACGACGACGAAGGTCACCTCGTGCAGCGGGGTGCCGAGGTCCTCGAAGGTCGCCTGGACGGCGTGCGAGCCGGTCATGCAAAGGACGGTATGACCGGCCACCGACAAGACCCCTCTGACACGCGGCCGAGGGTTCGGGGGAGCGGCCCTCGACCGCTGGATCGGGAGGTGTGTCGGTGGTCGGTCATAGCGTGCGGGGCAGATCGGACGAAGGAGGCGAAGACGATGCTGATCGACTGCAACGGCTGCCCCGCACGGGGCCGGCACTGTGACGACTGCTCGATGCAGGTGTTGCTGCAACTGCTCGACGGCCCGACCGCCACGACTGACCCGGCGCAGCCTGCGCTGGACGAGCGCGAGCGGCAGGTGCTGACCGCGTGGGTGGACCTCGGCCTGGTGGCACCCGCCGATGCCCGGACCGCCGTCGTGCAGACCGCCGAGGACGGGAGCCTGCGCTCGGTGGGTTAGGCCGCCCGCTCGGGCGGAGCGGTGATCTCGCGCAAGGTCGCGAGGTCGTCGCCAGAGGGCCGCCACTGACCGGCGGCGACATTGGCGCGGATCTGTTCGGCGCTGGTGGCGCCAGCGATGACGGAGCCCACGGTCGGCATGGCCGCCAAGCCACCGATCGCGACGTCGAGCATGGTGATGCCGCGCTCCTGTGCGAAGACGGCCAGCCGCTCGATGACGTCGAAATCGGCTTCGGCGAGCCGGTCGGGCATCGACGCCAGCCGACTGTTCGCGGGGGCGTCCGCGCCGCGGCGGTATTTGCCGGTGAGCAGGCCCGAGGCGAGGGGGAAGAAGGGCAGCAGGCTCTGTCCGGTGTGCTCGAGCGCCGGCACGACCTCTGCCTCGACCTGGCGGTGCAGCCAGGAGTATTCGTTCTGCGCGCTCACAAAGGGCTCGAGCGCGCGGGTCTGCGCCACCCAGTCGGCGTCGACCACCTGCCAGCCGGAGAAATTGGACGAGCCGACATAGCGCACCTTGCCCTCGCGGACGAGTTCGGTCAGTGCGCCGAGCGTCTCGGCGATTGGTGTCTTCGGGTCCGGCCGATGCAACTGGTAGAGATCGATCCAGTCGGTGCCAAGGCGCCGCAGGCTGGCCTCCACCGCCTTTCGCACATAGCGCCGCGACCCCCGCACGCCCCAGTCCGGCCCGTTAGCGCCGTCCATGTCCATGCCGAACTTCGTGGCGATGATCACCTCGTCGCGCCGCCCCCGAAGGGCTGCGCCGAGCAGTGTCTCCGAGCCACCGCGCCCGCCGTAGATGTCCGCGGTGTCGAAGAGGGTGATGCCTTCCTCGATCGCCGCATCGACGACCGACTGCACCCGGTCATCGGCCATCCGCGAGCCGAAGTTGTTGCACCCCAGCCCGACGGTCGACACGGTCAGTCCGGAGTTGCCGAGCTGGGTGTAGTCCATATCTCGCACCCTACGATGTGGCGGTGCTGCCAGGTCGCCGTGGACGAGCCGCCGCCGTGGCGCTCCCGGTGGTTCTGGCGCTCGCGTCCTGTTCCTGGAGTATGCCGGGGTCCTCGTCCACCTTTGCGGTCTCGACCGCGCCTTCGAGGGGTTCGACGGGTTCGCCGACCTCGTCGGGCTCGTCGCGGAGCGCGGCCGGGGTGACGGTGACCGGCGCACAACCTGCCGCGCGGTTGGCCGAGGTGCTTGCCGACGCCACCACGGCCCGGCAACGGGTGCGCGCCTTCTGGGGCATCACCGCGAATCCGGCGATCACCGTGCTGGTGCCCCGCACGGTCGAGCAGTTCCAGGCGGCGGGCGGCAACGGTGACGGCTCGAGCGTGGCCGCGACTGCGCTGGACGGTGGCCGGGTGGTGCTGAGCCCGCAGCTCTTCGAGCGGGTCGACCGGCCGGGCCGGCTGGTCGTCCTCACCCACGAGCTGACGCATGTCCTGCTCGGTCAAACAGGTCTGCGCGACGTGCCGGACTGGGTGGTCGAAGGCAGCGCAGAGGTCACGGCATACGACGGCACGAGGCTGCCGTTCGCGCGGATCGCGCCCGACCTCGCAGCGAGGGTGCGGCAGGGGCGCCTGCCGAGCGGGCCACCGGCGGACGCGGCCTTCGCCGCGGCGAATCCGCAACCGGCCTATGGCGAAGCCTGGGCGTGGTGTGGCTTCCTGGTGACGCGTTTCGGGCGGGCGGCATTCACCGGTTTCGTGCGCGCGGTGGACGGGGCTGGCACGGCGTCCGGGACGACCGCGGCGTTCCGTCGAGCGTTCGGTGCCGAGCCGGCCGGCCTGACCGGCGCCTACCAGGCATATCTGCGCGGAAAGCGGTAGGTATCGTCGCGGCCATGCCCGACAGCACCCAGTCCACGGTGACGATCAACGCCGCCCCTGCGACCGTGCTCACCATCATCGCCGACTTCCCGACCTACCCCCAGTGGAGCGACCACGTGCGCCGCGCGACCGTGCTGCGCGAGGACGGGCTGGGCTGGCCGCGGGAGGTCGAGTTCGTGCTCGATGCGGGCGTCGTGCGCGACACCTACACCCTCGGCTACGACTGGGAGGTCGCTCAGGACGGCACCGGCGAGGTGCGCTGGCATCTGGTGCGGTCCAACCTGCTCAAGGGCATCGACGGCAGCTACCAGTTGCGCGGCGATCGCACGACTACGGTCACCTACCAACTGACGGTCGACATCGCGATGCCGGTCATCGCGATGCTGCGCCGCAAGGCCGAGCGGACGATCATCGACACCGCCCTGGAGGGCCTGAAGAAGCGCGCCGAGGCGTGAACGCGCCGCGGCTGATCCTGGTCGGCGGACCCGGCGGTGCCGGTTCCTCCACCACGGCGGCCGCGCTGGCCGACATCCTGGCCGCGAGCGGCGCGAAAGTCGTTGTCGCTGCTGCGGATTCGCAGTTCGGCGCCGGTGCGCTCACCGGCCCGGACGTGCAAATCTGGGAGAGCGGCGGGGCCGGTGGCGACCGGCTGGCAGCGGCGCTGGACGGCATCGGCCTGGACGCCCGACTGGCCGACCTGGTCGCGGCGGCCGGCGACCGCAGCCTGCTGCCCCTCTTCACCGCCTTGCCGCAGTTGGCCGGCCAGACCGACCACATTGTCGTCGACGCCGGAGCAGCCATCGCCGGGCTGGCGCTCGCGGCCCGGTCGAGTGGGCTGGCCGCCGGGCGGGTCGCGACCTTGCAGCGGGGCTGGTTGCGCGCCAGCCGGCCGGTCGCGGCACTCGCGCTCGACGGGCTCTGGCCGGGTGCGGACCTGCTGCGGCGCGTGCCAGCGCTGCAGCAGACGGCTGCCGAGGTCGATGACCTGCTGACGGCCGACTGCGTCGCGCTGCTCGTGCCCGGCGGGTCACCCCAGGGACCGGCGAAGGCCGACCGCCTGGCCGCGGGTCTGTCGCTCGCGCAGGTGCCGGCCGTCACCTTGGTTGAGGACGCGGATCCGATCGAACTTCTCGCAGCACCGCGCACGCCCGCCGAGGTCTCCATCACCGAGACCGGTGATGCCATCACCTGGCGAATGCCGTTGCCGCACATCGACTTTCGCGGCCTCACCGTCGATCGCGACGGCGACTTGCTCACCCTGCGGGCGTATGGCTGGCATCGCGTGCTGGTGCTGCCGTCCGCATTGCGCCGCCACCATCCGAGCCGGGCGCGCCTGGCGCAAGGCATCCTCGAGGTCACCTTCCGCGCCGCGCGCGCGGCCGCCGACGAGGAGTCTTAGATGCCCAGCCAGCCACCGCCCGGCGACGACCCGGCCGCGTCCGCCGCGTCCGTCGCCGACGAGGCGCGCAAGCTCGTCGAGTCGCTGACGCGCTGGGCCGGTGCCGAGGCATCGGCGGCCACCCAGCAGGCGGAGGCACCACCACCTCAGTCGGCCGCCGAGGGGTGCTGCTCGGGTCCGCTCACCGAACGGGTCTGCGGGATCTGTCCGGTATGCCGGGTCGCGGGCTTCGTGGACGCCCTCAGCCCCGAGATCATCGACCGGATGGCCGATTTCGTCGGCATGGCCGCCGCGTCGCTGCACGCGCTGGCGAACGACCGCCGCGGCCCCTCGCCGGAGCAGACCAAGGGGAGCGACGCGGGCACCCGGCATACGACATCCGTACCGGTTGACGGCGACGAAGACGACGACTCGGCACAATGACGCCCGTGACTTCGACGATTGGCATCGACATCGGCGGCACCAAGATCGCCGGCGCGCTCGTGTCCGGGGACGGGCGGGTGGTCCGCTCGGGCAAGCGGGAGACGCCCGCCCAGGATCCGAACGCGCTGGTGCAGGCGACCTCGGAGCTCATCAACGAGCTCGCCGACGGCGACCAGGTGGCCGGGGCGGGGGTCGCGTGCGCCGGCTACATCGACGCTGCGGGCACCACTGTGCTCTTCTCGCCGAACCTCGCGTGGCGCGACGAGCCGTTCAAGCAGCGGCTCGAAGAGCATGTCTCGGTCCCGGTCGTCATCGAGAACGACGCCAATGCCGCGGCGTATGGCGAGTACGCGCACGGCGCCGGGGCCGGCGACCCGGACATGGTGATGGTCACGGTCGGCACCGGTGTCGGTGGCGGCATCATCATCGGCGGCCAGCTGTTCCGCGGCAGCTACGGCATCGGCGGCGAGATCGGGCACATCCGGGTGGTGCCAGGTGGTCAGTTGTGCGGCTGCGGCAACCGCGGCTGCCTCGAGGCCTACGCCAGCGGCAGCGCCCTCGTGCGCGAGGCCCGTGCTCTGGTCACCAGCGGATCGCCTTATGCCGCAACGCTTTCCGAGGCGTGCGGTGGTGACCCGAGCAAGCTGGACGGCCCGATGATCACCACCGCCGCTCAGCAGGGCGACCCGGCAGCGGTCGAACTGCTCGGCGACCTCGGCACCTGGCTGGGCGAGGGCCTGGCCACGATCGCCTCGGTGCTGGACCCCTCGCGGTTCGTCATCGGCGGCGGCGTGGCCGACGCGGGCGACCTGCTGCTGGAGCCGATGCGGGCGGCATACGGCCGGCTGCTCACCGGGCGCGGCCACCGGCCGCTCGCGACCTTCGTCACCGCCGACCTCGGCAATGACGCGGGCATGATCGGGGCGGCCGCGCTGGTGCGGGAGCGTCTGTGAGCGAACGCCTCGCGATCGGGGTCGACATCGGCGGCACCAAGGTGGCCGCCGGGTTGGTCGACGAGTCCGGCCGAATCGTGCAGCGCGCCCGGCGCGACACACCGCATCGTTCGACCAAGCCGCATGTGGTCGAGGACGTCATCGTCGACGTCGTCGAAGAACTCGTCGGGCTCGCCTCGAGCCCGCCGGTCGCGGTGGGCATCGGGGCTGCCGGCTTCGTCTCGTCCGACCGGGCCACCGTGGTCTTCGCACCGCACCTGTCCTGGCGGCACGAGCCGCTGCGGGACGCCCTGACCCAACGGGTCGACCTGCCGGTGTTCGTCGACAACGACGCGAATGCCGCCTGCTGGGCCGAGCACCGGTTCGGCGCCGCGCAGGGAGAATCCCATGTCGTCATGGTGACCCTCGGCACCGGCATCGGCGGCGCCGTCCTCGTCGACGGGCAGATCCAGCGGGGCCGGTTTGGCATCGCGGGGGAGTTCGGGCATATGCAGGTCGTGCCCGACGGACACCGGTGCGAGTGCGGCAACCGTGGCTGCTGGGAGCAGTACGCGAGCGGCAACGCTCTGGTGCGCGAGGCACGCTCGCTGGTCGTCGCCGGGTCGCCCCTCGGTGCCGACCTGGCCGCCCTCGTCGACGGTGATCCGCTGCGGCTCACCGGCCCGATGATCACCGAAGCCGCCCAGGCCGGCGACCCGACCGCCGCCGAGTTGCTCGCCGAGATCGGCACCTGGCTCGGCACCGGCCTGGCCAATCTGGCCAATGCCTTCGACCCGGGCGCCTTCGTCATCGGCGGCGGGGTCAGCGCCGCCGGTCCGATGCTGCTCTCGCCCGCGCGGGACTCCTTCCGGCGGCACCTGTCCGGCCGCGGTTACCGCCCCGAAGCCCGGATCGCCCACGCCACCCTCGGCAACGAAGCCGGCCTCGTCGGGGCCGCCGACCTCGCCCGCGAAGGAAGTGACGCATGATCCGCGACCCCCACCGACTGCGCGTGGCGTCCTACAACGTGCGTGCGTTCAAGGACGACCGCGCGGCGCTGCGCGAGGTGGTCCGCACCATCGACCCGGACCTGCTCTTCCTGCAGGAGGCTCCGCGACACCCGTTGTCGGACAGTCGAATCGGTAGTTTCGCCGCCTCGGTCAAGATGACCTGGAGCGGCGGCAAGCGCGGCTGGATGAGCACCACGATGCTCACCGGATTGCGCGTGGGCGTGCACTCGGCGGTGCACCGCAACCTGCCCGTGCGCCGCGGTGACGAACCGCGCGGTTACGCGATCGCGATGGTCTCGCTGCCCGGTCACTCGCCGCTGACCGCGGCCAGCCTGCACATGACGCTGCGGGGTGCCGAGCGTGGACCACACGCGCAACTCGTGCTCGGCGAATTGCGCCGCGCGGGCCTGCCGGCCGTGATCGGGGGAGACCTCAACGAGACACCGGGCAATGTCGTCTGGCGCACCTTCGCACCGGACCTGCGACCGGTCAGCGCGGACGAGCCGACCTTCCCGGCCAAGGCTCCGGTCAAGCGGATCGACGCGATCTTCGCCTCGCCGTCCTTGCCGGCCACCGTGCCACAACTGGAGATCGATCCCGCGTTGTTCGGCCGGGCCACCGACCACCGGCCGATCGTCGTCGACCTCGACCTGTCCGCCCTCGCCCGCTAGAAGGCTTACAGGACCGCGCCGTCGTCGTCCGGGTCCTGGTCCTCGCGGTTCGGCGGCTGGCGGATGACCAGCAGCACCACCCCCATCACGCTGGTGGCGCACGCGAGCACCCACCACAGGCCGCCGGCATACCGGTCGAAGAGGAACAGATAGAGCAGCCACAGTGGACCACCGATCAGGCAGACCGCGATCACCCAGAACATCTCGTCCCGCGGCAGCGGCCGCGGCTGGGGCGGGGTGAAGGTGTCCACCTCGTCGATCAGGCTTTGACCGGTCGGCATCCGCCACTGGTCGGGCAGGTCGAGCGGCGCAGGCTCGGGGTCAGGCTCAGGTTGAGGTTCAGCCTCGTCGGACTTCGCACTCGCATCGGAGTCGACCGGCGAGCTTGGCCATTCCTCACCGATAATCTCGGCGAACCGCCGGTCGATGTCGTCGTCGGACGGGCCGGTCACGACGTGACCTTCCGGGCGAAGGCGAGCAGGTGCCGGGCCACCTCGTCGGGGCGCGTCTGTGCGCCGCCGGAGATCTCGCGCACGGTCAGGTCGGTGCTCGAGACGCGCGAGGCGAAGATTTCCGCCGCCTCGGCGTATGCCGGACCGAGGGCCACCGACCGGATCAGCAGCACCGGGGCGGTCACATCGGACAGATCACGCGTCACCCGGGTGGCGAGCTCCCACTGCCGGGCCCGGGTTAACACCGGCAAACCACCACCGGAGCCGGAGGCACCGAACGGGCGGCGCGCCCGGGTGAGGCCCTCCATCGCCCGGGCAGCCCGGTGGATGCGCGACAACGGTACGGGCGCGGCCAGCGGGTCGATCGCCACCAGGCCGAGCACGTCATCTCGGGTGCAGGCCACCAGCGCGGCGAGCGCCGCCCCGGCCCCAGCTCCGGCGACGACCAACCGACCGCCGCGAGTGGTGACTTCGGCACAGGCGGCGTCGAGTTCGGCATACCAATCACTCCACCGGGTGCGCGCGAGATCGCGCGCGGTGGTGCCGTGACCGGACAGCCGAGGCACCCGCACGGTCAGCCCGTCGGCGATCAGCGCCTGCGCGATCTGCGCGACGCCGCCGGGCGTGCCACCGAGGTCGTGGCACAGGACCACCGAGGTCGCCGCGCCGTCGTGGGCCAGCGGTTCGGCGCCCTGCCTGATCTGCATACGGTCATCCTCGCATCCTTCGGCCGGGCATAGCCGGGGACGGATAGGGTGCGAGGCGACACGAGACGCACGGGAGGCGACGGTGCTGTACTGGCTGATGAAGCGGGTCCTGATCGGCCCCGCGCTCAACCTGATGTTCCGGCCCTGGGTCGATGGTGAGCAGAACATCCCCGACAAGGGCGGTGCGATCTTCGCCAGCAACCACCTGTCGTTCTCCGACTCCTTCTTGTTGGCGCTGATCCTGCCGCGGCGGATGACCTTCGTCGCCAAGGCGGACTATTTCACCGGCACCGGGCTCAAGGGCCGGCTCACCAAGGCGTTCTTCTCCGGCGTGGGCCAGATCCCGATCGACCGCTCCGGCGGCAGCGCGTCCGAGGGCGCGCTGAAATCCGGTCTGCAGGTGCTGCGCCGCGGAGAGTTCTTCGGCATCTACCCCGAGGGCACCCGCTCGCCCGACGGGCGGCTCTACAAGGGCAAGACCGGCGTCGCCCGCCTCGCGCTCGAGGCCGGGGTGCCGGTGATCCCGGTCGCGATGATCGGCACCGACAAGGCCCAGCCGACCGGCCAGATCGTCCCCAAGATCATGCGGATCGGCATCCGCATCGGCAAGCCGATGGACTTCTCCCGGTATGCCGGGATGCAGGACGACCGCTTCGTGCTGCGCTCGATCACCGACGAGGTGATGTACGAGCTGATGCTGCTGTCCGGGCAGGAGTATGTCGACGTCTACGCCTCCACGGTGAAGGACCGGATCGCGGGCAAGGTCAAGGAGATCGGCGGGGCTGCCGCGCACATCGTGACCGACCGGGTGCGGCGCGGCGGCGACGGCAAGCCGGAGGCTGTCGAGGCCCCGCCCGAGTCCGCGGAGGAGACGACCGACGCCGACTCGAGCGATGTCGCCGTCGACGCGGACGAGCCCAGCCGGGCGTCCGGATCCTGAGCAGGCCGTCCGCACTGCGGTCGCCTGCGGCGCGCCGCGACACGCCGCGTACCCTGCTGATGTGAACGTTCGCGCCACCTTCGACGACACCCTGCCCGCGGCTCAGCAGCCGACCTGGCCCGACCAGGAGGCGCTGCGCGCCGCCTCGGCCGAGCTCGGGTCCCTGCCCCCGCTGGTGTTCGCCGGCGAGTGCGACATCCTGCGCGAGCGCCTCGCCGATGCCGCCGTCGGCCGCGCCTTCGTGCTGCAGGGCGGGGACTGCGCGGAGATGTTCGCCTCCGCCACCGCCGACAACATCCGGGACCGGGTCAAGACGATCCTGCAGATGGCCGCGGTGCTCACCTATGGCGCGAGCACGCCCGTGGTCAAGCTGGGGCGCATCGCCGGGCAGTACGCCAAGCCCCGCAGCAAGAACGACGAGACGCGCGGGGAGGTGACCCTGCCGGCATACCGCGGGGATATGGTCAACGACTTCGCGTTCACGCCCGAGGCGCGCACGCCCGACCCGCAGCGGCTGGTGCGCGCCTACCACACCAGCGCGGCCACGCTGAACCTCGTGCGCGCGTTCACCACCGGTGGGTTCGCCGACCTGCGCCATGTGCACGAGTGGAACCGCGGCTTCGTGGCCAACTCCGCCTACGCCCGCTACGAGTCGATGGCGGCCGAGATCGACCGGGCGATGAAGTTCATGCTCGCCTGCGGTGTCGACTTCGAGTCCACGCCGATGTCGGCGGTGGAGTTCTTCGCCAGCCACGAGGCGCTGCTGCTCGACTACGAGCGCCCGCTCACCCGGATCGACTCACGCACCGGCAACCCGTATGCCGTCTCGGGTCACTTCGTGTGGGTCGGCGAGCGCACCCGGCAGCTCGACGGGGCGCACCTCGATTTCGTCTCGCGCATCCACAACCCGATCGGGGTGAAGCTCGGCCCGAACGCCGACCCGGACGAGGTGTTGCGGATGATCGAGGTGCTCGACCCGCAGCGCACGCCTGGCCGGCTGACCTTCATCACCCGGATGGGCGCCGGCCTGGTCCGCGACCGCCTCCCGCGGCTGGTGGAGAAGGTCACCGCCGAGGGCGCTCAGGTGGTGTGGGTGTGCGACCCGATGCACGGCAACACCTTCGAGTCCTCCACGGGCTACAAGACCCGCGAGTTCAACACCATCGTCGATGAGGTCGAGGGCTTCTTCGAGGTGCACGAGCAGCTCGGCACCGTGCCCGGTGGCGTGCACGTCGAGCTCACCGGCAATGACGTGACCGAGTGCCTGGGCGGTTCGGAGCGGATCATCGACGCCGACCTGGAGAAGCGTTACGAGACGGCCTGCGACCCGCGGCTGAACCACCAGCAGAGCCTGGAGCTGGCCTTCCTCGTCGCCGAGATGCTCGCCAAGCGGTCGGCGGTCTGATCAGACCACGCTGAGCGTGATCGTGGTGCCCTTGCGCACCTGCTGGCCCTCGGCGATGCTCTGGTCGCGGACGGTGTCGAAGATGCCGCCGAAGACCCGCTGCACCTTCACCGTGAGCCCGAGAGCCTCGAGCTTTTGCTGCGCCTCACCGGAGGACAGGTCGATCACGTTCGGCACCGTCACCATCTCCGGGCCCTTGCTGACCGTGAGCGTCACGGCATCGCCCTTGTAGCGCGTGGTGCCGCTCGGCGGGTCACTGCTGATCACCGACCCCGACGGCACGGTGTCGCTGTAGGCGTCGGTCGCGTAGTCCACCGCCAGCCCGAGGCCCTTCAGCTGGCTCTCGGCGTCGGCCTTGGCCTTGCCGGTGACGTCGGGCACGGGGATCGGCTGTTTGCCCTTGCTCACCACGAGTTGGACGGCCGTGCCGGGCTTGAGCGAGGCGCCGGAGGCGGGATCGCTGGAGATGACCCGACCGGACGGCACCTTCTCGTCATACGCCTCGGTGACCGCGCCCAGTTTGAGGTGCGAGGAGGCGAGTATGCCGACCGCCTGGTCGCGGGTCTTGCCGGCGAGGGCGGGCACGGCATACCGTTCCGGGCCCTTGGAGACGCTGAGCGTCACGGTGCTGCCGCGGCGCACGTCGGTGCCGCTGCCGGGAGCGGTGGTGATCACCGTGCCGGCGGGCACCTGCTCGCTGAAGGCGGGCGCGACCTTGGCGCGGAAGCCGGCCTGATGCAGCGCGGCGACGGCGGCGCCCTGCTGCTGCCCGCGCACCGTGGGCACGGCGACCTGACCGAGCGGGCCGAGGGTGAACAGCCACCCGGCGAAGGCGGCGACCAGCAGCAGCGGCACGAGCAAGAGCGCCAGTCGCCGACGCCGGTAGACCGACCGGGGAGTCGGGCCGGGCAGGTCCTCGGCCGTGCTGAACCGGCCGGTCGCGGTGGCGAGATTCTCGGTGTGGTTCACCGGCTCCGGCGGACGGCCGGGGGTGGCGATGGGCCGGCCCGGCGATCGGGGCGGGGCGGGTGTGGCGCGCTGTCGCGGCCGGGCGGGGGCGTGCTCCAGGGTGTCGTGGTCGAGGCTTTGCCGGGTCGTGCGCAGGGCGACCAGCAGGTCGGCGGCGGAAGTTGGCCGGTCCTGCGGATCCTTCGCGGTCGCCAAGGCGATCAGGTCGTCGACCTCCGGCGGGACCGTGGACACGGTGTCGGAGGCGCGTGGCATCGTGCCGTGCACATGCTGGTAGGCGACGTGGATGGGGGAGTCGCCCGGGTAGGCCTTGGCGCCGGTGAGGAGTTCATAGAGCAGCAGACCCGCCGAATACACATCCGAGCGCTCGTCGACGGTGCCGTGCTCGACCTGCTCGGGCGACAGATACGACGCGGTGCCGAGCAGCACGTTGCTGTCCGCGGTGACCGAGTCGGTGCTGACCGCCCGGGCGAGGCCGAAGTCGGTCACCTTGACCACGCCGTCGTCGCCGATCAGCACGTTCTCCGGCTTGACGTCGCGGTGGACCAGGCCGGCCCGGTGGGCCGCGGCCAGGCCGTCGAGCACCGGATCCATCAGGTCGAGCGCGCGGCCCACCGGCAGCGGCGCGTCCTCGCGGATCACCGAGCGGAGCGTGCGACCGCGCACCAGTTCCATCGCGAGGAAGACATAGTGCTCGTCGCTGCCCTGGTCGGTGACCGACACGACATGGGGATGCGACAGCCGCGCCGCGCTGCGCGCCTCGCGGCGAAAGCGCGCCACGAAACCCTCGTCGCCCGCCAGATCACGGCGCATCACCTTCAGCGCGACCTCGCGGTCAAGCCGTTCGTCCATCGCGACGAAGACCGAGCCCATCCCACCGTCGGCGATATGCCGCAGCACGCGATATCGCTGGTCGACGATCCGACCGACGATCGAGTGGTTCACGGTGGCGGGCACGCCCTCCACTGTAGATTCCGCCGGCGCCTGCGGCGGTCAGGTATGACGGCGGTGTGGCGCGTCAGTAGCGGGACATGTGCGCCTTGACCGCGCGCACGTAGGCCTTGGTGTCGGGGTACATCCCGCGCGACTGGACCCCGCCGAGCCCCTGGTAGTAGCCGGCGATGGCCTGGTCCATCGACGAGGCGTGGGTGGTGAGGAAACGCAGGATCACCACGCCGGCGCGGATGTTGTCCTCGGTCTTGTAGAGGTCGACCTTGCGGCCGTCGAGTTCACCGGCCCAGACGCCGCTGCTCGGCATGACCTGCATGGTGCCGACGGCATTGGTCGAGGACACCGCGCGCTGGTTCCACCCGGACTCCTGCCAGCCGATGGCGAGCGCCAGCTTGGGGTTCACGCCATACCGGCGGGCGGTGGCGACGATGAGCGCGCGCGTCTGCTCGCGGTTGGGCACGCTGGTGCGGGCGAGCTTGGCGCGCGAGGCCGCGATCTCGCGTTGCAGCTTGGTCGTCGGCCCGGGCTTCTTGGGGGTGGCGCGCTTGGCCGGCGGCTTGGCGGGGGCGGCCTGGCCGGGGATGAGGATGCGCTCGCCGGTGGGGTTGACCCCGTTTCGTGGACATCTCGTTAAGCGGCTTGGTCGGCCGCGGTGATGAGTGTGTTCTCGAAGGCTATCGGGCTGATTTGGCCGAGCGAGCTGTGTCGCCGGCGCTGGTTGTAGACC
>NZ_JAAOIV010000005.1 GCF_011440275.1 Metallococcus carri | reverse complement strand
ACTGCACTCCTGGTGCAACGACCGACCCCCCGCCGAATACGAATCCCTGCACTACGCTCACCCGCAACACCCTGCCGAAAACCCCTCGGCGGGAAAACTCAGCCTCCACTGAACCCGGGGCGGTTCACAGGCGGCCACCGGCACACAACGCCCACTTGGGCGATCCGCGCCACCCGAGCAGGCGGCCACCGGCACACAACGCCCAACTGGGCCATCCGCGTGGTCAGGCTCGGACCGGGAAGTGGCGCTTCCACTCCGGGCTGATCGGGTATGCCGGCCCGCCCGCCGCCGCAACTGCGTCGCTCACTCGGCGGATCGTCCGGTCGGGCGTGGCGTAGATATCAGGTGCGACCACGACGACGAAGCGCCAACCGATCCCTTCAAGGTCTTCACGTCGGGCTAGATCGGCCTGCCATTGCTCTTCACGTTGAATGTGGTGGCGCCCGTCATACTCGATGGCGACCTTCCACTCGGGGTAGGCGAGGTCGAGCCGGCGGGGTCGGCCACGGGCGTCGGTGACCTCCAGATTGACGATCGGCTCCGGCAGCCCCGCCAGCACGAGGAGCAACCGGGCCCGAGTCTCCATCGCTGAGTCCACGCGGTCACTGACGAGTCGGGCGGCTCGGCGCGCGTTTCGCGATGGGCCGCAACGCTGCTGCAGTTCGGGCACCTCGATCAGGCCCAGTCGCACGAGTGAGTCGCCGAGCACGACGGCATCGACGAGGTCCAGCTTGGCGGCGTTCATCGCGAAGGTCTGAGCTGGCGTCGTCAGTCGCCGGTTGTTGCGTCGCAGCAGCGGGATCGGCTTGGAGTAGCGGTGCAGCACGAGCCCTGGACGCCGCAGCCGACGAGATGTGAAGGTGCCAAGGTGGATCGTGCTGGTGTCGGGCACGGTCGCACCCCACTGCCGGGCTGCTGTCTCCAGCACGAGGAAGGCATCGGGTGGCGAGATCGCCAGGGCCGCATCCAGCCACACCTCGCGGGTGATCTCGACGCTGGCATCGACGAAGCATCCCGCGTACAACGGGCGAAAAGCCTTAGACGTCAACCGATGTCGGCTGAGACCCGCTGCTTCGGCATCAGCGATCGTGAACGGGTGACGGAGGTCGAGATGGCGCATCACGAAACGCTGGCACAGATCGGGCCGCTCCCATCGAGGTTATCCACAGACCCGCGCCAGCTGCGCAGAATGCCCACTTGGGCGATCTGCGCCACCCGAGCAGGCGGCCACCGGCACACAACGCCCACTTGGGCGATCCGCGCCACCCGAGCAGGCGCCCACCGGCACACAACGCCCACTTGGGCGATCCGCGCCACCCGAGCAGGCGGCCACCGGCACACAACGCCCACTTGGGCGATCCGCGCCACCCGAGCAGGCGGTCACCAGCACAAAACGCCCACTTGGGCGATCCGCGCCATTCGAGCGAGCGGTCACCGGCACAAAACGCCCACTTGGGCGATCCGCGCCACCCGAGCAGGCGGCGCGTCAGGCGTCGTAGTCGAGGCGGACCTCGTCGGTCACCGGGTGCGACTGGCAAGCCAAGACGACGCCGGCGGCGACCTCGTCGGGTTCGAGCGCATAGTTGCGGTCCATCCGGACCTCGCCCTCCACGACGCGCGCCCGGCAGGTGCCACACACGCCGCCGGTGCAGCTGAACGGCGCGTCCGGCCGCTCGCGCAGCGTGGCGTCGAGGATCGTCTCCTCCCGTGACGCCATCTCGATCCGGGTGGTGCGCCCGTCCAGGTTGACGGTGACGACTGCCTCCGGCGGTGCGCCCGGAGCGACCTCCACCACTGGCCGCACGGGAGCCGCCCCGTCCTCGACATGGAAGACCTCGTGGTGCACGTGCGCTTCGTCAATTCCATTGTCGCGCAACAACTTTCGAGCGTTCTCGACCATCTCGAAGGGCCCGCAGAGGTACCACTCATCAACATCATCGACGGGCACCAGCGTGTCGGTCAGCCGCTGCAGTTTGTCCCGGTCGATCCGCCCGGAGAACAGCTCGATGTCCTGAGCTTCCCGCGACAGCACGTGCATCAGGTGCACCCGCCCGGGGTAGGCGTTCTTCAGGTCCTCCAGCTCTTCGAGGAACATGATCGAGTCGGTGCGCCGGTTGCCGAAGATCAGCCTGACCCGCGACTGCGGCTCCTCCTCCAACGCGGAGGTGAGCAGCGACAGCACCGGCGTGATGCCGGACCCGGCGGCGATCGCGACATGATGCTTGGCGCGCTCCGGGTCGAGCGGACAGGTGAACGACCCGAGCGGTGACATCACCTGGATGCGGTCCCCCGGCTGCACCTCCCGGTTCAGCCAGGTCGACATCACCCCACCCGGAACCTCGGCGCTGGCAATGCGAATCTCCTTGCGCCGCAACGCTTCTGAGCGCGAGCGGCAGATCGAGTAGGACCGCCGCACGTCCTGGCCGTCGACCGTTGCCCGCAGCGTGAGGTGCTGGCCGGGCTCGAAGGCGAATTCCTGCGCCAGCTCGTCCGGCACCGCGAAGGAGATCGCGACCGCGCCGGGCGTGAGGCGGTCGACCGCGGTCACTTCGAGCTCGTGAAACCTGGGCCGGTGCCGGGTCGGTGGGGTCGACAGCAAAGTGGGACTCACAGTGTCTTGAACTCCTCGAACGGTTCCTTGCACGAGCGGCAACGGCGCAATGCCTTGCACGCGGTCGCGCCGAAGGCGGAGGTGACCTCGGTGTCCTCGCTGCCGCACACGGGGCAGGCGACGATCCGCCGGCCGAGCGGCACGACGACCGCGCCACGCTCCCCGGGCGGGGCAATCCCGAACTGGCGCAACGCCGTACGGCCTCGCGCGGAGATCAGGTCGGTCGTCCACGCCGGCTGCAGGGTGACCTCGATCGCGGCGGTGAGACCTGCTGCTTCGATGACGTGCTGCACGCGTTCGCGCATCGCGTCCATCGCCGGACACCCGCTATAGGTCGGCGTCATGACCACGTGCACGATGTCGCCTTCGACCTCGATCGAACGGATCACGCCGAGGTCGTCGAGGGTGATCACCGGGATCTCCGGGTCGAGCACCGCCCGGATCGCCGCCTCGACGTCGACCGGCGCCATGGTCACCACGTCGTTGCGTCGGGGTGGGAACGGTGGATGTGCTGCATCTCGGCGAGCAGATAACCCATGGCCTGGGAGTGGATGCCGTCGCGGCCGCCCCGGGCGCGCCGGCGCGGCTCAGCGGGCATCGCCAGCGTCGCCTCGTCGACCACAGACCTGACGTATGCCGTTGCCGCAGAACGCAATTGGCTTGGGAGGACGCCGACGCCGGACGTGGTTGCGGCCTCATCGGTGGCGGTGTCGGTGAATAGCTCATCGACATACGGGGCGACCCGGTCGAGGGCAGCTTGCATGCGCGCGTGCGACTCAGGCGTGCCATCGCCGAGGCGCAGCACCCACTGGGTGGCGTGGTCGCGGTGGTAGGTGACCTCCTTGATCGCCTTGGCGGCGACCCCGGCGAGCACCTCGTCGGTCGAGGAGGTCAGCTGTGAGTAGAGCTCGAATTGGTAGGAGGAGAACCACAGCAGGCGCGCCATCTCGTCCCCGAAGTCGCCGCGTGGGCGCTCGACCAGGTGGACATTGCGGAACTCGCGTTCGTCACGCAGGTAGGCCAGGGCATCCTCGTCGCGGCCGGTGCCGTCGAGCTCACCGACGCGGGTGAGCAGCGCGCGCGCCTGCCCGAGCAGGTCGAGCGCGATATTGCCGAGCGCCATGTCCTCCTCGATCTGGGGAGCGCGCGACATCCACTCGCCGAGGCGCTGGGTGTAGATCAGCGCGTCGTCGGCGAGCCCGAGCAGGTAGGTCGCGGTCACGTCCGCCGGAGCAATTGTCTTGTCCATCAAAGGTATTCGACGTCGTCGGGGACCTCGTAGAAGGTCGGATGGCGGTAGACCTTGTCGCCGGCCGGGTCGAAGAAGCTGTCGCGTTCGTCCGGGCTGCTGGCGGTGATGTCGTCGGCGCGGACCACCCACACCGACACGCCTTCGCCGCGGCGGGTGTAGAGGTCACGCGCGTTGCGCAGGGCCAATTGCGGGTCGGGTGCGTGCAGCGACCCGGCGTGCACATGCGACAGGCCTCGCTTGGCTCGCACGAAAACCTCCCAGAGCGGCCACTCGGCGCGCGGCGTCTGCGCCTCGCTCATGCCACGGCTCCGGTCGAGCGGGAGGCGAGCTTGTCGGCATACGCGCTGGCGGCCTCGCGCACCCAGGCGCCCTCCTCGTGTGCGGAGACCCGGTGGGCGATCCGCTCCTCGTTGCAGGGACCGTCGCCCTTGAGCACGCGCCAGAACTCATCCCAGTCGATCGGGCCGAAGTCATAGTGACCGCGCTCGGCATTCCACCGCAGGTCGGGGTCGGGCAGGGTGACGCCGAGCTTGTCGGCCTGCGGCACGGTCATGTCGACGAACTTCTGGCGCAGGTCGTCGTTGCTGAATCGCTTGATGCCCCAAGCCATTGACTGCTCGGTGTGGCCGCCCTTGGCCGCCTCGCCGGTGTCCGGCGGTCCGAACATCATCAGCGCCGGCCACCACCACCGGTTGGCCGCGTCCTGCAGCATCGCGCGCTGACGTTCGGTGCCGCGCGAGAGGGTCCACAGCAGCTCGAATCCCTGCCGCTGGTGGAAGGACTCCTCCTTGCAGACGCGGATCATCGCGCGGGCGTAGGGGCCATAGGAGCAGCGGCACAGCGGCACCTGGTTCATGATCGCGGCGCCGTCGACCAGCCAGCCGATCGCGCCCACGTCGGCCCAGGTGAGCGTCGGGTAATTGAAGATCGAGGAGTACTTCTGCTGGCCGTTGTGCAGCTTGTCGAGCAGCTCGGAGCGGTCCACGCCGAGTGTCTCGGCGGCGGAGTAGAGGTAGAGGCCGTGGCCCGCCTCGTCCTGCACCTTGGCGAGCAGGATTGCCTTGCGCCGCAACGACGGAGCGCGCGAGATCCAGTTGCCCTCGGGCTGCATGCCGATGATCTCCGAGTGCGCGTGCTGGGCGATCTGGCGGATCAGCGTCTGCCGGTAGGCGTCCGGCATTTCGTCGCGCGGCTCGACCCGGCCGTCGGTGCTCACCAGCCGCTCGAAATCGCCACCCTCACCTCGCCGCGTCGCGGTCGGCAGCAGCTGATCCAGCGCGCCGCCCTCGGCCGCGTTGAGCTGCTCATCGGGGTCGCGGAAGTCGTTGCCGTACATGCCTCCATTGTGAGCGTTGTTACAGAAATTCGCAAACCTGCATGCTGACTGTCATAACCCCGCACCCCTGCGAGAATCGCCGGATGAGCGATGCCAGCGTGCGCCCCGCCCGCCCCGCGGACGTCGAGGAGATCGGGCGGATCCAGGACGCGGTCTTCCGGATCGCGTATGCCGACCTGCTCGCTCCCGAGGTCGTCGCCGCCTTCTCGCCCGGCGCGTTCGCCGGCGCCTGGCGCGAAGCAATCTCCGCCCCGCCCTCGCCGCAGCATCGCCTGCTCGTCGCCACCGAAGGAGACGACGTGGTCGGCTTTCTGGCGGCCGCGCCGGCCGGGGAAACCGGCGTGATCGAGGTGCTGACCGGTGGGGTCCACCCCGGCCGGCAGGGCACCGGCCACGGGTCGCGGTTGCTCAATGCGGTGGCCGATCTGGCCCGCGAGTCCGGCATACGGCGGTTGCAGGTGTGGACCCTGGCCGACGACGAACGCGTGCGCGCCTTCCTCGGCGGCGCCGGCTTCGGCCCCGACGGCTCGTGGCGCGACCGCGAAGTGGACCCCGACGGCCGCACGGTGCGGGAGGTGCGCCTGGTCACCGAGCTGGCCGATCCGATCGATGAGTGAGCCGGCCGCCACCGCGGTCGCCCGCAAGGGGCTGCTGATCGGCGTCGCGACCGGGCTCTACGGGATCAGTTTCGGAGCGCTCGCGGCAACCGCCGGGCTGGACGTCTGGCAGGCGGTCGCGCTGTCGGCGCTGCTGTTCAGCGGCGGATCGCAGTTCGCGCTGGTCGGGGTGCTGGGCGCGGGCGGCACCGGCGCGGCCGCCGTCACGACCTCGGCGATGCTCGGCCTGCGCAACGGGTTCTACGGGCTGCAGGTGTCGCGACTCATCCAGAAGCGCGGGCTGCGGCGCATCCTTGCCGCGCATCTGACCATCGACGAGTCGACCGCGGTGACCATCGCGCAGCCGAATACGCGGCTGGCCCGGGTCGGCTTCTGGGCGACCGGTGGGGCGGTCTTCGTCTTCTGGAATGCCATGACCGCGGTCGGTGCGGTCCTCGGCAACGCGATGGGCGATCCGAAAGCTTGGGGCCTGGACGCCGCCGCGGCCGCTGCCTTCATCGCCCTGCTCTGGCCGCGGCTCACCACCACTCGCGCCCGCCTCACCGCCCTTGCCGCCGCCGCGATTGCCCTGCTCACCACCCCGCACGCGCCGCCCGGCACGCCGATCCTGGTGGCCGCGACCGCCGCCGTCGTCGCGGGCCTGCTGCCGCACGGCGAGACGGTGGAGGACGAAGGACTGTGAACACCTGGACCGTCGTGTTGCTCGCCGGCGCGATCTCTATCGCCACCAAGCTGCTCGGCTATCTCGTGCCGCAGCGCTGGCTGTCCGGCCGGGTGATCTCCCAGGTCATGCACTATCTGCCGGTGGCCCTGCTGGGTGCGCTGGTCGCCGTGCAGACCTTCGGGTCGGGCTCGCACGGCCCGGCGATCGACGCGCGTTCGGCCGGGTTGCTCGTCGCGATCGTCGCTCTCGTATGCCGCGCGCCCTTCCTTCTCGTGATCGTGCTGGCCGCGCTGACGGCCGCGCTGTTGCGACAGGCCGGACTGGGCTGAGTGACGTCTCGCGGAGATTTACTGACGCTTCGCGAAGATCTAGTGACGTTTCGCGGGGATTTAGTGACGCTTCGCGGGGATTTAGTGACGTCTCGCGGGGATTTAGTGACGTTTCGCGGGGTTGGGGTGCAGGCTCGGCATCCGTTCGAAGGCCGACCAGATGTGGGCCTGCATCAGGTCGGCCGCGTCCTCGCCCCGGTGCTCCTCGATGGCGGTCATGATCGCGTGGTGCTCGTGCCGCAGGGCGTCGCGGGCGGGCAGCCAGTCGTCCAGCGCCTCCAGCCCGGCGAGGATCGGCCGGCGCATCGACTCGCGGATCGCCACGGTGAGGTCGGTGACCAGCCGATTGCCGGCGGCGCGGGCGATCTCGACGTGGAAGACCGTGTCGTGCAGGTTGAAATCCGCCATCGACAACTCGTCGTCGTCCATCGCAGCAAGGGCGGCCCGCATCGCAGTGCGCTGCTCGGGTGAAGCGTGCACGGCGGCGAGGCCGACCGAGGCGCGCTCGAGCGCGACGCGCGCCTGCGTCACGTCATACGGCGGGAAATTCGCGAGCGCGACGTGCAGCGACAGCAGCCGGGTGAGCGCCTCGTCGGGAACTCCGGAGATCGTGGTGCCGCCCGCCGTGCCCGCGCCGACCGCGGACCGCAGCACCCCGGAGGCCTGCAGCGTGCGCACTCCCTCGCGAACGGCGGCGCGGCTCACGCCGAGTTGCTGAGCGAGGTCGCGTTCGGCGGGCAGGGTCGCACCACGGACCAGCCGCCCGTCCAGGACGCGGTCCTCCACCCAGGCGACCACCTGCTCCCAAGCCCGCTGCGGCCTGGACCCCGACGACGTCACGGGCGAACTCTACGTCCCCCGTCCGGGCCCACGCCGCGTGTATGGTGTGCGTCACACTTTTAGTCAGACCATTCGGTCGCCGAAGCATCGGAGCCAGCATGATCAGCACCTACACCCCGCCCCTCACGCCGATCGGGAACGGCCTGTTGCTATCGGCACTCGTCGCACTCTTGCCGCTGCTGACGATCTTCATCACGCTCGGCGCGCTGCGCTGGAAGGCTCACTGGGCCGGCCTGGCCGCCGTCGCGGTGGCCATCGTCGTCGCGGTGCTGGCCTTCAAGATGCCGGTCAAGCTGGCGGCGCTCTCGGCGACCGAGGGCGCGGTCTTCGGCCTCTTCCCGATCATGTGGATCGTCTTCTGCGCGATCGTGCTCTACCAGATCACGGTGGTGAGCGGCCGGTTCGACGACCTGCGCGCGACCTTCCATCTGGTCTCGGACGACCCGCGCATCCAGGCGATCATCATCGCCTTCTGCTTCGGCGCGATGCTCGAGGCGCTGGCCGGCTTCGGCGCGCCGGTCGCCATCACCGGCGTCATGCTGATGGCGGTCGGCTTCTCCCCGTTGCGCGCCGCCGCCGTGGCTCTGCTCGCCAACACCGCGCCGGTCGCCTTCGGCGCGGTCGGCACGCCGATCATCACTGCGGGCAGCCTCACCAAGATCGACTACAACGAGATCGGCGCGTATGTCGGCCACCAGACTCCCGTGCTCGCGTTCTTTGTGCCGCTGCTGCTCACCGCCCTGGTGGACGGCGTGCGCGGCATGAAGCAGACCTGGCCGATCGCGCTGGTCGCCGGCTTCGCCTTCGGCATCGCCCAGTGGGTGAGCGCTACTTGGATCTCGGTCGAACTCACCGACGTCATCGCCTCGCTTGTCGCGCTGGCGGCCTGCGTGCTGATGCTGCGCGTGTGGCAGCCGAAGGGCCGTGACGAGGCCAAGGCCAGCCTCGCCGAGGCACGGCGCCGCGAACTCGGCGACGATGACCTGGCCCCGGCCGACGACCGCGCCCTCGACGAGCACGCGGCCTCACTGACGCCGGGCCGGATCGCCATGGCACTATTTCCCTACCTGCTCGTCATCGTGGTCTTCGCCGCCGCCAAGCTGATCGACCCGATCAAGGAGTTCCTCGTCGGCACCGACCGGCCGATCAAATGGCCGGGCCTGTATGGCGAGGTCGTCACCGCCACCGGCGCGCCGAGCAAGACGCCGATCTACAACTTCCAGTGGCTGTCGTCGCCGGGGTCGCTGCTGCTGATCTGCTCGATCATCGTCGCGCTCGTCTACCGGGTGTCCCTGGCCCGCTGGGCCAAGGAGTTCGGGTCGAGCGCGGTGCGGCTGCGGTTCGCCTTCCTCACCGTCGCCTCGGTGCTGGCCCTTGCCTATGTCATGAACCTGTCCGGCCAGACCATCACCGTCGGCACCTGGATCGCCGGGGCGGGCACGGCCTTCGCCTTCCTCTCCCCCGTGCTCGGCTGGCTCGGCACCGCGGTCACCGGGTCCGACACCTCCGCCAACGCGCTCTTCGCCACGCTGCAGCAGACGGCCGCCAAGAACGCCGGCCTCGACCCGACGCTGCTGGTCGCGGCCAACTCCTCCGGCGGTGTCGTCGGCAAGATGATCAGCCCGCAGAACCTCACCATCGCGGCCACCTCGGTGGGTCTGCTCGGCCAGGAGTCGGCGATCTTCCGCAAGGTGCTGCTGTGGTCGCTCGGGCTGCTCGCCGTGATGTGCGTGCTCGTCGGTCTGCAGGCGACGGTGCTCGCGTGGATGCTCCCGTGACGCGGGTCGCGCTCTTCGCCACCTGCTTCAACGACGCGATGTGGCCGGGCACGCCGATCGCGACGGTCACCCTGCTCGAGCGGCTCGGCGTCGAGGTGGATTTCCCTGCGGCACAGACCTGTTGCGGCCAGATGTTCACCAACACCGGGTATGCCGACGAGGCGATCCCCCGCGTGCGGTCCTTCGTCGAGGTCTTCGGCGGGTATGACGCCGTGGTCGCCCCGTCGGGGTCGTGCACCGGCTCGGTGCGCGAGCAGTATGCCGATCTGGCTCGCCGTTCGGGCGACGCCGGGCTGTCTCGCGCGGTGGCCGAGGTGGCACCGAAGGTCTACGAACTGTCGGAATATCTCGTCGACGTGCTCGGTGTCACCGACGTCGGCGCTTCCTTCCCGCACCGCGTCACCTATCACCCGACCTGCCACTCGCTGCGGATGCTGCACGTCGGCGATCGGCCGCTGCGGTTGTTGCGCGAGGTGCGCGGCATCGACCTGGTGGAGTTGCCGGCCGCGACCGAATGCTGTGGTTTCGGAGGGACTTTCGCGATGAAGAACGCCGATGTCTCGGTGGCGATGGGGTCGGACAAGGTCCGCCACATCCGGGACACCGGCGCCGAAATCGTCGTCGCCGGAGACAACTCCTGCCTGGCCCACATCGGCGGGTTGCTCGGTCGGCAGCGAGCTGGAGTGCGCACTATGCACCTGGCCGAAGTGCTGGCCTCGACGGCGGAGGCGTCGGCATGAGCGCTCGGCATACGGGACCGGTCGCGGCGACGACGCCGACCTTCATCGGTATGCCGAAATTCCCCGCGCTCGCGCGGGAAGCCCTCGGCAACACCCAGCAGCGGCGGAATCTGGCCTTCGCCACGCAGACGATCCGCGGCAAGCGAGCAGCCGTCGTCGGCGAGGTGGGCGACTGGGAAGCGTTGCGGCTCAACGGAGCCGCCGTGAAGGACGAGGTGCTCGCACACCTGGACGACTACCTGATCCAGCTCGAGGACAAGCTCACCGCGGCCGGCACGACCGTGCACTGGGCGCGCGACGCTGCCGAGGCGAACCGGATCGTGGTCGAGCTCGTGCGGGGCAAGGGCGTCGACGAGGTCGTCAAGGTCAAGTCGATGGCCACCCAGGAGATCGAGCTCAACGAGGCGCTCGAGGAGGCCGGCATCGCTGCCTGGGAGACCGACCTTGCCGAGCTCATCGTGCAACTCGGCAACGACCGGCCCTCGCACATCCTGGTGCCCGCGATCCACCGCGGCCGGGCCGAGATCCGCGACATCTTCCGCACCCGGATGGCGGCCGCGGGGCGCCCGGCACCGGAGACGATGACCGACGAGCCGGCGCAACTCGCCGAGGCGGCCCGACTGCACCTGCGGGAGAAATTCCTGCGCGCCAAGGTCGGCATCTCCGGGGCCAACTTCGCGATCGCCGACACCGGCACGCTCGTGGTGCTGGAGTCGGAGGGCAATGGCCGGATGTGCCTGACCCTGCCCGAGACGCTGATCAGCGTGGTCGGCATCGAGAAGGTGTTGCCGACCTGGGAGGACCTCGGCACCTTCCTGCAGTTGCTGCCCCGCTCCTCCACCGGCGAACGGATGAACCCCTACACCTCGATATGGACCGGGCCGGCCGACGGGGACGGTCCGCAGGAGACGCATGTCGTGCTGGTCGACAACGGCCGCACCCATGTGCTTGCCGATCCCGTTGGGCGACAAGCACTTCGGTGCATTCGGTGCTCCGCGTGCCTCAACGTGTGTCCGGTTTATGAGCGCGCCGGCGGGCACGCCTACGGCTCGGTTTATCCCGGGCCGATCGGTGCGGTGCTGACCCCCCAACTGCGTGGCATCGACAATCCGATCGACGCGTCACTGCCCTATGCGTCGAGCCTGTGCGGTGCGTGCTTCGAGGTGTGTCCGGTGCGCATCGACATCCCGCGGCTGCTGGTCAACCTGCGCACCCAGGTCGTCGACGCCCATCGCGGACGGCCGAGCGCCGAGGGCCTGGCGATGAAGTCGGCGGCGTGGATGTTCGCCGAGCCCGGTCGTTGGGCGTCGATGCAGAAGGGCATCACCGCCTCGTCAAAGCTGTTGCGCGGCAAGCGAACTCTGCAGCATCTGCCGTGGCCGGGGTCGGTCTGGACCGACGCGCGCAATGCACCCGTGCCGCCCCGCGAGACCTTCCGGCAGTGGTGGCAGCGCACGCATGGGGAGTCGCGATGACCACCGCTCGCGAAGAGGTGCTCGCCCGGATCCGAGCCGCCGGCGCTGCCCGCCCGGTGGAGGTCCCGCCGGCTCCCGAACCCTCGCCTCAGCCCGCGCCCGAGACCGTCGACCTCTTTGCCGAGAATGTCGCCGACTACCGCGCCGTGGTCGAGCGACTTGCTGAATCCGCTGTGCCGCAACGGATTTCCTCCGCCCTCGGCCAGTATGGCGTCACGTCCGTCGTCGTGCCCGACGGGTTGCCGTCCGGCTGGCTGACCGACGCTGCGCTGAGGGTGCTCGCGGACGAGAGGCTCACGGCATACGACCTGGACGCGATCGACGCGGTGGTGACCCAGGCGGCCGTGGGCATCGCCGAAACCGGCACGATCGTTCTCGACCACACGGCCGGCCAAGGACGCCGCGCACTGTCGCTGGTGCCCGATGTGCACCTGTGCGTGATCCGTGCCGACCAGGTGGTCGGCGATGTGCCAGCCGCGGTGCGCCAGCTGCGGCCTGCCGTCGAGACCGGCCGGCCACTGACCTGGATCAGCGGCCCGAGCGCGACCAGCGATATCGAGCTCAATCGGGTCGAGGGAGTGCACGGGCCGCGGCATCTGCACGTGCTGATCGTGGGTGACGAGGCCTAGGCTGCGGAGGGAATCATCCGACCCGCCGCGGAGTTGATTGAACGTGCAACGATTTGGTTTTCTCTCCTTCGGTCACTACGGACCGCAGCCGGGCTCGACCACCCAGACGGCGGCCGACTCGCTGCTGCAGGCGATCGAGTTGGCCCAGCTGGCCGACGAGCGCAAGGTCGACGGCGCCTACTTCCGGGTCCACCACTTCGCGACCCAAGGCGCCTCGCCGATCCCGCTGTTGTCGGCGATTGCAGCGACGACCTCGCACATCGAGGTCGGCACGGGCGTCATCGACATGCGGTATGAGAACCCGCTGCAGCTCGCCGAGGAGGCGGCCGCGCTCGACATCATCAGCGGCGGCCGACTGGCGCTCGGCGTCAGCCGTGGCTCACCCGAGCCGGCCCTGCGCGGTTACGAGGCCTTCGGCTACACCGGGTCGAGCGACCCGCGCGGTGCCGACATGGCCCGGGAGAAGTTCGACCTCTTCCTGCGGGCGGTGGAGGGAGAGGACGTCGCCGACGCCGACCCGCGGCAGTTCGGCCCCGGCGCGCGGCTGCCGATCGAGCCGCGCTCGGACACGCTGCGCTCGCACATCTGGTGGGGCGCCGGCACGCGCGAGACCGCCGAATGGGCCGGGCGGCTGGGCGTCAACCTGATGTCCTCCACGCTGCTCACCGAGACAACCGGTGCGAGCTTCGCCGACCTGCAGGCCGAGCAGATCCAGCGGTTCCGCGCCGCCTGGAAGGACTCCGGGCACGAGGGTGAGCCGCGCGTGAGCGTGTCGCGCAGCATCTTCCCGGTCGTCACCGAGCAGGACGCGCGGATGTTCGGGCTGCGGGGCGACCGTGACCAGGTCGGCACCATCGATGGCTTCGTGTCGACCTTCGGCAAGACCTACACCGCGACGCCGGATCGGCTGATCGAGGAGTTGCGCGCCGACGCGGCCGTGATGGACGCCGACACGCTGATGATCACCATCCCGACCCAGCTCGGGCCGCAGTTCGCGATGTCGATCCTCGACAATTTCGCGACCCATGTCGCGCCCGCGCTCGGCTGGCGGGGAGCCACCAGCGCGCCCCTCGGTGGTTGAGCAAGCAAGCGGTGTCCTGAGCGCGTCGACATCGCCCGGCCCGGCCTTCGTCATACCTCGGCGCGTTCACGCCGCTCGTCGGTGACCGGCTCGCTCGACCGACGGCGGTGCCACAGCCAGCGGCCGCCCTCGATCAGGACCGAGGCGAGCAGCGCCAGCCCGATGCCGAGGAGCAGACCCTTGGTGGGCTGGTTCTGGAAGGCCGCGCCGCCGATATAGCCGAGCAACGTGCCGTGCATCGCCCAGATGGTGACGCCGATCACGTCGAACGCGGTGAACTTGCGTCGCGGATAGCGGATGGCGCCGAAGGTCAGCGTGGTCGCGATCCGGCCCCACGGGATGAACCGCGCCACGATGAGCGCCGTCCCCCCTCGTTTGTCGGCGAGTGATCGGGCGCCAGCCAGGATCCGGCCGGTGCGCGTGGTGGCGGGGATGCGATCCAGCCGATCGGCTGCCGCTCGACCCAACAGGTATGTCGCGTGGTCGCCCAGCAGCGCGCCGACCCCGGCCGACAGGACGGCGAGGGCGACATTCGGCTCGCCCGTCGATCCGGCATACACCCCGGCCATGATGAGCGGCGCCTCGCTCGGGAAGACCGGCACGACCGCGTCGAGGAAGGACAACCCGGCCAGCAGCACGTAGATCCACGGCGAACCCATGAGGTCGCCGAGGCTGTTCAGCACACTGTCGAACACATCCGGCTCCTCATGCTGCGACCGTAGGAAGCCAAGGCGACGCCGCGCTGAACACGGCATGACGTGTCGGCTGCGCCCTGTCGGTGGTTGAGCGAGCGCAGCGAGTCGAAGCCCCGACAACCTCCGCGGCGGCCCCTGTCGGTGGTTGAGCGAGCGCAGCGAGTCGAAGCCCCGACAACCTCCGCGGCGGCCCCTGTCGGTGGTTGAGCGAGCGCAGCGAGTCGAAGCCCCGACAGTCCTCCCGAGAGGCGGTCGCTATAACCGCCAGATTCCTCTACTACGCCTGTCGGTCGTTGAGCGCACTAGCCGCCGGAAAGCTCTCCTACGGGTGGAGGCCGAGGTAGTGCTCTAGGCCCACCGTGACGCCGGGGTGGTCGGCGACCTGGCGGACGCCGGTGAGCACGCCCGGCATGAAGCTCGCCCGGTCGAAGGAGTCGTGCCGGATCGTGAGCGCCTCCCCCGGCCCGCCGAAATCGATCTCCTGGTGCGCCACCCGGCCGCGCAGCCGCAAAGCGTGCACCGGCACGCCCTCCACCGACGCTCCGCGAGCGCCGTCCGGATCGGATGACGTCGCGTCCGGCACCGAGCCCAGCCCGGCAGCCGAGCGCGCCTCGGCGATGATCCGCGCCGTGCGCGCCGCGGTGCCGGAGGGTGCGTCGACCTTGTCCGGGTGATGGGTCTCGACGACCTCGACGGATTCGAAGTACGGCGCCGCCTGCCGGGCAAAGCTCATCATCAGCAGCGCCCCGATCGCGAAATTCGGGGCGATCAGCACCCCGACCGGGCCGGCGGCCTCGACTTGGGCCCGCAGGGTCGCAAGCTTGTCCTCGCTCCACCCGGTGGTGCCGACAACGGCGTGCACGCCCTGCTCGACGCAGTGCGCGACATTGGCCGGCGAGGCATCCGGCACGGTGAGTTCGATCGCGACATCGGCCCCGCCGAGATCACCCAGGTCGTCACCGTCGTCGAACCGCCCGACCAGCTCCAGGTCGTCGGCCGCCTCCACGGCCTGCACCGCCTGGCTGCCCATCCGCCCGGACGCCCCGATCACCGCCACCTTGATCCGTTCGCTCATGGCAGCCCACCCTAGAGCGGCAGCCGGCCGGGCTCGGCATACGTCCAGGGACGACTGCGAAAGTCGGCGCACATGTGGACCTGGTCGCCGGCCGGCATCGCCGTGGCCGCTGCGCTCTTGCTCGGGTATGGCGGCCTCGTGGGTGCCGCTGCGCGGCGCGGTGTCCGCCCGCCCGTCTGGCGCATGCGGCACGATCGGGTCCATGCGTCTGCACCCCGGTGAACCGGAGGCCGGCACCTTCGTGCTGATGACCGATGCGGCGATCTCCGACACGATCGCGGATTTCACCGGTCGCGACGACCGCCTGCTGGTGCTCATCGACGGCCGCAGCGGCAGCGGCAAGACGACGACCGCCACCTGGCTGGCGCAACGGCTCGACGCCCCGGTGGTGCACACCGACGACGTGGCGTGGCACCTGCATCCGACCGAGTGGGTGTCGGCACTGCTCGGCGGGGTGCTCGACCCGTGGATCCGGCACGAGGAGGTGGCCTACCGGCCCCCGGGCTGGGTCGAGCGCGGCCGCGAAGGCGCGATCACCGTGCCGGTGTCCGACCGGCTGGTCATCGAGGGTGTGGGCGCCGCCCGGTCGGCGCTCGCGCCGTTGGCCAATGTCGTGCTCTGGGTGCAATCGGATGAGGACATCGCCAAAGAACGCGGCATCGCCCGCGACATCGAGCTCGGTCGCACGCCGGCCGAGGCGGCGGACTTCTGGGAGGAATGGATGGGCTTCGAGCAGCCCTTCCTCGCCCTCGAACGACCGTGGGAGCGAGCGGCCCTGGTGGTCAACGGCACGCCCGACACCCGGGTGCCAGCCCACAGCTGGATCGCGCGCGGGCCGCTGTGAACCGGCTCAGTCCATCAGCACGGTCGCGACGCGCACGAGCTGCGGGTCGTCATACTTCCCGTCGTGCACCTCGCCGCGATCCCAGGTGAACAGCAACCGCGAACCAAGCACCTCGACGCTCGCGAGGTTGTTGTCGAACCACGGGCCGTGCGTCGTTTTCCATTGATAGTCAGGCACTTTCACGCCGGACACCCGCTTGACCAGCCGACGCATCGGACCACCCATCCAGCCGGACAACGTGCCCTGCAGCATGCGCACGTGCGGCGGCAGCGGGTTGCGGATCGGCGAGCACACCGCCTGGATGATCATCGACTCGACCGGCTGCGAGGTCTCGGTGACCTCGTTGATGTAGGAATTGTGCACATCGCCGGAGAGGAAGCTGATCGTCGCCGGCGCCTTGCCGCGCTTGCCGCTCGCGACCTCCATCAGCATCTTCGAGACGGCCTTGAAGGAGGACTCGAAGGCCGCCCAGTGCTCGAGGTCGACCGCCTGGCGGATCTGCTCGCCGTATTTGGCGAGGCGCGGGCGGTCACCCTGGGCCATCGTCTCGTTCAGCGACTCCAGGTCGTGAATGCCGGTCGGCAGCAGGAAGGGCAGCGAGGTGCCGATGAACAGATGCTCCTCGCCTCCGACCATCTCGCGGTCCAGCCAGGCCAGCTCGTCCTCGTCGAGCATTGCGCGGTGCTCCGGGCGCAGGTCGCGCGCCGCCCGCGAGTCGATGACGATCAGCTTGGACTCGCCCAGGTCGCGGGTGAAGGAGAACCGGTAGGTCTTGGGGTCGCGGTCCACGCGCTCGGCGAAGTCGTGCAGCAGCGCGGTGAGATCGAGTTCCTCCGGGCCGGTATGCCGGGCAATCACCTGCCAGATCGGGTCCGCCCGCAGCGACTCGTGGTCAAGGTTGCCGGCGTGCTGGTAGACCCAATAGGACGCGAGCGCACCAACAATGCGGTCGTGCCACCAGGGCTTCTTATTCATCTCGACATGCCAGCTGTGCGAGGTGTTCCAGTCGTCGCGCACGTCGTGGTCATCGAAGATCATCGCGCTGGACAGCGTGGACAGCAGCCACCGGTTGGCCGGGTCGGACCACGCCAGGCGATAGAGCTCGGCATACTCCACGAAGTCCTTGACCTCTTCGCCGGGCGGTTCGTCCAATCCCCTTCTGCGCTCGATGAATTCGCGCATCGCGGGCGAGGTCTCGTCGGCATAGATCTGGTCGCCGAGGAAGAGCACGAAGTCGGGCCAGTGGCTGGGGTCCTTGGCCATGTCGTAGGCATAGGCGCGCAGCGCGTCGACGCCGTGCTTCTTGTTGCCTTCCTTGTCGTGCGACACCGAGGTGCGGCACGAGCCGAAGAGGAAGCGGGCCGGTTTGGACCGGTCGAGCGTGGCGATCTTGCTCGGCGGGAAGGCACTGTCGGACTCGGGCCACACTTGCTGCCCGTCGAGCGCGACGGTGTAGGGCTGGACCGATCCCGGCTGGAGCCCGTCGATGAGCACGATCGCGTAATGCTGGCCGTACGCGCTGAAGGTCGGCATGGCCCACTGCCGCCCGGCGGTCTCCACGGTGACCGTGGCGAAGCCGTCGGTCTGGACGAAGATCGTGGCGGTCGTCTCGCCGACGTGGCGCAGTAACGGACCGAGGACGAGAGCAGGTGCCATGCTCACATCCTCACAAATCCGTCAGCCGCGTGGGCGGCCGCGCTGTCCTTTGTCGTGACGCACCCTCGTCAGGGTGTAGGCAGTCGGGGTGACGCCGTTGTAGCGCAGCGGCTGCTCCTTGACGACCTTCAGGCCCCGCCGGCGGCGCACCGCGTCGGTGAACAGCCGCTTGTCGTCGGTGATCAGCACGGCCCGGCCCGCTGGCGTCAGCAGCCGGTCGAGCTCGGCAAGGATGCCTGGGTAGAGCGTGCGGTTGTCGTCGTGGCTGCCGATCCGCTTGCCGAAGGGCAAATCGGTGACGACCCGGTCGATGCTGCGGTCCGGCAGGTCGAGCCGGGTCGCGTCGGCTTCGGCCACCTGCACGACCACCCCGAGCGCGGCGACATTGGCACGGGCGAGCGCGACCGCCTCGCCACTCGCGTCGGTCGCCATCCGCGATCCGGTATGCCGGGTCAGGGCGTCCACGATCGGCATCGTGCCGACGCCGGCGCAGGGGTCGAGCAGCCGGTCGGCCCCGCTGACCTTGGCCAGCCGGAGCACGCCGGCGGCCACGACCGGCGGCGTGGTGGCCGGCAGCCGCTGCAGCCGTCCGAACCGCGCGGCCCACGCCAGCGGACCGACCTCGATCCGGTCGGCGACGGTGTCGATATTGAGCTGCCAGTCGTTCGCCGAGTTGGTCCAGCCGGTCTGGCGGCTGACCTGCTCGACGAGCTGCTGCCGGGCGGCGGTGTCACCCGGCAGGTGCACGCGGAAGCGTGGCTCGGTGTCGAGCAGCACCGCAGCGGCGCGCCGGGCGGCCTCGTCGGTGCCCGGCACCGCCATCCGGTCGATCATCGGCTGCTCGCGAAGGGTGGCGAGTTGCTCGGGCGAGACGTCGAGGGCAAGCAACTCACCCGCGGCGTGCACGCTGACCTGCAGCCGGGTGGCCTGTTGCACGTCGCCGCGGACGAGGTCCTCGAGCCCGACGGGGCAGGTCAGCAGCAGCGACGGCATCGCACCATCGTGCCAGCCGCCGCTGCCGCTTCACCGCGCGGTGATCAGCTCCAGGTGTGAGCCACGTCGACGACGAGCTTGGAGCCGGTGGAACTGTTGACCGTCCAGACCTTGAACGGCAGCCGGGCGCGCACGCCGAGCCCGATCGTGGTTTGGCCCTCGAAGCTTCCGGCATACGCCACCTGCCGGAAGGTGCGGTAGCCGGTGACATCCGCCAGCTCGGTCTTGTTGGCCACCGGCTTCATGGTCGGCGTCATCGCGACGATCTGCAGCTTCGCGCCGCCGCGCACCGGCACGACCTTGCCGCTGCCGTCCTCGCGGACCTGGTCGACGTACTTCACGATGTAGCCGGGCGCCTTGGGGCCGGAAACGTCGATGACGATCCGGTCGTAGCAGGCGTGCTGACCGGTGCGGACCCGGTTGAACTCGGCGGTGGTGTAGGTGCCGCCGCGCTTCTCGAGCGATCCCCACTGCACGGCACAGGTGCTGGTTGCCGCTTGGGCTCGGTCGGCGGTGCCGGCGATGGCGACGGGCGTCGCGATGAGCGTCGCTGCCGCGAGTGCCACGGCCGTGCGGACAGGTGTGAACCTCATGATGTTTCCCCCTTGTATGTCGTGTCCCCCTGCTCGGGCGGACCGTCGGTCCGACGCTCTGCGTCGCGACGGCGTTCCGCCCGGATCAGCCCGGACCGCTCCCCCATGTCGAGCGGCCCGATAACGGCCAGCGTAGACCCCACGGAGCCGGTCTCGATATGGCCGCCGGATCACGATTTGAGTGTCAGTCCGCTCCGCGCGGGAGCACATATCCCACCCGGCCCGCCACGATCGCCGGCTTGCCCTGATCGGGCACCACCAGCAGCAACTGCACAGCCGCCCGCAGCGTCACCTCCCTGCCCGTGGGGAGCTTGACGCCGTCGACCGTGGCGATGCGCGGGTCCAGGGTGATCCGCTGACCGTCGGGTGCGGTCAGGGTCTGGTCGCAGTCGAGGCTGACCAGCCCGAGCGTCGCGCCCTGCGCCCGCAGCGTGCGCACGGCCGGGGTGCCGAGCAAGGTGGCCGTCGTCGCGGGAGTCCGCTTGGCATCACCCCAGCCGGCGCACTGATAGTTCGAGTTCGCCGCCGCGCGGTCCTTCTGGGCGACCGAGTCGCCCCAGCCGAAGGCGCGGATCTGCTTGATCACGGCCGCGTAGCCGAAGTCGCTCGTGCCCCCGTTGGAGACCGCATAGGCGGCGTTCGACACGGCGTTGGCCATCGTTTGGCGCTGGGGCGCGGTGAGCGGTGCGGGCGCGGTGGTCACGGGTTTCGGCAGGGCCGGTGCGTCCGCTGGACTCCACACCGACCCGAACGCGGTCCACCCGGCCGTGCTCTGGCCGGGTTGCAGCGTGAGGTATTCCCGCCCCGCCGGCGAGGAGCTTGCTGACGAACTGGGCGTCGGGTTGGTCATCGTCTGTTTGCCCACGATCAGCGCCCAGGTGCCCTGGGTGTCGGTCGGTCCGACGCCGCCGTAGGCCGCGGTGGCCGTCGACCGCAGGGCCACCGGCGGCTCCTTGCGGGTCAGCGCCTTCGCGATCGCGGTCTGCCGACGGTCACTGGCGAGCAGGACGCCGGTGTCGGCACTCGCCCAACCGCTCGGGTCATAGCTCGCCGCCTTTTTGATCGCGGCGTTGTTGCGGCGGTCGTAGTCGGTGAGCACCGCATTCGCTTGCGCCACAGACAGATTGGGCGCGGGCGGCGGCGTCGAGGTGCGAGATGGCGTGGCTGGGGTGGTCGTGGCTGCACCACCCCCACCGCTGGAGCAGGCGGCGAGTGTCACGGTCACGGGGGCGACGAGGAGGAGGGCGGCGAGTCGCATCGTCGAGGTCGTCATGGCCGCCAGTGTTGCGCGGCAGGGTCGTCCAAAACGCTATCCACAGGAACTTTCGAGCGCGGATAGAGCGAAGGTGCCCGGCCGCGCGCGGCCGGGCACCCTCGTCATACTGGGGCGGGGTTCAGACCGTCTCGGTCTGCTCGCCACTGTCGGCGGGCTGCTCGTCGCCGGACGAACCGTTCGACTCACCGTCGCGGCCGCGACCGCGGCCACCGCGGCGGCGCTGACGCGGACGGCGCGGACGGTCATCGCCCGCCTCGCCGTCGTTCGGCTGCGAGCCGTCGTTCGCCTGCGCGGCGTCATCGGCCGGAGCTTCGGCAGCAGCGTCACCGGTCGCACTTGCGTCAGCCGAGCCGGCATCGTTCGAACCGGCGTCGGCCGTCGCAGCCGGGTCGCTCGTGCCCGCGTCCGAGGCGGCCGGCGCACCGGAGTCGCCGCCACCCTCCTCGACGACGGCCAGCGAGAGCTTGCCGCGCGGGTCGATCTCCTTCAGCTCCACCTGGACCTTCTGGCCGACGGCCAGCACGTCCTCGACCGCGTCGATCCGCTTGCCGCCGACGAGCTTGCGCACCTCGGAGATGTGCAGCAGGCCGTCCTTGCCGGGCAGCAGCGAGATGAACGCGCCGAAGGTCGTCGTCTTGACGACGGTGCCGAGGAAGCGCTCGCCGACCTCGGGCATCTGCGGGTTGGCGATCGCGTTGACCGCCGCACGGGCCGCCTCGGCCGACGGACCATCGGTGGCACCGATGTAGACGGTGCCGTCGTCCTCGATCGAGATGTCGGCGCCGGTGTCCTCCTGGATCTGGTTGATCATCTTGCCCTTCGGGCCGATGACCTCGCCGATCTTGTCGACCGGGACCTTCACCGAGATGACGCGCGGGGCGAAGGGCGACATCTCGTCGGGAGCGTCGATCGCCTCGTTCATCACGTCCAGGATGTGCATCCGGGCGTCGCGGGCCTGGGTGAGCGCCTTGGCCAGCTCCGCGGCGGGGATGCCGTCGAGCTTGGTGTCCAGCTGGATCGCGGTGACGAACTCACGGGTGCCGGCGACCTTGAAGTCCATGTCACCGAAGGCGTCCTCGGCGCCGAGGATGTCGGTCAGCGCGAGGTACTTGGTCTCGCCGTCGACCTCGGCCGACACCAGACCCATCGCAATGCCCGCGACCGGTGCGCGCAGCGGCACACCCGCGTTCAACAACGCCAGGGTCGAGGCGCAGACCGAGCCCATCGAGGTGGAACCGTTGGAGCCCAACGCTTCCGACACCTGACGGATGGCGTAGGGGAACTCCTCGCGGGTCGGCAGCACCGGCACGAGCGCCCGCTCGGCGAGCGCGCCGTGACCGATCTCGCGCCGCTTCGGCGAACCCACCCGGCCGGTCTCACCGGTCGAGTAGGGCGGGAAGTTGTAGTTGTGCATGTAGCGCTTGCGGGTCACCGGCGACAGGGTGTCCAGCTGCTGCTCCATGCGCAGCATGTTCAGCGTGGTGACACCCATGATCTGGGTCTCGCCGCGCTCGAACAGCGCCGAACCGTGCACCCGCGGCAGCACCTCGACCTCGGCCGAGAGCGCCCGGATGTCCTTCGGGCCACGCCCGTCGATGCGGACCTGGTCACGCAGGATGCGCTCGCGCACGAGCTTCTTCTGCAGCGAGCGGAAGGCCGCCGAGATCTCCTTCTCGCGCTCGGCGAAGGGCTTGCCCTCACCGGCGAGGTCGGCCTTGAGCTGCTCCTTGAGCTCATCGAGGCGCGTCTCGCGCTCCTGCTTGTCGGCGATCTGCAGAGCGGCGGTGGTGTCGGAGGTCGCAGCCTGCTCGACGGCGGCATACGCGTCGTCCTGGTAGTCCAGGAAGAGCGGGAACTCCTGCACCTCCTTGGCGGCCTGGCCGGCCAGCTCCTGCTGGGCCTCGCACAGGACGCGGATGAACTTCTTGGCGGCCTCGAGGCCCTCGGCAACGACGTCCTCGGTCGGCGCCTGCTTGCCCTGGGTCTTCACCAGGTCCCAGGTCGACTCGGTGGACTCGGCCTCGACCATCATGATCGCCACGTCGTCACCGACGATGCGACCGGCGACGACCATGTCGAAGGTCGAGCGCTCGATGTCGGAGAAGTTCGGGAAGGCGACCCACTGACCGTCGATGAGCGACACGCGGGTCGCACCGATCGGGCCGCTGAACGGCAGACCGGAGATCTGCGTCGAGGCGGACGCGGCGTTGATCGCGAGCACGTCGTACTGGTGGTCGGGGTTGAGCGACAGCACCGTGATGACGACCTGGACCTCGTTGCGCAGCCCCTTGACGAAGGCCGGACGCAGCGGACGGTCGATCAGCCGGCAGGTGAGGATCGCGTCGGTCGAGGGACGACCCTCGCGACGGAAGAAGCTGCCCGGGATCTTGCCGGCGGCATACATCCGCTCCTCGACATCCACGGTCAGCGGGAAGAAGTCGAACTGGTCCTTCGGCTGCTTGCCGGCAGCCGTGGTGGACAGCAGTGCGGTGTCCTCGTCCAAATAGGCGAGCACCGCGCCGGCGGCCTGCTTGGCCAGGCGTCCGGTCTCGAACCGGACCTTGCGGGTGCCGAAGCTGCCGTTGTCGATGACAGCCTCGGCGAAAGTGATCTCTGGACCCTCCATGGGCCCTCCTGTTCTTGTTTCTCTCTTGAGCGGGGCGCATCGTCGTTGTGCGCCCGCCTGTGCTTCGTCCTACGCCAGAAGGCGGCCACCGCGATGGGTGACCGCCTCCATGGTCGCAAGTTCGATGATTATCGGCGCAGACCGAGTCGCTTGATCAGCGAGCGGTAGCGCTCGATGTCGATCTCCTCGAGGTAACGCAGCAAACGCTTGCGCTGACCGACGAGCAGCAGCAGGCCGCGACGGCTGTGGTGGTCGTGCGGGTGCTGACGCGCGTGCTCGGTGAGGTCCTTGATGCGCTGGGTGAGCATCGCGATCTGGACCTCGGGCGAACCGGTGTCGCCCTCCTTCTGGCCGTACTCGGCGATGATCTTGGACTTGGTCTCGGTGTCGAGCGGCATGAAAGGGTGACTCCTTCGAGGTCGTTGCGCGGTGCTCCCGGGCTGATTCACCGGGGCGCTCTGGATCCGCGGCCGATTCACGGCATCGCTCAGACTACCGGCAACCCGCCACTCCCCCTAATCGCCCGTATGCCGGCGCGGCACGTTTGCGCGTGACGAGGGTCACAGTAGGGTGGCGTGAGGCCACTGGGAGGAGCCATCGTGCCGACACTGGGACAGCCCGTCGATGTCGACGGATTCTGGAAAGACGGCTACACCATCGTCAAGGGCGTTTATAGCCCGGAGGAGATCGCGGCCTTCCGCGAGCAATGCCGCGCGGGGGGCGGCGCGAAGGGCGGCGATCTGCTCGCCCGGCCCGGTCTGCGCTCGGTCCTCACCGATGGCGCAATGATCGAGATCGCCCGAAAGATCCTGGGCAAGGACGAGATCTACTACGCCGGCGACAGCGCCTTCACGATCAACGCGACCGGGCGCGGCTGGCACAAGGACAACGCCGACCGCACCGACGGCAATGCCCCGGACTGGCGCAGCCGTTACACCCAGTTGCGGTTCGGCATCTACCTGCAGGACCACACCAAGCACACCGGTGGCCTCAACCTGCGCAAGGGCTCGCACGAGATCCTGTCGCTCAAGGAGGGCGAGAACATCTACGTGCCCTTCGAGCCGGGTGACATCGGGGTGTGGAGCATGCGCATCACCCACTCCGGCAACGGTCAGCTGATCCGCTTCCCGCGCCGCAAGACCACCGACCCCGACGACAAGGACACCAAGATCCCGTCGTGGCGGATGGCGCCCAAGGACGGTGACCGGATGGCGATCTTCGCCGCCCTCGGCTTGGACGACGAGCACGCCGCGCGGTACACCGACTACCTCAAGACGCGCAAATATGCCGTCGACCTCTGGCGCGGTGGTCCGTACTCAGCCGAGGCTCTGGAGGAGGCCCGCCGCGCCGGGCTGAAGGTGCGCGACGTGCCGTCGGAGGTCATCAACGACCCCAACGCCGGCAAGAACGCCGACTACGCCCCGATCCCCTACTGACGGTCCGCAGCGGCCAGTCTCCTGTCGAGGAGAAGGCGACCGCTGCGGCATACGCTGAAGGTATGCCGCAAGTCGAGCGCGAGGTCACCGTCGCCGTCGAACCCGAGGTCGCGTTCGCGGTCTCCCAGACGACCGGCGAGGTGCGGCTGCGCTGGGATCCGTTCATCCGCCAGCAATACCTGATGGACGGCGCGGCGCGACCCGGCAAGGGCGTGCGCACCTTCACCCGATCGCGGCACGGCCTGTCGATGGTGAGTGAATACGTCTCCTACAACCCGCCGCGCAATGTCGGTATGACGATGCGCCGCGGCCCGTGGTTCTTCGCCACCTTTGGAGGCGGCTGGCGATTCACGCCCGTCGAAGGTGGCACCCGGGCGGTGTGGAAATACACCTTCGCGATCCGGCCGAAGTGGCTGGCGCCGATTGCCGACCCCATCGGAATCTGGTTGTTGGGCAAGGATATTCGCCGCCGCATCGACGCCTTCGCCGCGGCCTGTGGCGACCCGCAGATCGTGGCCGCGGCGTCTACCTGAGCGTGCGCAACACGTCCCAGATCGACCGTGCGGTCGGCGCCGCGGCGGTTGCGCCGGTGCCGCCCTGCTCGATCATCACCGCGACGACATACTGGCGTCCGCTCGGCAGCTTCGGCCCGAAGGACAGGAACCAGCTGGTCGCGTCCTTGCCGTAGACCTCGGCGGTGCCGGTCTTGCCCGACAACGGATAGCTGCTCAGGTCGAACCCGCGGAAGGCGGCCGCGGCGGTGCCGAGCGAGCCACTCACCACCCGGCGCAGGCCGGTCGTTTCGATCTGCCGGGCGGCCGCGGGCACCTGCACCGTGCCGGCCGCCTTCGGGGCGATCGTGATCCGGTCCGTGCCGTCCGGGCGCTGCGTCGCCGCGACGAGTTGCGGGGTCCACAGCGTGCCGCCGTTGGCGATCGCGCCATAGGCGACCGCCATCCGCAGCGGGGTGACGAGGGTGTCGCCCTGGCCGATGGCGAAGTTCACCGCGTCACCGGGCTGCCACTGGTAGCCCGCGGCGCAGTTCTCCTTGGCGAGCTGGGTGAAATAGGCCGCCTGCTGCTTGTCCTTCACCTCCGGATAGCCGGTCTTGGCCCGTCGGCAGTAGGTCGGGCGCATCGCCGTCCACTGGTCGAGCTTCCACTGCCGGCCGGGCAGCACGCCGGCGGCCTCACCCGGCAGGTCCACCCCGGTGCGCCGGCCGATGCCGAACCCGGCGGCCATCGCCCGGAACGGGTCGCTGACGCTCGCCGGGGCTGCGATCCCGCCCTGGGCCCGCCACGCGTCATACGCCCAGCGGTAGAACACGGTGTCGCACGAGACCTCCAGGGCGGTCGGCAGGTCGATGGTGCCGAAGGCCGCCGACTCGAAGTTCTTGAAGACCCGCGAGCCGATCGTCACCGCGGAGGTGCACGCATAGCGGCCCTTGGGGTCGATGCCGGCGTTGATCGCGCCGGGCAGGGTGATCGCCTTGAAGGTCGAGGCCGGCGGCTGCAGCCCGCCGATCGCCCGGTTGAGCAGCGGATCGCGCGCGCCGGGTGCGGTGAGCGCCCGGTAGTCGGCCGCGGAGATGCCGCCGGTCCAGATCGAGGGGTCGTATGACGGGTTGCTCGCCATCGCGACCACCGCGCCGGAGGACGCATCGAGCACGACCGCGGCACCACCGGTGACCGGCTTCTTGGCCGCCTTGAGCCGGTTGATCGTGGCGCCGAGCGCCTGCTCGGCGCGGGCCTGCACCCGCGGGTCGAGGTGGGTGAGCACGTCGCGTCCAGCCACCGGAGCGGTGCTGCTGACCGTGCGCTGCGGCAGACCCCGGGCGTCGACCGCCAGCACCGTGGCGCCGGGAGTGCCGCGCAGCGCCTTGTCGTAACCGAGCTCGAGGCCGGACCGGCCGACGAGGTCGTCGGCGGTGAGCGACGAATTCGCTTGCAGGTCAGCGGCATTCGTTTGCCCGAGGTAACCGATGAGTTGCGCGGCATTGATGCCCGACGGCGCAGGATAGGAGCGCACCTGACGCTGCACCACGTTGATGCCGGAGAAGTCCTCGGGGCGTTCGAGCAGGGTCATGGCCCGTGCCGTCGACACTCCGGTCAGCACCGGGATCGGTTGCACCGGGCTGCCGGAGAAACACACCGGCGTGGGGGGCGCGCCGCGCGACCCGCACGGTTTGGTGCGGGCGATCATGTCCTCCACCCGGCCACCCAGCAGAGCGGCAACCCGGGTGAGGATGCCGCGGCCACCGTCGCTGCTGTCGGCGAGCACCGTGGGGTCGATGGTGACGACCGAGGTCGAGCCGTTGGTCACCAGCGCGGTGCCATCGGCGAGCAGGATGCGGCCGCGCTGGGCGGGCACCGACACCGTGCGGGTGTTGATCTGCTGGGCGGCGCTGCTCATCCGATCGCCCTGCACGATCTGCAGTTGCACCAGCCGGCCGAGCAGCACGCCGGACACCAGCACGGTCACCGCGAGCATCGCCCAGATGCGGGCCGCATAGGGCGACCGCCGCTGCGGGCGGTGCCCGCGCGGGTAGAGCACCGACCGCCGCATCCCCCGGGGCCTCACGCCAGCCCCCGGTGCACGAGGGAGCGTTCGATCCGCAGGATCGGTGGGATCAGCACCGCACCGAGTGCCGTGGTGAGAGCCACCGTGATCGCAGCAGCCCCCAGGTCGTATGCCGTATCGCCCAGCACCGCTGCAAGCGCGCGAATCGCTTGAGCCGCAACGGAACTCACCAGGACGCAGCCAGCCGGCAACAGGACCGAAGCGCGCACCGAGCGTTGCACGAGACCGGCGCACGCGCCGAGCCCGGCATACATCAGGGCAGTGAGTCCGAGCGGTGCCCCACCGGGCGGCACCAGGTCGAGCAGCCAGCCGGCCGCGCACCCCATCAGCGCACCCGAGGCGGAGCCGGCGCGCAGACCGACGGCGACCACGAGGACGAGCGGCAGATCCGGCGGCGGCGCCCAGCGCGGGAGCACGCTCACGGTCAGCAGCACCCCGAGGACCAGCAGAACCGCGCGCACGACCGTCAACCGGTGCGGGATCATCGCCCGGTCACCGCCGGCCGCGGGCTCGTGCGGTCCGCGGGCAGCACGACGCCGACGAGCGCGAGCCGGTCGAAGGAGACGTCGGTGCGCACCACCGCCGTCCGGCTGCCCTGACCCCGATCAGGGTCGACCGACACGATCGTGCCGATCGGCACATCCGGCACATAGGGCCGGTTGTCCACGCTGCCGAGCGAGACGAGTTTGTCGCCGACCGCGACCGGGCCCAGCCCGGCGACGGTGAAGGTCAGCAGACCCGGCGCGCGCGTGGGCAGACCGACCGGTGCGACCGAGGACACCGAGCCGACGGTGCCCGACCCGCTCACCCGCGCACCCACCACCGCCGTGGGATCGGAGAGCAACTGCACTTCGCAGTTCCAGCGCGAGGTGGAGATCACCCGGCCGACGAGCCCGCCTGCGGCAATGACGGTGAGGTTGTTGCTCACGCCATCCGCCGAGCCCACGTCGAGCGTGAGTCGGCGCAGGCTCGAGGGCGTGGTCCCGGTGACATAGCCGACGATCTGGGCCGGCACGAACAACCGACCCTGGGCGGGAGCCGAACCCATCAGTGCGGTGAGGCGCTGCAGGGTGGCGCGGTCGGCCGCGTCGGCGGACACCTGCCGCCGGGCCGCGTCGCGTTCGCGGGTCAGCCGGGTGATCGTGCCGTCGCGGCCGGTGACCCAGTTCTGCACCGGACCGGCGACATCGGCGGCGGCGGAGCGCACCGGTGCCGTCAGGGACGGCGCCGCCTGGTCGATCACGATCGCGCCGCAACTGACCGCCAGCGCCCCGACCAGCACTCGGCGCCGCACGCTCGCCCGGAAGGCCACGGCGTCAGTACCGCCGGCCGTCGACCAGCACCCGGGACAGCGCGGCGAAGTCCTCGACGCACCGGCCCGAGCCCAGCGCCACCGAGCGCAACGGTTCTTCGGCAACCCGCACCGGCACGCCGAGCTCGTGCTTCATCCGTTCGTCGAGGCCGCGCAGCAGCGCACCTCCACCGGTGAGGACGATGCCGTGATCCAGGACGTCGCCGGCGAGTTCGGGCGGGCAGACGTCGAGGGTGGCACGCACCAGCTCGCAGATCTGCAGCAGCGGGGGCTCGATTGCGCGGCGCACCTCCTGGGAGCTCACGGTGACCGTCTTGGGCAGACCGCTCACCAGATCGCGGCCCCGCACCCGCATGGTGAGCTCCTCGCGCAGCGGGAAGGCCGAGCCGACCTGCACCTTGATGTCCTCGCTGGAGCGTTCGCCGAGCAGCAGTGAGTACTCGCTCTTGACGAAGGCGATGATCGCCTCGTCGATCTCGTCGCCGCCGACCCGGATCGATCGCGCGTTGACGATGCCGCCGAGGCTGATCACCGCCACATCAGTGGTGCCGCCGCCAATGTCGACGACCATGCTGGCGGTGGTCGCGTCGACCGGCAGGTCCGCGCCGAGCGCGGCGGCCATCGCCTCCTCGATCACGTAGACCCGCCGGGCGCCCGCGCGGGTGGCGGCGTCCTCCAGGGCCCGCCGCTCCACGCCGGTGACCTCGCTGGGCACGCACACGACCATCCGGGGACGGATCAACCGCGAGGGATGCACCTGGGCGATGAACCAGCGCAACATCCGCTCGGCGACATCGGCGTCGTTGATCACCCCGTCACGCAGCGGCCGGACGACGTCGACATGGCCGGGAGTGCGGCCGAGCATCTCGCGGGCGGCGGCGCCGGCCGCGAGCAGCTTGCCGGTGCCGACCTCGATCGCGACCACCGACGGCTCGTCGAGGACCACGCCCCTACCCCGCTCGTAGACGAGGGTGTTGGCCGTGCCGAGATCGACCGCGAGGTCACGTCCGGCGGGCATCAGGCGAGGCGACACCCGGCGATCCTAACGATCGGCTCGCGGTGCGCGGTCCTCGTCCGGCTCTGCGCAGCCGTCCCCGTCGCCGAGGTCGACACGACCGTCCCGTCGCAGAGGTCGACATCATGGAGACTTTCGCCAACCGCACCGGCCAGATCGCCGAGCCCGGGCCCGAAAACTCACCACTGTGGAGACTTTCGCGGGCAGGGCTCGGCCCTTTGGTATGACGCCGCCCGGTGCAATGGCACACTCTTGCGCCATGACGACGCGCAAGCGCACCGGCCCGAGCGAGCAGCAGCTCTACGAATCCGAGGTCGCCGCCTATGTTGCCGCTGGCGGCAACGAGCAGGTGCAGCGCGTCATCACCGCGGCGCAGGCCCTCACCCGCAAGCTGTCGCAGTGGTACACCCTGGCCCTGCAGGATGTCGGGCTGTCGGCCGGCGAGTGGACGGTGCTGTCCCGGCTGGCGCGCGCCGGCGCCGACGAGGTGCTCACTCCCTCTGCGCTGGCCGAGGCGGCCGCCATCGCGCCCTCGTCGATGACCCACCGGCTGGACAAGATGGCCGAACGCGGCCTGATCGACCGCACGACCGATCCGAGCAACCGCACCCGGATCATCGTCACCCTCACCACCGAGGGCTGGAACATGTTCCGCCAGGTGGTGCGCGACAGCGACATCCTGGAGTCGGACGTGCTGAACCGGCTCACGACCGGTCAGCGCGAGCAGCTAGCGACGCTGTTGGAGAAGGCGATCGCCGGTCTCGACGATCTGTCCGCCCAACGCGACCAACACTGACCGGAGCGGTTCGCCTCCAGCGTCCGCGCCTGCGCACCAGCGGTGCTGCAGATCCGCGGACGCGAGCCGGGGTCTCGACTCCAGCGTCCGCGCCTGCGCACCAGCGGTGCCGCAAAACTGCGGACGCGAGCGGCGGATCAGGCGAACCAGATGCCGATCTCCCGCTCGGCCGACTCCGGGGAGTCCGAGCCGTGCACGATATTGGCCTGCACCTTCTCGCCCCAGTCACGGCCGAGGTCGCCGCGGATGGTGCCGGGCAGCGCCGCGGTCGGGTCGGTGGCACCGGCGAGCGCCCGGAAACCCTCGATGCAGCGGTGCCCCTCGACGACGGCGAAGGTCGCCGGACCGCTCGACATGAACTCCAGCAGCGGCTGGTAGAACGGCTTGCCCTCGTGCTCGGCGTAGTGCTTGGCGAGACGCTCGCGATCGGGCGTGGCGACCTTCAGCTCGGCCAGGACGTAGCCCTTGGCCTCGATCCGGCGCAGCACCTCCCCGGTGAGGCCACGGCGGTAGCCGTCCGGCTTGACGATGACCAGGGTGCGTTCGCTCTGCGCTGTCACGCGGGACAGCGTAGCGAGGGGTCAGCTGGTCGGCGCCGCGGCGTCGAGCACGCCGACACCGAGCAGCACGAACAACGCCACCGCCAGCACGATCCGGTAGATCACGAAGGGCTTGAAGTCGTGACTGGAGATGTACCGCATCAGCCAGGCGATCACGGCATACCCGACGCCGAAGGCGAGCAGCGTCGCGATCAGGATCTGCCCCCACCCGGAGCTGTGGTCGCCGACGGCGTCCTTGAGCTCGAACAGGCCCGAGGAGAGCACGGCCGGGATGGCGAGCAGGAAGGAGTACCGCGTCGCGGCGGTGCGGGTGTAGCCCATGAACAGACCACCGGCGATGGTGCCTCCGGACCGGGAGACGCCCGGGATCAGGGCCAGCGCCTGGAAGAGCCCGTAGAGCAAGCCGTCGCGCCAGGTGAGCTGGGACAACTCCTTGCGCTGCTTGGCGGTCGCGTCGGCCACCGCGAGGATGAGGGCGAAGACGAGCAGCATCGTGGCGGTGATCCACAGATTGCGCAGCGGACCCTCGATGACCGACTTCAGCACCAGCCCGAGGATGCCGATCGGGATGGTGCCGATGATGACCAGCCAGCCCATCCGCGCGTCCGGGTCATCGCGACTCACCTTGCCGGTGAGCGAGAGCGCCCACTGGCGGATGATGTGCACGATGTCCGTCCAGAAGTAGATGAGCACGGCGGTCTCGGTGCCGAGCTGGGTGACGGCGGTGAACGCCGCGCCGCCGCCGTCGTTGCCGAAGGCCAGCCGGCTGACGATGAGCTGGTGTGCCGAGGAGCTGATCGGGAGGAACTCGGTGAGTCCTTGCACCAGGCCCAGCACGATCGCCTGCAGCCAGCTCATCCATTGCTCCTCAGATAGTCCTGCGTGAGTTCGTCCATGCGGCGGCCTTGCACGAGCGCGGTGACCCACAGCGCAGCGAAGACCACACCCACGATGAGCATCATCGGCACGATCACGGCCGAGGCGATGGTAACGACCTGCAGCGCCCAGCCGAGGGTGACACCCCACGGACGGCGCAGACAGCCCGCGGCGACGATGCACAACCCCGCGATCACCAGCCCGATGATCAGGTATGCCGTGTGCGCGGACTCCCCGCGCGCCCTCGCCAGCGCTTCGGCCACCAGGGTGCCGAAGAAGATCGCCAGCGACTGCGAACCGATCACCACGGCGGCCAACCGGCGGGTCATCCGCTCACCGACGCCGTAGAACAGCAACCGGCTCACGTGTCGGTCTTCCCCAACGCCTGGCGCACCTCGGCGGCGGTGACGATCGATCCGGTCGCGAGCACGCCACCACCGACCGCACCGCCCTCGTCGGCCAGCTCGACCGCCTTGTCGATCGCGTCGATCAGCACCGGTTCGATCGTCACCCGGTCCTCACCGAAGATGTCAATCGCCAACTGCCCCAACGTTTTCGGGTCCATGGCGCGTGGCGAGGAGGTGCGGGTGATGACGATCTCCTCGAGCACCGGCTCGAGCTCGATCAGCATCTGCTCGGCGTCCTTGTCGGAGAGGATCGCCACCAGCCCGACCAGGCGGGTGAAGGTGAACGAGTCCTCGATCGCGGCACGCAGGGCCCGCATGCCGCCGACATTGTGCGCGGCGTCGACGACCACGGTCGGCGAGCGGCGGACGATCTCGAGCCGACCCGGCGAGGTCACCTCGGCCAGCGCCGCCTGCAACAGCTCGTGGTCCAGCGGCTGCTCTCCCCCGCCGAGGAAGGCCTCGACGGCGGCGATCGCCGTCGCCACGTTGTGCGCCTGGTGCTCGCCGAAGAGCGGCACGAACAGGTCGGGGTAGACCGCGGCGAGGCCCTGGACGGTGATCTGCTGGCCGCCGACCGCGGTGTCGCGCTCGGTGACCGCGAACTGCGCGTCCTCCCGGGCGAGTTGGGCGTCGACCTCTTCGCAGCGCTCGGCGAGGAGGTCGTCGACCTCGGGCTCCTGCCTGCCGACGACGGCGATGGCCCCCGCCTTGATGATCTCTCGCTTCTCCAGCGTGATGTCCTCGACCCGGTCGCCGAGCAACCGGGTGTGGTCAAGGGAGATCGGCGTGACGACCGCGACCTTGCCGTCGGCCACGTTGGTCGCATCCCAGCCCCCCCCGAGCCCGACCTCGACGATGGCGACATCGACCGGAGCGTCCGCGAACGCGGCATACGCCATGACGGTCAGCACCTCGAAGTAGGTGGTGCGCGGGCCGCCCTCGGCGACCGACTGGTCGTCGACCATCTGGATGTAGGGCAACACGTCGTCGTAGGTGTCGATGAAGCGCTGGGCCTCGATCGGCTTGCCGTTCAACGAGATCCGCTCACGCATGTCGTGCAGGTGTGGCGAGGTGAACCGCCCGGTCGACAGCCCGCTCTCGCGCAGGATGCGCTCGACGAGCCGGGTCGTGGTGGTCTTGCCGTTGGTGCCGGTGAGGTGGATCAGCGGGAACGCGTGCTGCGGGTCGCCGAGCAACTCCATGATGCGGCGGACCCGGTCGAGCGAAGGCTCGGGTGAGGACTCCGGGGTGCGCGAGAGGATCTCGGCCTCGACCTCCCGCAGCCGGCTGAGCGTCTCCACCTTCATCGTGCCTCTCCCGTCTGTTGCTGGGGGTCCACCGATCGGCGCACCCAGACGCTGTCCGGCAGGCCGGAGCCACCGCACTCGCGGTCGAACTCCTCGAAGCCGGCCTTGGCGTAGAACCGCGCGGCGGAGGTGTTGCCGTCCAGATAAGACAGCCGCACCTGCGCGAAGCCGCCCTCGCGCGCCTGGTCGAGCACCGCGGCCATCAGGGCCTGACCGATGCCGTGACCCTGTTGGCCGGGCAGCACGTAGAGCTTCCAGAGCATCAGGTGCCCGTCCTGCGGCCCGACGGTCGCGACGCCGACGACCTTGCCGTCGACCTCGGCGACAGTGACCCGGCCGGCCCGGATCGCGGGGATCGTCGCGTCGGCGGTCCACCATTTGGCCAGGCCCATCGCGACATAGTCGTCGCCGGCGATCGGCCCGTAGGTCGGCGGCCAGGTCGAGTGCCCGACATACAGCACGGCCTGCAGGTCGTCACCCTGCGCCTGCCGGATCGTCACGTCGCTCACGCGCTCACCTTCTTGACCGCCACGGTCGCCTTGAGCCCGTCCGAGAGCGCCACCGTGGTGCCGCCCGGCAACTCCTGGTCGCCGCCGGCCGCGCCGAGCTGGACCGCGAGCGTCTCGCCCATGATCAGACCCTGGTGGTCAAGCACCGCCCGCCAGACCGGGTCGTCGCCGACGACGGCCAGACTGATCCGGTCGCTGACGTCCAGGCCCGCATCGCGGCGGGCCTGCTGGACCGCGCGGATGACGTCGCGGGCGACGCCCTCGGAACGCAGCTCGTCGGTGACCTGGGTGTCGAGCACGACGAAACCACCACCGGGCAGCATCGCCGGAGCCGCGTCGGCAGCCTCACCGGCGGATTCGACCACGGTCTGCAGGGTGTACTCACCCTCCACCAGCTCGATGCCACCGCTGGTGACGGTGCCGTCCTCGGCGACCGACCAGTCACCGCTCTTGCTGCCCTTGATCGCCTGCTGCACCTGCTTGCCGAGGCGCGGGCCGGCGGCGCGGGCATTGACGGTGAGCCGCTGCACCAGCCCGAAGTCCTCCGCCGACACCTGCTCCAGATCCAGCAGCTCGACCTGCTTGAGGTTGAGCTCGTCGGCGATCAATCCCGAGAAGCGTTGCAGCGCAACGGGATCGGCCACCACGACGGTGACCTTGGACAACGGCAACCGGGTGCGCAGGTTTTCCGCCTTGCGCAGCGCCGAGGTCGTCGAGCAGACCGCGCGCACCCGGTCCATCGCCGCCACCAGGTCGGCGTCCGCGGGCAGGTCAGCGGCATCCGGCCAGTCGGTCAGGTGCACCGAACGGCCGCCGGTGAGGCCCCGCCATACCTGCTCGGCGGCGAAGGGCAGCAACGGCGCGCACACCCGGCAGAGCACCTCGAGCACGGTGTAGAGCGTGTCGAAGGCCGCCTCGTCCAACTGGCCGTCCGCGGCCCAGAAGCGCTCGCGGGACCGGCGGATGTACCAATTGGTGAGCACGTCGACGAAGGCGGCCGTGGTCTCGCAGGCGCCCGCGACGTCATACGCATCCAGTTGTCCCTCAACGGTTTCCACCAGCTCGCGGGTCTTGGCGAGCAGGTAGCGGTCGAGGACGTCGGTCGACTCGGTCGACCACTTGGCGTCATAACCGGCCGCATTGGCGTAGAGGCTGAAGAAGTACCACGACGACCACATCGGCATCAGCACCTGCCGGACGCCCTCGCGGATGCCCTGCTCGGTGACGATCAGGTTGCCGCCGCGCAGGATCGGGCTGGACATCAGGAACCAGCGCATCGCGTCCGCGCCGTCGCGGTCGAAGACCTCGGACACATCCGGGTAGTTGCGCAGCGACTTGGACATCTTCTGCCCGTCCGAGCCGAGCACGATGCCGTGGCAGATGACGCTCTTGAACGCCGGGCGGTCGAACAGCGCGCTCGCCAGGATGTGCAGCGTGTAGAACCAGCCGCGGGTCTGGCCGATGTATTCGACGATGAAGTCGGCCGGGTAGTGGTGCTCGAACCACTGGGCGTTCTCGAAGGGATAGTGCACCTGGCCGTAGGGCATCGACCCGGAGTCGAACCACACGTCGAGCACGTCCTCGACGCGGCGCATCGTGGACTGCCCGGTCGGGTCGTCCGGGTTGGGCCGGGTCAACTGGTCCACGAACGGGCGGTGCAGGTCAGTGACCTTGACCCCGAAGTCGCGCTCGAGCTCGGCGAAGCTGCCGTAGACATCGACCCGCGGGTATTCCGGGTTGTCCGACTTCCACACCGGAATCGGGCTGCCCCAGAAGCGGTTTCGCGAGATCGACCAGTCGCGGGCGTTCGCCAGCCACTTGCCGAACTGGCCGTCCTTGACGTTGCCCGGCACCCAGTCGATCAGCTGGTTGTTGGCCAGCATCTTGTCCTTGATCTGGGTGACCGCGACGAACCACGAGGACACCGCCATGTAGATCAGCGGATTCCGGCAGCGCCAGCAGTGCGGATAGGAGTGGTCGTAGGTCTCGCGGCGCAGCAGCACCGTGCCCGGGTTGACCGCACCGGACTGCTCGCCGCGGGTGGTGGTCTTCAGATCGTCGATGATGTGCGGGTTGGCGTCGAAGACGAGCATGCCCTCGTAGTCGCTGACCGGATAGGTGAACTTCCCGTCGGGACCGACCGGGATCACCGGCGCGATGCCCTCGCGGTCGGTCACCACCATGTCGTCCTCACCGAAGGCACCCGCGCTGTGCACCAGCCCGGTGCCGTCGCCGGTCGTCACGAAGTCGGCCTCGACCACGCGGAAGGCCTTCTCGTGTCCCTCGAAATAGCTGAACGGCGGGGTGTAGTGGTGGCCGATCAGGTCGGCGCCCTTGAGGCGCTGCAGGACCGTCGGCTCCTCCCCCAACTCCCGGGCGTATGCCGCCAGCCTCGCCTCCGCGATCACGAACCGTTCCGCTGTGCCGGTCGGGCGGTCGGACTCGACCACGACATAGTCGATGTCCGGGCCGACCATCACCGCGAGGTTGGACGGCAGCGTCCACGGCGTGGTGGTCCAGACCAGCACCAGCGCGCCGGCCAGGTCGCCGTCGGTGATCCGGAAGCCGACGGTGACCGCCGGGTCCTGGCGCATCTGGTAGACGTCGTCGTCCATCCGCAGCTCGTGGTTGGACAGCGGGGTCTCGTCATTCCAGCAGTAGGGCAGCACCCGGAAGCCCTCGTAGACCAGGCCGCGGTCGAAGAGCTGCTTGAAGACCCACAGCACCGACTCCATGTAGTCGGGCTCGAGCGTCTTGTAGTCGTGGTCGAAGTCGACCCACCGGCCCATCCGGCCGACATAGTCGCGCCACTCGTCGGTGTACTTCAGCACCGAGGCGCGGGCGGCGGCGTTGAACTGCTCGACGCCCATCGCGATGATCTCGTCCTTGGTCTTCAGCCCGAGCTGGCGCATCGCCTCCAACTCGGCCGGCAGGCCGTGGGTGTCCCAGCCGAAGCGCCGCTCGACCCGCTTGCCGCGCATCGTCTGGTAGCGCGGGATGAGGTCCTTGGCGTAGCCGGTGAGCAGGTGACCGTAGTGCGGCAGGCCGTTGGCGAAGGGCGGGCCGTCGTAGAACACGAACTCGTTGGAGCCGTCGACGCCGGCGTCGCGCTGGGCGATGGAGGCCAGGAAGGTCCCGTCCTCGTCCCAGTAGCGGCGCACCGCCTGCTCGATCTGCGGGAAGTTCGGGCTGGGGGTCACGCCCGCGCTCTGCGCAGGGTCGGCGGCGGTCAGGTCCACCTTGGGGTAGCTCATCAGCGCATCTTTCGTCAGCGTCGGTCGATACCTCGGTGCGAGGACGACGTCACCGGCTCGCGCCGGCAGCACCGCGGTACCACCTCGCTTGTCGCACGCGCGCACTCGACGAACCGAGCACGCGGCATACGACCGCTTCGTGCTGGAGCTGTGACGGGCTCGTCCCGCCCGGTTCTACTGCGCCTCGCTAGGAGTCGGTTCTTCCGGGAGCTCGCCGCTGATGACGGCTCGAACGCTGGTGGTTTCAGTGTATGCCGGGGCCGCCGCTCGCCTCCAATCGGAATCGAGCGCGGCTGCCTCAGCCGGCGCGGCGCTGGCGCAGCCCGGCGTGGATGCGGGTGAACTCGGCGACGCCGTCGCCCTTGGCCAGGGTGTTCGGCGACACCTGGCCGCCGAGCGCGATCGCCGGGTCGAAGTAGTAGGTCTCGCCCTCGGCCAGTTCGCCGAACCGGGCGCGTGCGCCGCCGCGCGGTCCCTCGAGATCGGCCAGGTGTGAGGACGGGCCGGGCAGGTGCTCGCCGAGGAAGCTCGCCATGTCGGGCGCGACGACGGTGTTGGTGACGAAATGCGGGTCGAGGCATTGCACCGGCCCGCTCGGCCCTGCGTGGTAGAGGTGCCCGAAGCTGGTCACCGCGGCCGGCAGCGTGCCGGTGTCGTGGCCCAGCCAGGTGGTGAGCACCGGCAGCCACACGCCCGGGTCGACCAGGGCGATGCGCTGCTCGCCGTAGAACCCCAGCCCGGTGCTGCGCCAGACCTGCAGCAACTCCGGGGCGACCTTGCCCTCGGCATACGCGAGGAAGGCACCGCTCGGCACGCGGGCGTCCCCGTCGGGCGGGTAGGCCTCGGTGAAGCGCTCGGGCTGCTGGTCGGTCATCGCACGCTCCTTGGAGGAAATCAGCCGGTCTCGGCGGCCCAGCCTAACCGGAGGCCGGCGAAACCGATGTGACCGTGCGGCGGGCGGTCTGGGACGATTGGACGCATGACCGACCCGCGTTCCTCCCGTGTGCCCGACAAGCCGACCGTCGACGGTTTGGAGGACAAGTGGGACGGCGTATGGCGCGAGCAGGGCACCTACCGCTTCGACCGCCAGCGGGCGCTGGAGCTGCCACGCGAGCAGGTCTTCGCGATCGACACCCCACCGCCGACCGCGAGCGGCAGCCTGCACGTGGGTCACGTCTTCGGCTACACCCACACCGACTGTGTGGCCCGCTATCAGCGGATGACCGGCAAGGAGGTGTTCTATCCGCTCGGCTGGGACGACAACGGCCTGCCGACCGAGCGCCGGGTGCAGAACTACTACGGCGTGCGCGGCGACCACGCGGCGGCATACGACCCGAATTTCGTGCCCCCGCTGCAAGGCGCCGAGGGCAAGTCGGTGAAGGCGGCCGACCAGGTGCCGATCAGCCGCGCCAACTTCATCCCGCTGTGCGAGCAGCTCACGGTCGAGGACGAGAAGGCCTTCGAGTCGCTGTTCCGCCGGCTGGGGCTGTCGGTGGACTGGGAGATGACCTATCGCACCATCGACGACCGCTCGCGGGCTGCTGCCCAGCAGGCCTTCCTGCGCAATGTCGAGCGCGGTGAGGCCTACCAGGCCGAGGCGCCGGGCCTGTGGGATGTGACCTTCCAGTCCGCGGTGGCCCAGGCCGAGCTGGAAGCGCGCGACTACCCCGGCGCCTTCCACAAAATCGCCTTCCACCGCACCGACGGCGGCACGATCGAGATCGAGACCACCCGCCCCGAGCTCATCCCGGCCTGCGTGGCGCTGATTGCCCACCCGGACGACGAGCGCTATCAGCCGCTCTTCGGCAGCACGGTCACCTCCCCGCTCTTCGGGGTCGAGGTGCCGGTGCTCGCGCACCCGGCCGCCGAGCCGGACAAGGGCGCCGGCATCGCGATGTGCTGCACCTTCGGCGACCTCACCGACGTGCTGTGGTGGCGCGAGCTGCAGCTGCCGATCCGCTCGATCATCACCCGCAACGGCCGCCTCACCGGCGACCTGCCGGAGTGGATCGCGGGCGGCCCGGGCGAACAGCTGTATGCCGAGCAGCTGGCCACCAAGACCGTCCACTCGGCCCGCGAGGCGATCGTGGCGGCGCTGCGCGAATCCGGCGACCTGATCGGCGAGCCGGTGAAGACCCAGCGCAAGGCCAACTTCTTCGAAAAGGGCGACAAGCCGCTGGAGATCGTGACCAGCAGGCAGTGGTACATCACCAACGGTGGTCGCAGCGAGGCGCTGCGCGAGCAGCTCATCGCCCGCGGCCAGGAGATCGACTTCCACCCGGCCTTCATGCGCAGCCGTTATGCCAACTGGATCAGCGGCCTCAACGGCGACTGGCTGATCAGTCGCCAGCGGTTCTTCGGCGTGCCCTTCCCGGTGTGGTACCCGCTCGATGAGCAGGGCGAGCCCGACTACACCCGCCCGATCCTGGCGCCCGAAGCATCGCTGCCGGTCGACCCGCAGAGCGACGTGCCGGAGGGTTACACCCCCGAACAGCGAGGCGTGCCAGGCGGATTCGTCGGTGACCCGGATGTGATGGACACCTGGGCGACGTCGTCCTTGTCACCGCAGATCGTGTCGGGGTGGCCGGTGACGAGCAACGCCGGCGGCCGCAATGACGAGGAGCTGTTCGCCAAGATCTTCCCGATGGACCTGCGCCCGCAGGGGCACGACATCATCCGCACCTGGCTGTTCGCCTCGGTCGTGCGCGCGCACTTCGAGAATGGCTCGGTGCCGTGGACCGACGCCGCGATCAACGGCTGGATCCTCGACCCGGACCGCAAGAAGATGTCCAAGTCCAAGGGCAATGCGGTCACCCCCGAGGACGTGCTCAAGCAGCACAGCGCCGACGCGGTGCGCTACTGGGCGCTGGCCGGCCGGCTCGGTGCCGACGCGGCCTATGACGAGAGCCAGATGAAGGTCGGGCGGCGCCTGGCGATGAAGCTGCTCAACGCCTCCAAGTTCGCGCTGTCGATGGGCGACCCCGGCGACGCGCAGCCGACCGAGCAACTCGACCTGGCGATGCTGGCCGCGCTGCGCGAGGTGGTGGCCGACGCGACCCGAGGCTTCGAGAGCTGGGACTACACCCGCAGCCTGGAGCTCACCGAGGCGTTCTTCTGGACCTTCTGCGACGACTACATCGAGCTGGTCAAGGACCGCGCCTACGGCGGGCAGGGTGAGCAGGCGGCGGCGAGCGCCCAGGCGGCGCTGCGGCTCGCCCTGCGCGTGCTGCTGCGGCTCTTCGCACCCTTCCTGCCCTATGCCACCGAAGAGGTGTGGTCGTGGTGGCAGGACGGCACCGTGCACCGGCAGCCGTGGCCGACCGTCGACGAGCTTCCTTCCGGCGGCGACCCGCGCTCGCTGCACGTGCTGGGTGAGGCGCTGGCCGGCGTGCGACGGGCCAAGTCGGACGCCAAACTCGGCATGCGCGCCGAGGTGACCGCGATGACGCTCGCGCTGCCCGCCGCCGACGCCGAGCTGGTGCGCCGGGCCGAGGCCGACCTGCGCGCCGCGGGCAAGATCACCGGCATGACGTATGCCGAGGGTCCCGCTCTCGCGGTCTCCGAGGTCGCGCTCACCCCGCCGCCGCCGCGGAAGTAGCCCGGCCACGATTAGGTGACGATCGGCGGCATACCGCGAATGCTGGGCTAACGTCGGCCGGGTGCGCAGGGGGATCGTCGGGGCGGCCGCGGGGCTGCTCGTGCTGGTGTGCGTGCTCGCGGTCGGTGTCGACAGCGGGCCGCTGGTGCGCACCAACGACGTCACCTACACCCCGCCGCGCACCCCGACTCCGACGGGCCCGACCGGTGGCGCCCCTCCGCCGCCGAGCCCGCGCACCCTCGACCTGGGCGGTTTCGGCGTCGACATGGTGCGGATCGTCACCGCGCTGCTGCTGATCGGCCTGGTGGTCGCCGCCGTCGTGCTGGCGATCGCGGTGATCCGCGCGCTGCGCCAGCGGTGGCTCGACCGGGCGAAGGCCGTGCACCTGCCGACACCGCAGCAGGCGGTCACCGAGTCGGTCGACCAGGCGCTGGAGGAGCTGTCGGTCGGGTCGCCGGACAACGCGATCATCGCCTGCTGGGTGGGCTTGGAGCAGGCGGTGCGCGCCGCCGGGCTGGAACATCACCCGAGCGAAACCTCCGCGGAGCTCACCCTGCGCGTGCTGAGCGACCTCGACGTCGACGACGACGCGCTCACCCGGCTGGCCCACCTCTACCGCGAAGCGCGCTTCTCCTCCCACCCCCTCACCGAGGGCGACCGCGCCGCTGCCCGCGCCGCGCTGGAGCAGATCCGCACCGACCTCGGCCGGCCGGTGAGCCATGCCGGCTGAGTGGTGGCGCCGCTGGGTCAAGCGCGGCGTCGGGGCGGTGGTGGCGGGCGCCGCCTTCTGGTTTCTCGCCGGTCTCGCCGGCTGGCACGCCCCGCTCGCCGTCGTGCTCGCCGTCGCGGTGGCTGCCGTCGCGATCGGTGGGTATGCCGCCGACACCGGGCCGCAGTGGCCGATCGCGATGCCGACGGTCGACCCGGCCGAGCCGCACTACCGCGGCGCCCAGGAGGCCCGGCTGTTCTACCTGCGCCGCATCAGCGAGGACGCGACCAGCCGCGCCGGGCAACTCGACACCGGCCGCGCCTCCCCCGTCGCCCTGCAGCGGGGCCTGCGCGCGGTGGCCCGGCACCGGGTGGCGACCCGCACCGGCATACCTCTGGAGGCTGACGACCTGGACGGGCTGGCCCGCGCCCTCGACCCGGTGCTCGCCCGCTATCTGTGCACGCAGCCGCCGCCACCGATCAACCCGGCCCAACTCACCGACGTCATCCACCGGATCGAGGAATTGTGAACGACACCGCCGCCACCACCGAACTCGCCGGACGCGTCCTGGACCAGGTCGAGGAGGTCGTCGTCGGCAAACGCGCGCCGCTCGAGCTGGTGCTCGCCGCGATCCTCGCCGGCGGGCATGTCTTGCTCGAGGACAATCCCGGCCTCGGCAAGACGCTCGCCGCACGCTGCCTCGCACAGAGCCTGGGCCTGGAGTTCGCGCGGGCGCAGTTCACCCCCGACCTGCTGCCGGCCGATCTCACCGGCTCCTATGTCTTCGACCAGTCGCGCGGCGAATTCGTCTTCCGCAAGGGGCCGGTCTTCACCGGCCTGCTGCTCGCCGACGAGATCAACCGCACCCCGCCCAAGACCCAGGCCGCGCTGCTGGAGGCGATGCAGGAGCACCAGGTCACCGTCGAAGGCCACACCTTCCCGCTGCCGTCGCCCTTCGTGGTGCTGGCCACCGCGAACCCGGTGGAATACGAGGGCACCTACCCGCTGCCCGAGGCGCAGCTGGACCGCTTCCTCGCCCGGGTGTCCTTCGGCTATCCGAGCCCGCAGGAGGAATTCGACGTGCTGCAGCGGCGGATGCTGCGCCGCCAGGAGGCCGTGCAATTGCCGGCGATCACCGACGCGGGCGGGGTGCTCGCGATGCAGCGGCAGGTCGAGACGATCGAGGTGGAGCCGACCGTGCTGAAGTATTGCGTCGACCTCACCACCGCCACCCGCTCGCACCCGCAACTGCTGCTCGGCGCCTCGCCGCGCGGGTCGCTCGCCCTCATGCTGATGGGCCGGGCGATCGCGGTGATCCGCGGCCGCGATTACGTGACGCCCGAGGACATCAAGCGCGTCGCGGTGGCCGTGCTCGGGCACCGCGTGAGCGTCAAACCGGAGCTGTGGATGGCCAATGTCGCCGGGTCCTCGGTGGTGCGTTCGCTGCTCGACCAGGTGCCGGCACCGCAGGCGCAGCATGGCGCAGCCTGACCCGCCGGCCGGCTGGGTGCCCGGGCCGACCTTCCTCGCCGGCTCCACCGCCGCCGCGGGTCTCATCCTGCTCGCGGTGATGACCCGACGCCCGGATCTGTTCGTGCTCGTGCTGCCGCTGCTCGGGGTGACGGTGTGGTCCCTGCTGACCCGGCCGACCGGCATACCGCAGGCACGCACGGCGATCGCGCAGGACGCTCCCGAGGAGAGCAGCGCGGTGGCCTGGACCGCGTCGCTGACAGGTGCGCGCGGCGCCGAACAGTGGCATGTCGTCGTCGCCACCAGCGAACGGGTGACCTGGGACGACCAGCGCCGGTCGGTGACCCGGCTCCTCGACGGCGACGCTGACACGAGTTCGTTGACCTTCGCCCTCCAGCGGTGGGGCCCGGCGACGATCGGCGCCAGCGAGGTGGTCGCCACCTCACCCTGGGCCGGCTTCGTCTGGGGCCCGGTGCACCTGCCCGGTCAGGAGGTGCGGGGTGTGCCGCGCACCGACCCGTTCAGCGGCCGGGCGCCGGTGCCGCATCCCGTCGGGCTGGTCGGCCCCAACCGCAGCCGCCGGTTCGGCGAGGGTGCGGAGTTCGCCGACATCCGGCCCTTCCGCCCCGGCGACAAACTGCGCACCATCCATTGGCCGGTCACCAGCCGCACCGGGCAGTTGCATGTGCGCACCAGTTACGCCGAGCAGGACGCGCAGGTGCATCTGGTGCTGGACGCCTCGGTGGATGTCGGTGGGCGCGACGACAGCGCGACCTCCCTCGACCTGGGGCTGCGGGCCTGCGCGTCGCTGTCGCAGTATTTCCTGCGGCGGGGCGACCGCGTCGGCCTCGACGTCATCGGTGCCGTCGGCCGCCCGCAGGTGCCGCTCTCGCTCGGTGACCGCCAGCACCGGCGGGTGCTAGACGTGTTGTCCCAGGTGCGGGTCGGCCGGCTCACCGACCGCCAGCCGGACCGGGTGCGCCTGCACGCCGGCCCTGGCGCGATGGTCTTCCTCATCTCCCCGCTCATGGGTGACTTCGCCGCGAAGGTCGCGGCCGACCTGGCCCGACGCGGCCTCGCGGTCGTCGTCATCGACTGCCTGCCCGCCGATCCCGCCTCCCTCGCTGGAGATGCGTGGGACGCCGTGGCGCTGCGCATCCGGATGCTGGAGCGCTCGGTCGAGATCGACGAACTCGGGACTCACGGCATACCGGTGAACCCGTGGCGCGGCCCCGGCAGCCTGGACGCCGTGCTGCAGGTGCTGGCCCGGCGGCCACCGGCGCGGATGCGGGCGCGATGACCCTCGTGCCGCGCTTGGACCGGCTGATCCGCATCGATCGGGGCCGGGTGGTCGCCCTCGCGATGGCGGTGGTGGCTGCGCTCGCCTTCCACCTGTGCGCCGTAGCCGCCGGATCGACGCAATGGTTCGAACTCGTGCTCGTCGTGCTGGCCTGCCTGTTCGTGCTGATCCGCACCGACGGCACGACCGAACTGCTACTGCTGGCCGCGCTCGTCCTGGACTGGTGGGTCGCTGACCCGCCGTCGACCAGCTGGTGGGCCCTGCCGGCGGCGGTCTGCCTGCTGGCCGTGCACAGCGCGACCGCGTTGGGCGCGAGCGGACCGGACGCCGCGCCGCTGCCTCGGCCGCTCGTGCTGCGTTGGGTGCTGCGCACCGCGGTGGTTGCCGCCGGGGGCGTCGCGGTGGGCGCTCTCGTGATCGCCCTCCGCCGGTCGGACGTGTCGGGCCCGTGGTATGCCGTGCCGGCCGCTCTGGTCACCCTCGCGCTCGCCGTCGTCGCCGTGGGCGCCTGGCTGACGCGTCACCCCCGTCCCCCGAAACGTCACTAAATCCTCCCGAAGCGTCACTCATGCCTCGCGAAACGTCACTAAAACCTCGCGAGACGTCACTGGGCGATCGGCGCCATCCCTGCCGGCGCGCCCACTCGCGAACCCGGCGCCGACTCGCGAACCCGGCGCGCACTCGCAGGCACCGGTGCGACCTGCATGCCGTGATCACGGCATGCGAGTGCGACCACGGCATGTGAGTGGGCTATCTGCCTGCGGGTCGGACGATCAACTTCGTTGCCCAGAACGCGAGCAGCGGATGCGCCGCTGCGGCTGGGCTCAGGCGGATTCCTTGCGCTGCTGACGCTTGCGCGAGGGAGCGGCCTCGCGGCGCACAATCGTCGGGTTGACGTTGTCCAGCACCACCTCGCGGGTGACGACCACGCGGGCGATGTCGTCATCGCTCGGCACGTCGAACATCACCGGCAGCAGCACTTCCTCCATGATCGCGCGCAGTCCGCGAGCGCCGGTGCCGCGCTCGTTGGCCTTCTCGGCGATCGCGAGCAGCGCGTCGTCGGTGACCTCCAACTCGGCGCCGTCCAGCTCGAACATCCGCTGGTATTGCTTCACCAGGGCGTTGCGTGGCTCGGTGAGGATCCGCACCAGCGCCTCTTCGCCCAGGCTTTCCAAGGCGGTGACCACGGGCAGGCGGCCGACGAACTCGGGGATCAGTCCGAACTTCAACAGGTCATCCGGGGTCACCGAGGAGAAGAGCTGGTCGGCGTTCTGGGCGTTGCGCAGCGCCGCGCCGAAACCGAGGCCCTGCTTGCCGATCCGCTGCTCGATGATCTGGTCCAGGCCGGCGAACGCACCACCCACGATGAACAACACATTGGTCGTGTCGATCTGGATGAACTCCTGGTGCGGGTGCTTGCGGCCACCCTGCGGCGGCACCGAGGCCGAGGTGCCCTCCAGGATCTTCAGCAGCGCCTGCTGCACGCCCTCACCGGAGACATCGCGGGTGATCGAGGGGTTCTCGCTCTTGCGGGCGACCTTGTCGATCTCGTCGATGTAGATGATCCCGGTCTCGGCCTTCTTCACATCGAAGTCGGCGGCCTGAATCAGCTTGAGCAGGATGTTCTCGACGTCCTCGCCCACATAACCGGCCTCGGTGAGCGCGGTGGCGTCGGCGATCGCGAACGGCACGTTGAGCATCCGGGCGAGGGTCTGAGCCAGATAGGTCTTGCCGGACCCGGTCGGGCCGATCAGCAGGATGTTGGACTTGGCGATCTCGACATGCTCGCCGTCGCGCTTGGCCGAGGAGTCCTCGGCGGCCTGGATGCGCTTGTAGTGGTTGTAGACCGCCACCGCGAGCGACTTCTTGGCCGCGTCCTGGCCGACGACATACTCGCACAGGAACTCGAAGATCTCCCGCGGCTTGGGCAGCTTCTCCAGCCCGAGCTCGGAGGACTCGGCGAGCTCCTCCTCGATGATCTCGTTGCACAGATCGATGCACTCATCGCAGATGTAGACCCCCGGCCCCGCGATGAGCTTCTTGACCTGCTTTTGGCTCTTGCCGCAGAACGAGCACTTCAGCAGGTCGCCGCTCTCTCCCATACGTGCCACGTGGCTCGTTTCCCTTCACTGCTCGGGGCCGGATCAAGGTGACGCTACTGCCCCACCACCATGCTCCCTGTCATTGAAACCCGGTGTGGCGGTGCGCGTCACCCCTGTCCGCTCACAGCGCAATCGCGCTGGACCCACGGTAAGCGGTGGGTATGACGAAGCGCCGGCCCGCCCCCGCGAACGCGGGGGCGGGCCGGCGCTTGACGGCATACGCACCAAGAAGACGCTCAGTCCTGCAAGGACGCCTTACGGCTGGCGAGCACCTCGTCGATCAGGCCGTACTCCTTGGCCTCATCAGCGGTGAGGATCTTGTCCCGCTCGATGTCCTGCTCGACCTGCTCGACCGACCGGCCGGTGTGGTTGCTCAGCGTCTCCTCCAGCCAGCGGCGCATCCGGAAGATCTCGTTGGCGGTGATCTCCAGGTCCGAGGCGGTGCCGCCCGAGCCCTCCATCGCCGGTTGGTGGATCAGGATGCGCGCGTTGGGCAACGCGAACCGCTTGCCCTTGGCACCGGCACCCAGCAACACCGCCGCAGCCGAGGCAGCCTGACCGAGCACGAAGGTCTGCACATCCGGCTGGATGTACTGCATCGTGTCGTAGATCGCGGTCAGCGCGGTGAACGAACCACCGGGGCTGTTGATGTACATCAGGATGTCGCGGTCCGGGTCCTGGCTCTCCAGCACGATCAGCTGGGCGATGATGTCGTCCGCCGACGCGTCGTCCACCTGGGTGCCGAGGAAGATGATCCGGTCCTCGAACAGCTTGTTGTAGGGGTCGGACCGCTTGATGCCGTAGGAGGTGCGCTCCTCGAACTGCGGCAGGATGTAGCGGCTGCTCGGGGTCTGCAAACGCTCGTTCGTCATGCCTTCACCTCACCGGGGGCGTCGATCGACCGCTCGAAGACGTGGTCGACGAAGCCGTAGTCCTTGGCCTCCTTCGCCGTGAACCAGCGGTCCCGGTCGGAGTCCTTCTCGATCTGCTCCGGCGTCTGGCCGGTGTGCTCGGCGATCAGCTCCGCCAGCTCCTTCTTCATGCCCAGCAGCAGCTCGGCCTGCGTCTTGATGTCCGACGCGGTGCCGCCGATGCCACCGGAGGGCTGGTGCATCATGATCCGGGCGTGCGGCGTGGCATAGCGCTTGCCCTTCGCGCCGGCGGACAGCAGGAACTGACCCATGCTCGCGGCCAGGCCCATCGCCACGGTCGCGACATCGTTGGGGATCCAGTTCATCGTGTCGTAGATCGCCATACCCGCGGTGACCGAACCACCGGGGCTGTTGATGTAGAGCCAGATGTCCTTCTCCGGGTCCTCCGCGGCGAGCAGCAGCAGCTGCGCGCAGATCGCGTTGGCGTTGTCGTCCCGGACGTCCGAGCCCAAGAAGATGATGCGTTCCTTGAGGAGCCGGTTGTAGATCTGGTCGTCCAGTCCGACGACGGGCTGTGTGCTCATCGTCGGCTGGGCGTCATTGCTCAGCGTCATCGTCACTCCATCTCACACGTAGTGCGTGTGCTCGTACTTTCACTGGACCCTAACGTCGGGCCTCGCCCTTTTCGTCCCGGGTCCCGGGCACGTTCGCTCACAGCGCAAAGCAACGGGAGGGGCCGACTCGTCGTCGACCGCCTCCCGTCGTGCTTTTCGATCCGGTATGCCGTCAGCTCTTCGCCGGCTCGCCGTCCGCGTCCGCCTCCGGCTGGTCGTCACTCGCCTGCTCGCTGGCCGGTGCGTCGGTGTCGGCGTTGGTGTTGTCGGCCTCATCGGCCGGGCTCTCGCCGGCGTCGTCGTGGCTCTCGGCCGCGTCGTCGCCGGTGTTGAGCTCCTCGAGGTCGACCTCGTTGCCGTCGGTGTCGACCACGGTGGCCTTCTCCAGCACCGAGGCCAGCGCCTTGCGACGCGCCACCTCGCTCAGCACGGCCGGCACCTGACCCTGCTGGTCGAGCGCCTGCGCGAACTGGTTGGGGTCCATGCCGTACTGCTGCGCCGACATGATGAGGTACTCGATCAGCTCCTCCTGGGAGACCTCGATCCCGTCCTGCTCCACGATCTTGTCGAGCACCAGCTGGGTCTTCAGCGCCTCGCGGGTGTTCTCGTCGACCTCGGCGCGGTGCTCGTCGTCATCCAGCCGGTCCTCGCCCTCGAGGTGGCTGTGCACCTCGGCCTCGACGACGCTCTCGGGCAGCGGCACGTCGACCTTCTCCAGCAGCTGCTCGAGCACCTTGTCGCGGGCCTGCAGACCCTGCTCGAAGCGCTTGCGCTGCTCGGCCTGGGTGGTGAGGTCGGCCCGCAGCTCGTCCACGGTGTCGTGTTCGGACGCCAGCTGGGCGAACTCGTCGTCGACCTCGGGCAGCTGACGCTCCTTGAGCGACTGCAGCGTGACGGTGCACTCGGCATCCTCACCCTCGCGGTCGCCGCCGGCCAGGGCGGCGGTGAAGGTCTTGGACTCCCCGACCTTCAGGCCGATCAACGCTTCGTCCAGGCCCGGCAGCATCGTGCCGCTGCCGATCTCGTAGGAGACACCGGAGACATCGTCGATCTGCTCGTCGCCGATGGTGGCCGCCAGGTCGATCGTGGTGAAGTCGCCGTCCTGCGCGGCGCGGTCGACACCCACCAGGGTGCCGAAGCGGGTGCGCAGCGCCTCCAGCTCGGCCTCGACATCCTCGTCGGTGACCTTCAGCGGCTCGACCTCGACCTTCAGGTCGGCGAAGTCGGGCAGCGTGATCTCCGGGCGGGTGTCCAACTCGGCGGTGAAGGTCAGCGGCCCCTCGGCCTCGACCGGCACCTCAGTGACCTCCACCTCCGGCTGACCGAGCGGGCGGATGTCGTTGTCCTCGATGGCCTTTGCGTAGAGATCGGGCAGCACGGCGTTGACCGCCTCCTGCACCACCATGCCGCGCCCGAACCGCTGGTCGATCAGCCGCGCCGGAACCTTGCCCTTGCGGAAACCGGGGATCTGCACCTGCTGGCCGATCGAGGTGTACGCCTCCTCGATGCTCGGCTTGAGCTCCTCGTAAGGAACCTCCACGGTCAGCTTGACCCGGGTCGGGTTCAGGTTTTCGACGGCGCTCTTCACTACGGGCACTCCAGAGTTTGCGAATCGGTGGATCGGGTGGATGGCGTTGGTCGCACCCGCGCCGGACAGGCGCATCGCGCACGTCCGACGTGGACGCACGCCTTCGCCCAGCATCGTATCGGTCGGGGTAGCCGGATTCGAACCGGCGGCCTTCCGCTCCCAAAGCGGACGCGCTACCAAGCTGCGCCATACCCCGCGCGCCAGACGCCTCCCGGATTGGGAACCACACCGGCGAGCAAGTAGGCTAACCGCTCGTCATCCACGCACCACGGTCGCCCCGTGGTGGCCGCGGATCGACGCCCGCGGGTGTAGCTCAATGGTAGAGCCCCAGTCTTCCAAACTGGCTACGCGAGTTCGATTCTCGTCACCCGCTCCACCCTGCTTCGCGCATCTGGCGGGTCCGAACTCGTTCGGACCCGCCACATGCGCTTCGCGGGTGGATTCCCTCTCGCGCGCTCCGCAAGCGTCGCCGCGCGGTCCAGCTACGCGGGTGATCTTTTCTGCGGCGCTCGGCAAGCCTCGCCGCCGCACCGCTCCACCACCCGCGGGTGATTTCTTCTGCGGCGCTCGGCAAGCGTCGCCGCGCGGTCCAGCTACGCGGGTGATGTCTCACCCGGCCCCGGCGAACGAGTTCGCCGGGGCCGTTTCGACAGCTACGCGGGTGATCTTTTCTGCGGCGCTCGGCACGCCTCGCCGCCGCGCCGCTCCACGACACCCGTAGTAGAGGAATCCGGCGGCTATAGCGACCATGACGCTGGGGCCATGTCGGGCCTTCGACTCGCTGCGCTCGCTCAACCACCGACACGAGCGCTGTCGGGGCTTCGACTCGCTGCGCTCGCTCAACCACCGACCGCGCTCGCTCAACCACCGACACCGGCGGGTCAGACGCGGCGCAGGATGACGACCGTGCGGTCGTCGGTCTCGCCCGCGGGCGCAGCGGCGCAGATCCGGTCGGGCGCGCCCTCCCAGCCGCGGGCGATCTCCTGGTCGGCGATGCCCATCATCCGGTCGGTGCCTTGGGTGAGGTCGCCGTTGCGCGACTCGATCACTCCGTCGCTCACGATCAGCAACGCGTCGCCGTGGTCGAGATGCCCGGTCTGGCGCGGGAAATCGGAGGGATCGAGCTCGTCGATCACGCCCAGCACGACACCGGAAGCGGCGCTGAGCGACTCCCACCGGCCGGACCCGGCGTGATACTGCACCACCGCCGGATGGCCCGCCGAGCCCAGACTGAATCGGCCGGTCTGCAGATCCACCGACAGGTGCGTGGCGGTGGCGAATCCCTCGCCCCACTGCTGGCGGACGAGGTAGTTGTTGGCCGCGGCGAGCACGAGCTCGGGCGCCATGACACCGAGCAGACCCGAGATGGCGCCGCCCATGAGCAGCGATCGGCCCGCGGCGGTGAGGCCCTTGCCGGAGACATCGACCACGGCGACGTCGAACCGCTCGTCCGCCCCGTTGACGCAGCCAACGACGATGTCACCGCAGAACGGCTGACCATGTGCGGCCCGCACGCAGTAATCCGCCCGCCACCCCTGCGGCAAGGCCGGCAGTCGCGTCTGCACCGCCTGGCGATAACGCAGGTCGCTGATCAACCGCGATGCATTCTGCTGCGGCATCCCGAGTCGGCTCCAGGTGCGCTGCATCGTCAGCGCGAGCCCGAGCATCACGAGCAGCAGGGCCGCGGCGGCGAGCGTCCGGCTGGTCAACTCGCCGGGGATCACCGTGGTGGCGACCACGAAAGCGGCGAAGGCAACGCCGAGCACCACCGCACGGATCATCCCGATCAGCATGAAACCCGCGGCCATCACGACCGGGAGGAACACCCCGAAGGTGAGATCGGGCCAGCTGACGACCAGCACCATCGCCACGAAGGCGAAACAGATAAGCACTCCGGCGAGGGTCCGCTCGAGGTATTCCGGCGTGCGCCGACCGGTGACGTCGGCCAGATGCCGCAGCGGCGTCCTGGTTGCGGACGCTGCTGCGGGAGGTGCAGCTGCGGCTGGGCTCGTCGCCATGCCTCACACGGTAGGCGAGGCACGGCGTGAGGGAAATCCCTGACGGCAGTTCATGGACCCTTTCGGCCCTTTTTCACCCGCCTGGGTGAGACACTATGCGGTCGGCAGCGTCCCTTCCTGCTCATAGGCGGTCACCATGGCGACCCGGCGACTGTGACGCTCGATGCCGGAGAACGGAGTGTTCAGGAAGGTCTCGACGATCGCCTTGGCCTGGTCGACGGTGTTGAACCGCGCGCCGATCGAGATGACCTGAGCGTCGTTGTGCTCGCGCGCGAGCTGGGCCAGCTCGTCGGTGTAGCACAACGCAGCGCGGATGCCCTTGACCTTGTTGGCCGCGATCTGCTCGCCATTGCCGGAACCACCCAGCACGATCCCCAGCGAACCGGGGTCGCCGGCGACTCCCTCGGCCGCGCGCAGCACGTAGACCGGGTAGTCGTCCTGCTCGTCATACTCCTTAGGACCGTGGTCGATCACCTCGTGCCCCTGCTGCGCCAGCCAGTCGACGAGCGCGCGCTGCATCTCGTATGCCGCGTGGTCGCCTCCGATGTGAACCCGCATCGTCGTCCTCTCAGTCGAAGTTGGGGCCTTCGGTGCGGGTGCGCTTGAGCTCGTAGAAGCCCGGCGTGCCCGCCACCAACAGGCAGCCGTCCCACAGCCTGCCCGCGTCCTCGCCCTTGGGCGCGGGCGTCACGACCGGCCCGAAGAACGCGATGTCACCGATGCCGACCACCGGCGTGCCCACGTCGTCGCCGACGAGGTCCATCGCGCGCTGGTGGGAGGCCCGCAACCGCTGGTCGATGTCGTCACCCGGGGTGTTCTCGCCGGCGTCGATCAGCTCCGGCGGCAGGCCGCACTCCTGCAGCGCCTCGATCACGACGGCGCGCAGGTCGGCGTCGTCCTTGCCGCGGCCACCGGGGTGGATGCGGGTGCCGATCGCGTCATACAGCTTGCCGACGACCTCGTCGCCGTGCTCCTTCTGGGCCGCGATGACGACCCGGACCGGCAGCCAGGCGCGGTCGAGCAGGGCGCGGTAGTCGTCCGGCAGGTCGCGGCCCTCGTTGAGGACCGACAGCGACATGACCGTCCAGGTCACCTCGATCGGCCGCACCTGTTCGACCTGCTTGAGCCAACGGGAGGTCATCCAGGCCCACGGGCACACCGGGTCGAAGAACATCTCGGCGCGCTGGCGCCCTGTCGTCGTGTTCTCAGTCACGTGCTCATCCTGCCACCCGCCCGTGACACCATGACCCGGCCCACGAAGCACCGGAAGGATGAGCATGCCCGGCACCAACCTGACCCAGGCCGAGGCGATCGCACGGTCGTCGCTGCTGCAGGTCGAGTCCTACGACATCGACCTCGACCTCACCCGCGACGAGGCGACTTTCGCGACCTCGAGCCGGATCCGATTCAAGGCAGCCGAGGCGGCCGACACCTTCGTGGACTTCGTCGGCGACTCCGTCGAAGAAATCGTGCTCAATGGCGAATCCCTCGATCCCGCAACGCATTTCAGCGACAGCCGAGTCTCGCTGCCGGGGCTTGCGCAGGGCGCTAACGAGGTACTGATCCGCGCGACCGGGCGATACACCAACTCCGGTGAGGGCTTGCACCGGTTCGTCGACCCGGCCGACAACGAGGTCTACCTCTACAGCCAGTTCGAGGTGCCGGACAGCCGCCGGATGTTCCCGGTCTTCGAGCAGCCGGACCTCAAGGCGACCTTCCGGTTCAGGGTCACCGCGCCCGCACACTGGCAGGTCGTGTCGGTCCAGCCGACGCCGGAACCCGTTGCGGCACAAGGGGTATGGCGTTCGCCTGGCGGCGACGAGCTGCCCACCGCGACCTGGAGCTTCGAGGCCACGCCGCGGCTGTCGTCATACATCACGGCGCTGGTGGCCGGCCCGTATGCCGTCGTCCGCGACAGCGTGACCAGTGGCGCCGGCGAGGTGCCGCTCGCGATCTACTGCCGCAAGTCGCTGCGCGAATATCTCGACGCGGACAACATCTTCGACTGCACCAAGCGCGGATTCGCGTTCTTCGAGCAGATGTTCGGCACGCCCTATCCGTTCGCGAAATACGACCAGCTGTTCACGCCCGAATACAACATGGGCGCGATGGAGAACGCCGGCTGCGTCACCTTCAACGAGATCTACATCTTCCGCGCGGCCGTCTCCGAGGTGCTGGTCGAACGCCGCGCGCTGACGATCCTGCACGAGCTGGCGCACATGTGGTTCGGCGACCTGGTGACCATGAAGTGGTGGGACGACCTGTGGCTCAACGAGTCCTTCGCCGAGTGGGCCTCGACTGCCGCCCAGGCCGAGGCGACCGAGTGGACCGAGGCGTGGACCACCTTCACGGCGATCGAGAAGAACGGGGCGTATGTCGCCGACCAGCTCTCCTCCACCCACCCGATCGTCGCGGACATCCCCCACCTGGAAGCGGTCGAGTCCAATTTCGACGGCATCACCTACGCCAAGGGCGCATCGGTGCTCAAGCAGCTGGTGGCGTATGTCGGCCGCGAGCCTTTCGTGGCCGGGCTGCGGTCCTATTTCGCCAAGCACGCGTGGGGCAACACCACGCTCGCCGACCTCCTGATCGAGCTGGAGGCCACCTCCGGCCGGGACCTGCAGTCGTGGTCGACGAAGTGGCTGCAGACCGCCCAGGTCAACACGCTGCGCGTCGAGCTCGAGACCGACGATGAGGGCGTCATCACCGCCGCTCGCCTGGTGCAAACCGCACCGGAGGACTATCCGACCCTGCGCCCCCACCGCCTGGTGATCGGGTTCTATGAGCCCCGCGCTGCGCAATGGGTCCGCACCGAACGGGTCGAGGTCGATGTCGACGGTGCCGTCACCTCGCTGCCGGGGCTGGTTGGCCTGCGTCGCACGCCGCTGGTGCTGGTCAACGACGAGGACTTGACCTTCGCCAAGGTGCGGCTGGACGAGCAGTCCCTGGCCGCGGTGCGCGAGCACCCCCACGGTCTGCCCTCGCTCCCCCGCGCGCTCGTGCTCGGCGCGCTGTGGGATATGACCCGCGACGGCGAGCTCGCCGCCTCGGACTACCTCACCGCGGCCCTCGGCCTGCTGCGCGACGAGCGCGATCCGGCGCTGCTGAAGATCCTGCTGCTGTCGGTGCACACCACCTCCCGCCGCTATGTGCGGCCCGACCGGCGCGATGCTGCGATCGCTCAGGTCACCGCGACCCTGCGCGAGGTGGCGCTGCAGGCGGAGGCCGGATCGGACACCCAGCTGCAGGTCGTGCAGGCCTTCGCCGGGGCGGCGCAGGAGCCGGACGACGTGGCGCTGATCCAGGGATGGCTCGACGGTTCGCAATCGCTGCCCGGGCTCGACATCGACACCGAGATGCGCTGGACCCTGCTGACCTCGCTGGTGGCGGCCGGTGTCGCCGGTGAGCCGGAGATCACCGCCGAGCTCGGCCGGGACGCCACCGCGACCGGCCAGGAGCGAGCGGCACGCGCGCGGGCCGCCATACCGACGCCGGAGGCCAAGGCGAGCGCCTGGCAACGGCTGGTGCACGACACGGGCGTGCCGAACGAGACGATCAACGCGATCGGTCAGGGGTTCAACCGGGTGCACGACCGGACACTGCTCGAGCCGTATGTCGCGGCGTACCACGCGATGCTGCGCTCGATGTGGCAGGCGCGCAGCTTCCACATCGGCGAGAGCATCGCGCAGCTGGCCTATCCCGCGGCGCTGGCCGACCAGTCCTTGCTGGACGCCACCCAGGGGTGGCTGGACGCCAACACCGACGCGCCGGACGGACTGCGCCGGATCGTCGCCGAGCATCGCGACCAGCTCACCCGGGCCCTGCGCGCGCAGGAGCGGGACGCCGGGGCCTGATCCGGCGCGGCACTCAGCGCGTGTCGCGCTGGTTGACCGCGCGGATCAGCCGCTTGGCCCGGCGCGACACCATCACGTCGTCGAGCAGCAGCGGCTGGTGGTCGCCGTCGGCGAGCGGGAGCCGCCAGTTGGGATATTCCTCGTCCGTGCCGGGCTGGTTGATCGTGCGCACGTCGCCGACGAGGTCGTTGATCGACACTCCGAGCAGCCGGCTCGGTGACCAGGTGAGGAACCGGTGCAGCGCGTCCACCTGCTCTTCGACGGTCGACGTCTGCTTGAGCAGCCCGCGCTCACGCAGGGCGTGCAGCATCGACTCGCGCTGCGCGTCGTCCTCGGCGATCTCCTCCTCCAGCGGCCGGGTGAGCAGCCCGAGCTCATGCCGGACCGCGATGTGCTCACCCTGCAGGTAGCCGGCGGTCGGTGGCAGGTCGTGCGTGGTGACCGATGCCAGGCACAGCGCCCGGTAGGTCTCCGGCGGCTTGGGCCGGTCGCCCTCGCGCTCGAACCACAGGATCGAGGTGCCGAGGATGCCGCGCTCGGTGAGATAGCTGCGCACCCAGTCCTCGACCGTGCCGAGGTCCTCGCCGATGATGACCGCCCCGGCCCGCTGCGCCTCGAGCGCGAGGATGCCGATGAGCGCCTCGTGGTCATAGCGCACATAGGTGCCGGTGGTCGGTGACTGACCGGCCGGCAGCCACCACAACCGGAACAGCCCGATGATGTGGTCGACCCGCAGGCCGCCGGCCATCCGCAGCAGGCTGCGGATCATGTCGCGGAAGGGCGCGTAGCCGCTGTCAGCGAGCCGGTCGGGGCGCCACGGCGGCTGACTCCAGTCCTGGCCGAGCTGGTTGTAGTCGTCCGGCGGCGCTCCAACGCTGATTCCCTGCGCGAGCACATCGCCGAGGGCCCAGGCGTCGGCGCCGTCGGGGTGCACGCCGACCGCCAGGTCGTGGATCGTGCCGATCCGCATCCCGGCCGCGCGCATCTCCTGGTCGGCGTCGGCGAGCTGGGTCTGCACGATCCACTGCAGCCAGCACTGGAACTCGACCTCGTCGGCGAGGCGCTCACGCTCGGCAGTGACGGCCTCGCTGTGCGGCATCCGCAACTCCGGCGGCCACTCCTGCCACGGCAGGCCACGATCGACGGCGATCGCGCACCAGGTCGCGAAGTCGACCAGCGCCTGCCCCTCCCGGGCGCAGAACTCCTCAAACTCCCGGGTGCGCCGGTGGGTGTGCTCGGCGCGGAACAGCATCCGCAGGGCCGCCCGCTTGGACTGCCACGAGCCGTCGCGGTCCAGTTGCGGCAGGCCGTTGAGCCGCCGGGCGTCGTCGCTGTGCCACTCGATCAGCTGGTGTTCGGCGGCCGAGAGGTAGCCCATCTCGGCCACCTCCTCGACCCGGATGTACATCGGGTTGACGAACCGTCGCGAGGTCGGCAGGTATGGCGAGGGCTCCATGGTCGGGATGGGTTCGGCGGCGTGCACCGGGTTGACCAGCACGAAGTCGGCGCCCTGCCTCGCCGCCCACGTGCCGAGCTCGGCGAGGTCTGCGGCGTCGCCGATCCCCCACGACCGGGCCGAGCGGACGGCATACAGCTGGGTCGTGAGGCCCCACGCGCGGTCCTTGCTGATCGACTCACCAAGCTCGAGGCGTTGCGGGGTGACGATGACCGGCGCGGTGTGCGCGCCCTCGCCCGCCCGCACGACCAGCCGGTGATAGCCGAGCGGCAGATCGCCGGGCAGCTCGACGGTGAGCTCGGCGACCCGCACGCCGTCGATCTCGCGCGGCTCGATCCAGTGTTCGACGCGCGGGACCGGGCGGCGGCCGCCGTCCTCCAGCTCGAGCTCGGCGGCGATCTCGGTGCCCTCGGACACGTGCACCGGCACCCAGGGCGTCCACCCTTCGCGCAGCACGACCACACGGGGCAGCGGCCGGCGCCAGGGCTCGATCTGCTTGTCCGCCAACGCTTTTGCCACGGCGTCCGGCGTGCTCGTGTCGATATCGAGCGCGGCCAGCACCGCCGCGATCGTCTCGTCGCTGACGACGACGTGATTGCCCTTCCAGTCCCAATAGTCGGTCGCGACGCCGTAGGCGCGCGCGAGATCGGTCAGCGGCGACGAGGGCTGCGCGGGCATGGCGGCAGTGTGTCACGGGCGCACCGGGTCCGTGAGCCCACCAGGACAGCCCTGCGAGGATAGGAGCATGCGTGCCCTCGACCCCTTGCTCGACAACCGGTCCTCCACCATGGACTGGTTGCTCGGCACGCCGCTGATGATCCTCGGGATCGTCGTCGTCGCCTTGCTGCTGCGGTGGATCCTGCACCGCGCCATCAACCGGGCCGTCGCGTTGATGGAGCGCCGCGGCGCCGAACGCCGTTCGTCGACACCCGGGCGCGCGGAGCGGGTGATCCTGCAGGCGACCGGGCTCGACAGCGAGCGCCGCCGCCAGCGTGCCGCCACGATGGGGTCCCTGCTGCGTTCGGTGTCGACCTTCGTGATCTTCGGCATCGCCGCGCTCACGATCATGGCCGAGGTCGGGGTGCCGCTCGCCCCGCTGCTCACCTCCGCGGGCATCGGCGGTGTCGCGATCGGTTTCGGCGCGCAGAGCCTGGTCAAGGACTTCCTCTCCGGCATCTTCATGATCCTCGAGGACCAATACGGCGTCGGCGACATCATCGACACCGGGCAGGCCGTCGGCGAGGTCGAGGAGGTGACGCTGCGGATCACCCGCATCCGGGACGCCAGCGGCATCGTGTGGTACGTCCGCAACGGCGAGATCCTGCGCATCGGCAACAAATCGCAGGGCTGGGCCACGGCGCTCGTCGACGTGCCGATCGCCTACGACCAGCCGATCGAGCAGGCGCTCGCCACGCTGCGCGAGGTGGTCACCGAGATGGACCAGCAGGAGCCGTGGACCTCCAAACTGCTCGAGGAGCCCACGGTCGCCGGTGTGGAGTCGGTGAGCGGCGGCGTCGTCACGCTGCGGATCATCGCCAAATGCGTGCCCAACGAACAGTTCGCGGTCTCCCGGGAGCTGCGTGAGCGCAGCAAGCTCGCTCTCGACGCGGCCGGCATCCGGGGGCCGCAAATGCCGCTGTTTTCCCCGCCCACTCAGCCCTGATGTATGACGAGGAGTCACCTTGACCTTCTATGACGAGGTCGGCGGTGCACCGGTTTTCGACCGGCTGGTGCACGAGTTCTACCGCGGGGTCGCCGGCGACCCCGAATTGCGCGCACTCTACCCGGAGGAGGATCTCGGCCCCGCCGAGGTGCGGTTGCGGATGTTCCTCGAGCAGTACTGGGGTGGGCCCAACACCTACTCCCAGGAGCGCGGGCACCCGCGACTTCGCATGCGGCACATGCCTTTTCGGGTCACGCCGAAGATGCGCGACCACTGGCTGATGCACATGATGACCGCCGTGGACAGCCTCACCCTCGACGACGCGCACGACGCGCAGTTGCGCGACTACCTGACGCGGGCGGCATACATGTTGGTGAACACCCTCGAGGACGAGCCGGAAGCGACTTGAATCGAGGCGGCGCAGGGTCCCAGACTGGTGCGCCGTGTCCCTTTCGACCAGCCCCCTGACCTTGCCCGACGCCACCACGGTGGTCCACCAGGCGACCGCCGCCCACGAATGGTGGCGGCACGCGGTGATCTACCAGATCTACCCGCGCTCGTTCGCCGACGCCAACGGGGACGGCATGGGCGACCTGCCCGGCATCACCGGCAAGCTGCCCTACCTGCGAGCGCTCGGCGTCGACGCCGTGTGGCTCTCGCCGTTCTACACCTCGCCGCAGGCCGACGCGGGCTATGACGTTGCCGACTACCGCGACGTGGATCCGCTCTTCGGCACCCTCGCCGATGCGGAGGAGCTGGTCACCGAGGCGCACCGGCTCGGTCTGAAGGTCATCGTCGACCTGGTGCCGAACCACTCCTCGGACGAGCATGCGTGGTTCCAGGCGGCGCTGGCAGCAGGCCCGGGGTCAACGGAGCGGGAGCGCTATGTCTTCCGCGACGGGTCGGGCGACGGGTCGCAGCCGCCGAACAACTGGGAGTCGGTCTTCGGTGGCCCCGCGTGGACGCGCGTCCCGGACGGCCAGTGGTATCTGCACCTGTTCGACCCCAAGCAGCCGGACTTCAACTGGGACAACCCGCAGGTGCGCGAGGAGTTCGAGTCGATCCTGCGGTTCTGGCTGGACCGTGGCATCGACGGCTTCCGGGTCGACGTCGCGCACGGACTGATCAAGCAGGCCGGGCTGCCGGACTATGGCGGCCCGCTGGCACTGCTGGACGCTGCCGACGACGCGAGCCAGCACGCGGGCGAGGTGGCCCGGCCGCCGATGTGGGACCAGGACGGTGTGCACGAGATCTACCAGGCCTGGCGGCGCATCCTGGAGTCCTACGCGGGCGAGGACCGGATCATGTGCGCCGAGGCGTGGGTGGAGCCGCCGGAGCGGCTCGCGCTCTATGTGCGACCCGATGAATTCCAGCAGGCCTTCAACTTCGACTTCCTGCAGGCGCCGTGGGAGGCCGACGAGCTGCGCCAGGTCATTGCCAGCTCGTATGCCGCGAACGACCAGGTCGGCGCCCCCACCACCTGGGTGCTGTCCAACCACGACGTGGTGCGGCACGCCAGCCGCCTCGGCCTGCCGATCGGCACCCGCCGGCCCAACGGCATCGGCGCCGACGACCCGCAGCCGGACGCGGTCGCCGGACTGCGGCGCGCCCGCGCGGCGACGACGCTGATGCTCGGGCTGCCCGGCAGCTCCTATCTCTACCAGGGCGAGGAGCTCGGGCTGCCCGACCACACCACGATGCCCGACTCCTACCGGCAGGACCCGGCGTGGGAGCGCAGCGGACACCAGGAAAAGGGCCGCGACGGCTGCCGGGTGCCGATCCCGTGGGTGGCGGATGCGCCCGGGTACGGCTTCGGCCCGTCGGAGCGGACCTGGCTGCCGCAGCCGGAGACCTACGGCCCGCTGGCGGCCGACCGCCAGGAGGGTGACCCCACCTCCACCCTCTCGCTCTACCGCCAGTTGCTGCGGCTGCGCCGGGAGCTGCGCCTCGGCGAGGGCTCGCTGGCCTCGTGGGATGCCGGCGCCGACGTGATCGCCTACCGCAACGAGGCACCGGGCGGTGTGGTGCAGCTGCTGGTCAACCTCGGCGCATCACCGGTCGAACTTCCTTCTGGCGCAACGGTGCTCATCGCGAGTGAGCCGCTGGAGGGCACGGCGGTGCCGACCGACACGGCGGTGTGGTTCACGGTCTGAGGACTGTCGGCGGGGCCTTTCGGGCTCGGTCGAGCTTGTGGCGGCCGGCCGGCCGGGCCTTCGGGCCCGGCCGGTCGCCGGCGTTAGCGGGTGAGCACGTGACCGGCGGCGGTCGACAGCCGGGTCCAGTTGCCGGCGGTGCGCACCTGCGCGGGCTGGTCACCGAGGAAACCCAGGGCGTATGCCGCGAAGGCCGCCCCCTTGGTGACCGCGTCGGTGAGGGCTTCGGCCCACACCGTCTCGGCCGACTCGCCGGCCTTGATGCGCGAAATGCCTTGCAGCGCAGCGCTTTTCAGGCCTTCTGGGTCTATTTCTCCGGCGGCTGCCCAACCGCTGCGGGGTGGCGACATGGCTGCCCAGGCGGCGACCACCTCCTGCGGCGGGACGGGCAGCGAGCGGCCGTTGTCCTCGCGGGCGAGGCGATCACGGATCGCGACGAGGGGCACGACGACGTCCAGGTCGGCCGGCTGCCCCAGGGCGACCGCGCGCATCGCGACGGCCACATTGCGCAGCACGAGTCCGGACCCGGAGAGGGCACCGACCCACAGCGCGAGCGTCATGCCCTGCGCCTGCAACCGGATCGCCCCGTTGCCGTCGACGCGCAGCGCCCGGCCGACGAAGGTCGCCACATCGGCGCGGGTCTGCTCATCGGACAGGATCAACTCGGTCATCCGCGCGCACCCCGGCGCTTCATCTCCACGGGCGCCCCGGCATACCGCTGGAGGATCTCGCGGGCCTCGGTGGGGATGCGCACCGGACGCTGGGCGTCCATGTCGAAGGCGACCTGGGTCGTCTCGGCGCGCACGATCGCCGGTGCGTCGTCGGTGTCCTCCTCGACGATCTCGTAGCTGAGGTCGAAGGACGCGCCCGCAATCCGCGAGGTCCACATCCGGATCACCACCGGCTCAGGCCGGTAGTGCAACTGGCGCAGGTAATCGATCTCACACCGGGCGACGAGCAGCCGCGGGTGGTGCGCCTGCTCCTCGGCGAACCACTCGCGCAGACCGAGCACGCGCGCTTCCTCCAGCAGGCGCGCGACCTGGACATTGTTCACATGGCGCAGCGCATCCATGTCGGACCAGCGGAGGGGCACGCGGACGGCATACGGGCGAATCGGCATACGGACATCATGGCAATCCCCCCGCGCGTGCCTCGCTAGAGTCTGCCGGGTGACCAGCGAGCCCGCGAACAGCGAAGACGTCGACCCGGTGCGCACCCTGCTGGAGGTGCTCGACCTGGAGCCCGCGGGCACCACGCCGTTCGGCCCCGACCCGAGCCCGGCCGACCTCGACGAGGACGACGTGCCGTCGCGCGAGCTGGAGCTGTTCGTCGGCCGCAGCCAGATCACCCCGCACAAGCGGGTCTTCGGCGGACAGGTGCTGGCCCAGTCGCTGATCGCGGCCGGCCGGTCGGTGCAGGCGGTCGACGGGCTGCAGGCGCGGCGGCCGCACTCGCTGCACGCCTACTTCATCCGCCCGGGCGACTCGCTGGAGCCGATCCGGTTCGCGGTCGAGAACCTGCGCGATGGCAACTCCTTCTCGGTGCGGCGCGTCTTCGCGATGCAGAAGGGCCGCACCATCTTGTCGGCGACGCTGTCCTTCCAGGAGCCGGCCGACGGGCTGGACCACCAGGCGCAGATGCCGTCGACCCCCGACCCGGACCGGGTGCGCACCACGGCCGAGGAGCTGAAGGGCATCGACCACCCGGCGGCCGACCATTGGCGCTCGCGGGCGATCGACGTGCGCACCGTGGAGGGGGCGCTCTACTACCAGCCGGGGCGGCAGCACAACGCCCATCAGAACGTCTGGATGCGCTGCGCCGGTCCGCTGCCGGACGACCCGCTGCTGCACACCGCGATCCTCGCCTACGCCTCGGATTACACGCTGCTCGAATCGGTGCTGCGCCGGCACGGTATGGCGTGGGCCGACCGCCGGTTGCGGGTCGCGAGCCTGGACCACGCGATGTGGTTCCACCGACCGGTGCGCATCGACAATTGGGTTCTCTACCAACAGGAATCGCCGTCGGCCTCCGGCGGTCGCGGGCTCGGGCTCGGCAAGATCTTCGGCCTCGACGGCACCCTCGTCGCCTCGGTGGCGCAGGAGGGGATGGTGCGGGTCAAGCAACCGGAATAGCCGCCTGGTCGCGGCGGTTGCCGCGAGCACTCTGGAGAACTGCAGGAGGACTCCCCTCATGGCACGTATCGCACTCATCGGTGGTCACGGCAAGGTGGCCCTGCTCGCCGAACCGTTGCTCGCCGATGCCGGTCACCAGGTGACCGCGTTCGTCCGCAATCCCGACCACGCAGCCGACGTGCGCGCTGCGTCGGCCACGCCGCAGGTGGCCGACATCGAGACGCTCGGGGTCGACGGGCTGACCGAGTTGTTGCGCGGCTTCGACATCGTCGTCTGGTCTGCCGGCGCGGGAGGCGGCTCGCCCGAGCGCACGTATGCCGTCGACCGCGACGCCGCGATCCGCTCGATGGATGCCGCGGTGGCGGCCGGTGTGCGGCGGTACATCATGGTGTCCTATTTCGGCGCAGGGCCGGATCACGGTGTGCCCGAAGGGGATTCGTTCTTCGCGTATGCCGACGCCAAGGCTGCCGCGGACACGCACCTGCGGTCCACCGATCTGGACTGGACGATCCTGATGCCGAGTCGGCTGACTCTTGAGCCCGCCCGCGGCATCGACCTCGACCCGGCGGACAAGGGGTCGGTCTCTCGTGAGGCCGTGGCTCAGGTGATCGCCGCGGTGGTCGATGCGCCGGCCACCGTCGGCAAGGACCTGCCGTTCAACGACGGTGACACCCCGGTCGCTCAGGCCCTCGCCTCCCTCGGCGCGTAAGCGTCGCCCGGTGACTGCGACGCGCCGAACAACACGCCCCACCCGGCGCGTAAGCGTCACCAGGTGACCGCGACGCGCCGAACAACACAACCCACCCGGCGCGTAAGCGTCACCTGGTGACTGCGACGCGCCGAACAACACGCCCCACCCGGCGCGTAAGCGTCACCAGGTGACCGCGACGCGCCGCAAATTGGGTCGCGGCCGATGGTCGGTAGCGGGTAGGGAGGAGTCATGACCTCCGACGACGCACTGCTGGCCGCCTGGCGCGCCGAAGAGCGTGCGCAGCCCGAGGGCTGGGACTTCTCCAGCCTGGCGGGGCGCATGCGCGAGAGCCGCGAGCCCTGGGACCTCGAGTCGTTCTATCGCGAGGCGCTGGCGAGCGCACAGCACGTGCTCGACATGGGCACCGGCGGTGGTGAATACCTCACTCGCTTCGTCGACCACCTGCCCAACGACACCACCGCCACTGAGGGGTGGCCGCCGAATCTCCCTGTGGCACAACGTCATTTGGGTGACCTCGGCATACCCGTCGTTGAATACGGGGCACCCGACAACGACGTCGACGCGGTGTCGATGCCCTTCCCGGACGACCGGTTCGACCTCGTGCTCAACCGGCACGAGTCGTTCTCTCCCCGTGAACTCGCCCGGGTGATCGCGCCGGGAGGCACCTTCCTCACCCAGCAGGTTGGCGGGCGCGACACGGCCGACCTGCTGGAGTTCCTCGGGCGCCCACTGCCCTTCCCGCAGGTGTCGTTCATGGCGTTCTCCACCGACCTCGCCGCTGCCGGGTTCGAGATCATCGACGGCGCGGACGACGTCGGCTGGTACGAGTTCGATGACGTGGCGGCGCTGGTGGCCTTTCTGCAGCTTGCGACCTGGCCGCCGCCAGCCGAATTCTCGGTCGACCGGTATGCCGATCGGCTGCTCGCCCTGCACGCACGGACCGGTGGTCGACCGTTCCGGGTCGAGCGAAATCGCTTCTGGCTCAAGGGAGTTCGCTATGCAAGTCAGACCTGAGCAACCAGCCGACTTCGACGAGATCCGGGTGCTGGTGGCGGCCGCCTTCGGCTCGCAGGTCGAGGCAGACCTGGTCGACCGGATCAGGGCGACACCCGAATACCGGCCGGAGTACAGCCTGGTCGCCGATGACCGCGGTGACCTCGTCGGGCATGTGATGCTCGATGGTTGCGTCGTGCGCAGCGAGGCCGGGAACCGACCGGTGCTGATGCTGTCGCCGCTCGCCGTCCGGCCCGATCGGCAGGGCCAGGGCATCGGCACGGCGCTGATCGAGGCAGCCATCGCCCTGGCCGACAAGGACGGTGAACCCTTCGTGGTGCTTGAGGGCAGCCCGGTCTACTACGGCGCGCGTGGATTCGTCCCGGCACTCGATCACGGGCTGCAGCTCCGGCTGCCCGACTGGGCTCCCGCGGAGGCGGCGCAGGTGCGGCTGCTCAGCGCCTACGACCCGGCCGATCGGTCACTGCGCGGACCGGTCGTCTATCCCTCGTCCTTCGACGCGCTCTACTGATCCGAGATCGCCGCGCGCAGTTCGCGGATGAGTTCGGTGTCCGGCAGGGGCAGCGGCGCATCGAACTCCGGCGTCGGTCGCCACTGCTCGAAGGCTTCGGACAGCGGCCAGGCCCACGGTTCGACGATCTCGCGGCAGAACCGCTCGGCCGCCGCCCGGATGCCGTCCGCCTCCGCCTCGGTGTAGCGGCCCGCCGGGACCGTCTGCTCCAGCTCGTCGGCGTCCTTCAGCCACACCTCCACGGTGCCGCTGTCATCCGGTGCGAGCCACAGGTCGAGGACCAGATCGCGCGTGTGCGTGCGCGTGGTCGCTTCCCCCGGTTCCGTCGAACGCCGGTGTGGCAGTTCGAGATTCACATACCAACCCTCGAACTCGCCGGCGTCGTTCCAGAACCACCACACCGACCACGGTGCACCGGCCGGGATGACGCGCAGCACGCCCGGGCCACGCCATACCGACTCGCGCATGACCCATGCCGAGCGGAACCGCTGGTCCAGCGGCACCGACCGTGCTCCGCCACCCGCGGGCGTGGTCGGGACCAGCCGACCCGCTCCGCTCGGCACCCACAGCACCAACCCGCGCTCGTCCTCGCGAACGACCCGGCTCATGTCGACCGAGCGGCCGAAATGCAGCGCCATCGGTTCACCGGGCTGAGCGTATGGCGGCGCGCCGGTCACCGGCGCCAGGTCACCCAGGGCGGTTGTCCCAAAAATCTCGCGCGGCGCGGTGTGCAGCCAGTCCTCGCGAGCACCCGCAGGAGCGATCGGGATCCAGCCCTCGCCGCGACGGCCGATCAGCGCGATCGTGCCGCCGCTGGGTGTGATGTCGGTGGCACCGACCTCGCGGGTCACCGAGGTCAGTCGCGGGTCAGCTTGCGGTAGGTCACGCGGTGCGGTCGCGCCGCCTCCGGGCCGAGCCGCTCGATCTTGTTCTCCTCGTAGGAAGCGAAGTTGCCCTCAAACCAGTACCACTTGGCCGGGTCCTTCTCGTCACCCTCGTAGGCGAGGATGTGCGTCGCGACGCGGTCGAGGAACCACCGGTCGTGGCTGATGACCACGGCACAACCGGGGAAGTCCAGCAGCGCGTTCTCCAGGGAGCCGAGGGTCTCGACGTCCAGGTCGTTGGTCGGCTCGTCGAGCAGCAGCAGGTTGCCGCCCTGCTTCAGGGTCAGCGCCAGGTTGAGGCGGTTGCGCTCACCACCGGAGAGCACCCCGGCCTTCTTCTGCTGGTCCGGGCCCTTGAACCCGAACTGCGAGACATAGGCCCGCGACGGGATCTCGACGCTGCCGACCTGGATGTGGTCCAGTCCGTCGGAGACGACCTCCCACAGCGTCTTGCTCGAGTCGATGCCGCCACGGCTCTGGTCGACATACGAGATCTTCACGGTGTCACCGATCTTGACCTCGCCGCCGTCCGGCTCCTCCAGGCCGACGATCGTCTTGAACAGCGTGGTCTTGCCGACGCCGTTCGGGCCGATGACGCCGACGATGCCGTTGCGAGGCAAGGTGAACGACAGCCCGTCGATGAGCACCCGGTCGCCGAAGCCCTTCTTCAGGTCCTTGACCTCGATGACTTGTGCGCCGAGGCGCGGGCCCGGCGGGATCTGGATCTCCTCGAAGTCGAGCTTCTTGGTGCGCTCGGCCTCGGCCGCCATCTCCTCGTACCGCGCGAGGCGGGCCTTGGACTTGGTCTGGCGGGCCTTGGCGTTGGAGCGCACCCACTCCAGCTCCGACTTCAGCCGCTTGGCGAGCTTGGCGTCCTTCTTGCCCTGGACCTGCAGGCGCTCCTGCTTCTTGGCCAGGTAGGTCGAGTAGTTGCCCTCGTAGGGGTAGAGGCGGCCGCGGTCGACCTCGGCGATCCACTGAGCGACATTGTCCAGGAAGTACCGGTCGTGGGTGATCGCGAGCACGGTGCCCGGGTAGGCCGCGAGATGCTGCTCCAGCCAGGTCACCGACTCGGCATCGAGGTGGTTGGTCGGCTCGTCGAGCAGCAACAGGTCCGGCTTGGACAGCAGCAGCTTGCAGAGCGCGACGCGGCGCCGCTCACCACCGGATAGGACCTTCACGTCGGCGTCGCCCGGCGGGCAGCGCAGCGCGTCCATCGCCTGCTCCAGCTGGGAGTCGAGGTCCCACGCATCCGCGGCGTCGATCTTCTCCTGCAGCTTGCCCATCTCGGCCATCAACGCATCGAAGTCCGCGTCCGGGTCGGCCATCTGCTCGGAGATCTCGTTGTAGCGGTCGAGATCGGCCTTGATCTGGCCGAGGCCCTCCTCGACATTGCCGCGAACGTCCTTGTCCTCGTTCAGCGGCGGCTCCTGCTGCAGGATGCCGACCGAATACCCCGGTGACAGCCGTGCCTCACCGTTGGACGGCTGGTCCAGGCCGGCCATGATCTTCAGGATCGTCGACTTGCCGGCGCCATTCGGACCCACCACGCCGATCTTGGCGCCGGGGTAGAACGACATGCTGACGTCGTCCAGGATCAGCTTGTCGCCGACCGCCTTGCGCGCCTTGGTCATGGTGTAGATGAACTCAGCCATGGCGTGCAGGCTATCTGGGGCAGGCCTCCCCCTCCGAATCGAGGGACCGCATCGAGGGACCGTATGCCGGCCCGCTCACCTCAGCCGGCGCGCTGCTCGAGCTCCCCGCTGTCACCCGCACCGGCGGGCCGCGCCCAGGGGTCATGGTTGGGCGGGGTGTCGACACCGTCGAAGCGGTCGTCCCGGGGCGCGTCACGATCGTCGTCCGAACCGGATTGCGACCCAGCCGGCACCGTCTCCAGCATCGGACCGGAGGCCTGCTGCGCCTTCTCCTTGGTGAACTTGCTGGTGCCCATCATCAGGTCGTGGCCGACATAGGACGCCACAATCTGCATGCTGGAGTGCTGACCACCGTCGTTGCCGGTCCAGGTGTTGGTCTCGACCCTGCCGACCACCATGACCTGCTCGCCCTTGCGCACGCTGCGGTCGATATTGGTGGCGAGCCGCCGGAAGGCGGTGACGCGGTAGTACTCGGTCGTGCCGTCCTTCCACTCCCCGGTGCGATTGTCCTTATAGCGCGGGTTGACGGCCACGCGGAAGTTGACCAGCGGGTCGCCGTTGCGGGTCGTGCGGCTCTCCGGTTCGGCAACGACATTGCCGACGATGGTGATGGTCGCCTCGTGCTTCATCTGTCCTTCTCCTTGTGCTCCGGGCCGCGGCACTCGCGGCTGGGCTGCCAGCGTGCGCCGCTCGGCACACGGCAGGACAGAGGGACCGGGGCTGGATGTGGACAACCCGAGTTAGCCGATCGGACCGCCTGTGGACAAGCTCGCCGGCCGGCCGAGGCACCGCGGAGGCAGTCCTATAGCAACCGAAATCCTCTACTACGGGTGCAGGAGGGGTCAGCGAGCGGTGGTCGCTATAGCCGCCAGATTCCTCTACTACGGGTGTAGGAGGGTCAGCGGGTGGCTTCGTCGAGGCGTTCGCGCGCCACGCGGTGGTCGTCGAGCACCTGCTGCACCGGCTCGACCACTTGGGCCTGGGCGACCTCGGCCACCGCCTCGCGCAACCGGCGCTCGACCTTGCGGCCACGACGGTCGGCGCCGCGGGCTGCCAGCCAGCGCGATACGAGCGCAAGCAACAGCCCGAGCAGCACGCCGGCGACGAGCATGACCACCGGCACCGGCGCCCAGCCCCACAGGTTGGGCACGCCGACGTGGATCTGGGCCATGTTGAAGCCGACGAGCACGAGCAGCCACACCAGGCCGGCGATGGCCACGATCGCGAAGAGCCACTGCAGGGCACCGACGACGCTCCACCAGGCCGGGGTCTTGTCGCGCAACTCGGTGCCGAGGACGGCCTTGTCGAGCGCGTCCCGCAGGTTTTCGTCCCCGGGCGTCGCGGCATCCTGCACCGCTTCCGCCCACGGCCCGGGCAAGCCGTCCGAGACCCGCTCGCCGAGCCGGTGGGTGGCCAGGTCGACCGAGGCCTTCGCGGCCGGGCTCGCCGGCGGCAGGGATGAGCGGCCGAGCGCCATCTTCAGGTCGCTGCGGCTCATCGAGCCGGCCACGCGATCCAGCCCGAGCCGGTTCAGCGGGCGTGGCCGCAGCCGGCCGACCCAGCGGGTGAACGGCCAGCCACCCTTGCCGGCGGCCGCCATCCGGTAGTCGCGCTTGACCGCATCGACCACCAGCGGCACGGCCGCCGCGCGGCAGAGGGCGTCGTTGAGTTCGTTCGTCGCGCCCTTGCCGAAGCCAGCCTCGTTGTCGCCCACGTGCTGGCGCAGCGCACCGGCCTGCTGCCGCAGGTCGGCGAGCAGCCGCTGCTCGGCGGCGTTGCGCCGCTCGACGACCGAGGAGATCTCGCGCACCAGCGCATCGAGCCCGGTGCCCTGCACCGCGGAGGTGGTGACGACCTTGGCCTTGCCCAGGCCGTCCCGGGCGAGCAGCCGTTCGAGGTCCTCGACACACGCGCGCACGGCCTCGCGGGACAGCCGGTCGATCTGGTTGAGCACGACCAGCGTCACCGCGTCGTGCCCCGCCATGCGCTTGATGTATTCGTCGTGCAGCACGGCGTCGGCATATTTCTGCGGGTCGGTGACCCAGATGAAGACGTCAGCGAGTTCGAGGATGCGGTCGGCCTCGGCACGGTGGGCCGCCACCCTGGAGTCGAAGTCCGGCAGGTCGAGCAGGACAAGGCCGGCGAGGCGGTCGGCATACGGCGCAGTGGGGGGCACCTGGTGACGTGCGCCGACACCGAGCCAGTCCATGAGTTCGGCGGACGGCTCGTCACCCCAGAGCGCCGCAGCGGTCACCGAGGTGGTGGGGCGGCGTGCTCCGATCCGCGAAACCGGTTCTCCCGCAAGGGCATTGAACAAACTCGACTTGCCGCTGCCGGTCGCTCCGGCGAGCGCGACGACGGTGCGCGAGCCGGCGATGCCGGTGCGCTCCCCCAGCCGTTGCCGGATGGCGCGCAACCGCTCGACCTGGTCGGCGGGCAGCCGGTCGCCACCGGCGCGCAGGGCTTCGTCGATCGCGTCGACCCGCCGGGTGAGCTCCTCGCGGGAGACCGGCGCATTGGCGTCCTTGGTCCACAACCTCATCGGGCCGCGTTCACCCCCTGCAGTGCGGGGCCGAGCAGGTCGCGATCAGTCGCACCCTCGGTCACCGTGTCGAGCACTGTCCCGAACCGGCCGGACTCGGCGTCATACAGCTCCTTGGTGCGTTCGAGCAGACGGGCGCGCGCCCGCATCGACAGAGTGCGGACCGCCTGGTCGCCGAAGACCGCTTCGAGCAGCCGCTGGGCCAGCACGGCCGAGCCACCGGCAATGCCGATCTCGGCGCCGGACAGGCCCGCGGTGGCGGAGAAGGTGATGATCATCAGCATCACCGCGATGCCGTTGACCCCAAAGGCGAGGAAGCGAGCGGTGGAGCGCTTCTCCCCCGCCTCGTCGCGGACCATCTGCAGCACGTCGCCCTGCCAGTCGCGCACCAGGCGTTCGACGCGCTCGTGGAAGGCCGGGGACACCGCGGCCAGCTCCTTGTGCCCGTCGGCTAGCGGCGCACCACCGGGCAGTGCCCGCCACTGCCGCACCGTGGTGATCGCGGCGGTCTCGGCGTGCGCGAGCAGCAGCGCTGCCACACCCTCGTGCAGCGCCTCGCCGAGGTTTTCGGCCGGCTCCTGCTTGCCCCGCCCGCGGGCGAACGCGACCACCCTGTCGCGCAGCTTGCCCACGCCGGCTTCGAGCTGGCGCAGGAGTTCACCGGTGCCGACGAACTCCTGCCAGCGGGCGAGCACCTCGCCGCGCAGCAGAGTGCCGTCGCGCATGCCTTCCTTCACACCCTCGATCGCCCCCGCGTATGCCGTCTCGGGCGCCTGCCGCAGCGCCCGCACCGCGGCGACCTGGTCGCTGGAGGCGTTGCGCAGAGCGTTCGCGCGCTGGTCGAGCGAGGCGAGCGCGCCATCGAGCGTGCGCCGGATGACGATCTGGCGAGCATGCGCGTCGGAGGCGAGCGAGCCCAGCCAGCCGCGGATGCGCACCACCTCCGACAGCGGGAGCATGCCGTCGGCGGACAGTTTGGACTCGGCGACGGCGAAGACCGGGCTTTGGCCTAGACCCTGGTCGGCGAGCATGCCGGCGAGGTCGGAGCGCACTTCCTCCATGGCGTCCAGCGGCACGCGGTCCAGCACGATCGCCAGGGACGTGCCCCGCTGGGCCGCCTGGTGCAGCAGATCCCAGGGGACGGCATCGGCATACCGGGTCGCGGTGGTGACGAAGATCCACAGGTCCGCCGCCGACAGCAGCTGGCGCGCGAGGTCGCGGTTGGCCGACACGACCGAGTCGATGTCCGGTGCGTCGAGCAGCGCGAGGCCGAGCGGCAGGTTGTCGGAGGAGACGAGGCGCAAGGTCGCCGGGTCCTGTTCGCCCTGGTCAGCGCCGCTCAACCGGGCGAGCCCTGGCAGCACCCGGTCCCCGGTGAACCAGCGCTCGTCGCGCGGGTTGTGGATCAGCGTCGACGCGCGGGTCGTGGGCCGCAGCACGCCCGGCTTGGTGACGATCTCGCCGACCACCGAGTTGACCAGGGTCGACTTGCCGGCGCCGGTGGATCCGCCGACCACGGCGAGCAACGGAGCGTCGAGCGAAGAGGCGCGCGGGATGATGTAGTCGTCGAGCTGGTTCAACAACTCGGTGCGCGCCGAGCGGGCCGTCGGTGCGTCGGGGGTGTCCAGGGGCAGTCGGGTCGCCTCGACCGCCGCTCGCAACTGGTGCAACGCGGCCGGCAGGGTGGTGGGGTCGTCGGCCGGAGTCACGGGCGTCAGTGTAGGCGGCCAGTGGTCACGCCGTGGGCTCCCGGCGACCCTCCGCCTAGACTCGTGGCCGCCATGCCCCCTTAGCTCAGCTGGATAGAGCAAGGGCCTTCTAATCCCTAGGTCGCAGGTTCGAATCCTGCAGGGGGCACCTGATCGTCGACGTTCAAACCTGGTACCAGCGAAATGGGTTCGCGGGTGTCCAGGCTGCCCGCGTAGGCGGCGGGGTCGTCGGCCCAGGTTTGGGCGCGCTGGTGGGTGCCGGTGTCGAGCAGGATCGCGAACGGGCGGGCCAGTTCGGCGCGGACCGTGTTGTCCTCGTCGAGGTAGAGCTTGGTGAAGAAGGCTTGGTTGCACAGTCGGCGGGTCTCGTCGTCGCCGCGTTCGTAGATGGCGGCGGCGTCGCCGAGCAGGTTGAGGCTGTCTTCCAGCTCGGTGCGAGCCTCCGTGTAGTCGCCGTAGAAGACCTGAATCCGGGAGTTGATGTACTCCAGGTCGGCGTTGATGCGGTCCTGCTCGCGTTTGAGGGCGGGCAGCGCGATGGCGTCGGCGTAGTAGGCGTGGATGAGCTTGGTCTGCTCGGCTTCGAGCTGATCCCGCCGGCTGGTCAGCTCGGCCAGTTCGGTCTCACTGGTGGCGAGCAGGTGGTCGAACTCCGCGGCGAGCATCCCGCGTAGCTGTTCGCGGACGTGCGCTGGGACTTCGATGTTGTGCTGGTAGTAGTCGATGACCAGCCGCTCGGCGTCATCGAGCAGGATCGCCCCGCGGGTGCAGGGAGTGACCTTGCGGTGCCGACCGGCGCACACGAAGTACGGGTAGATGTCCCCGGACCGGCTCTTGGCGTTGGAGACCATCAGCCGCGACCCGCATGAGCCGCAGTACAGGCTGCCCTTGAGGTAGTGGTCGTGACGCTGAGTGCGATCCCCGGCGCTGTTATGAGCCATGAGCACGTTCTGGACCTGATACCACACCTCGGGCGCGATCAGCGGCTCGTGGCTGCCGGCGTACTTGACGCCGCGGTAGATGACGTCGCCCTTGTAGTAGGGGTTGGCCAGCAGCCGGTGCAGCGAGGACAGCGAGATCGGCTTGGCCGGCCGCTTCGGGGTGGCCGGGATCGTCAACCCGCGGGCGACCAGGTCGTCGTGCAGTTGGGAGAGTGTCCAGTTGCCGGTCGCGTATGCCTGGAAGGCCCAGCGGACCAGCTCGGCGCGGTCGGGATCGACCTGCACGGTGCGCACGACGCGGCCCATCTCGTTGCGGACGTGGACGTTGAGGTAGCCGACCGGCGCTTTCGAGGGGGTCCCGCCGGTGGCCGCCTTCTGCGTCATACCTTTGACGACCTCGGTGGCCAGGTTGCGGGAGTAGAACTCCGCGATCGTGGACATGATCCCGTGCAGCAGCATCCCCGAGGGGGTCTCGTCGATGTTCTCCGTGGCCGAGACGAGCGTGACCCCGGCCGCTTGGAGGGCGAGGTGGATCGCCACGTCGTCGGCTCGGTTGCGGGCCAGCCGGTCCACCTTGTGCACAATGCAGTAGGCGACCCGGTGAGCTTTGACGTAGGCGATCATGCGTTGCAGATCGGGCCGGTCCGCGCTCTTGGCCGACTCCCCGGCGTCAACGAACTCAGCGACGATCCGCGCCCCGATCGCCTCCGCCTTGTGCGCGTTGGCCTGCCGCTGCGCCGGGATGGAGAATCCCTCGTCCTGGCCGCCCTTCTCGGCCTGTTCCTTGGTCGAGACCCGCAGATAGGACACGGCCACCGCCAGCTCGCGGACAGTCTCGGGGGTCAGGGCGGCCGGAGCCTGCTCGGCGAACGTTGAACCGATGGCTCGGACTTCTGTGAGGCTGGGGCGGCTCATCGGATCGTCTCCCCCGGCCGGCGGGAGGCGTCCACGATCGCCACCCCGGCGTCGGACAGTGCCTGGTCAATGTCGGCGTAGTGCTCCGCGTCGCGGGAGAACCGGTCGGCCTGGGCGACGATGCAGTAGCCGACGCGGCCGGTCGCCGCCCGGTCGAGCAGCCGGAGTAGGCCGGGCCGGTCGCGGCTCATGCCGGAGTAGCCGAGGTCGATGAACTCCTCGGTCACGGTCAGGCCGAGCCGGTCGGCCGCACGGGTGATCGCGGCGCGTTGCCGGTCGACGGCAGCGCTCTGGTCGGCAGGGAAGGGTGAGGCGACCCGGAGGTAGGCGACGGCGGTCAGGTCGTCGCCTTCGGATGAGGGGGACTGATCGGTGCGGCACATGCTGGCGCTCTTTCTCTGGACTGCGGTGGCGCGCCCTCGCCGTGTGCGGCGGTGAAACAGTCCTAGAGAGAAAGCACCCAAGGCCAGCTTGGGTTCCGACGTTCCGGCGCCGTAGCGCCGGGGTCTTGATATTGCCTGTCCACCTCACACGCTGGGTGCGAAGGCGTTACGTCTAGTCTACCGGTCCTTCGACCTGCGGGAGCGAGACGCGCTGCGGTTCGCGCTGCTCGCGTTCGGCCCGTGCCCGCTCGTAGCGGACCAGGGCGTAGCGCAAGTAGGCCGCGGCCAGCTTGTGCAGGTCGGGCGGGTCCCTGTGCACGGCGCGGATGCTGAACTGCCGCTCGTGGTAGGGGCGGTAGTCGGTCTTGCGCTGGTACGGCCGTCCCCGCGCTACTCGTCCTGTCCGGCGCGCAGGAACTCCGCTTCGGCCTCGGCGCGGCGGTTGACGTCGGCGATGACGAAGGTCACGAAGTCCTCATCGCGATGGGTGATCGGCGTTTCGGCGCCGGCCGGTTCGGCGTCCTCGCCGGGCCAGGTGGTCTGGCGGGTGGGTCGGTCGCGGTCCAGGCGGGTGCCGGACAGCGCGACCCATTCGCGTAGCCGCTGCTGGGCGGCGTGGAAGTCGGCCAACCAGCCGATCGGGGCTGAGGCGTGCTGGGCGGGGTCGTAGGCGCCGAGCCAGTGCAGGTGCAGCGCGGACAGCTCCCACACCAGCTCGGGGTGGTGGTGCCAGTACGGCGGGATGACCGAGGTGGGCAGCCCGAAGGTGTGTCGCAGCCAGTCGACCCACTCGTTGAGGGCCAGCCATTCGTACTCGGCGTCCTCGGCAGTCAGCGAACGCCAGTTGACCGGGTGCGGCACAGCCGTTTCAGCGGTGTCTTCGCCGTCATCGAGGTCGTCGTCACGGCCGGTGTCGTCGTTCGGTGCCTGCGCGGTGACCTCGTCGGGTTCGTCGCGTACGGGCTGGAACTCCTCGTCAGCGCCGCTTTCGGTGGGCTGGTCGGAAGGTGGTGTCGTCATGGTCGGTGGGTCCTTCTCGGGAGTCGACGTCGCTCGGAGGCCGATAGCGGAGTGCAGGAAGGTCAGCGGCTGAGGCCGTCCTGCCCGGCGGGCGCCGGAGCGGGGTGGGCTGGGGCTGGCGGCGGGAGCTGGTCGCGTCGGGAAGCGCCAACGGTCGGCCGGTCTGCGACGGTGCGCCCGTCCCGGGCGACTGGGTCGCGGTCGGCGGCGGGTGTGTCCCGGCTGCTGCCGGTCCGGCGCTGCACTTGGTAGGTGGTGGTGTTCGGGTCGTGACTCATCCGGCTGGTCACGAACTGCTGGTCGGTGACCTGTTCGCTGTTGACCGTGTGGGTGTAGTCGCGCACGTAGCCCTGGGCGAGGAAGTCATCGCCCTTGCGGAACCGCTCGGCGGATAGCTCCGCGCCTTTCCCGAACTGGATCAGGTCGTGGTAGCTGGGGTCCAGCTTCGTGAAGCTGCCGTCGTCCTCACGCTGGTAGTGGTTGATCCCGACCCGGGCGTAGAAGCGGGCCTGTCCCTGCTCGCTGAAGGTGAGCTTGGGGTCGGTGGCGATGAACCCGTTGATGGACTGTGAGGTCTTGATGTCCACGGTTGCCTCCGTCGCTTCCTGTGGTGTCGCGTCGGTGGATCGGCGCTCTACCGGGCAGGTACGTGACGGGTCCCAGCCGGGAGGTGGGTGGGTCGTGGCGGTGGAGTTACGCGGTGGAGTTACACCGCGGCGCGGCGGAGGGCGTGCTCAATCTCGCGACGCTCCGCGGTCAGCTGGCCGGCGTCGGGTCGTCCGGTCCACGGGCGTAGGTCGGAGATGATCGGTGGGGCCGCGCGCAGCAGGATGGTGCCGGTACCGAACGGCATCGTGCGCAGCGCGTCCGGGGGCAGGATCGGCACCCGGCGGATCGAACGTTGATGCGACCGCGCGCCGGTGGCGTCGGTGGTGGTGGAGTCGGTGGTCTCGTCCCGCTCTCCGATGAGGGTGGAGAGGTCTTGCAGGTCGCGGCTGTGCGAGGCGCCGCCGAGGATGATCTTGCTGATCGCCGCGTCCCAGATCGCGGCGGCCTGGTTCTCGCCCCACTTCTGTCGTGCCTGCGCCATTGACTGAAGCACGGTCACGGTGGTGATGCCGGTGCCGCCGCCGTCGGCCATCAGGACTGGCAGGGAGGGCAGGGGCGCGAGGTTGCCGATCTCATCCAGGGCCAGCAGTAGCGGTGGGTCGAGACGTGCGCCGGGTGAGCGGGCGGCGTGACGGCGGGCGGTCTCGGTCAGGTCTTCGATGAAGGCGGCCACCAACGCGGCGCTCGCGCCGGCTCCGGCACCGGTCGCCAGCAGGTAGAGAGTGCCGTGCTCGCCGAGGAAGGCGTCAGGGTCGAAGTCCTCGCCCTCTCTCGGGGTCACCGCATCCAGGACGCGGGGATCGGCGAGCGCACCGAAGGCGAGGCCCACGCCTTGCCAGATCGAGTCGCGAGTGCGGGGGTCGGAGTCGATCATGGATTCCAGCGAGTCCGCCCACCCCTCCGCCGCGCGTGTGTCGGTCTGGAGGATGTGCACGGCATCGGCGGCCGCCGTCGGGTTCAGCGCCCACTGATACAACGTGCGGGCATCCCGTCCGTCGAGGGCGGCGGCGTGCAACAACGTCTGTATCGCCCCGGCAGTCTTCCCTTCCCAAAATCCGCCGCCCTCGACGCCGCCACCGCCGAGTCCGGTACCCGCCGCGAGGCCGGCGGCACGGATCATCGCGGTCAGCGGGTCGTCGCAGCCGCGGACCGGCGACCATCGCAGCCCGGCCGGCAATCCGGCCGCGAGACGTTGCGGGTCGAACACCGCTACCGGCCCGATGCGTTGACGGGCGGTGAGGGTGACGGTGAGGTTGTCCGGGCGAGTCGACGTGGTCACGACCGGGCCGGGCGCGTCGAGGATCGCATTAATCACGATGTGCAGGCCCTTACCGGAGCGCGGCGGGCCGATCAACAGCATCGAGTCTTCGACTGACGCCCAGACCTGCCGGCCCTTCGCCCGCCCCAGCAGATACCCCACCTCGGCCGGAGCTGGGTGGTGCAGCGAAGGGCGCAGGGTGGCGGCGCGGCGACGCAACGCTCGTCCGGAGGCAACGCGTTCGATCTCGATGCCGGTGGCCAGGCCGGCTCGCCGGCGAGGGTCGTTGCCTGGATGGTTGCCGCGGACCAGGCGCACGGCCAGCCAACCGACAAGGCTGGCGGCGAGCAGCAGGACCGCGACGACAGCCCAGTAAGCGATCGGGTTCAGACCCGGTGCGTGCAACGCCGCCGCGGGGTGGACTGGGTGGGCGAGTACGGCCAGCCCCGACCCCAGGTTTGCGGTGGGCTGCGGGATGCCGGTGAGCCAGGCGGCGATGCTGCCCGAGGCGCGCAGGAGTCCGGCCAACACGGCGACAGCGGCGATGCCGCCCAAACCGAGGTTGATCGCAGTGTCGTTGCCCGGCCGGGCCGGGCCAGTCACCGCTGTCGCCGGGGCCACCGGCGGCTCGACCGGGCCGAGCGTGCCGGGGCCGTTCCGCGGACGATCGTGCCCGAGCCGGTGCCGAACAGGATCAACTCATCGACCCGACGAGGCACCCTCGGGGAAACCGGCAGCCGTACGGCGCCGTCGGCGTCGGCGGGAATGCTCGTGGCGACAACCGCCACCAGAACCGGTTCACCCGGCAGGAACCCCTCGCCCCGCAGCACCGGCCCGTCTCCCGTCGGGGCGGGCGCCGGTTCGTCGTCCTCCCGGGGCTCAGGTGTACGGGGTTGGAGGATGTCGGCGTAGCGGGACCCGTCGTGCTCGCGCACCTCGACACGGATGGGGCCGCCGGCTTGTTCGGCGATTGCGGTGAGCGCGGCGCCGAGCCCGCGCCGGTCGACCGGCCCGCCGCTGTTCCCGAGGTCGCTGCGCTCGCCGCTGTCAATGACGATCCGCGCCTGGCCGGCATCGTCGATCGTGACGACCACCTCGGGTAGCACTGCGGGTACCGCCGACGGGGGGTCTAGGTGGGTATCGGGTCCGCTGTGGCGCGACATCACGCGGCCTCAAGACCCGCGTCTGTTTGCGCGCGACTCATACCCATGAGGTGCGCGTCCCCGGCCGTAGACCTTAGGCGCAGTCGGCTCTCGGAACTCCCAAGGATGTTTGAGAAACCAAACATTCAGGTGTGCGTAGACACACCCAGCCCGGTTGGGTCAGGGTTGTCTTTCGAAGGGGAGTAGTTCCTGGCAGCCACCCGGCTGCCAGCGATGTGTCGACATGCTGGCCGTCATAAGGGACGAGCCCGGCGCATCACCCCGCATCGTTTGGGCGAACGAGACCTTCGGCCATTTCGTCGTGGCCGGAGTCTCCGGGTGCGGCGCGTTTCCAGGAGCCTTCCTCATGCCCGCTGCACTGATCCGCCGGGTCGTCCTGTGCGTCCTCATCGCAGCCCCCGCCCTCGTGCTGCGATTCACCGGCCTATCCTTCGCGCCGGTCATCGAGATGGTGGTATTCGGCGCGGCCGTCGTCGCTGCCGCGTTTCTCCTCGCCTGGGCGGCCGAGGCTGCGCAGAAGGACATCTCGGGTGCACTGGCGATCGCACTGCTCGCGCTGATCGCCGTGCTCCCCGAGTACGCCGTCGACCTGTACTACGCGTTCCGGTCCGGTTCTGACCCGACCTACCTGCACTATGCGGCGGCGAACATGACCGGCTCGAATCGACTCCTGCTCGGTTTCGGCTGGCCGCTCGTCGTACTCGTGGCGCTGTTTGTCGCCCGCAGGGCCGCAGCTCGCGCCGGTACCCGCGCGCCCCGGTTCCTTGTCCTCCCGAAGGAGAGCCGTCTCGACATCGGATTTCTTGCCCTGCTTGCCGTGGTCGCGTTCGCGATTCCGCTGCTGGGCACGATCCCGATGTGGTTTGGCATCGTTCTCGTGATGGTGTTCGGCCTCTACCTGTGGCGTGCCGGTCAAACCCAGGACGAGGACGACGAAGACGAGTTCGTCGGCGCCGCCGCGCTGATCGCGAACATGAGCACCCGGCCTCGCCGCGCCACGGTGATCTCCCTATTCGTCGTCTCGGCGGCGATCATCCTGCTGTCGGCGGAACCGTTCGCGGAGGCCCTGGTCGCGTCGGGCTCTGCACTGGGCATCGACAGCTATTTCCTCGTGCAATGGCTCGCCCCGGTCGCCTCGGAAGCGCCCGAGTTCATCATCGCCGTCATGTTCGCCGCCCGCGGCATGGGCTCCGCCGCCATTGGCACCCTGATCGCGTCGAAGGTGAACCAATGGAGCCTGCTCGTCGGCTCCCTACCGATCGCGCACTTCGCCGGCGGCGGGTCCACGGCGCTGCCGTTGGACGCTCGTCAGATAGAGGAGTTCACCCTCACTGCCACGCAGACGCTGCTGGGTGTCGCGATCATCCTCGCGCTCCGGTTCCGCTGGCAGGTTGCCATCGGCCTCGCGGTCCTGTTCGCAGTGCAGTTCGCCATCACGGACACCACCGGGCGGTACGTGCTCAGCGCCACCCAGGCGCTCCTCGCAATCGGATTCCTGATCGCGCACCGCCGCGAGGTTCTGCCTACCCTGGCCGCGCCATTCCGCCGCGCTCAGACCGCACCGGCTCGGACGTCGGCAGGGGTGGCTTCGTAGGATGAGGCGAATGGCGCGTCCCGCAGTCACCCGAATGGTCGAGGACTACCTCACGCTGATCTGGAAGGCGTACGAGTGGCCCGGCGGTCAGCCCTCGACCACCGACATGGCCGCCCGGCTGGGCGTAACACCGTCTACGGTGTCCGCGAACCTCAAGAAGCTCGCCCGTGACGGCTTCGTTCACTACGAGCCGTACGGCGTGGTTGAGCTCACCGGCGTAGGGGGTCAGGTAGCTGTTGAGATCGTGCGTAGGCATCGGATCATCGAGACCTACCTCATGCGGCAGCTCGGACTCGGCTGGGATCAAGTACATGACGAGGCTGATCGGCTCGAACACGCCGTCTCCGACCTCGTCCTCGAACGAATGGACGCCGCCCTTGGCCATCCCTCGACGGACCCGCATGGCGACCCGATCCCTACTGCGGACGGCCGCGTGTTGGTCGATGACACAACTATCTTGAGCGACGCGCTGCCCGGGTCGGAGGCTACGGTTGCCCGCGTCTCTGACCGATCACCGGATATCTTGCGCTACCTCGAAGAGCGGGGAATCGTCGTCGGCGCGCACATCCGCGTGAATCGAGTGTCTAAAGCTGCGGCTGCGATCGGCGTCGCTGTGGGCGACGCCAGCTTCGACATGAGCCTCACTGCCGCTCAGGCCGTACGAGTACAAGTACGGGAATGATCTTTACGAGGCTGTAGAGGGCGCATGTTTGTGCGCTCGACGAGTCCCCGTCACCGTGCAGTCAGGCTCTGAATCCATATAGTCACGCGACTTCACCTTCAGGCGCCGTGAGGTTGCGGGAATCGGCCCGCATCCGGGCCGTGGTGTCGAAGACGGCCAACTCGTCCGGGTGGAGCTGGTGTTGCACGATGAAGGAGCGGTCCTTGATCCGCCACAGCCCTTGCCCAGTGCCGAGCTGGGGCAGCATCTTCTGCTCGGTGCCGGTCAGGTTCAACGTCGTGGCCGTGGTGCCGAGCTGGTCGGACTCTTGGCGGTAGATGATCCGGGTCTCGGCGTTAGCCAGCAGCGACGTAGCCAGCGCGTGCGCGGCGGTGCCCTGGTCGCCCACGTTGTCCAAGTCGCTCAACTTGTGGAAGATCAGCATGTTCGCGATCCCGTAGTGGCGAGCGAGCCGCCAGTGGGCATCCATACGCCGCAGCAGGGCGGGGTGTTGCATGAGCTGCCAGGCTTCGTCATAGACCACCCAGCGCTGCCCGCCATTCGGGTCGAGCAGCGCCGACTCCATCCACGCCGACGAGCAGGTCATCAGCACGGAGATCAGCGCGTTGTTCTCCGCGACCCGCGACAGGTCCAGGCTGACCATCGGCAGGTCGGGGTCGAACGCGACGGTCGAGGGTCCGTCGAAGATGCCGGCCAGGTCTCCGGCAACCAGCCGGCGCAGGGCATGACCGACGTTGCGGCCGTCCTCTGCCAGCCGCGCGTCGTTTCCGGCGTCGGGGTTGAGGATGTGGTCGACGACCATCGGCAGGATCGGTGTCTGCGATCCTGCGACGGCGGCGTTGAGGGCGATGTCGACGGCGGTGTGCTCCACGGGCGTCAACGCCCGCCCAAGGACGGTCTCGGTGAGCGCGCCGATCAGGTCGCGGCGGCGGGCGCTGACCATCGCGTCCCACTCGATGTCCGAGATGCCCGAGGGGCGTCGTCCGGCATCGAGGGGGTTCAGCCTGTTGGGTAGGCCGTGGCCGAGCACGATTGCTTGACCGCCGACCGCGCGGGCAACTGGGGTGTGCTCGCCTTTCGGGTCGCCAGGCACATACACCCTTCTCCCGAAGCCGATGGAGCGGGTGTAGAGCGCTTTGGCGAGCGCGGACTTGCCGGCGCCGACGATCCCGGCCAGCACGACATTGGGGGCAGTGATGAGCCCGTGTTGGTAGAGGACCCAGGGGTCGTAGACGAAGCTGCCGCCGGAGTAGAGGTCCTGGCCGACGAACACGCCCTCGCCACCCAGGCCGCCCTCGGCCAGGAAGGGGTATGCCCCGGCCAGGGTGGCGCTGGTGTCTTGGTGGGACGGCAGTTTGAATCGCCGCCATGCCCGCAGCGCGGCCGGGCCGGGGTCGCCGCTGCGCGGCAGGTAGGTGATGGCCGCCCGCTCGGCACGCTCGGCGTCCGCGTCGGCTTTGGCGGCTGCTTTGCGTTCGGCCGCGTCGGCGGCGTAGGCGTGGGCGGCGGCCCGGCGCGCCGCGCGCCTGTCGCGGCGGTGTTGGCCTGCCCGGCCGACCAGGACGGTTGAGTACAGCTTCTTGTCAGTGCGGGGATTCATCAGCGGCCGGCGCCTTTCAACGACAGATCGGTGGTCTGCCGTTCAGGTGCGCGACCCTCTCCAGTCGTCCTCGGCCGGTGTGGCTAGAGCCCGCGGCCGAGTGGGAGGGCGGCGGCGGTGAAGGCTTGGGCTTGTTGGCCGACCAGGCGGCGGGTTTCGCAAGAGGCTTGGACAGCGGCCTGTTCGAGCGCGGCGACCGCGGCGTCCAGCTCGTCCACGGTCGGAGCGCTCACGGCGATGAGACCGATGTCGCGCAGCACGCCGTGCCCCGCGATAAGGTCGGCTTCTTGCTGGAGGACGTCGCGGTATTCCGCGTTCTGTTCGGCGTCTTCGATCTGCCCGGCCTTCGCGCGTTGGGCGGCGTCGGAGAGGTAGCCGGTCTTCTTCTTGCGGATGTCTCGCGCCGCTTGATCGGCGCGCACGGGGTCGTAAAGCAACGTGAACGCCCGCCGCACCCCTGACGACAGCAGGATCGGGGCCAGGAAGCCGGGATAGACCTGCGAGCGGGGCCACTCGCTGACCCACAACACGACGTGGTACGCGGAGTCCGAGCGCAGCCGGTCCCAGGTCTCCTCAACCGCCACCGGCCCCGCGGTGGCCAGGTCCCGGCCGAGCGCGCTGCGCTCCAGCGTTGCCGCCACCGCCGGGTCATAGGCCGAGCGCAATAGCACAGCGAGCTGGCCGGGCGCGTACCACGCGCTCGGCGTGAGGTCGGCCGCCCGCAGTGCCGTCGTGAGGGTGCGCATTTCCGCGCGCAGCACAGCGGCAGCACCGCGCATCCCATGCCCGGCCGAGCGGATCGCCCGCGCCGCCGCCTTCATATCCAACGACAGCGACAGCGTGGTGACATGGCGCTCGGCGGTCGGCCCGGCCCGCTCGATCAACTCGGCGTAGGTGCGGGCGACCCACGAGCCATCGTCGGTGCCGTGGGCAGCCCACCATTGCTCCAGCCCTGTCCCGGAGTCGGGCACCGTGCGTTCCAGCACTTGTAGGCGGGCGATGCGCCCGGACCGGCAGACAGTGGCCAACACCCGTCCCCAGGCGGTGACCCGGCGTTGCTGCTCATCCGGGTCGAGCAGAATAAAACTCGGATGCGTCACCTCCACCAGCGCCGTCAACGTCGCGCGGTGGGGGTCGTGGACCATGACCGCCCCGGTGTCTGGGTCGAGGTACTGACGCAGCGCCGCCGCGTCACCGGGCAGCGCGAGGGTTCCAGCCGGGCGCGGCTTGGTGACCCGCCACCGATACACGGTCTGCCCGAGGACCACGCGCAGCGCCCAGTGGCCGGCCAGCGATATCCACTCGATCGCCTTGCGACCGCTGATCGGCACCCAGACCAGCAGCGCGCACAGCCCGCACACCGGCCCGGCCAGCAGCAGCCCTTGGCCGCCAGCCGTGTAGAGCGCGCCGATCAGCGCGGCAGCGCCGAGGCCGAGCACGATCACCTGCGGCAGCGACAGGCCCAGCAACAGCCCACGGCGGGTCAGTCGGGAGAACTTGACCGGCGCCAACCCACGGTCGGGGTTCTGCTCGCCAGCCATCACAGGTCACCCTCGGACGGGGACGGCCCTGGGCGCGGTGGCGCTGCCGGCGGCGGAGACGGCCGCTGCTCGCGCGGACTCGTCGCGTCCGGGCCGGACGGCGCCGGGACCGGCGGCGGGGCCGTGCCGCCGGTCGGCGCGGCTGGCGCTGGCTGGCCGGACTGGCTCGACGGACTACTGGTCGGTGTGGGTGTCGATCCTGCGGACGCAGGGGTCGCCGGGGCAGGTGGTACCGGGATCGACCCCGACCGGCTCGACCCGCTCGGCCCGTCGCCGGAAGCTGATTGGCCGGCCGCAGCCTGGCCCGCGTCGGCGTGCTCCTCGGCGGCCCGCCCCACCGCGCGGCCGGTCTCCGGTCCGGCTTTCGCCGCCGCAGTGACGGCCTGCGCTCCTGCGACTGCGGCCAACCCGACCGGGCCGCCGGCAGCACCGGCTGCTTCACCCGCGCCGGCCTCGGATGCACCACCAGCCGCGGCATCACCACTGCCGCCACCGACCGGACTGCCACCGCCAGGTGGGGGCGACCCGCTACCGCCACCGCCACCGCCACCGCTGCCGCTGCCGCTGCCGCCACTGTCGTTGGAGCCGCCACCCAACACCTTGCGCGCGTTGGACAGTCCCGGCAGGACAGGAACCGGGATGGGCCGGTTCATCGCCCCCTTGGCCTCGCTCTCGGCCGACATGGCGTGGTGCAAATCGAAGCCGACGAAGGAGATGAACTTGTAGGCCATATAGGGCGCGAAAGCCGCGACGAACATCAACACGATCCCCGCTACCGGATTGGAGATCGAGGACAAGTCCAGGTTCAGCGGGGCGTTCATCTGGTTGATCGCGACCAGGAAGATCACGACCACCACCAGCTTGGAGACGATCAACGCCACGACGAAGCTGGCCCACTTGCTGAACCAGCCCCGGGCGTGATCCCACGACTGCCCGGACAGGGCGATCGGGGCCAGGACGACCGCGACCAGCAGCAACGCTTTGCGGATCAACAGGCTGAACCACACGATCGCGGCGCCGGTAATGGCCAGGCAGCCGAGGAAGATGATGATGACCGCCCCGGCTCCCGGCGCGGACAAGCTGATCGCGCCGATCCCGGCGGCGAGGGCGGCGATCTTGCCGCCCATCTCGTCCAGGGTGGTGCCGGTGGCCTGGATGATTCCGACGCACAGCTCGTCGACGATCGTCAACGCCAGACCGGTGACGGTGATGACGAGAAAGGACCCGAGCACGGATTTCGCCAGCCCGATCCCTGCTCGGTGCAGCGCGCCGGGGTCGCGGCGGATCAGGCCGGTGAGCAATTGCAGGAGGAAGAACAGCAGCATCAGGAAGACGGCGATCCCGAACAGGACGTCGTAGACCTTCAGGTAGTTCGGGTCGGTGACGTCGACGAGCGTCGTGCTGTCGAAGAGTTGCCAGACGCCTTTGAACATCCACTCAGCGGCGTTGCCGACGCCTTGGGCGATCCAGTCGAACGGGGCGGAGACCACGGTCGCGGCGGCTTTACCGGCGACGTGGCAGACGGTGGAGATGACCGGGACATTGCAGACACCCATTGGAATCCGCCTAGATTCCCTGGCCGACGTTCCAGAAGAAATTGATGAACGCCACCGCGCCGCCGGTGATGATCGCTGCGCCGCAGGCGATCAAGACGCCGGTCTTGCCGCGGGTCGCGAGGTGTGGGTTCGCGGAATGGCTGCCGAATGCCCACACCACCGCGGCCACGATCAGCGCGAGAACGGAGAGGATGAGGCCGACCGTCATGACCGCGCCGACGATGGTGCGCAGCGCGGCGATGCCGGGCAGCCCATTGTCGTTCGGGTTGACGTTGATCGGCCCAGCCGCGATCGGAATGGCGGCGACCAGGTGGGTCACGGGAAGGACGGAGATCATCAGTGGGGCTCCTTGCAGCGGCACGGGACCCGCACACCACCGGTGAGAGCGCCGGATTGCTGGCGGGGTTCACCCCGCAGGTGCGCGTGGTCTTCCGCGCGGCGGCAAGGACTGCGGCAGGGACCGGCTACAGGGTGGGACCGATACCGAGCAGGAAGTTCAACCAGGCGATCGCGGCCCCGTCCAACGCGGCGGCACCGACAGCAACCAGCAAGCCCGTGCGTGCCTTCATCGCCGCCCCGTAGTTGCCGTGCGAGGACGCCACCGCCCACGTGGCGGCGCAGACGACGATCATCAGCACGGCCACGACCAGCACGATCGTCATCAGCGCGCCGATCACCGTCTTCAGGTCGCCGGCACCGCCGATACCGCCGAAGTTCGGGTACACGCCCGTCGCGACCACGGTGGACGCCAGCGAGCGGAGCGCGGTTGAACTGATCACGCCCGTCAGGTGCGCCGCGTAGCCACTTCGCAGATGCACCGCGCTAGCCAAGGGAGCGTGAGTGATCACGCCGCCGAACTCGGACAGGGTGCCGCAGCGGAGGTTCCCACCGGTCTCGCGTGCTTTGCCCGGCCTCCTCGCCACCGCCCCTGGTCACCACGTGACGTGGCACGGCGTCCTGCGGCGAAAGCTAGCCGTCGGTCGGGCGTCGGGGCAGGTAAAGGGCGCCTAAGCGGCCACGGAAACCGGGCACTGAGTTGTCCAGCCAAGCGAGGACCATGAACAGCCCTGACCGGCGGACAAACGTCAGCCATCGACGCCGGCCCGGAGATAACCGGATGAAGCCGCCCCCGGAGGCGCCGACCGAATGGATCACCGGACCGTCGGGCATTACGTCATCATGGCACCCGCAGGAGCCCAAATGTAGATGCGTACCCGCCGCCTGAGCTGGGCGATGGCGTGCGTGCGGTCGACCGGACGAGTTTCGCGGTGCCGCCGAGCGCGGCTGCGTAAGGTACTTGAGGTGCGTTCGCTGACCGGTCGCGGCGACCGGGCCGACAGTGCGAGATCCGCTCCCGGCGTGCGGCGCGGGATCGCAGAGCGGGTCACGATCGCCCTGTTTCACTCGATGTTCGGTCTGCGCCCGGTCGAGCGGGCGGCGGCTGCGCGGTTGCGCGGTTGCGGCTATCGCGTCCTCGTGCCCGACTTGTTCGCGGGGGCGACTGTTGGCGGCGGGGAACCCCCGGCGTGGGAGGAGGGGTTCGCGCTCATGGAGCGCGTCGGCTGGGAAACGATCGTGTCGCGCGCTGAGGCGGCCGTGCGCGACCTCCCGCCAGCCACGGTGCTCTTCGGGGTTTCGATGGGCGCCGGGGTGGTCGGCAGTCTGTGGCCCAGCCGGCTTGACGCGGCCGGCGTGATCCTCTTACACGCTCCCGCCTCGGTGCCCCGGGGCGTCCCCCGCGACACACCGGTCCAGCTCCATGTGGCCGACGACGATCCCTTCGCCCCGCGGGAACAGCTCACGGCATTTCGCGACAGCGCCGCCTCGGCCGGAGTCGATGCGAAGCTGTACACGTATGCCGGCGTCGAGCACTTCTTCATCGATCCCCATCTGCCCGACTACGACTCCAGGGCGGCCGAACTGGCGTGGCGCCGCTCCTTGGCGCTGCTGGACGGCTTGGCGAGAAGGCGAGATGAGACATGACGGGGCCGCTCGATGCCGCACACGTGGTGACGAAACTCCCTGCCCAGGACCTCGAACGCGCCCGTCGCTTCTACCGCGACCGGCTCGGGCTGGAGCCGGTCGAGGAACGCGAGCACGGGCTGCGGTACGTCTGTGGGGCGACCGAGTTCCATCTGTTCTCCTCCTCGGGGAGCGCGTCGGGCACCTCGACGCAGATCGGCTTCGAGGTCGAGGACATCGAGCAGGTGGTCGCCGAGCTTGAGGCGCGTGGGGTTCGGTTCGAGGAGGTCGACGTCGATCGCTTCGAGACGGACCGGCCTATCGTGACCGTCCGTGGCAACTATCCGAGCAAAGGACGCGGAGAGCGCGGCGCGTTCTTTCGCGACAGCGAGGGCAACCTCCTCGCGATCGGACAGGCCACGCCATAGCTGCGCACCTGAATACGAATTTCGATCACGTTTCACCGCGGCTACACCGCCGCCGCAGCCGTCATTGCGGGCAGCGGAGGCCGTGCGCAGGCCGTTGTTCGACTGCCGGGTTCACCGAACCCATCCGAGCTAGGCAAGCCGACGGACGGTGGTGATCTCGTCGCTGAACTCGGACAGGGTGCCGTAGCGGACGTTCTCGCCGGTCTGGGGTGCTTGCACGATCTTGTTGCCGCCGAGGTAGATCACGACGTGGTGGGGCACGGTTTCACCTTGGTAGGTGTAGAAGATGATGTCGCCGGGCTGTTTGTCGTTCCAGGCGACCGAGGTGCCGTCGTGGATTTGGTCGCCGGTGAAGTGCGCCAGCCGCAGCTTCCCGCCCGAGGCTTGATAGGCGGCGTACATGACCAGGCCGCTGCAATCGAAGCCGGGGCCGCGTCCGTCCGAGCCAATGCCGGACGGGCCGGTGAAGGTGCCGCCGGCCCACACGTAGGGCAGGCCGACTTCTTTCTCCGCCGCGCTGATGAACTTGCCGGCGAATCCTGGCGGCAGGTCCCCTGGAGGGTTGGTCCCGGTGTTACCGGTGAGGCATTGGCTGCCGCCGGTCAGGGACACTCCGGTAAGCGTGCTGGCGATCTTCTCGGCGACGGGCTGGTAGTTCGCGTACCGGTCCGGGTACTCGGAGACCTCGACCGCCTGTGCTGCCGCGCCGAGCGACAGCTGTTGCCAGTTGGGGACGTCCAACAGTCCGGCCGGGCTGCCGTGGTTGGGGCCGTCCGGTCCGCCGTAGAACGCTCTGGACGACCAGATCGGGTCCATCAGATTCCCCACCGACCCCCAGCCGGACGCGGGCCGCATCTGAAACAGCCCGAGGCTGTCGTGATCGTGGCCGTCGCCGTCATGGGGGTAGTTCGCGGAGTCGGGGTAGGCACCGACGTTGGACAGCACGCGCAGGGTGGACTCGGTGAGCGCGGCCATCAGGGCGATGACTTGCCCGTTGGCGTCGATGTTCTCGCTGTTGCCGGTCGCGAGGATCGCCGCCGCGCGTTCCAACTGCGTGTGATTCAGCGTGACCGTCTGGCCATCCGCGGTGGTCGCGGTCAGGCTCTGCGGGACGGTCCCAGAGACCGACAGCGACGGACCCGACGGCCCGCTCCCGTTGCTGTTCGCGTTGTCGCTGGCGTTGGTGGCGCAGGTGGCGGCCTGCGCCACGGCTGGGTCGAACAGTGCGGCCAGACCCACGAGCCCTGCGACCGGCAGGAGGAGCACCAACGTCGCCACGATGACCACGGCCTTGCGCCACATCGCACTCACCTCTGCTACTTGAGCGGGTCGTTCAGCTGGGACAGCCGCAACGTGTGACACCGGGGGAACGCCGGGGTGCACGCCTCGAAGACGGTGAAGGACACCGGCTCACTCGTGGCCGCCTGGTCGCCGTACCAGACGCCGGTGCGGTGCCGGGTTCCGCTGATCGTGATCGCTGTCGTCCCCGGACGGAGCTGTCCGTGGGCCTGCGCCAACGCTTCCGGCCACTGCGACGGCACGACGGCGCTGCTGATCGTCAAGTGCTGGGCGACCTGCATGGTGGCCAGTTGCGTCCATTGGTCAGTGGTGGGCTCGTAGCTGGCGACATCGCCGACTAGGCCCGAGACCTCTTCCCCGGAGGGGTCGGCGTCGGTCAGCACCGGGGCCTCGTAGTCCGAGGGCGTGTATCCCGAGGTGGTGTCCCAGTCGAACAGCGCCGACGCGACGGCCTTCGCGTAAGCCACCGGGTCGTCGGTCTGCGGCAAAGCCGCCGGTGCCTGGCCATCGGTTGACGGGCTCGTCTGGCCCGGTGTAGCTGGTCCTCGGCTGGCCGCCGTGCCGCCGCCCGGTGCGCTTGCCGAGTGGCCGGGTCCGCGGAGCAGGCCGTAGACACCGACACCGACCGTGGCCACCGCCAGGACAGCGACAACGACGAGGACGATCAGGCGGCGAGGTGGTGTGGGCACGATGGGCTCCCGTACGAGTCGGCGAGGGGTGGGTTCGCCGGTCAGGTGCGTCAGCTGTGCCTGCGCTGGCCGACGTTCGGCCGGCCTGGCTGATCGGGGTGCGGTACGGGCGGGAGTGTTAGAAGCAGGCGGCTTCGGGCGACCCGTCGGTGCGGTCGCCGCGCTCAGCTCCTGTCGCGTGCTCGCGGGCCGCGGCGATGGCATCGATGAAGGCGAGGCTGGCATCAAGGTTGGCCCGCACTCGCAGCCATTGCGTCTCACTGAGGCCGGCGCCGATCTCGACCGCGTCGTAGTGCTGCCACCAGCCGTCCATATCCTCGATGGTGGCTAGGAACGCCCGCAGCCCGTACCGCTTGATCGGCACGGGCCGAGCCGCACTCGATTCCTCTTCGCGGTCGTCGGGTCGGTCTGATGTCGTCCCGGTGGCGCGGGCGATCGCGGCTTGCGCAGCCTTGACCAGCTCGGCCGGGGGTTGCCCGTGGTCGAGCACGCTCAGCTCTCGGGCGGCGTGGTCGCGGACCGTCGCAGGCTGGGCCACGTCGTCGGCCAGACGGGCGAGGGCTGTGGTGCTGGCGGCGGCCTGCACGGTCAGGTAGTGCGGGTGGATCGTGCCGTCGGCGTCCATCGCGGCCAGCTCGCGACGGGCTAGGTTCCGCAGCGCTTCGGGGGCGCCCCGGTCCTCGGCGATGCGTTGGACGTCCGCCACATGCTCCAGCGACCAGTAGGAGCTACGACCGGTGATGGCGCGGGCCGCCTGCCGACGCGCCTTGCCGATCCCGGCCACTCCGACGCCGGACAGGTCTGAGCCTGTCGGGTCTGGTGGTGGCTGGTCTGACGGTGGTGCAGAGTCTGCACCACCGTCGTTTCCCCCGTGGTGGCGAGGGTTGTGCTCGCTGCTGAATCGGGTGGCGTGCTGGCGACGGGCGGCGTCGGCGGCGTAGAGCTGCTTCAGCTCCGCGTAGAGGGCAGTGGCCTCGGTCGGGGTGAGCGGCTTTCGGGTGGTGTTCTCGTGCTGCTCGGCCAGCACCTCCGCCAGTCGCGAGGAGATGGCCGAGTTGACCCAGACCTTGATCCGGTCCCAGCCGAGCTTGCGCACTGCGGCCAGTCGTCGTGCGCCGCAGACCAGGGTGCCGTCCGGGGTGATCGTGATCGGCTGTAACAGCCCTACCGTTTGGATGGAGGTGCACAGCTCGTCCAGGTCGCCCAGGTCGCCGCGGAAGCGATAGCCGACCTGGATCGAGTCGACCGCCCGGTCCAGTTCGACACCCCCGCCGCTACGCATCGTCCTCACCCCGAGCGGGTCCGGTGGCAGCGATGCCCTGTTGCGGTAGCACGACGATCACGCTGCGGACGAGGGTGTTGTCGTCCAGGAGGTCGCGGATCGTGTCGCCGAGCAGCAGCCGGGCCAGGACGCCCCGGCGGGTTGGTCGGCCCGGCTGGGGACGGCCGCCCAGCAGCACCCCGACCAGTGTGGTCCAGACCGTGCGGTCAAGGTCGAGTTGAACGCGGATCGCGGTGTCGCGGCGCAGCGTCTCGTAGGCCGCGGGAATGCTGCCCGCATCAGCCAGGCGCGCGGCCACGTACTCGACGACGGTGGCCGCCACCGGCTCGGGCCAGCCGAGTAGTTCCAGAAGCGTCGTGGCGTCGGCAATGACCGGTTCAGTGTCGTCGGGGTCCGCTGGCTCGCCGTCCCAGGCTGCTCCCAGGTAGGCGGAGGGGTCGGCGGTCTGGGTCGTGAGGGTGTCGGTGTAGTCGCCGGCGCGCAGAGGTGCGTCGGCGTCGGCGTGCTGGGTGCGGCGCGCCTTTTCGGCCGAGGTCAGGTGTCGGTCGGCGTGGTTCTCGGCCGAAAGGCTGACCTGTACGGCGCGGGTGACGACGGCCCACGGATCGGCGGCGTGGCGTACGCCGTCGTGACGCATGGCCAGGAACGCCGCCGTTGCCGCCTCGCCGGGGTCGCGGTGCCAGGTCCGGGCCAGTGGTGCGTAGCGGTCGATGGTGTAGGCCAATAGCTCGCTGGCGTCCGGGTCCTCTCGCCACGCGTTCGCGCCGGCGTCGTGCAGGCGGTCCAGCAGTGCGCGAAGACCCGCCGAGCTGGCGAAAGCCGGCTCGGGGCTCCTACCCGGCTCGGTGGCCGGGTCCGGAACGGCGGTGGGTGGCTGCTGGGTGGACATCTCAATCTTTTAGGTACGTGGCCCGCCCCATCCGGGCCGCTCGGAGTTCACCGAGGCTCATCGGCGCGGGATGGTGGTGGGCCGGCCAATCGAGGTCATGTCATCGGCTCATCCCGGAGCGTCGTGCTGTCAGCGAGTCCGGGCTGGCGTGCCGGCCGAACGCGGTTAGTGGTGCGAGCCGCCCATGCGAGCTGGTCCGGTCGCGGGTCCTGGATAGCGCGGCCCGTAGTTCGGCGCGTGCTTGCAGATGCGCGGCCGTGTGGGCCGTGATCGCACGAGCCGCGGTTCGGCTGGCGACCTGAGTTGCCAGCTCAGTCGGTCGGAGCCACTGCATCGTCACTACGCCCGCGCGTCTGGGCGCCTGTCGGGTGGGTCTCCGTCTAGAGGGGTCGTCCACGGCGAGGAGGTTGTGCGCTGACTCCGCCTCCCTCGGCGCCAGTTGCTCGTGCCGCGGGTGGTTGTCCCTGTGGGGTAGGTCGTCGCGCGCGGTCTGCAAGGGGTGTTCGTTGATGGTCATAGCGCTGGGCTCCTTTCCGTGCCGGCTTGTTCTGTCGCGGTCTCGGACAGCTCCGGTGGCCCGCTGGCCTCCGCGCCGGCCGGTGGTTCTGCGGATGGCACTTCCGATGGCTGGCGTGCAGGCGTGGACTTCAGCCAGCGGCCGACGGTCGACGGGTGCACGCCGAGGTGGGCGGCGATCTGTCGGTTCGTCAAACCCCTGTCCGTCCGCAGCCGCAGTGCCTCCTGCACGGCCTCGCCGCTCCGCGCGTTGGGTGCGGCAACGATCGTGTTCGGTAGCTCAGTCAGTCGCTTTCGCGTCTCGGTGGCCGGTACACCCCGATCCGGACTGGCGGCATCTGCTCTGGTCACGCCCGCATGCAGCGGGAGATCGGCGTGACCGTCCGAGACCGGGTGGTGAGTGAGTTGGACGGTCAGGTGGGTGGTGGCGACAAGCACGATCGGTGGCACCGCCGCCACCAGCGCGGCGAGGACCGCGGGCACGCGGGCATCAGCGGCGACGACGGCGTGGCTGGCGTTGGCGAGCACGGACACGCCCGCTCCGGCCAGCAGCAGCGTCCACGGGTAGCGGGCCGCCCGCCGTGGTTGTCCGGTGCCGGTGAGGGCGACGACCGAGACGGTGGCAATCACGATCACGCCATCGACCAGCAACGGCCAGACCCAGGACCGGTCGGCCCCGATGCCGCAACGACGGGCGAGATCAGACAGCGAGGTGAACGACAACCAGAACGCACCAAGCGCGATGAACACCGTGCCGGTCACCGCCACCGCCAGCACGCCACGGCGAGTGCGGCGGGCGGTCGTCTGCGTCGTCGGTGGGGTGGTCCAGGCGATCATGGGCCGGGCCGATCCAGCGCGGTGGGCGGCGGCCCGTTCGCGGTCGAGCGGCGCGCCGTGGTGCGGTAGGCCGAGGCCAAGGTGGCGGTGATCTCCCGCTCGTCCAGGCCCGTTCGCGCCGCGGCTGGACCGAGCACGTCGCGGGCCTCGGCTTCGGCGATGCCCGCTTCAACCGCGCGGCACGCCGCCCAGAACAGTGCTCGATTCCGGTTACCTTCCGGCTGGCCGACCAGCCACGCTCCGAGCCGGGCCGACGGTTCACCGGCAACAGCCCGGCCGGATCGTCTCGGCGGCGGTGGTGGGGGCGCGAGCAACTGCCGCAGGGCGCCCGCGTCTAGCGGGTGCGGGTCGCGGCCAGTCCCGATCAGGGTGTAGCCGCGCGGTCGGCCGCGGCCGGTGATCACCCGCGAGGGCGCAGCGATGACGTAGCCGCCGATGCCGCGAAAATCCACGTGCGCAGAGGGCAGCGCCCACGACACTTGACCCTGCTGTCCGCTGGCGGGGTAGTAGAGATGAAGTCCGCCTGACGGCGTGCGGATCAGGCAGGCCCACCCCCCGACCAGACCGGCGCGGCGGGCGCGGGCCAATGCAAGGAAGCCGGACCCACCGGGGTGGATGTCGATGTCTAGAACGTCGAACCCGCCCGCCTCGCCAGCGGCGTGGCCGTCCGTTCGGCCGGTGGGGAGGCCGATGTTTGCGTTCGGCCAGCGTCGCCACCACACCCTGACCTGCTCGGCGTCGCTGCTCGCGTCGAGGTAGCCGTGGCGAGTCAGTGGTCGCTTCGCTCCCGGCGCGCATGGGAACACGGACACTCCCGCCGCCGCATACGCGGCGGCGGCATCGACCAGCGGCAGCCGCGCGGCTGTGGTCAGCACCGTGGCCGGCAACACGACGAGTGATCGTCTGACGGTCATGGTCACCACCCCACGGCCGCGGCTCGTGTCGGCCCGGGTTCTGTTGCCGTGGTTACCCGCCGATCGGGCGGCGGGAGTCGATCGACCCTGTCTGCGCCTCGCTCGGCCGCCTGCTTGGGTGCGGCGCGTTCTGGCCCGGTCTGGTCGCTGGACCGGTCCAGACCAGGTGGTGTGCCGTCGCCGCCCGGTGGCTCGGGCAGCCGGTCCAGAATCGCCAAGGCGGTGCCGCGCACCCGCTCGCCGGTGGCTCGGATGACCTCGATCGGATTCTGGTCTTTCACGGTCGATGACCAAGAGGCGACGTACGGCACGGTGTAGCCGGTGGAGTCCAGTCCAAAGGCGGTGCACACCATGAGGGCGACCGACTCGGCTTCGACCTCGCCGATCCCGCGGTGCAGCCCTTGTGGGCCGCGGTCGCCGTGGTCGAGGGCGACGTGGCCCAGCTCGTGCGCCAGTGTCTTGACTCGTGCGGCGTCATCCATGTCTGCCCGCACGGTCACGGTGTGGGCCACGAAGTCCGTGACGCCGTTGGCTCCGCCCAACGCGAGCGCGTCCGGAGCGTCGCTGAGCGTGTAGCCCCGCTCGGCCACGGCGGCGGCGAGTCCGTCCCACAATCCGGCCGGTGCCTGCCCAGCGAGGAGGAGGGGGCGGGGCCGTTCGGGGATCGGCTCGCCGGTGGTCTGCGAGACGTCCCACACGTACGCGGGTTTGACCGTGACCATCTTGGAGCGGACCGTCTCGCCCGGCCGGGGCTTCTCGCCTCGATCCAGTCGGCGCCAAGACTCGGGATCAGTCGGGTTGGTGCTGGCGAACCGACGCGTCACCGGCGCGTAGATCATGTAGCCGGGCTGGCCTTTGATCACGTGCCGGCCCAGAGTGTTCCACTGCTTGATCCCGGCGACGTAGCTCGGAACCGGATCGGGCACCCGGCCCTTCTCGTAGGCTTCTTGATGCTGGGCGAAGATCAGCAACGTGTTGCCGAACGAGCGCGACCGGAACCGGGCCGCGAACGCCATCACCGCTGCCCAGTCTTCGCCCGACACCAGCTGGCCGACCGCGGTCTCCAACCGATCGGACAGCTCGGCCAGCTTCGCCTCGCGCGCGGCCTGATACTCCTCGGCTGTCGCCCGGGATCGTGTCGTCTGCCGTGCTCGCGGTGCTTTCGTGCGTGCTGCTGCCATCGCGGGGCCTCCTGCCCGGCACCACCTGCGATGCCATCGGTCAGGTGCGTTCCGCGACCCGGCGCACGTGCATGCGCTGTGCGTGGCGCGCTGCGGCGTGCGGCGGTGAGGACACCGGCAGAGATGACACATCACTGGGTCCAACTCTGGGTCAACAAGCTATGATCGGTTCTGACTTCTAGTCAGACCAGACTAACCAGTGGTCAGAGCTATGCCAAGTTGGACGCTTGCGCTAGACTCTTGGTCAGAGAAATGGGTGTTTATCCGCGGGAGAAGGACGGTCATGTCCGCCGGATCAGACGACAAGCCGGGCTCGCTGGCGGATCGCTTGGACCTGCTGTTCCGCACCAAGCACCCGGCCGGCAGCACCGAGCCCGGGTACCAGGAAGTCGTGGACGCTATCGCCGCCGCAGGCGGGCCGTCGGTGACGGCCGCCTACCTCTACGCCTTGCGTACTGGTCGCCGCTCGAACCCCCACACGGAGTTGTTGACGGCCCTGGCTCGGCACTTCGGTGTGCCAGTCTCCTACTTCTTGGACGAGCAGGACGCCGAAGACCTCACCGGTCAGCTCCAGTTGCTCGTCGCCTTGCGCGACAGCGGCGCGGAACGTCTGGCGCTGCGCGCGCACGGCCTGTCTGACGGCAGCCGACAGGTCTTGGCCGCGATGGTCGAGCAGCTTCGCAAAGCCGAGGGCCTGCCCGAGGACGACGAACCTGCCCTCGACGCTGTTCCGTCAAGTCATCAGCGGTAGGACGACTGCGCACACTGCCGCGCCCACCAGCGCACCGGCCGCGACCTCGGCCACCGTGTGCCGGCCGAGCACGACCCTGCTCCACCCCACCGCCGCCGCGATCAGCACCCCCAGCAGGAAGATCGGTCCGTACAACACCGCCAGGATCACGCTGCCGCCCGCCGCCGCGCACGCGTGGTTGGACACCCGGTAGCGCGTGTTGATCACGGCCGCCACCGCGAGGCCGGCCACCATCGTGACCACCACGGCGACCACTCGGTGCGGCCCGCCCAGCAACCCGACCAGCACGACACCGGCGACCGCGCAGCCCAGCGTCACCAACAGATACGCGACGCGTACTCGCCGCGGGACTGGCTTCTGCTCTCGCGGGTGCCGCAGCCGCCAGGTCACGACATAGGGCAGCACTGCGGCGAACCCGGCGGCCAGCAGCCCCCACCCGGCGCCAGCCACCTCCCGCTCGCAGCGCCCACGGCGACGCACACCGCGAGACCGAGCGGCACCGGGCCGAGCACCTCGGACAGCATCCGTGCCCAGCGCTGCCGGTCCGCTTCGGGGACCTCGACCGGGTGCGTCACGCCGATCACGTTGTCACACGCGGCCGGCGCCGATGGCCCGGCTGCCAGGTGCGAGCCAACTCCAGCAGCGGCCGCAATTCTCCACCGGCGTCCTCGGCGGGGTGGTGGCCGCCGCTGGCGTCCGGCGGCTCGTCCCCGTTCCAGCGATCGGTGGCGCTCAGACCCGCCAGCAACGCCGAGACCTGCTCTGGAGTCAGCGTGGGCACCTCCTCGCCCACCCGGGCCGCGAGCGCCACGTCGCGAATCTCAATCGCCCGCCGGTACAGGCGAAACGACGGGTCGCGGCCACACAGGTCTGCCCACAACGACGGACGCCCTCCCAGTACCACCTCCGGCATCGCCCTGGTCAGATCGCGCCACAGTGGGCGCAACCGCAGCAGCGTCGCCCGGTCTCGCAGCCCTGCTGCGAGGTGACGCCAGGTCGTGTCGGCGGCCGGCAGAAGCAGCCCGACGCCGATCACGACGGCACCGGTGACCAGCACGATCGGATCGAGCCGGTCTGCCGCCCGACGTACCGTGCCGGCCCGACCGTCCTCGTCGAGGACCAGCTCGACGATCTTGATCGCTGAGTACACCACCCCGAGGGCGACGCCGACCCCGACGATGCGCAGTCCGATCCGCAACGTCGCCCTGGTTGCGCGCGCGCTGCGGGTGGCCACCATCTGCGCCAGCTCGATCAATGCGACACCGAAGTAGGCCAGGGTGATCGACCAGTACGCCGCGATCACCGGCAGATGCCCGTACTCCTCGGTGAAGTGCGCGGTCTCCACGGGCAATCGCGCCGCGAAGAACAAGACCACCGACGCGCCGACCGCCGCCGCCAGCACCGCCAGCCGCGTCCACCCCCATGCTGTCCAGGTTTGTCGTGCGTGCGCGCCCGACGGCGTGCCGAGGTAGTTCAACGTGACCAGCAGGGCGAACACCCCAACCATTCCGAAGACGTGCTCCACCAGGTCGGCGACGTTGGCAATCCCCAGCCAGCCGTCCACCCGCACGTACACCGCGGGGACGTCCGCCGTCAGCGCGACGGCGAAGGCCAGCAACGCCGCGCACAGCGGACGGCGCTCCCGTGCGTGGACCGCGGATGGCGCGCGGGCCAGTCCACCAGCCCAGAACACGACCGGCACGACCGGCGCTACCAGACCCAGGCTCATCCGAACGCAGTCTCGATCCGGGCCGCCACAGGGTCACCGCCCATGCCTGGCGGCGCGCCGCGAGCGTGGTCCATCACCAGTGATGCAAGCGTCTCCGCCTCGCGTTCCTCCGGGTCGCTGTACCCGCCGCGAGCCAACGCCGCGCGCACCAGACCGGGGTCCAGACCCGGCAACAGCCGCTCCAACACGTCGGTTGAGAACCCTCGCAGCCCGCCGTGCTCGAACAGCAAGTGCATCAGTTCGTGCTCGATGATGTGCTGCTGATGCCGGGGCGAGGTTCCCGTCGCGTAGTAGACGTGATCGACCGCAGGCAGCGACACGTACAGCCCGCAGACCCGTCCTATCCCGACCGGGAGTTCGTGCAACTGCACCCGGCGACCACGCTGAGCTGCGACGTTGGCGCAGAACAGGTCAACGTCGAACGGCTCCGGGACCCCGACCTCGCGCAGCACCGATGCGTACCGGCCCCGGTAGGTCACCGCCTTCGCACGCATACACCCAGCCATACCTACTCGCCCATCCAGACACGCGCCGAGAGCGTCAACATGCGACCAGCGGAGAAGAACTTGCGTCGCACGTCCACTCGCGTGCGTCACGGGCGCACCTCGCTGCGTAGTCGCATCGTCGGACTTGCCAGGCGATCGCGGTCTTCCGGTTCAAGCCCCCGGGCCAACGCGACCAAGGTCGACCGTGTGCCCCGGACTTGGGCCTAGAAAAAGCGAAGCTCAAACCCTGTTACACGTAACGCGAGGCCGCCCGGTTCAAGGGATCAGGGGCGAGACTTCTCACGTTCTCTAACGTGTTAGGTTCGCCTAACCTCACCTGTGTTTCCGGGTTTGAGGAGGTCTGATGAAGCGATCCCTGTGGCTGTTCGCGGTGGCGGGCGTGGGTGCGGTTGTCCTGGTGTCAGGGTGCAGTAGTAGTGGCGGCTCGGCTGGGCCGACGGGCACGTCGGCGGCGAGCGGGCCGGCCGGCGCGGGGTCGGGGGCTTCTTCGAGTGCGTCGTTGGCGGGGCAGACGATCACGCTCTACAACGGCCAGCACGAGCAGACCACGGACGCGTTGGTGAAGGCGTTCGAGCAGCAGACCGGGGTGAGGGTCAAGGTCCGCAATGACGACGAGGATGTGCTGGCGCAGCAGATCGAGCAAGAGGGGTCGCACTCACCGGCCGATGTGTTCTTTACCGAGAACACGCCGCCGCTGGCCCGGTTGGAGGAGAAGGGGCTGCTTTCGCCAGTGCAGCGCACGACCCTCTCGCAGGTGCCATCCCAGTACGACGCGGCCAGTGGTGACTGGGTGGGGGTGTCGGCGCGGGTCAGTGTGCTGGTGTACAACACCACGGACCTCACGCCGGCGCAGTTGCCGAAGTCTGTGCTCGATCTTGCCGATCCGAAGTGGAAGGGCAAGCTGGACATCGCCCCGAGTGAAACCGACTTCGCCCCGATCGTCACCTCGATCGCACAGGACAAGGGCGACGCCGCCGCGGTGAGCTGGTTGAAGGCGCTGAAGGCGAACGCCGGCTCGCATCAGGACCCGGACAACGAGACGCTGGTCGCGAACGTGAACAAGGGCGTCACCGAGCTGGGCGTGATCAACCACTACTACTGGTACCGGTTGCGGGACGAGGTCGGGCAGAAGGGTCTGCACTCGGCCCTGGCGTACTTCGCGGGCGGCGATGATGGCTACCTGCTCGACGTGTCCGGTGCGGGTGTGTTGAAGTCGAGCACTCATCAGGCCGCGGCCCAGGCGTTCGTTGCGTTTCTGGTCAGCCAGGCCGGGGAGCAGGTGCTGACCAAGAGCGACAGTTGGGAGTACCCGGTCGGCTCCGGAGTCACCAACCCGACACTGCCTCCGCTGGACTCCCTGCATCCGCGCCAGTTCGATCTGAGCCAGATCGGTGATGGCACGAAGGCAGTCACCTTGTTGCAGCAGGCCGGGCTGCTCTGAACGTTGCGACGGCCGCCGCGATCCACGCTGTCGCCCGTGCATGGCGAAGTCCGCGGCGGTCCCCGGTGCTCTACCTGGCCGGCGCGCTCGTGGCGCTGGCGTTGCTGTTGCCCGAACTGTTTCTGATCCTGCAAGCGCGCGACGCGGGCTGGTCGGAGATCACCCGGGTGCTGGGCCGCCCGCTGACGGTCGAGTTGCTGCGCAACACGATTGAGCTGACGGTCTTCGTCGCGGTCGCGACTGGCGTCATCGGCACCGCCGCGGCCTGGTGCGTGGTTCGCACGACCCTGCCGGCCCCGCGGGTGTGGGGGGCGCTGATCGTGTTGCCGATCTCCATCCCGGACTTCATCGTCGGTTACTCCTGGCACTCGATCTCGCCGAGCTTCATCGGCCTGCACGCGGCCGGCATCGTCATGACCCTCGACCTGTACCCGCTGGTGTACCTGCCGGTCGCCGCCGCGCTGCGCCGCACCGACCCGAGCTTGGAGGACAGCGCACACGCACTCGGCGTCGGTGCCTGGGGCACGTTCTGGCGCGTGGTGTTCCCGCAGATCCGACCTGCCCTGATCGGCGGCATGCTCGTGGTCAGCCTGGCCATGCTGGCCGAGTTCGGCGCCTTCGAAATCCTCGACTTCCGCACCTTCACCACCGAAATCTTCACCGAGCTGCGCATCGACACCCCTGCTGCGTCAGCGCTGGCCCTCGTGCTCGTCGCCCTCGGTGTGGTCATCCTGATGGCCGAAGTGCCGGGATCGGGGCGGCGACGGCTGGCCCGGACCGGAGCGCAGTCACCACGGCCCCCCGAGCGGCACCGGCTTGGGTGGGCCGCGGTGCCGGTGCTGCTCGGGCTCGCCTCGCTGGTCGTGGCCGCCCTCGGTGTCCCCCTCGGCACGATCGGCTACTGGCTGACCCATTCGCACACAACCACGTTGCCGGCCACCACCACCCTGCTCGGCGCGACCCTCGCGACCGCGCGGTACGCGGCTCTGGCTGCCGCGCTGGCCACCCTGCTCGCGATACCCGTGGCGCTGCTCGCCGCACAACGCCGAGGACGGCTCGCCCGTCTCATCGAGAGCAGCACGCTGCTGATCCAATCGGTGCCCGGCGTGGTGATCGCGTTGAGCCTGGTCTTCTTCGCCATCCGCTACGCATTCTCCTTCTATCAGACCAGCACACTGCTGGTCCTGGCCTACGCCCTGCTGTTCTTTCCGCTCGCGCTCGTTTGTGTCCGCGCCTCCGCCATGCAGGCTCCGCCGCAGCTTGCCGAGACGGCCCGCGGTCTCGGCTGCTCGCCCGTGGCCGCTCTGTTCCGCGTCACCGTGCCTCTGATCGCCCCGGGCATCGCCGCCGCGTTCAGCCTCGTGTTCTTGTCCTCAGTCACCGAACTGACCGCGACACTCGTCCTCGTTCCCACCGGCGTGCAGACGCTGGCTACCGAGTTCTGGGCCTACCAGACCAACACGGCCTACGGCGCGGCTGCCCCCTACGCCGCCACCATCCTCCTGCTCTCCGCCGTGCCGAATCTGCTTCTCGCCGCACTGTTCGCCCGCCGCCGCGGCGGCGACGCCAGCGCCGCAGCGACCCGACCAGCTACCTCAGCCGTCCCGGCCATTCCAGCGACCCCACGCACGTCATGACTAGCACCATGACCGCCGAACCGAGCGCCATGCTGCGCCTGCGCGGAGTGCGGATCGCCTACGGCCCGGTCGCCGTGCTCGACGGGGTCGACCTGGCGGTGCCCGAGCACTCCTTCACCGCAGTCCTGGGCTCCTCGGGCAGCGGCAAGACAACGATGCTGCGCACCATCGCCGGGTTCCACCGTCCCGACGCCGGCACGATCGAACTCGCCGGACACGTCGTCGCCGGACCAACCACCCACGTCCGACCCGAACGCCGCCGCCTCGGCTACGTCGCCCAAGAAGGCGCAATATTCCCGCACCTCACCGTTGCCGGCAACATCGGCTTCGGCCTGCCCCGCCGCGCCCGCACCCCGGACCGCATCGACGAACTGCTCGAACTCGTCGGACTCGCCGGCCTGCGCCGCCGTTACCCCCACGAACTGTCCGGCGGCCAACAACAGCGCGTCGCTCTCGCCCGCGCCCTCGCGCTCAAACCATCAACCGTCTTGCTCGACGAACCATTCGCCTCACTGGACGCCGCACTACGCACCAGCGTCCGCACCGACATCGCCCGCGTGCTGCACGAATCCGGTTGAACCGCCCCGGGATGTCCGGAGACTCCATTACTGGAGGATGGAGTCATGGCACGTCCGTTGAAGTACCCCCGGGAGCTCCGGGAGCGCGCGGTGCGGATGGTGAGCGAGTCGGTCGCGGGCGGCGAGTGTGCGACCGAGTTTGAAGCGATCCGCACTATCGCCGGCAGGCTTGGGGTCGGGTCGCCGGAGACGGTGCGTAAGTGGGTCCGCCAGGCTGAGATCGATGGCGGCGGGCGGCCGGGCAAGACGACGGCGGAGCTCGCCGAGATTCGCGAGCTGAAGAAGGAAGTCACCGAGCTGCGGCGGGCGAACGAGATCCTCAAGGCTGCCTCGGCTTTCTTCGCGGCGGAGCTCGACCGCCCACCGAGGTACTGACTGCTTTCATCGAGACCCACCGTGAGACGTTCGGGGTCGAGCCGATCTGCCGGGTGCTTGCTGAGCACGGGCTGCAGATCGCCCCGTCGACGTACTACGACGCGCGGAACCGCTGCCCGTCGCGGCGCACGCTGCGCGATCGTGAGGTGCTCGGGCTCATCGCCGAGGCCCGGGGCAACCGGTTCACCGCCCGGTTCGGTGCCCGCAAGATGTGGCTGCACCTGCGTCGGGGCGGTCATGACGTGGCGCGCTGCACGGTCGAACGGCTGATGACACAGCACGGATGGGTGGGTGCCACCAGAGGCAAGCGGGTGCGCACCACGATCGCCGATCAGCAGGCGCCGCGGCAGCCGGATCTGGTCGAACGCGACTTCGCCGCCCTGGCCCCGAATCGTCTCTGGGTGGCCGACTTCACCTACGTCGCGACCTGGTCGGGCACCGTCTACGTCGCCTTCGTCTTCGACGTGTTCTCCCGTCGCATCGTGGGCTGGCGGGCGGCCACCCGGATGGACACCACTCTGGTGTTGGACACCCTCGAAATGGCGATCTGGGACCGCGGCCGGCACGGCGTCGAGGACCTGAGCGGGTTGGTGCACCACACCGACGCCGGCAGTCAGTACACCTCATTCGCGTTCACCAGCAAGCTCATCGAGGCAGGCGCCGCACCATCCGTCGGCTCAGTCGGTGACGCCTACGACAACGCCCTCGCCGAGTCTCAGATCGGCGCCTACAAGACCGAGCTGATCCGCCCCGAAGGCCCCTGGCGCGATCTCGAACACGTCGAACTCGAGACCCTGCACTGGGTCCACTGGTTCAACCACGAACGTACCCACGAGTCGGTCGACGACCTCACACCTGTCGAAGTTGAACAGGCCTACTACGCTTCACGAAACCGGCTCCGCCCGGCCGGGTAGAGCCACAACCTGGAGCCTCCGGAAACTCCGGGGCGGTTCAGGTAGCACCGTGGTGCTCGTGACCCACGACCAACAAGAAGCCCTCTCACTCGCCGACCAGGTCGCCGTCCTCCGCGCCGGACGCATCGCACAGATCGGCACCCCCCACGCGCTCTACACCCGACCCATCGACCCCGACATGGCCCGCTTCATCGGCGAAGCCAACCTTCTACCAGCCCAACTACACGGCACCGACGCGATGACCCCACTCGGAGTCATGCACACCGAAACCAGCAAATCCAGCGGCGACCCGTCCGCCAACCACACTCACGTACTCGCACTGGTCCGCCCAGAACAGATCGACATCCTCGCCCCTGACGCACCCGACGGCGTGCCCGCCATCGTGGTCGACCAGACTTTCCACGGTCACGACTCCATCGTGACCGTACGACCGAAGCACGGCTGCGGACCCGATCTAATCCGAGCCCGCGTATCAGGCAGCCGAATCATTGACCCCCACACGCCCGTACGAGTGTCCGCAGCCGGCTCGACAACGACCTGGCCCATCGCCGAATGATCATTGAGTTCCGGCGCGGCCGTTCGATGCGGCTGCAACTTGTGTAATGGGTTGAGAAGAACTTGCGTCTCCTGTCCACCAAGCTCGCGTGGTGATGTTCTAGGACGACCCGCCAACAGCGGAGTGTGCTCCGACCGGGCTGACGTGAATGGTGGCAGCGCTGAGGCGTTTGACCTCGGCGAGCAGGTGGCCTTCCGCATGGTGGGCCAGGTCGTGAGCCTCCCCGACGCTCAAAGTCGGGTTGACGGTGATGTCGGCTTCGGCGCGCAAAGTGTGCCCTATCCAGCGCACGCGGAGTTCGCGGACGGAGTTCACGCCGGAGACGCTGGTGATCGCAGCGCTGGCCTGGTCGACCACGCCAGCGTCGACGGCGTCCATGAGCCGAGCGCCAACCTGTTTGACCGCGGAGCGCAGCACGCCGAGGATGGCGACGGTGATCAGCAAGCCGACGATCGGGTCGGCGGCGCGCCAGCCGAGGGCGACCCCGCCGGCCCCAAGCAGCACGGCCAGGCTGGTAAAGCCGTCGGTGCGGGCGTGTAGGCCATCAGCGACGAGGGCGGCCGAGCCAATCTGTCGGCCGACGCGGATGCGGTAGCGGGCCACGATCTCGTTGCCGGCGAAGCCGATCAGGGCTGCGATGGCCACGGCCCAGAGGTGGGTGACATCGCGGGGGTGGATGAGTCGGTCGATGGCTTCGTAGCAGGCCATCGCGGAAGACAGGGCGATCATGGCGATGACGAACAGTCCGGCGAGGTCTTCGGCGCGGCCGTAGCCATAGGTGTAACGCTTGGAGGCTGGCCGTTTGGCCAGAGCGAAGGCGATCAGCAGCGGCACCGCGGTCAAAGCGTCGGCGACGTTGTGCAGGGTGTCGCCCAGCAGCGCCACCGACCCGGACAGCACGACGACGACGGCCTGAATGCTCGCGGTGACCACGAGGCCGGCAAGGCTGATCAGCAACGCCCGCCGCCCGGCCGCATCGGCTTCCATCGCCTGATCGACCTGGTCGGCCGCGTCGTGGGAGTGCCCGCCGATCACCTCCGACAGGACGTGCCGTACCCGCCCGCGCGACGGTGGGTGCTGGTGATCATGTCCGTGATCGTGCTCATGCACATGTCCGCCGTCGAGCACGTGGCTGCGATCGGCACTGCGGTGGCTGCGTTGGCGTCGCTGGGCGGCCTGGGTCGTCTGACGGTGCGACTGCTTCATCGGATGGTCCTCGCGGCGGGTCCTGGATCATCGTGATACTACCAAGATATTCATGACTGCGAATATCTGCAAAAGAGTGGCAACAGGATAGTCTCGGGAGTGTGGCCGCCAAGAAACCCGTACGCACCCGGCGACCGGTCGCGTCGCGTTCAGTCCAACCGGTCCAGCATCCCAATGAACTCACCGAGGACCAAGTCGCGGTGGCCGTGACGGCGTTCGCGCTACTCGCTGACCCCACCCGAGTGCGGATGCTGTGGGCGCTGCGCGAGGCGGACCTGGACGTGGGAAGCCTCGCCGCCGTCGCAGGCTGCCGACCGACGGTCGCCAGCCAACACCTGTCCAAGCTGCGGTTCGCCGGCCTGGTCGACGGTCGCCGGCAAGGGCAGCGAGTCGTGTACCGACTGCGCGGCGGACACGTCCGCGCTCTGCTGACCGAAGCGCTGTTCCAAGCCGATCACCACGTCACCGGAACACCCACGCACGACTAGCGAACGGCTTTCGCAAACGGCGGCAGCACGATGTCGCGGGGCGCGTCACCCTACTTGTTCTTGCCCGATCCAAGTCTTCCAGGATCGTTGAAGCCCAGTTCGCGAGTGGACACAAACAAAAGGCTGGAGGCGATGATTCTTCTCGAATAGCCTCGTTGCCTTTCGGCTGTGAGATTGTGCGGGGCCATTCCCTTCTGCGCAAGCCACAGAAAAAACTCCCCACAATCGCCATCCCTTCGTCTCCCGAGTAATCGGGAGACTTTTTTCTTCTTCGGGCTTGCCCATTCATTCCTGACCCCGCTTCTCGGCAGCTGCCGAAAGGCAGCGGGGTTCCAGGGAGGACTCACATCAGGTGGGTCCGGGAACCTCCACCGTCCGGTAGGAGGACACCGCCATGACCGCAACAACCACCAGCCGCACCCGCAAGCGCACCCGCACCGAGCAGCCCGCCGTCGAGCCGACCGGATCGGCAACCGGGGTGCGGATCGAGCAGGTCGACCCGGCAAGCCTGATCGTGGAGAACAACATCCGCCGCGACACGGCCCTGTCCCGCTCGTTCCTGTCCAGCGTGCGCCAGCACGGCGTGATCGTGCCGATCCTGGCCCACCCCGACACCGAGGGGCGCATCGTCGTACGCGACGGACAGCGCCGCACCCTGGCCGCGTGCGAGGTCAACCTGGCCTCCATCCCGGCCTACGTGGTGGACGCCGCCGACGAGGCCACGGTACGGATCGTGCAGCAACTCATCGCCAACGAGCACCGCGAAGCCCTCTCCGACGCCGACCGGGCCGAGGCGTGGCGGCAGTTGGCGTTGGAGGGCATGAGCACGACCAAGATCGCCCGCGCCACCGGGGCGAAGAAGGCCGTCGTGGAGGCCGGGATCGCGGTCGCCAGCAACGACCTCGGCGCGGCCGCACTGGTCGAGCACGACCTGACCCTGGACCAGGCGTTGGTGCTGATCGAGTTCGAGGACGACCCGTCCACGGTCACCGAGTTGCGCAAGCTCGCTCAGACCAACCCCGGCAACTTCGCCCACGTCGCCCAGCGCCGCCGGGACGAGAAGGCCGCTCGCGAACAGATCGCCGCCCTCACCACCGAGTACGAGGCCAACGGCGTCCCGGTGGTGGAGTGGCCCGACTACGGCGACACCACCACCCTGTTCCTGTCCGACCTGGCCACCGCCGACGGCGAGCCGCTGACCGAGGACACCTACGCCGGGAAGCCCGGCTACGCGGTGTGCCTCCGCGACTCGTGGCGTGGGGTCGAGGTCGGGCACGTGGTGGACGAGTGGAAGTCCCACGGCCTGCGCAAGCTCAGCCGCACCGGCGCGCCGGTCGGCAAGATGACCGACGAGCAGAAGGCCGAACGGCGGGAGCTGATCGCCAACAACAAGGCGTGGGCCTCGGCGGAGAAGGTGCGCCGTGCCTGGGTGACCGGCCTGTTGGCCCGCAAGCGGCTACCCGCAGGTGCGGCAGCGTTCGCGGCAACCACCCTGGCCAGCTGCCCCGGGGAGGTCGGGCGGGCCGTGCAGGACCGACACACGATGGCCTGCACTCTGCTCGGCACGGACTACCAGTTCGGGCAGCGACACCCGCTGGCCCGCATTATCGAGGCCAACCCGAGCAAGGCCGGACATGTGACCTTCGCCCTCGCCCTCGGCGCGTTGGAAGCCGCCACCAGCAAGAACACCTGGCGCTACCCCGATCGGGAAGCGGTCGGCTACTTCCAGGCCCTCACCGCCTGGGGCTACACCCCCTCCGAGGTCGAGCAGATCGTCCTCGACACCGCCACCACCGGCACCAACGACGGGGACGACAGCACGGACAACATCACCGACGAGCAGGCCGACTCCGGCACCGGGACGGACCACAGCGAGCACCAAGCGGCCTGACCGTCCCTGGCAGGCCGGACGCCCCACCCCTCAGCGTCCGGCCTTGCCAGGACGGCCTCGCCCCTGTGAAGGGAGAAGCCTTGCCATGACCACCTCCACCACCACCCACGCGAACGATGTGCTCGCCCTAGTCGCGAACAGCGACCGGACGGCGCGGATCGCGCTCGCCTGCGGTATCGAACCCGGCAACCGGCTCGCCGGATACCTCACCCAGCAGCACGGCCCGGTCGGGCTGATCCGGCTGATCGTCGGCGCAGACCAGCCCGACCCGACCCAGCCATACCGCGACGAGACACGACGACTACTGGCCGATGCCGCCCGCCGACTTACCCTCGACGCGCTGACCCGGATCACCGAGCAGAACGCCCACATGCTCACCCCCAGCGATGCAGACTGGCCCGAACCACTGATCGACCTCGGTCACGCCCAACCGTTCGCTCTATGGGTCCACGGCAACACCGACGCACTCGGCGGGTCACACCTGCGGCGGGTCGCCCTGGTCGGGTCACGCGCCGCTACCGCCTATGGCGAACACACCGCGACAACCCTCGCGGACGGGCTTGCGCAACGCGGCTACACGGTGGTGGCCGATGGCGGATACGGCATCGCCGCCGCTGCCCACCGCGCCACGCTGGCCGCAACGGGTTGCACGGTCGCGGTCCTCGCTTGCGGCACCGACCGGCCCTTCCCACCCGGCAACGCAACACTGTTCCAGCACATCACCGACACCGGCGGCGCGCTGGTCAGCGAGCTACCACCGGGCACCGGCCCGACGCGGCACAGGTTCACCACGCGGGCACGACTCATCGCCGCCCTGTGCGCGACCACCGTCGTGGTGGAAGCCAGCGCCCGCTCCACCGCCCTGCGGATCGCCGAGCACGCCCTCAGCATGAGCCGCACCGTAGCGGGGGTCCCCGGCCCGGTCACCAGCATCACGAGCACCGGGGTCCACCGGCTCATCCAAGACGGCGAAACCCATCTGGTCACCACCGCCGAGGACATCACCGACCTCATACCAACCGGCTGACCCGGCCCGCCGCTAGCACGAAGCGCCCGACTCCGCCAGGAGTCGGGCGCTTCTCCATGCCCACGCTTTTTCGCGTGCCACGTCGCTCCCGCGACGTGGCACGGACGCCCGACGTACCGGCTCGAACCCGAGCCGTGACCCGCCGAAGCGACAGCCAGCCGCCCCGCGTACTGGCCACGACCGCCCTGCCCTGAGCTGCCGCCCGCGTACTGGCTACTCCGGCCGCTGCACACGTCTTGCATCACGGGGTCGACCGGGTGTGCCGGTCGCACCTGACTGGTGTGACGGTCTCTATGCGGGTGATGTCGGCGGGCGAGGGGTACCGCTACCTGCTGTCCTCGGTCGCCGTCGGCGACGGGCACCGACCGCTGACCACGCCGCTGATCCGCTACTACACGGACAAGGGCACACCGCCCGGGTACTGGCTCGGCAGCGGCACCGCCGGCCTCGGCACAACGGACCGCCGGATCGAGTCCGGCGAGACCGTGACCGAGGACCAGTTGCGCCGCCTGCTCGGCCAGGGGCGCGATCCGGTCACCGCCGCTCCGTTGGGTTTGCCGTACTACCGGCACAAGAGCGCCGAGGAACGCGTCGCCGCACGAGTGGACCGGCTCGACGCGGACCTCGGGCCTGCCGAACGGGCCGCCGCGATCGAGCAGATCACCACGGAGGAACAGGCGCGCGAGACGCGGCGGGTGGTGGCCGGCTACGACTACACGTTCTCGGTCCCCAAGAGCATCAGCACGTTGTGGGCGGTGGCCGACGCAGCGACGCAAGCCGCCATCGTGAGAGCGCACCATGTGGCGATTGCGGACGTGATTGCTCTGATGGAGCGCGACGTTGCCGCTACCAGGGTCGGGCACAACGGGGTTGCACAGGTTGCGACCCGCGGCCTGATCGCAACGGCCTACGACCACTACGACTCCCGCAGTGGCGACCCGCAGTTGCACACGCACGTCGTGGTGCCGAACAAGGTGCAGGGCGAGGACGGCCGATGGCGCTCTCTGGATGGCCGGCCGATGCACGCCGCTGTGGTCACGCTGTCCGAGCATTACAACGCGCTGCTGTTCGATCGACTCAGCCGCGACCTCGGAGTCGGCTGGGACCAACGCGACCGGGGCAAGGATCGCAACCCGGTCTGGGAGATGAGCGGCGTTCCCGACGAGCTGATCGGTGAGTTTTCCTCCCGCAGCGCAGCGATCGACGCGGAGAAGGACAAGCTCATCGCCGCCTATGTGGCCGAGCACGGTCACCAGCCCACCACGACAACGATCTTGCGGCTGCGGCAGCAGGCCGCCCTGTCGACCCGACCCGACAAGGACTTGCACTCGCTCGCTGAACTGACCGATCAATGGCGCCACCGTGCTCACGGTGTGCTCGGGCAGGACGCCGCTGCGTGGGCGCGGCGTCTGCTGGACACCGGCGACCGGCCAGCCGTCGTCCGTGCTGAGGACGTGATCCGTGAGGACCTGGCCGCGCTCGCACGCAGTGTCGTCGAGCAGGTGCAGACCAAGCGCTCGACGTGGACGCGGTGGAACCTGCACGCCGAAGCCTCCCGGCAAACGATGGGACTGCGGTTCGCCACCACCGCCGACCGCGAGGCTGTGGTCGGACTCATCACCGACGCGGCCGAAGCGGTCTCACTGCGTCTGACGCCGCCCGAGTTGACCACGGCCCCGGCCGCGTTCCGACGCTCGGACGGGTCGAGTGTGTTCCGGCCCCGCCACGGCGTCGTCTACACCTCGGCCGCGTTGTTGGCCGCCGAGGACCGGTTGCTCGACCTCTCCCGGGCGACGACCGGCCCAGCGTCTGACCCAGCGGTCGCCGCCCGCGTTGCCGCTGTCCCGGATGACCACGGTCGGGTGTTGTCGGCCGACCAACAGAGCGCGGTCGCGCGAATCGCGGTATCCGGCCGTGCCGTGGACGTGCTGGTCGGCCCGGCTGGGGCGGGCAAGACCCTCGCGCTCGGTGGGCTGCGTCGCGTCTGGGAGTCAGAGCACGGGCCAGGCAGCGTGATCGGTCTCGCCCCCTCCGCCGCAGCCGCCGACGTGCTCGCCGCCGACCTCGGTATCGGAACGGAGAACACGACCAAGTGGGCTCACGAACACATCAAAGGCCGGTGGAATCTGACCGCTGGCCAGTTGGTGATTGTGGACGAAGCCTCGCTCGCCGGCACCATGATCCTCGACCTGCTGACTGCGCACGCCGCCGACGTCGGCGCGAAGGTCCTGCTGGCCGGCGATCCCGCCCAGCTCACCGCCGTCGATGCCGGCGGCGCGTTCGGGATGCTCGTCCGCGACCGCAACAATGCTGAGGGCGACGGCGCCCCCGAGTTGGCGGACATCCGCCGATTCAAGAGCAGGTGGGAGAGGACCGCCTCCCTTGCGCTGCGCCGTGGCGACACCGACGTCATCGACGTGTACAGCGAGCACGGCCGCATCGTCGACGGCGACCACGACCAGGTTCTCGACGCCGCCTACCGCGCGTGGCAGACCGATGTGGCCGCCGGCCGGTCGAGCATCCTGATCGCCGAGACCAGCGACACCGTGACCGCCCTCAACCAGCGCGCCCGCATCGACCGGGTGCTCGCCGGCCAGGTCGCCGTCGACGGCGTGAGTCTGCACGACGGCACTACAGCCGGCCGCGGCGCCATCATCGTCACCCGGGAGAACGACCGGCGCCTGTCCACCGGGAAGGGGTGGGTGAAGAACGGCGACCGCTGGACCGTCGAGCAGACCCATGACGACGGACGCCTGACCATCCACCGTTGCGGTGCTCGCGGACGCCGCAGCCGGGTGACATTGCCCGCCGCCTACGTCACCGAGCACGTCGAACTCGGCTACGCGATCACCGCCCACCGCGCGCAAGGCGCGACCGTGGACACCGCCCACCTTCTCGTCCACTCGTCCTCGATGACGCGGGAGGCGTTCTACGTCGCCATGACCCGCGGGCGCCTCGCGAACATCGCCTACGTCGCCACCGACGAAGCCCACCTCGAAGACCACCAGCACACGCCCGGCTTCGACGATGGCAAGATCGCCGCTCATTCCGTCCTCTACGGAGTGCTCCAGCACGAAGGCGCGGAGAAGTCCGCCCACGACACCATCACCGCCGAGCAGGAGAAGTGGTCGAGCATCGCCCAGCTCGCCGCCGAATACGAGACCATCGCTCAAGCCGCGCAGCAGAACCGTTTCGCTGCTGTCGTCACGACCAGCGGACTCGACACCCACCAGGCCCAGAGGATCGTCGAGGCAGAGTCGTTCGGGTCACTCGTCGCCCAGCTCCGTCGCACCGAAGCCGACGGCCACCAGGCCGAACAACTCCTGTCCCGAGCCGTTGACGCGGGCAGGCTCGACAACGCCAAGGACCCCGCCGCGGTCCTCGCTGCTCGCCTGGCCAAGCTCACCGTCGCCCGCTCCGGTGGTACCAGGCCGCGTCGCCGCGCCCGCTACCTCGCCGGTCTCATCCCCGAAGCCACCGGGCCGATGCCCGCCGATCTACGTCAGGCCCTCACCGAGCTGGACGAGCTGATCGAGCAGCGTGCGATCGCTCTGGCCAACCAGGCAATCCACCAGGACCAGCCCTGGGTGCGACGGCTCGGGCCGTCACCCTCTGATCCGGCCAGGCACGCGGCCTGGGAACGGCAGGTCGCCACCGTCGCCGCCTATCGCGACCGTTACGGCATCACCGGCAGCGACCCGCTCGGCCCCGTACCGAACGGCCAAGGCCAGCGGCTCGACCACCAACGCGCTGAAGCGGCGGTCCGGCAGGCGCAGACCGCGGTCAATGACGAGGCGCGGCGCAGGCGCGGCCCTGGCAGGCAGATCGACTCGGGTCGCGACCTCAGCCGGTAACTGGGTCAGCTGCGCCAGGCGCGAAGGAGCTGATCGATCAACCGGGCGCTGTCGTGGCTCGGGTCAGGAGACCAGCGCAGGATGCCGTCGTTGGCCATCAGCAGCGACATCAGGTCGCCTTCGGCGACGTCGGCTCGTAGTTGACCAGCTGTCTTCGCAGCTGTGAGCAGGGCGCGCAGGGCGTCACCAGCATCGCGGCGCGACTCCGCGACCGGACTGTCCTCCGGGAAGGCGTAGAGGAAGACAGCCGTGAATGCGCGGTCCTCGGCCTGCAAAGTGGTCAGGTAATGGATGTGGTCGGTGAGGCCCTTCCAGGCGTCGGGATTCTGGAGAGCGGCGCGCACCGAGTCCTCGCAACTGGTGAGCCGGCCGGCGAAAACCTCAGCGACGAGGGATTCCCGCGTCGGGAAGCGCCGGTAGAGCGTCGCGGACGCCACGCCTGCGCGGCGCGCGATCTCCACCATCGGCGCCTGTGCGCCCAGCTCCCGGAAAGCCCCCCGAGCCGCGTCGAGCAGCCGGTCGCGATTGCGCTCGGCATCCGAGCGCAAGCTCTGCTGGGTGGGCCTCGCCGGGGTCATGGTCGTGCGCCCTCGATAAGTGAACAGGGGTGTTCGGTTCGGTGTAGGTTCTAAGTGGACACCCTAGTTCACTTCTTGAGGAGACTCACCCATGCGCGCGATCAGCACCACGCCACAGGGCGGTGTCGAGATCATCGAGGTCGCCGACCCGCAGCCCACCCCGCACCAGGTCGTGATCGCCGCAACGGCAGCGAGTATCGCCCGCGGTGACCTGAACACCTCGCGGCTCAGGCCGCCCCCGTCGCTGCTCGGCTTGGACGTAGCCGGTGTCGTCGTCCGCGCTGCTGCCGACGGGTCAGGCCCCGCGGAGGGGACCCGGGTGCTCGGCTACAGCGCGGGCAACGCACCGACCTGGGCACAGCGGGTGGCGCTGGACACCGACCTCGTAGCACCGGTCCCGGACGGGTTGTCCGACGAGACCGCCGCTGCGTTGCCCAACAGCGGACTGGCCGCGTTCGACGGCGTCGCTGCCGGCGGGTTCCTGCTCGGCGCCCGCGTGTTGATCACCGGGGCGACTGGCGGCGTCGGCATCCTCGCCGCCCAGCTCGCTCTCCTGGCCGGAGCCGCATCCGTCACCGGACAGGTCAGCTCACCCGCCCGCGCCTCGGCACTTCCCCGCCTCGACGGATTGACAGCAGCAACGCTTGACGAACTCCAAGGACCGTTCGATCTGATCGTGGACCTGATCGGCGGTGACGTTCTCACCCGTGCCCTGTCCCTGGTCGCCGAGGGCGGAACCGTGGCCAGCCTCTCCCAGACCGCGGACGAGACCGCGACCGTTCCCCGGTTCTGGTTCGCTACCCACCCCGGCGCACGACTGATCGGCGTGGACAACCGCGTCGCCCTTCGAGTGCCCGGCGTCGGAACCCGCCACCTGACCCTGCTGGCGCAGCTCGCCGCCTCCGGCCAGCTCGACCCGATGGTCTCCACCGTCGCGCCGTGGGACCAAGCCGGAGACCTGATGGCCAAGATGGACCGACGCGAACTGTCCGGCCGAGCCGTCATCCGCATCGCCTGACACCAGGGCGGCTCAGCCGTTGCTAGTGATGCCGTCTCAGTGGACAGCAAGTTGGTCGGCCCTGGTTGACCATCCGCCACGCACATATCCGCCCCGCATCAAGTGGAAGCCGACGTCGGCATAGCCGGGGCTGCGCCAGTAGCGTCGTGCTCGGTCATGCGCCCATCATGAGCCTGACGACTTTGACGACGACCGCGATTACGGCCAGGACGAGGTAGCCGCGTAGGAGGATCAGGCTGAGGGTGCGGGATCGGGAGGCGGCCGGGGGGCGCAGTGACTCGATGGGAGGCATGGTCCACCACGAATCGCTTGTCGGAGAACGCGGAGAGGGGCCAGTGCCCCCGTCGCCCAGGCGCAGGCCGGCGAGTGCCCCGAGGGCGGCGGCGGCGGCTTCGCTGATGGCGATGACCGACCAGCCGAGGGCAAGGTCGGGGAAGAGGGTGGCGATGACGAGCAGCCCGGAGAGCACAAGGAAGGCGGCGACGACCGCCCCGGCGATGACGTTGAGCCAGCGGGGGTTGGTCCACGGGCCGAGCACTTCGCGGTCGTTGCACAGCAGGACCAGGAACACCAGGGCACTGGGGAGGAGGACCCCGGCGAGGGCCTGGACGCCGGTGGTGACGACGCCGAGGGGCGCGCCGGGGATGAGCACGATGGCCGCGGCGAGGATCACGAGCACGGTGTAGCTGCCGTAGAAGCGGGGGGCGTCCCGCCAGGACCGATGCAGTGAGTGCTTGGTGCCGGTCACATCCCCGATCGCGTAGGAGGCGGACAGGGTGACGGCTCCGGCGCCGAGGACTGATCCGTTGAGCAGGACGACGGCGAACAGCGCTCCGGCCCAGGGGCCGGCCTGGCGGCGCAAGTCGTCGGCCACGGTGCCGGCATTGACGAAGGCGCCGTGCAGTGCGGTGCCGTCGAAGGCCAGCGCGCAGGCGACGAGGACCGCGACGGCGCCGAGGGCGAACAGCACCGTCCCGATGGTGGTGTCAGCCCGTTCGTAGGCCAGCCACCGGGCGGTGATGCGCTTGTCGATCACGTTGGACTGGTGGAAGAACAGTTGCCAGGGGGCGACCGTGGTTCCGACCAGGGCGATGACGACGAGGGGCACGGCGACCAGGCTGAGTGCCACGAACACGCACACGGCCCGCTCCCAGCGGCGGAAGCTCCCGGTAGCGGGCAGTCCGATCAGCACCAGCGCAGCAAGAGGGACTGAGATGTACTTAGAGACGCCGAAGTAACCGAGACCGAAGGCCACGCCGATGAACTCGGTGACCACGATCAGGAAGTTCACCACCAGCAGGTCCCCGAGCGCGAAGGCACCCCATCGGCGCCCGAAACGCTCGTAGATCAGTCGGGCGTGGCCGGCCCCGGTGACTGCCCCGAGACGGCCCACCATCTCTTGGTTGACCCACAGCGCGGCAGCCAGGACCACCAGCAGCCAGAGGAACCGCAGGCCGTCGTTCTGCCCGATCTGGGCGTACGTGGCGACACCGCCGGCATCGTTGTCGGCCACCAGCACGACGACCCCCGGCCCCATCACCGCGGCGAGGGTGGCTAGCCGACGCCGCCAGGAGCGGCGAGGTTCGGTGTCGAGCGACGACACCCGCCCCAGCGCCCCGACAACGTCACCGCGATGCGCCCGGTCCAGCGCCGAGCGCCGGTCCGCGGGGGGCGAGAACGACACCCGGGTCAGACCGCCGTCCTGTCCGGTGCGGTCGTGGGGACGACTGAGCGTGCGGTTCACGACGAGTCCCCCACCACCCGGCCCGAGGGTGGACGCCGTTGAGCGGCGGACGGCGACGAAGCGTGATCTCGGGCGACGTGTTGCAGTCCAGCGTCGAGCAGCGTACTGACGTGATCGTCGTAGAGGGCATACAGCCGGCGGCGCCCGGCTTTCTCGGCCCGGACCAGGCTGTGCTCCCGCAGCACCCGGAGCTGGTGCGACACGGCCGACTGCTCCATACCCAGCATGTCCATCACGTCGCTGACCGAGCGGGGACCGTCGAGCAAGGTGCCCAAGATCAGCACTCGGCCAGGCGACGACAACGCGAACATGATGTCCGCCAGCCGCTCGGCCACCGCCTCGCTGATGGGTGGCTCACCACTCATCCTGACACGCTCTCTTCCTCGGTCCTGTCGGTCGTTGGCGACACTCCTACGTCGTATGGTAGATTCTTCATGCTTGAGTCGGTTACCGGAACCGGTAGTGCGGCACGTGAAGACAGAGAAGAAGGAGGTGGCAGTCGTGAGTTTGGACTCAGACAAACCTCACAGTACCGGCGACCCTCTGCCGCCTCCTGGGGCCTGACCGGCCCATCAGCGGCGGCGTGGTTAACCGGCGCCAGGACGAGTCCTGGCGCCGGCGGCTTGTCCTGCGCGACGAGCCATTCGTAGCAGCTTCTCAAGCTGTCTGATCCGAATCCGTGAGGGCTGCGCGCCCTGACGTGACGCCCTCCTCGGGTCGTGGCGCCAGGACGCTGGGTCAACCCTGCCTCTTGCCTGCTCGAAAGCTGGTTTCGTCATGTCTGAAAACACCCCTCGCCTGCCCCCGGAGGCATCCAACACGCCCTTCCCGCGCTCGACACCAGCTGCGTCGGTCGCGGTGCTCGACGATGCCCACGTCGGCGATATCCGCGGCGCGCTGGGGACTATCCGGCGTGAGGACACCGGCGCCCGAACGGGCCTGGGCGCGAAGTTCCGCACGCTGATCGCGATCATCGGACCGGGGCTGATCGTGATGGTCGGCGACAACGACGCGGGCGCGTTCGGCACCTACACCCAGGCCGGGCAGAACTACGGCACTCGCCTGCTGTGGACGCTGCTGCTGTTGATCCCGGTGCTGTACGTGAATCAAGAAATGGTACTGCGGCTGGGCGCGGTCACCGGGGTCGGGCACGCCCGGCTGATCCTGGAGCGGTTCGGGAAGTTCTGGGGCGCGTTCAGCGTGATCGACCTGTTCCTGCTCAACGCGCTGACCATCGTCACCGAGTTCATCGGGATCAGCCTGGGATTGACCTACCTCGGCATCCCGAAAGTGCCTGGAGTCGTTGTCGCCGCGCTGTTCGTCATCGGCGCCGCCAGTACCGGCTCGTTCCGCCGCTTCGAACGAGTCTGCCTGGTGCTGGTGGCCGGCAGCCTACTGCTGGTCCCGATCTTGGTGATGGCGCACCCCTCGGCCGGCAGCGTCGGTCACGACTTCGTGGTCCCTGGCTTCCCGCCCGGTGCCGAGCTGTCCACCGTGATGCTGTTGATCATCGCGATCGTGGGCACCACGGTGGCGCCGTGGCAGCTGTTCTTCCAGCAGTCCTACATCATCGACAAGCGGATCACGCCGCGGTTCATCCGCTACGAGAAGGTCGACCTGTGGATCGGCATCGTGATCGTCATCGTCGGCGCCGCCGCGATGATGGCCTTCACCACGGCCGCGTTCGCCGGCCACCCCGAGGCAGGTCAGTTCACCGACGCCGGCGGCGTCGCCACCGGGCTGGGCAACTACGTCTCGCGCACCGCCGGGGTGCTGTTCGCGATCGCCCTGATCGACGCCTCGATCATCGGCGCCGCCGCGGTCGGGCTGTCGACCTCCTACGCGGTGGCCGACGTCGTCGGCATCCGGCATTCGCTGCACCGCAAGCCCACCGAGGCCAAAGGCTTCTACGCGGTGTTCGTCGCTCTCATGGGCATCGCCGCCACGATTGTGCTCATCCCGGGTAGCCCGCTGGGGCTGCTCACCGAAGGCGTGCAGACCCTCGCCGGGGTGCTGCTGCCCTCGGCGACGGTCTTCTTGCTGCTGTTGTGCAACGACCGGGAAGTGCTTGGCCCGTGGGTCAACGGACCCAAGACGAACCTGTTCTCCTCGGCCGTCGTCGCGGTGCTGGTGATGCTCTCGATCGTGCTGACCGCCAGCGTCCTGTTCCCTGCGATCACCAGCACGCAGATTCTGCTGATCCTTGGCGGCGGAGCCGTCCTCGCGCTCGTTGCCGGCATCGTGCTGGCCCTGCGGCGGCGTGGCCGTCCCGCGGCGCCCCCGCCGAACCGCGAGGGGGCGGCCACCTGGCGGATGCCCCCGCTGGCGCTGCTGACCCGGCCCCAGCTCTCGACCGGCCGGCGACTGGGCCTGACCGTCCTGCGCGGCTACCTGCTCATCGCGATGGCCCTGGTCATCGTGCGCGTCGTGCAACTCGCCCTTGCCGGCCACTGACAAACCCATCACGACCACTTGCAACTAAGAACACGCACGGAAAGGAACCGAGCCGTGACTGCCACACCCGCCGACGTCGTCTTCCTCTCGACCCTGCTCAAGCACCCGGTTCGTGACCGCGACGGTCGCGAGCTGGGACGCCTCACCGACCTGGTTATCATCCTGGGCGGCGATCACCCCCGCGTCTCCGGTCTGGTGGTGACACCGGGCCAGCAGGGCGTGTTCATCGACGCCACGAAGATCGGCGCGATCACCACCACCCACGTCGAACTGGCCACCACCACCGTCGACCTACGCCCCTTCGAACGCCGCCCCGGCGAGGTCCTGCTGCGAGCCGACGTCCTCGGACACCGGCTCGTCGACCTGGCCGACGGACACCTGGTCCGCGCCTTCGACGCGACCCTGGCCCGAACCGGCGACAGCTGGGTGGTCACCGGCGTGGACATCCATCACGCCGGCTGGTGGGGCCGGCTGACCGGCCACGCCACGCATCAGATCCGCGACTGGCCGGCGGTAGAGGCCCTGATTGGCCACCAACCTTCCGCGGCGCATCGCAGCCCGATCGCTCGGTTGCGCCGACTCAAGACCGCCCAGCTCGCTGACCTCATCGAAGCGGCCGACCGCCACGAACGAGACGAAATTCTGGCCCGCCTGCACGCCGATCCCGATCTGGAAGCCGACGTGTTCGAGGAACTCGACGAGGGCAGCCAGTCCCGGCTTCTGGCTGCTCGCAGCGACGCCGACATCGCCGCGGTGCTCGCCAACATGAACGTCGACGACGCCGCCGACGCGCTCATGGACCTACCGCAGGAACGCCGCCGCGCCGTGCTCAGTGCGCTGCCCGACTCCCGGCGCGAACAACTGCTGCGGCTGCTCGGCTACAGCGAGAACAGCGCCGGCGGACTGATGACCACCGACATGCTCACCGTGCCGATCACCGCCACCGTCGCCGACGCTCTGGCGGCCGTCCACAACGCGCCCACCGGCCAGCCGCAGGCGCTGACCAGCGTCTACGTCTGCGACAACGACCACCGCCCGGTCACCGCGGTCACCCTCGTCGCGCTCGTCCAAGCCGACCCCGACACGGCGGTCACCGCGCTGAGCAGCTACGAACCCACCCGGGTGCTGCCCGACACCGACCCCGTCGACGTAGTCACCCTGATGGCCGACGACAACCTCCTGCTGCTGCCCGTCGTCGACACCGACGACCGCCTGCTCGGCGTGATCACCGCCGACGACGCCCTCGACGCCGCGATCCCCCGACAGTGGCGAGACCGAGACCACGGCGGCCGCGTCATCCGCACCAGCACCAGAACCGACCCCAACGCCCAAGCGCCACCGGCCACGGCAGCGCCGAACTGACCCTCGCCCTTGTGGGTCACGCCGCCGCGCCCACACATCTGCCAACCGCTGCGCTCCCGGAGTCCAACCCAATCCATTCGCTCACAGCATCCCTGCCGAAGGAGGCGGACGACGATGCACGCATTCCGCCCTTTCACCTACTGGCGCCGTCGTACCCGGCACCACACGGCCGCGCCTCCGCCGGTGCCACCGTCGCTGACCGCGACACCGAGCTTCGATACCTCCGCGGCGTACCTGCTGGGCGGTCGAGTCCCCCCGCGCTCGTTCGACACGCCCCCCGCAGGTATTGCTGGCCGCCGTGACCCGGACCATCGCGCCAGCTACCGCGTACTGCTGGTGGCAGCGCGGCTGCGCCGCGGTGACGACCCCGCCCGCGTCGCCGCCAGCACCGGTGTGCCCCTGGCCCTGGTCGAACTGATCGCCGACGAACTCGCCACCCGGGCCGGCGACGACAGCACCCGGAAACCGAGCGCGCACCCGCGACCACAGCGCCGCCGACGCCGGCGAAAGACCTTCATTGCCGCGGTGATCGCTCTCGAAGCCGTCGCGATCGGCAACATCGTCGCCACTATCACGGCGGCGCTCCACCACGTTCCGGCGCTCGCGGCACTCACCGGCGTGCTCTCGATTCTGCTGATCCTGTCCGTGTGGGCACTGGCCCGCAGCATCACGCCGCCCCCGCCCGCAACCGATCCGTACGGGCGCGGCGGCTCGGCCAACCTCGACGGGCTTGATCAAGCACGGGGCCGCAACGAGAGGCCGAACCCCGACCCTCCGCGCGATGACGCGGGATCGCCGTAGCCAACCGAGCCACCCCGAGAGAAGGACAAGCACCAGCATGACCGCACGCCTGAGCGCCAGAATCGCGACACAACCACACACACCTGGAAGCGTCGTGCGGCGACGTCCCATGCGTGTATCGCGACTGCTGCCAGCGGTGAGCGACCCGCGATGAGCGGCAGCCTCGACACCTTCAGCACGCCCGGCGTGGCCGGCCAGATCGGCTACTTCGCTGCGCGTGCGGCCCTGGCACTAGTGCTGGGCGCGTGTATCGGTGCCGAAAGGCAGTGGCGCCAGCGCGGCGCCGGGCTGCGGACGAACGCACTCGTCGCGCTCGGTGCGGCGCTGTTCGAGCTATTCGCGGTGCTCCTCGCAGGCGAGCAAGGGGCTGATCCCACCCGCATCGCCGCCTACATCGTCTCCGGCGTCGGGTTCCTCGGCGGCGGCGTGATCCTGCGCCAAGGCATGAACGTCACCGGCATCAACACCGCCGCCACCATCTGGTGCTCCGCCGCTGTGGGAACCCTCTCCGGCGCCGGATACCCCCTGGAGGCGACCATCGGGGCGGCCCTGATCATGATCGTGCATCTGGCGCTGCGACCGGTCGCCCGCCATATCGACCGCTTGCCGATCACCGACGACATCGAGACCGTCTACCGATTCCGCGCGGTCTGCCGCGCCGAGCACGAAGCCCACATCCGAGCCCTCGTCGTCCAAGCCCTCACCCACGGCGAGTTCCATCTCCGCGCAGTACACAGCAACGACCTCGACCTCGGCAGCGACCTCGTCGCCGTCGAAGCCGAAATCAGCCGACAAGGACGCGACGACATCGCTCTCGAAGCCGCCGTCAGCCGCCTCAGCCTCGAACCCAGCGTCAACTCGGTGAACTGGACCGTCGTCCACGACGAAGCCCTTCCACTGGCCAGCACGACACAGGGCACCGACGAGTCATGAGCCCGAAGCCGCCAGCTGACGGCACGCCGGAAAACGCGCTGCCTCGCCAGCCCGGCGCTGGCGGCTCAGGGGACCGCCGGCCCGACGACGTGATCTCGGAGTGCCCGGACATCATCGAACGCACAGCGGTCCCGCGCGGAGTCACACGGGGCCATGCCGTCGTCGTGCTTCGGCTGTTGTCATCGCGATTGGCCGAGCCGTGGACCTTGGACTCGCTGGCTGAGGCAGTGCATTTGTCGCGTTCACAAGTCGTGCGGGTACTCGAAGCCACGGTTGGCCTGAGCCCGATGGCCTGTCTCCGCCAGCTACGGGTGCAGCACATGGCCCGGCTGCTCGCGTCAACAGACCTCCCGGTAGCTGCCGTCGCCCGGGCCGTGGGGTGGGACGCGAAATACGCCAGCCGGGCCTTCCGTGCCGTCTACGGAATGTCACCTACGGAGTTCCGCCGGCAACGCCCGCCGCTGCTTCGCGACGGCTGACATTCCGTTGCAGGCAGCGCTCAGGCGTTTGTCGCGGTGACCCCCGCTCGGCGTTCGTACTCGCGAACGATCGCCCGTTCTTGATGGCGGACGCGCAGCAGCCGGACAACCGACACCGGGACCAGCACAGCGAACTTGATGATGTTCCAGAACGCGATCAGCACGATGAGGTTGATCCAGCCGGGCGCTCCGTCGTGGAGCAGCGCGACCGCCCCGACCATGACAGCGCCGTAGACGACCACACCGAACGCGCCGACGAGCGCGCCCCACTTGATGCCGGAACGAGTATGTACGCGGCGGATGACGATGTTGCTAAGCGCGTAAGACTGGAACGCACCGTGGAGGCGGGAGCTGAGCGACCAACTTGCGGCGAACAACATGACGGGCGTTCTCCTTCTCTAGGACGTCAGGGACTGTGCCGTGGCAGTTCCTAGAGAGTTAGCTGCCTCGATCGGAGCCGAGGCCCGGCGCTACGCGCGAGATATCACACTGCCAACCCCAACTATAGAACTCGGCGCGCCGAACGTGAAGTCAGCTGCGCTTACCAACGCCCTGCCATCGGCAAGGAGGCGTGGCACCGCAGTCACCCGCCCAGTTCGGCAAGGATGTAGAGCCCGAGGAAGCCGGCGAAGAACATCGCCCCGAGCAGTGCGGTTTCGCTCTGTTCGTGAGCTTCGACGAGCAGTTCTTCCACGACCAGATACAGCAGCGCGGCGGCGCCGAAGGCCAAGACGGCGGCGAGCACGGTCTTGGAGGCGTCGCCGAGCAGTAGTGCTGAGCCGATGGCGCCGACGGCGGTGGCCAGGCCGAGCGCCGCACAGATGACCGCCGCGCGCGTTCGCGCAACGCCGGCTTCGAGCAGTTCGATGCACACCGACACTGCCAGGAACAGAATTTCCAGGGTCAGGGCGACGGTGAGGATCAGCCCTTGTCGTGAGCCGAGGGTGGCGCCCAGCCCGACCAGCGTGCCGTCGATGAGCAGGTCGATACCGACAGCGACGAGCATCCCCAGCGGCAGCGCCGAGGTCCCGGCGGCGCCGAGGTGTGCCGACGACGCCGCCGTGCCGGAAGTAGCTGCGGCCTCGCGTCGGCGGGACCAGGCTCCCAGGGCGAGCAGCAGCGCTACACCTGTGGCAAAGCCGACGACGACCGCGCCGAGGCGACCTTCGGAACGAAGGTCGGGTAGCACCTCACCGGCGACCGCGGCGAGGACCACCCCGGCGGCGAAGTGCTGGACCGCGCTGGTCAGCCGCGGCCCGGGCTTTCGCCAGGCGGCAAGCGCCGCGCCTGCGATCCCGGCGCCGACCGGAAAGCTGACCAGACCTGCCGCTGTGGCGACCGCGCTCACCGGCTGACCCGCCCCGGGCCGCGCAAGGTTCCACCGCCAACGCTCACAGGCATCCGCTCCTTCGCGACGAGCACTACCGTCGCGACTGCTGCGCAGCGGAAGACCCGCCGCACGCGCGCAGATGTCGGCGCAGATGTCGAATGAGGCCGCATCAGTGCATGCCGGTTTCGTGGCGAGCGTGCCCGGCGGGTTCGAGCTGGAACGTCGAGTGCTCGACGTCGAAGTGGCCGCCCAGGCAGGCTTGCAGTCGGTCGAGGACCTGGGGAGCGAACCCGTTCTGGAAGCACAGCTCATCGACGACGACGTGGGCGGAGACCGCGGACAGGTTGGAGGTAACCGTCCAGACGTGCAGATCGTGCACCGCCACGACCTCGGGCAAGTCGAGCAGGTGTCCGCGAACCTCGTCGAGGTCGACCTCCCGGGGCGCGGCTTCGAGCAGGACGCGGCCGGAGTCTCGCAGCAATCCCCACGCCGCGTGCAGCATCAGCGCTACCACTACCAGCGAGGCGATGGCATCTGCGCGGGTGTAGCCGGTGACCAGGATGACGATCCCGGCGACCGCGGTCCCGATGAACGCATACAGGTCGGTCAGCACGTGAGCGAAGGCGCCGGCCACGTTGAGTGACGAACGGTTGGCCCGCGCGAGCGCCCAGGTCGCGGCGATGTTGACGACCACCCCGACCAGCGCCACCACCAGCACCGGACCCCCCGCTGACTGGCGGAGGATCAATCAGCCGGCGGATCGCCTCGAACCCGATCAATCCGCTGATCACCAACAAGGTGATGCCGTTGCCGGCCGCAGACAGGATTTCGGCGCGCTTCCACCCGAAGGTCCAACTCCCCGCCGCCGGACGGGCCGCCAGCCGCATCGCCCACAGCGCCGCCGCCAGCGCGGCGACGTCGGAGAGCATGTGTCCAGCATCGGAGAGCAGCACCAGCGACCCGGAGAGCACCGCCACGACCACCTCAGTGAGCATGAAGCCGGCGAGCAGCAGCAACGCCATCCACAGGTAGCGGCGGTCGGCGTCCGCGCTCACCCCGTGCTGATGCCCAGCGTGACCCTCGCCGCGTTGGCCCTCCTGCCCCTCGCTGTCATGCGGGTGGTCGGCGTGGTCATCGGCGGCGGCACCGGTGTTGACCGGCTGTCGGTGGTCGGCCGCCGCGATCGGTTGCTGTCGTGCTCGGCCGCCGACCTCGTGCCCCGGCGTAGGGGGGTGGGTGCCGGGGCGGTCCGATTCGAATGCCGGGCTCACGAGGTCGTCCGCTCCGGTCGACCCGGCTCGGGCGCAGTAGTGAGCGTGCTGGTGTGCTGGGTGTGGGTCAGGCCAAGGTCGAGCAGCATCCGCACGTGGCCGTCGTCGAGGCGGTAGTAGGCCATCCGGCCGCGCCGCTGGACCGAGACCACTCGCGCCGCGCGCAGCAGCCGCAGCGCGTGACTGACCGAGGACTCGCTCAGCCCGCTCGTCGCCGCCAGGTCGCACACGCACAGCTCGCCGGCCTCCAACAAGCTAGTCAGCAGCCGCAGCCGCCCCGGCTCACCCAGCAACACGAACACCCGCGCCAAGTCCTCCACGTCCGCCGGCGACGGCATCACCGCCCGCACGGCCGCGACCCGTTCCTGGTCGACCACGCGCTCCCCGCAGGTATCAAGCGCGCTCACCGCGGCTGACTTCTCGGAGCGGCTGGCGTCCCCGGTACCCACCAATAACCTCCACGTATGAACAACTGATCAGACGATGCTAGTGTTGTTGATACGGCCGAGCCCGTCAAGGCAGAGCCGCCCGTCGACGAACCCGACCCCGCGAGGTGATCACCGTGACCCAGCTAGACCGAACGCTGACCTGCCCTAAGTGCACCGGCACGATGCGGGCATACGAACGCAACGGCGTCACCGTCGACCAGTGCGGCGAGTGCCGCGGCATCTATCTCGACCGCGGCGAGCTGGAACGACTCATTGACGCCGAGAACGGCTTCTACACCCAAGGCGGTCCCCAACAGGCGCCGTACGCGCCTCCCTACCCGGCCCGAGAAGGCCACCACGGCGACCGCCGATCCGGACACGACAGTGGCTACGACACCAGCGGCTACGGCAAACGCCGCAAGCGCGGAGGGTTCCTGTCCGACCTGTTCGACTGAACGCTCCCCGGGCGGCCGGTCAACAGCAGTCGTCGCCGCGCCAGGCACTGATGCCTTCCCTGACGGCCCACCCGGCAAGCAGGAGGGCAACGGCCGGATCGAGCCATGACCAGCCCCAAGCGGCCGTCGCGGCAAGACCGATCAACACCGCGCCGGCCTGCGCCGCGCACAACAAGTTCTGCGTGCCCTCGCCGGCGGTCGCACCCGAACCGAGTCGCTGTCCCAGATGCCGCTTCGCGTGACCCAGCAGCGGCATCACGATAAGGCTGGCTGCGGTTACCGCCAGACCGAGGGCAGTAGCGCTCGCGGCGCGACCTGTGATCAGATCGCTGATCGCTTCGACCGCCACGTACGGCGCAAGCAGGAAGAAGGACACCGCAACCGCCCGCTGCGCGCCCCGTTCCGCTCCTTCGGACAACGTGCGGCTCCCGGTGAAGCGCCATATGACGATCACCGACGCCGCAGCCTCGATCACCGACCCGAGCGCCCAACCGACCAGCGCGATCGACCCGCCGTCCAACCCTGCGACCAAGCCGAGTACCCCCTCGGCCGCCATCCAGACCAGCGAAAACCACGACAGCCATCGCGCCCGCCGTGCTGCCACGAACCACCCCGTGTCAGGCACTGGGACGGCTGCACAGCACTGATCGACGCAGCGGTCGGCAGCAGGAGCCTGTGGGTCGACCTCGCCGGGTCCCCCGCTCACCACCAAGTCGAGCAGCGGCAAGCCGGCTTCGAACCGAGGGGCCGCCGCGCTTGCGCAGCAACGGCCCCCTACCTCCGCGTCACTAGCGATCGGTGCCACCGGGCGGCGCGCTGGCTCGCCACCGGACATCAGCAGCAGCCCTCGTCCGCGTCCGGACACGCTTGCGGATCGACGGCCAGCACCACGCCAAGCAGATCAGTCAAGGCATGCGCCAACCGGACGTCGGCCAACTCGTAGCGAACCCGCCGCCCCTCAGGTACCGCAACCACCAGGCCACAGCCCCGCAGGCACGCCAGATGGTTGGACAGTGACTGCCGCGAGACCGACAGCGACTCGGCCAACTCCGCCGGATACCCCGGCGACTCCCGCAACGCAAGCATGATCCGAGCCCGCGTCGAGTCCGACAACGCATGCCCGAATCGGGCCAGCACGTCACCCTGAACCACCACTTCCACCCGGCAAACAATACACTCAACGCTGTACTATCAGAGGACGCGGACTCGCGCATCGGCCGCTCAAGGCAATGACCATCACCCCGCTACGCGACGCCGAGCCGCTGGACGCAGGACGACACCCTGCCGCAGCAAGCACGACCTCACCGTGCTCGCAGCGACCCCGTACCGGACTGCGATCTCTGCCAGCGTCAGTCCGTCGAGGTACAGCTGCCTGGCCTTCGCCGACTCATCACCGTCGAGCCCGAGGCGCAGACGCTCGACCCCCGCGCGAACAAGATGACGGACGACAGTCTCGCGGTGCGCACCGGACCACGCGGCCAACTCGCGGACCGTCGCGCCCGCCTCGTAACGGGTCACCATCTCGGCGCGAACACCGGGACTGATCGAGGTTTGAGGCTTCTCAAGTGCGGCCACATTGCGGCCCCGGCGGTCGGTAATCCGCCGTCCCACACCCTGCTCACGCCACCGCAGAGACCCCTTCTTCCACCGTCGCAGCAGGGATTTCGCGGCGGGGGTGAGGTTTGAGGACTGTCCCGTTGGGTGCGCCACGTCGTCACCGCGGTGGTGGCGGCTTCGGGAGTCGGTGGCCCCACCAACGTGCTGCTCAGCGCCCGGCTAAACTCAGCCGTAGGTGCGTTGCCAGCCGTGGAAGCGGTAGAGCGGGGTGCCGAGGAAGGGTTGCCGCAGCGCCCAGGCCGCGTCGAGCAGTTGGCGTTCGTCCTGCACGTCCCGGGGCGTCACCGGGCCGCGCACCAGCCGGGCCCGGGTCATCGCGAGTTCGGTGGTGACATCCTGGAACAGCCGCATCTGGCGACTGAGCGGCCGGCCCCCATGTGACGAGGCCCATGCCCGGGCGTATCGCCGTTCGGACAGCGTGCTCACCATGTAGACCTCCGCCGGCGTGAGCCACCCGAGCGGGACGTATGCCGACAGTTGCGCTGCGATCTTGCGTCCCTCGGCCCGCCGCAAGGACACCAGCAACACCACGAAACCGACGAAGAGCGGCAGCTGCACCACGACATACAGCAGCAGCCAACCGCGCTCGGAGGCGAGCGCGAGGCTGTTCCAGAGGGCGTGCAACACCACCGCGCAGCACCAGCCGAGCAACGGCGCGAAAATCCGCGCGGCCCACGACCGCCGGGTGGCCGCGATACCCAGCCCGATGCCGGTGCACGCGGTGAACATCGGGTGCGCGAAGGGCGACATCAGCACCCGCACGATGAAGGTGGACAACAGCCCGTTGCGGCCGGACTCGGCATACCCATTGGCCAGATAGAGCACGTCCTCGACGACCGCGAAACCGGCGCCCGCAAGCCCGGCATACACGATCCCGTCCAGGACGCCGTCGATCTCGCGGCGGCGAAAGAGCAGCAGCAGAAGCGGCCCGAGCGCCTTGAGGGTCTCCTCGACCGGCGGCGCGATCGCCATGGCGACCAGCGGATTGTTGTCGCCCGTCGCCCCGATCAAATAGGCGCCGATGTCGTTGAGGAAGGCCGCACCGAGCGTCGCGAAACACGCGCCCCACGCGAACGCGAACAGCAGCATCCCCGGCGGCTCGGGCTCGAACCGGTCGGCCCACAGCAACACCGGCACCACGATGCCGACGACCATCAGTGACAGGCCGATGCCCAGCACCATTGCGGTCAGCCCGGTCTGCGCGCGCACCAGGGCGAGCATCAGCGCCAGGCCGAGCAGGAAGACGACCGCGGCGAGCGACCACACCAGCAACCGGATCGCGAGCGGCCGGCGGCGCAGGCTCGCCGGCAGCGCGAGGTCAGTGCTGGTCATAGCCGGCGACGATAGTGGTTGAGAGACGCTCAGATCGCCGCCATAGGCTGTCGGCTGTGAACGACACGAAGGCCACGAACGACCGCATCATCTGGATCGACTGCGAGATGACCGGGCTCGACCTGCGCCAGGACGCCCTCATCGAGGTCGCCTGCCTGGTGACCGACTTCGACCTCAACCAGCTCGGGGACGGCGTCGACGTGCTCATCAAACCGCCGCAGGAGGCGCTGGAGCAGATGGGCGACTTCGTGCGGGAGATGCACACCTCCTCGGGCCTGCTCACCGAGCTCGAGCAGGGCCTGACGATGGAGCAGGCGCAGGAGCAGGTGCTGGCCTATGTGCGTGAGTTCGCACCGGACGCCGGCCGTTGGCCGCTCGGTGGCAACTCCGTCGCGACCGACCGTGCCTTCCTCGACCGCGATATGCCGCAGCTGGCCGAGCACCTGCATTACCGGCTGATCGACGTCTCCTCGATCAAGGAGCTGTCGCGCCGGTGGTATCCGCGGGCCTATTTCGCCGCGCCGCGCAAGGAAGGCGGTCACCGCGCGCTCGCCGATATCACCGAGTCGATCGCCGAGCTGCGCTATTACCGCGAGGCCGTCTTCGTGCCGCCGCCCGGCCCGGACAGCGCGACCGCGAAGGAGATCGCGGCACGGCATACGGCCGGGGGTTGAGGCGCGGTTACGAGCACTCCTCGCGGACCGGTACGATAGTCCGCGCTGCCTCAGCGAGGCGGCACTTTCCATGGTGGGTGTAGCTCAGCTGGTAGAGCATCGCGTTGTGGTCGCGAGGGTCGCGGGTTCAAGTCCCGTCACTCACCCCAAGCGAAGGCCCGGGATCTTGCGACAAGATCCCGGGCCTTGCTCGTTGCGGACCGCTTATCGACCCCGGTCGGAGTACCACGCGTCGCGGCGCTGCGCGCGTTCGGCTTCAATGTCGGCGCGCAACGGCCGCGGCTCCTCGTCGTAGCTCTTGGCCCGCTTCTTCGGCTTCTTGTCCTGCTTCGGCTTCGGGGGCGCCAGCTCGGCCCGCTTGCGCGCCTCCTGCTGATTCGCGCGGTATGCCGCCCGCCGTTCCTCGCGCGCCGCTCTCACCTCGTCGCGCGAGGGTGAGTCGGCGCCCGAGCCGAACTGGGCGCGCACCGCGTCGACCGACTCCCAGCGCTGCTGGGCGGTGACATAGCCGCGGGATTCCTTCTCCTTGCGCTCCTGCTCCTTGCGACGCTTGTCGGCGGCCGCCTGGCGCTTGCGCTCCTGCGCCTCGAGGCGCTCGCGGATGCGGCGCTGCTCGGACGCCTCGGACAGCGCCGCCTCACGGCGCTGGTTGCGCGCGGCGGCGATCGCCGCCGCCTCGGCTTCACGGTCGAATCCGGTTGTCCGCGAACGCTTTTCGCCGCCCTTGTCAGAGCCGCCGCTCGTGCTCGTGTCGCCGTCGCCGAGCCGGCGGCCGGCCGGGCTGGTCGGCGTGGCTCGCGACCCGTGCTGGGAGGGGCCGAGACCGGCGCCGAGCACCCGCGCACCGGTGTCCTTGCCCGCGCGCGCCTGGGAGCGCGCAGCCGGGTCGGACTCGCTGCCGAGCCGCAGCTCGTAGGCCCGGTCGACGAGTTGATCGTCCTTCTCGATCGTCTTTTCGACCTTCGCGTCCGACTTCAGCGGCAGCAGCACCAGCCGCTCCGCCGGCAGGCCCGACTTCAACTGACGGGTGCGCAGCAGCTCGGCGTCCATCTCCGCACCGAAGAGCAGCGCGATATTGGTGATCCACAGCCACAGCAGCAGGATGATCGCGCCAGCGAACACGCCATACGTCTTCTGGTAGGACGCACCCTTGGTGAGGCCGATGTAGGTGACCAGCGCGAACGAGGCGACCACCCACACCACAAAGCCGATCAGTGCGCCCCAGGTGAGCAGCTGGCGACGGGCCTTGCGCACGTTCGGGGTCGCCCAGTAGAGCATCGAGATGATCGCGACCACGATCAGCACCACGAACGGCCACTTGACGATGTCCCACACCATGACCGCCTGGTCGCCCAGGCCGATGCTCTTGCCGATCTCGCGGGCGATCGAGCCGGACACGACGATGGCGAGCATCGCGATGACGATGAGGATCAGCTCAATGGCGGTGACGGCCAGCAGGGTCGCCTTCAGCGGGACGAACTTGCGACCCTCTTGCGCGGCATAGATCTTGTTGAGCGCCCGGCCCATCGCACCGACATACCCCGACGCCGACCACAGCGCGCCGACCAGACCGATGATCAGCGCGACGACCCCGCCGCCGGTGGTCTGGACGTTGTTGATGACATCGGTGACGAAGGTGAGGTCCTTGGGGTCCTTGCCGACGATCCGGCCGATCGAGGCCACCAGCGAGGTCGTGGTGCTCTTGCCATTGCCGAAGATGTTGAGCAACGACATGACCGCGATCAGCCCGGGGAACATCGACTGGATCGAGTAATAGGTGAGCGCGGCCGCAAGATCGGTGCACCCGTCCTGGGAGAACTTGCTCCGCGCGCGACCGAAGGCGACCTTCCAATCCGGCTTGGCGGTGAGCTCTGGAGGGTCCTCGAACGGTCGCTCCACGGTTTCGTCGTGCAGGATCGTCATGCGCTTGGTCCTTCGCATCGGCAGCAGTCGGGCGTCAGGAGCAACCTAGCGAGTGTGCGGTCCTCACGGGGCGGGTGCCGGTGCACGTCACCGATTTCGTTCCCACCCGGGCCGCCTGCTAATGTTTTCCGTCGTTGCGCCATTAGCTCAATTGGCAGAGCAGCTGACTCTTAATCAGCGGGTTTGGGGTTCGAGTCCCTGATGGCGCACCGCTCGACCGCCTCGCGGAGTTCTTCCGCGAGGCGGTCGCTGTCTACGTAGGCCGGAACAACGCTGTCAGCGATTCCCAAGCTCTTCGCGTCGAATCCCGAGGCTGTCGCGAGGATCCATGCGGTAAAGCTCGCCTTGGCCAGGGTGGCCTCGTCCCGCTGGCCGATTGCCTCGACCAACACGGCGAACGTCACCATGTCGATGTCACGTCCGGTGACTTCGGCGATGGCAGCTCGAATTGCACCGACAGAGGCGACCGACCGCAAGGCGCCGCCGTCACCAGGGCCGCGCGGATCGAGGTTGCCGCTCTCAAGCCAACTCAGCGGCACGCCTGTCGCTAGCGCCCATCCCTTCAGCGTGCGGGGCTCCGGTGTGGTGCGGCCAGCGAGGTAGTTGCTCACCGTGTTGCGGTGAGCTCCGAGGTCCTCTGCGATCTGCGATGCCGACTTACCGGCCACTCGCAGAGACTTGTGAAGGCGGTCGGCGAGGTCGAAGTTGAGGTCCTCGCGCTCAATCGGCGATGTGCTCATGCGCACAGTGTTGCACAACCTTGCCCTATGCGGAAGCAACTTGGTCGGCACTACTTGACAATCTCCTACATGTGCATTTGCATAAGCACATGCACACCGAGCTCACTAGCGCCGAGGCGTGCGAAGCGCTAGGCGTCCACCCCAGCACTCTCAGCCGATGGGTCCAGAACGGCCGCATCATCCCCGCGCGGAAGCTGCCCGGCCTTCGAGGACCATTCCTCTTCCCTCCCTCTGAGATCAAGCGACTCAAGGCAGAACTCGCGCGCGACGCGCGAACAGCTGGGCGCTCGCGGAAGGCGGCCTCGGCATGAGCTGGGTCGTCCGTGCGGCTGAATCAGCCGAGGTCGTGTTCCGGTTCCGCGAACCGAGCCGGTTTACGCCAGCTCCGAAGGCGCCGACAGCCGTAGCAGTCGTTCGAACACAGTGGCCGGCCGACGGGAAAACCCATCACGCTTGGTTCGCGCGTCTGCCGTTCTGGGACGAGTGGATCGTGGTCGAGGGCGAGTTTGCTCCTAGCGCCGCAATCGGTGACCGGTTCCGCTGGGCTGACCTGGCCGGGATGGCGTACGACATCGAGATCTACGAGGGCCCGTCGGCGTCAGTCGCGGACGAACAGGACGCTCAGAATGGGTCCGTCATCGTCGATGACGACGTGGTGGCTGATCGGGGTCCATCCGCCGGCGAGGACGTGACCGCCGGCTCCGGTGTCATCGACGGGGTCGATGAACATAGTGGCGGCGTTGGCGGCGGAGGCGGTCTCGATGCCGTCGCTGAGAAGGACGCTGGGCTCGGGCCAGCAGCCGGTGAGAGCGCTAGGAATGCGCCAGCTGAGCAATCGCATGTGAGCCATGGCGCGCCCTCCTCGAATCCGGTGCCAGAAACCTACCCGGAGCCCACCAACGAAGGCGCCATCGTTCGCGACCAGTTCGGTCGCTCCTTCCTCCTGGTTGACGGGGGTTGGGTTGACCTGCCGACCGGATGGCAACTCGGCGCCTCCGTCGCGGAACTCCGCGAGGCGGGCGGCACCACGTGGGAGTGGATCGTCGCCAACGGTGGACACCTCATCCTCACCGAGCCAGGCCGCACCTACTGCCCGACGTGCGGCACCGAACGCTCGCAGAGGAAGGCCTCCGCATGAGCACAGCGAAGCGGGAGTTCGTCCCGGGCGTCGGCTACGTCGACGTCAAGCCGCGGAAGGTGGTGTGGCGCTCGCGGCAGCGTAAGGCGGGGTCGCGCGGCAATGTGCCGTTCGAGCGGGTGGACGCGATGCGACTGTCCCGCAAGCGGATTCGGCGCCTGGGTGACCGCCCGGTGCTGGTGCCGCGGGCTCTACGGCCCGGCGAGGTCGAGGTCGTGCCCGCGCGTGACCTGCTGAAGCGCCCCCAGCAGCAACGGGTCGCGCTCGTCAGGAGCGTCCGATGAGAGACCGACTTACTCTCCTGCCCGAGGACGTGACCGTCCTTGACGTGGCGTGCTGTGAATACTGCGGACCGGCCACCCCCGGCGAGCAGGCTGCGGCTCCCCTGGGAGATCTAGTCGTTGGCGACGGGGTGGGCCTCGACCATGCCGCGGACGACCTCAGCCAAGCCGCTGATGTCGGCGATAACCAGCTTCAGCGCAGCGCTCGCGGTGAGCGGGTCGGCCGGGTCAGTCATCTTCTGCAGGTGGCTCTCGATCATGTCGAGCGTGGCAAGTGCAGCATCACGGTCGAATTTGGTCGGAGGCTGTGATGAGTCGTTCATCGAATCGCCCTCTCGGTTCCGGCACTCGTCGTGCATCGACGGGTGCGTACGGGTCGGAGGCGCGGGCCTGCGTCCCCGACATGTCCCGGATCCTTGCAGGGTTCACCGGCGGGTGGCGTAAACCTGCCCCGGTGAAGGCGCCGGCCCTGGCCACAGGCCCGCAGCCGGTGCAGCGCGCGGGCGGGGTTGAGCCGTCCCCCCTGGGCTCCCCCGCCCGCGCGTCCGGAGGTGACTGGTGACTACGCACCCGCTGTCCCCGCTGTCCCCGTTTGGTGACGTGTTCACGCTCGAGGCCACAGCGGACTACCTGACCCAGTTATACGCGCTCGAGTACGCCGCCCGCTCGCGCATCACCCGAATCCACCGCGCTTGCCGCACCGTGCCGCCTCAGGATGTCGCCGCAGCTTTGCGCGCGAGCGAGAGGCTCGCGGTTGAGCGGGAGGCGTTCCGGGCCCGGTTTTTCCCGCGGGCCACGCGTGTGGTGGTGGGTGGCGATCGGGTGCTTGTCGACGGGCGCCTGGTGTTCCGCGACACGGGTGACCGTGTCGTCATGTCCGGTTCGCCCGCGGCGGCGCCGGCCAACGTGATCCCGTTTCCGACCCGCACATAAGCAGCGGCCGGGTCCCTGTCGTTTCGCGGCGCCAGGACCCGGCCACCTAACAAGGGAGAGTGTAATGCCAACCCCGTATTCCGTCGTCACTCTGGCGCGGCCGGCCGCGGTCGACCGCGATCCGGGTGGCAGCCTGTCCGACCGGGACGTGCTCGGCCGGTATGTCGTGCCGCTGGCGATGGCCGACCGGTTGATACCGACCCGTGTGCTGCAGCTCGCGCGTGGCCACGCCACGGTGCGGCACGCGATGGCCGCCCGCGTGGGCCACGGTGTGATCCGGGTGACCTCGGGCACGACCCCGGTCGCGTACGCCCTGGTCGTCGACCTGCAGATGCAGGCGAGGCGCACACCGTGCCCGCGCTGCGGTGACCCGTGGTCCTCGCTCGAGGGTTTGCGTGAGCACGCAGGCGCGGTCGAGGTGGTCTTGTTCGTCTGCCACCAGTGCGCGTTCCGGTCGGTGCAGCCGGCGTTCTCGTTCGAGGCGGTCGCGTGATGTCCCCGGGTGGTGCACCGAACGGGCTGACGTTCGTCGTCGCGACCCTGGCTGCGCTGGCGTTTGGTGCGGGCGTGTATGCCGTGCGCTGGCTCGTCGACGTGGTCCGCGAGTTCGGCGCGGGCGGTGAACAACGGTGACGTTCACATCGCATCTGCTGACCGCGCAGCAGCGTTACGAGGTGGCGGTGTGGTTGGCGCGGCTGGAGTCCCCGCAGCGCACAGCTGAGCTGGTCGAGGGCGTGAAGGTGTCGCAGGTCGAGGAGATCGCGCACGCGATCGGGTTCCCGACGAACGAGCAGCGGATGAACCTGGCGGTCCAGCAGTTCCAGAGCAAGCCTGGCGTCACTCGTATTGACCCGGAGCAGCTGGAGGCCGGCCAGAGGCTGGCGAGCTCGTCGGCGTCACCGTCGGGGCCGCGATCGGTGGGCTCGGAGCGTCGCCTCGTCGACGTGGCCGATCTGCATCCTGACCCGTCGAACCCGCGCACCGACGCCGGCGACGGGGTCGAGGACCTGGCCGCCTCGATCGCGGACGTGGGACTGCTGCAGGACATCGTCGCCCGTCAAGACGGTGACCGCCTGGTCGTCGTGGCCGGCCACCGCCGCCTCGCCGCGGTGAAGCACCTCGGCTGGGACCAGGTGTGGACGGTGATCCGGCCGGAGATGACCCGCGGCCAGGTCCTCGCCGCGATGATCAGCGAAAACAGCCAGCGCCGCGACCTTGACCCCATCGAGCAAGCGCACGCGCTGGCTGCGCTGCGCGTCGCGATGGGCGGCCAGGAAGTCACGCACGCGATGGTCGCCAAGCGGGTCGGCCGTAACCAGGTGTGGGTGTCCGACCGGCTGTCGCTGCTCGAGCTGCCCCGGGAGGAGCAGCGCAAGCTCCGCGCCGGCGAGATGGGCCTGCGGGAGGCGATCGGTCTGTCCCGCATCGAATCCGGGCGCGCCCGCGGGCACGTACCGACCCGCGTACCCCACCTCGGGGCCTCACACCCGCTGTCACCGCTCGCCCGCAACCGCTGCCAGCGGATGGGCCACCCCAAGGGTGTCCGTCTCGCGTCGGTCGCGTGCGGTGAGTGCTGGGAGGCGGTGATCCGCGCCAGCGAACGCCAGGACGCGATCGCCGACTCCTACGAGCACGGCGAGTGCGCGATCTGCCGGCAGACGATGCCCGAAGCGAAAGTGAGCGCGTTATGAGCTGGGTCCGAATGCTGTTGTGTCGCCTGGATCTTCATGCCTGGCGGGTCGAGGAACGCTGGCAGGGCAACGCGCGGTGGCGGGTGCTGGTGTGCACCCGACCCGGGTGTGACGGCCAGGAATGGAGGCCGCTGCCGTGAACGCGTACGAGACCACGCACACCGTGACCGAGGCGCAGCTGCTCGAGGTATTCGACTCGGGCATGGCCACTGGTATCTGCAACTTCCTCGTCCTGTCTGCGGGTATCCCACCGTCGGTCGCCGCGGGCATGGCAACGAACTTCGCCCAGCACATCAAGGCCATCCAGATGCGAGACCCGGCGGTGCGCGAAGAGACCCTGCGGGCGCTGCGGGATCTCCTAGCGGGCACCGGTGACCCTGTCCGCTTCCTACGGCTGGGAGGCGACGGTCATGACTGACGGCCGCGGTTACCGGTCGAAGGTGCCGTCCTGGTCGGAGCTAGAGCTGCGAGGCCTCGAGCGGGTCGCCCGCCCGGACTTGGTCCGCGTCGGATCAGAGGCCCGCCGCGACGTGTTCGACCGGTGGGCCGACGGCGAGTTCGACATCGCCCCTAACGCCTATGAGCGCGCTTCGCGCATCAACGACCCCGGAAGGTGGACAGGCGCAAATGACTGACCACGAACGCGCACGGATAGCCCGATCGGTGCATATCAATCGCGCCGGCGTGTTTGTCGACGGCCGCACCTTCCCATGGCTCTGCGTACGGAAGGTCACGGTCGACGACAGTCGCAGCGCCGACCGGATCGTCTGGCTAGGGCTGATCGTCGACGGGCCCGTGGTCGTCGACGCGGACGCACCCGAGCACACCAGCACGGATCGTCCAAACAGCGGGGGATGCCCTTGGTGCCGGAACGAGGTGATTGCCGGTGAGCACGACCCACATTTGCCCGGTGCGTGACTGCGGTGCTCGGATCCCGGTGTTCCTGGCCATGTGCAAGGTGCACTGGCGGGCGCTGCGCCAGGCCGATCGTGACGAGGTGTGGGCGTCCTATTACGCGAACGGCCCTGGCTCGCCCGCGCACATGGCGGTGATCGTTGCTGTCGCCCGCCGGGCGTATGAGCGCAGCCACGGTGGTGAGGCCCGGTGAGCACCGTGGTGGACATCAGGGACCTGCATCAGGCTCTCACCGCGGTGTTGCCGCACGCGTCGTCGGTGGACGTGTCGGATCTTGCGCGGGTGCGTCTGGTCGTTGACCGCGTGAACATGGCTGTCCTCGCTACGGACGCTCACAGCTCAGGGCTGGCGATCGTTTCGGTGGTGGGCGGCTCGGATGACTCCGGGCTGGCGATCGACCTGTCCGTGGAATCGGTGAAGAAGCTCCTCGCGGTGCACCGGCCGGTCAAGGTGACCGGGAAGGACGTTGAGCCGGACCAGCAGCTCGAGCTCGCCGTCGCCTCGACGCGTGAGGGGCAGGTGCTCTCGACGAGGGACATTTCGGGGCTGCTGTCGATCGGTGAAGAGCTCGTCTTGCCGACGTTGGGCACCTCGACATTGTTCCCCGACATCGAGGGCTACCTCGGTGAGGCGGTCCATGGTCATTTCCAGGTCCCACCGGAGTATGACGGGCAACCGCTGATCGCGTCGTTCGCGGTGTTCGACGCCGCGGTGCGCGCCTACAAGCGGCCGATGGCTGTCCGGTTGCTCGGTCAGGGCCGGCACCGGTTCCTCGTGACCGTCGGTGACTCGTTCATCGGCGCCGTGTCGGTGCGGCACCCGCTTGGGTCGTCCTTCGACGACGACCAGGAGGTGCTAGACGCGTGGGGTGCCTGGCTCGAGCGGCTCCCGTCGACGATGCGCCGCACCGACGACGACGAGGACGCCGCCGAGCCCGACGCCGGCGCCGCTGACGGCGACGTGACCTCCGACGCCAGCCCCGCAGACCCCACCAGCACCCGGCACCTGTCGCCGGTGCCGTGACCCGCACACCCTGAAGGAGACCCGCATGAACGCTGCGACCGTGCAGCTGCTCGATATCCCGACCAAGGACATCGCCGAGCACCCCGACAATCCCCGCCAGCACCTGGGCGACCTGTCCGACCTGGCCGCGTCGATCCAGGCTCAGGGCCTGCTCGAGCCGCTGGTCGTCGAGCCCTCCGGCGAAGGGGTGAAGAAGAAGTACCAGCTGGTCGCCGGCCACCGGCGCCTCGCCGCAGCGATCCAGGCCGGCGTGAAGACCCTGCCGGCGATCCTGCACCCCGCCTCTGAACGGGGCGAGCAGGTCGAGCGGATGCTCGTCGAGAACGGGCAACGCGTCGACCTGTCCCCCGTCGAGGAGGGAACGGCATACCAGCTGCTGATCGACCTGGACTACAAGCCGGAGGACATCGCGGCGAAGGTGGGTAGGTCGAAGAAGGCCGTCACCGACCGGATCAAGGTCACCAAGCTCCCGGGCTCCACGCAGGCGCAGATCCTGAACCGTGACCTGACCCTCGAGGACGCGGTCAGGATGGCGTCGTTCGCGAACGACCGCGACGCCATGACCCGCCTCGACCGGGCGGCGCAGGCCGGCCCGATCGCGCTCGCGACCGCTCTGGAGCGGGAGAAGCAAGCCCGCACCGAGCGGGCGAACTTCCAGCGGGCCGAGCGTGCGCTGAAGAAGCGGTGCACGGCCGACGGCGTCCCCTACGTGAAGGTCGACGACGTCGAGCCGGAGTGCTTCGTTGACTCGCTTCTCTCACCAGCTCAGCAACGAGAAATCGGTGGCGACCTCCGGCAGGTCGACGACCAGGACTACTACAACAAGCTGATCGAGTGGCACAAGGACTGCCCCGGGCACGCCCTCACCATCGACGAAGACGAAGCCGTTATCGGTGTCTGCACGTCCCCGTACGACCACCACGGCGACGAGCTCGGTGTCTCCCCCGACGAGGCAGTACCAGCCCCCACCACTGACCCGGAGGAACAGCCCCAGCAGGCCGCAGACGAGAAGGCACTGGCGGAGCTGGAGGCGCGCCTGCGCGCCACCGCGGTGGTGCGCAGACGGTTCCTCGGTGACGTGGCCCGATCGGACGCGGCCGAGCAGATCGCCCGCGAGATGGTCGTGGGCGACTTCGAGCCGATGCTCGCGGCGAAGCACCCGGCCGGTGTACGGCAGCGTCGCGTGTTCGCCCAAATGCTGCTGCCAAACGCGTCGGACAAGACCCTGGACTCCGACGACCTCCCGGACAAGCTCCGTGCCGCGCTGAAGGCGACACCGCTGCCCGCGTTGGTGGTCTTCCGGCGGCTGCGTTTGGACGCCGCGACCGACGACAGCCTGGACAACCCCCGCACCTGGCTCTGGCGTGACGCAGCCAACGAGCACTCGTGGGTCCACCAACTCGTCAGCATCTACAAGTGGGAGCCCACCCCGGAAGAGCAAGCACTCATCGACGGCGGCGACCCGGCCGAGGTCGCCCGCACCCTGTGCGGTGACGCCTCGTGAACATCGGCGAGGCCAACGCTGCTGCCGTCGTGCTGAGCAAGGCCAAGCACCTCCTGGTCTCCGACGACGAGATCCTCGCGGGCGGGCTGCTCGCTCAGAAAGCGAGCCATACCCTGCGGGTGCAGATTCACCCCGACCTGGTCGCGATGGCCGAGCGAGTCCACGCCTCGCGCAAGAACGCGAAGCGGGCACGGTCGTGACGCTCGAGGTGATCGACGTCGCCCGCGGGCTCGTCGCCGGCCGCGGCCGCCCCGTGAACGACCCGGAGTTCATCGCGGCATACCTCGCTGTCGAGCTCGACCGGGACCCGTGGTGCCACCTCACCCCACGACAGCGACAAGCCCGCCTCGCCCGCGAAGCGCTCCACGCCCAGGTGAAGGCAATCATCGCATCCGCTCAGCAACTCGCTGCGTCCTTCGAGCACTTCGGGAAACAGCTACGCCCCTGGGTTGGCCGGCCGTGATCGAGGTCCTCGCCTGGACGGCGCTCGCGATCACCGGGTTCGCGGCCGCCGCCACCGTGGTGCTCGGCGCGATCGCGCTCTGGCGCAACGGTCAAAGTCGGAAGGGGCCACTGTGAGCACGCGCGCCCAACTCGTCGTCGATGCCGCCGACAGGACCGCCGGCATGACGCTCGGCGACATCCAACGGTTCGTCGACCAGGCGTTCCGCAACGGGTTCGACGTCACTGACCAGGTGCGCGCGAAGGTCGGTTTCCGCGCCCAACTGCAGCAACTCACCGCGCGCCCCGGTCCGCTGCGACCCGACCCGGGCGGTGACCCTCCGTGACCCTGCCCGCGCTGCTCACGACCGTGACCATGACCTGGAAGGACATTCGTGCCCTGGCTCCGATTGGGCGACAACGCCGCTACCCACCCGCTGGTGACGGCGCTGGCCGGCGTGCCGGGATCGGACGACCGCACGATCAACGAGGTATTCGGTTTTGTCGTGCGCTGCGCGACCTTGTCCGCGGGGCACATGACCGACTACCGAATCGACCTCGGCACCGCCCAGCTCCTCGCCGGACCGCGCGCATCGAAGCTCCTCAAGCAGGCCGTCGCCGCGGGACTGATGACCTCCACCGGATTGGGGCGCTCGCGCTACTGGCAACTGGTCGAGGACCCCGATCTGTGGCACATGCGCTCCAAGGAGGAGATCGACTGGGAACGTCGCCGCAAGGTCGACAACGGCAACCCCAAGCTGACAGTGCCGGTAAGGCTGCGGGACGGCGACGCGTGCCGCTACTGCCGCCGCATCGTGCAGTGGGGCTCGAACCGGAACGACCGTGGCGGCACGTACGACCATCGGGTGCCCGGCCAGGGAGCCGAGTCACCGGACGACTTGTTCGTCTCGTGCCGTGCCTGCAACGGCCGCCGCGGCGATGACCCGGCCGCCGACACCCGGGTGCCTCGACACCCGGCACCCGTGTCGCCCTTCTACTCACCGGCCACTGTCGAGTGGCTCGCGAGCAAGGGCGTGACCGTCAAGACTTCCGGCCCGCCGACGGGCGAGCTGGAGAAGCGTGCACCTGACCGACGGGCCAGGTCACGCCAGCGCGACCCGTGGGAGACGTCCCCGGACACCGCGCACCCACAAGAGCGACCCGACGATCACCGCACGTCGGATCCCGCTTCCCTCACCCGCGGCGACTCGCCACCGGCACCTGCCGGCGGCCAGGAGCGCGAGCCGGACCCCGGTCCGGGGAACGCGCAACCGTCAGAGCGGCCGGGCACCCCTGGGCCCGGGATCGCTGCCCCAACACAGGGCCATGACCCGCCTCCAGGCGGGCCAGCACCACCCACCTGGGCCCGGGCCGCACCCGAGGACTCCACCGTCGGCCCGAATACGGCCCGAATTGGTGAATCCGAGGACTACGGCCCGGGTCGGGTCGGGACGGGTAGGGACGGGACGGGCGCAGCGCCCGCTCCTGCGGGCGTTCCTGCTCTGAATCGTTCTTCTCCCGCACCCTCTCGCCCTCGCTCACGTCGGGGGCGGCGTGGAAGGAGCTGACCATGCCCGCTGGGGCTGTGGATCAGGAGTATCTGTTCACCGACGTCGATCCCGATGCGGATCTGGGTCTGTTGCTGCGGACGGTGTTCCGGGACATCCAGTCGGATCTGGCTCGCCGAGGTTTGCTCGAGGTGGGTGCCCCGTCGTTCGCGGTGCGGCAGCTGGCCGGTGGCGCTGTGGTGGTGTCGTCGGTGATCGCGGCGAGGGTCGCGTGAGTGTGATGACGCGCCGGCGGCTAGTGGACACGGTGTCACCGCTCGCGCTCGACCTGGCGCGAACCGCGGTGAAGGCCGGGATGGTGTTGTCGGAGCTCGCGGATCCGCAGGAGCGCGTGCAGCTGCAGTTGGCGGCCCGGGCGGGTGCGGTGCGCGAGCACGAGTGGCAGCAGGTGCGGCAGCTGCTCGCGGATGCGACCGAACGCGCGGCTCGCGCGCATCCGAACTCGTCGGGGTTCTGCACGGCGTGCGGTCAGGCGCTGCGGTGGGTGGTGACGTCGAACGGTCGCCGTATGCCCTTGGACCCGTTGCCGACGCGTCGCGGGAACGTGGAGCTGCGCCCGTCGGGGCGTCAGCTGCTCGCGTTCGTGCACGGCAACCATGAGATCCCGATCAAGGCCGAGTCGGCATACCGGGCGCATCAGGCGACCTGCCCGAACCGCGTGAAGCCGCGCCCGGACGGCGAGGCCGTGGTGAAGCAGTTCGTGCCGCGATGCCGGGTGTGCCGGCATCCGATGGACCCTGATCTGTTCGCCGCGGGTGAGCGGTCGCACCCGTGCTGTGACCCGGACGAGGTGCCGTCGTGAGCTTCGAGCGGCCGCGGGTGTTACGGGCCATCCGCAGGTCGGCGCGCGGCCCGAGCGTGTGGTTGTGGCGGTGCGCCAGAGACGAACACCTTCGACCCACGATCGACAGCGGGTCCGCGTTTATCGGCTATGGCTTCACCGACAGCCACCGGGAGGCGCTCGACGCGCTGTGCGCTCACCTCAAGGTGCATCACACCGTGGTGATGTCGTGGGAGGGACCTCGGTGACGTTCGAGAGGCGTAAGACGCTGGAAAACCTGCTGCTGGATCTGACTAGGTCTTTCCACCCGAACGATGTGCCGGCAGATCACGTGTGTCGGCCGACCCGGTATCAGGTGTGCTCGCACGGTCGTGGTGGCGCACCGTTGCTGGACCGCTTGGCGTTGTTGGTGCCGGCGTCGCAGTCGACTGCCCCGGAGAACCCGGACGCGCCTGGCCGTGGTTCTGGTGCGCGGAAGTCGGTGGGTTCTCCGGCGCCGTGGTCGGCGCCGGCGGCGGAGCTCCTCGACGAAGTGATGCGTGGTGCGGCCGAGCTCGAGCGGCAGGCCCGGTGCGCGCTCGGGTTGCCAGAGTTCCAGGAGGAAGAGATCGCGACTGTGCGGCTCGGCCGACGCGTGGTGGAGGCGCCGACACCGGTGTACGACAGCGGGGGTGGTCGCGGCCGTCGCGCCCTGGCCCGGCTGCCGGGGTTGGCGATGCAGCTGCGGGAGGTCGGGCACCCGTTGGGTGTGATCGAGCTGGCTGATGGACGGTTGCGTCCGGGCCGGATCGAGCAGGCGGTGTCGCGCTGGCACACCAGGGCGATGGAGCTGACCGGGTTCGAGGTTCCCTGGCAGCGGATGCCCCCGGGGTTGAACCCTGACCGTGCGCAAGACGCGGAGCGTTGGATCCGGACCCAGGCGGGCCCGGTGTGTGCGTCGCCGGCGTGCAGCCACGACGTGTGTGGACTGGCGCGGGTGGTCGAGGCGCAGGGCCGGCCCCGCCTGGGTCCGGTGTGCGCGTCGTGCGCGCATCGCTCGTGTGGGCGGATCCGTCGCCGACGGCAGCGGTATCTGGCGTGGTCGTGCCCGACGTGCTTCGCGGACTCGCTGCGGGTGAACCCGCTCACAGGGACTGTCCGGTGTTTGCGGGAGTCGTGCTCGGATCAGGACTGGACGATGGAGGAGCTCGAGGAGAACGCGAGTGACCCGTGGGGTGACTTCGATGGGTGACTCGATCTTCCTGCGCACGGCTGATGCCGCGCAGATGGTCGGTGTGGGCGAAGGCTCGTTCCGGACCTGGGCTCGGCGCAGGGATCTGGCGCCGGCACGCGTGGTGCGGATGGGTAGGGCTCGGGTGGCGGTGTGGGACGCGGGCGAGGTGCTCGCGGCTACGGGACGGACGCCACGGCCGTGGCGGGAACAGGAGCAACAGTGAGGTCGTCGATCAGGCTTGAAGCGGACACACCGTTCGAGGTGTCCGCCTCGGTGTCGAACGAGGTGCGCGAGCAGGTGGGTGTGCACGTCCAGTTGCAGTATCTGCCGGGCTCGCAGGCGGCTGCGGCCGCAGCGCTCGAGCGCACGTGCCTCGAGCTGCGCCGGCAGCTGCTGGGCGGTGCTGACCGTGCCGAGTGATGACGTGGACGCGTTCCTCGCTGAGTGCGACGACGTGATCGACGACTGGAACGGCTCGGCTGACTCGGCGTCCTGGTCTGCGGATGGCAGTCACGAGGTGGACACCGACGGGAACTACTACGCCGAGGACCCTCGCCCGCGTTCGACCTTGTTCAGGCCTCCGGCGACGCTGTCACCACCACCACGGGTAAGGGTCACGCTCGAATGGGAGGGCTTGCAGGTCGCGACGTTCCGGGCCGAGCTCGAGATCGAGCGCAACGGGCGTGACATCATTCGCGTGATCGCCAGGCCGATCGGGCCGGCCATCCCGACCGCGAGCACGGCCAGGTTGTATGACCAGTAGCGAGACGCGATCGTGTGCGGTGCGCGGTTGTCGCCGTCGTCGTGCGCGTGGTGACACGGGTGCGTTGTGCGCGACGCACTTCCGCGAGTTGGTCGAGGATAAGGACTCACCGCTGGTGCTGGCCGGCGGGTCGTGGGTTGTCTCGCCGGGTGGTGTTCGTCGTTGGGTGTACGACACGCCGCGCTCGGCTGGCCGGTGACGCGCTGGGGTCCGTGGTTGGGATACGCTGTCAGCCGTGGGACGTATTGTGCCCACTCGCTGAGCCCCGACCGGTGACGGTGCGGGGCTTCGTGTTTTCTCGGAGGGCTGGTGATCGGTGATGCCGGCGTGTATGCCTCGGCTCGATGGTGTCGAGCATGACCCGGACTGTGCGGAGCAGGCTAAGCCGTTGCGGTTTCGCGGGTCGTCATCGTCGTGGGACGGTGACGTCGAGGTGACGACGGTGCGGTTGTCGTGCAGCACGTGCGACCTAGACGTCGAAGTCGTCTCGAAGCGCGCCACCTGAAACCTGTTGCGACAGTAGCGAGTACGAGTCACCAACTTCGTTGCGGCACAGCGTAATTCGTCGAGCCGATCGCGCAACGCGGCGCAGAAAAATTCGGGCTTGCGGTCTGCGACAACCACACCTGTCGCACCACATCCCCCCGGGAACGGCCACGTTTTCGGACCACTCGCCTCGATCCTGGCGGCACACGAATCCTGTTGCGGCACAAGCAGATTCGCGCCTCGAAAACCGTTGCGACACACGGTGTTTCCCGGGTGTGGAAACACCACCTGATCTGGGAGGTTCCGCGCATGGGCTTGACCGATGACCGCAACGACCCGGGGCTGGGCCAGATGCGTCCGGACGGCCAGCAGGAGACCTACCTGGTGCTCAGCGAACTCGAGCGAGCCAAGGGATTCGTCCGGCCGGTCCGCCGAACGTACCGCCACGACGTCTGTGGCACTGTCACCACGATGGGTCTGCCGATCGCGGAGACTTATGCGCGCAATCCCGGGTTCTATGGCGGGACGTTCTGTGCCGGCTGCTGCGCGCACTTCCCTGTTGGGGAGCAGGGCGAGTTCACCTGGCTCGACGGGACGAAGGTCGGCACCTGATGGTGTCGCCGGCCTACGACGGGGCGCACCGTGGCCGACGCGCAGAACTCCTTCCGTTGGCATACGGCAAGCCGTGTCCACGCTGCGGGCTGCCCATGTTGAAGGGTCAGGACCTTGATCTCGGCCACTCCGTCGATGCCGCGCTGAACCCGCGCGCAGTCGGCGACCGCATCGAACACGCTCATTGCAATCGATCGGCAGGCGCCGCCACCCGCGACGCTCTCTCGAAGTACAGGATGCGCCGCTGATGGCCGGCTCTGCGCAAGAGCGGGTCGAGAAGGAACGTCTCGCGCTCGAACTGCGGCGAGCAGGGGCAACCTTCGACGAGATCGCCCGGGAAGTCGGCTACCGCAACAGGTCAGCCGCGAAGAAGGCGTTTGATCGGGCGCTCGCGAACAGCGGGGGCCCCGAGGTCGACCGCGCGACGGCTAGAACTCACGAGGTGGACCGCCTCGACCGCTTGCTCCTGGCGGTGTGGCCGAAGGCGATGAAGGGTGAGCTCGATTCGGTGAGAGAAGCACGCCAGATCGTTCGGTTGCGGACGCACTTGCTCGGCTTGGCGATCGCGCCGTCTCCGATGTTCGTGCCTCAACTCGGTGACGACGACGTGGAGGAGCCCACCGGCACCGACGGTGGCGAAGTCATTCCGCAGTCGCGCCTCGAGCAGCGCAGGAGAGAGCTTGACGACATCCGACGGCACGCCCCCAAGCCGTGACCTGATCGGTAGGCAGCAACCCACTCACCAGCTTGTCGCCCCATACGAACGGTCCTGGGCGCAACCGGCGATCGACCTGATGGCGGACTGCGGCAAGCAGTTGCGCGAGTGGCAGTGCGACGGGCTCCGCGATGGCCTGGGCGTGAACGGTCCGCTCGGCGACGAGCGCTGGGCGGCATACGAGAATTGCGACATCCTGTCGCGCCGTAACGGCAAGACCGTCAAGCTGGAAGCGCGGGCGCTCGCTGGCCTGTTCCTCTTCAATGAAACCAACATCCTCTGGACCGCCCACCGGTACGACACCGTGCTCTTGTCGTTCCAGGAGCTCGCACGCCTGATCAAGTCGCACCCGGGTCTGCGCTCGGAGTTATTGCCCAAGCGCAACGAAGGCATCGTTACCCAGAACGGGGTCGAGTCGATCACGCTCCGCTCGGGTGCCGTCATCAACTTCCGAACGCGCGGCCCCGACACAGGCCGCGGGTTCGATGGCGACCTTCTGATCGTCGATGAGGCGCAGGCTGCAACGGTCGAGCAGATGAAGGCGATGGGTGGGTCCCTCGTCAACGGTCGCAACCCGCAGATCTGGTACTCGGGCTCGGCTGGAGGGCCGAAGTCGCAGGTGCTTGGTGATCTCGTGCACCGGGCGCTCAACACCGAGCCGGGTGACCCGGCCCGGGAGCGTCTCACCTTCAACCAGTGGTCGGCCGAGGAGGACGACGACCCAGAGGATCCCGCCACCTGGGCGAAGACCAACCCTTCGTACAACCTGCCGGGCAGTGAGCTCGGCTACGCCAACATGCGGGCGAAGTACATCGAGTTGAAGTACCGCCCGCACGAGTTCGCCCAGGAGCACCTGGGTGTCGGAACATATCCACGACCGGAATCGGAGACATGGGTCATCCCGTCGGTCCAGTGGACTCGGCGTGAAGACTCGGAGTCCAAGCCCGTCGGCAAGGTCGTGTTGATGGCGCACGCGGATCCGCACCAGACGTGGGCGTCGATCTCGCTCGCCGGGTTTCGCCGAGACGGAGCCGTCCACGTGCAGCTCGTCGCCCACGACCATGGAACTCGCTGGGTGCCGGAGCGAGTGATCGAGCTGCAGGAGACTTACGACAGCCTCCCGGAGCTCCTGCTGGCCGCGCGGGGTCCGCTGAGCTATCTCGTGGCCGACATGCAGGCCCTTGGTATCAAGGTTCGCCTGATGACGCCCGAGGAGCAGCAGGAAGCGTCGAGCTGGTTCGTTACCGCCGGCAATGAGGATCCACCCGAAGCGGGCGACCTCACTGGCTGGGTGCGGTCACCACGCCACCTCGGCCAGCCCCCACTGACGGTCGCCCTCGCCGAGGTCAGCCTGCGCACCGTTGGTGAGCGTTACGTCCTGTCGAACCGGGCAGCGATCGACGTGTCACCGGTCCTGTCAGCGGCGTACGCGGGCTACGGCCTGCAGTTGCTGGGCCGTGCAGCGTCGCCGCCTCCGCCGCCGGTGGGCGTGGAGTCGTCCTCCTCGGTCGGTGTGTCGACCGAGGACCTGATGAGTACTGAGTTCTGAGAGGGGGCCGGTGACCGTGGCGCAAATCAAGGAGCCGCCGGCCCCGCAGTCCGCGAATCTGGTCGAGCAGGGCTCGGCTGGCGGGTCTGGTGGCAGCTGGTGGTCGTGGAACCCCGCGGAGACGAACACCGAGCTGCAGTTCCCGCACTCGATCGAGGTGTTCGACGCCATGCGCCGCACCGACGCGCAGTGCACCTCGGTGCTGCGCGGGCTGAACCTTCCTCTGCTGCGCACCCCGTGGCGCCTGGACCCCAACGGCGCGAAGCCCGAGGTGGTCGCACTGGTCGCCGAGGACCTCGGTTTGCCGGTGAAGGGCGAGGATTCGGCGGGTGTGCGGGCCCGCTCGCGGGATCGGTTCTCCTGGAAGGCCCATCTGGCGTCCGCGCTGCTGATGCTGCCCTTGGGTTTCATGCCGTTCGAGCAGGTATACCGCCTCGACGACCGCGGCCGAGCCCGATTGTGGAAGCTCGGGCCACGCCACCCTCGCACGATCACCGACATGAAGGTCGCCCGCGACGGCGGCCTGGTGTCGATCACCCAGTCCGGCACGAAGAACCCAATTCCGGTGCGGGACCTGGTGATGTACGTGCACGAGCGGGAGGCCGGGAACTGGCTAGGCACCTCGGTGCTGCGCCCGGCATACAAAAACTGGCTGATCAAGGACCGGCTGCTGCGCGTGCAGGCCCAAACGATCGACCGCAACGGCATGGGTGTGCCGCGATACACCGCCGCGGAGAACGAAACGGACCTCGAGCCCGGCAAGAAGCTGGCGACAGCATGGCGCTCCGGTGAATCGGCTGGGGCGTCGATCCCCTACGGCGCGAAACTGGACTTGGTGGGCGTGCAGGGCACCCTGCCAGACGCCGACAAGGTGATCAGGTATCACGACGAGCAGATCGCCCGCTCCGTGCTCGCGCACTTCTTGAATCTGGGCACTCAGACCGGTTCGTGGGCTCTCGGCAGCACGTTCGCGGACTTCTTCACCATGTCGCTGCAGGCGATCGCCGACCAGGTCGCCGACACCGCCACCCAGCACGTCGTAGAGGACTTGGTCGACCTGAACTGGGGCCCGGACGAACCGTCCCCGCGGCTGGTGTGCGACGAGATCGGCTCCCAGTCCGATGCCACGGCCGCCGCGATCAAGCTGCTCGTCGACGCCGGCGTCCTCACCCCGGACGAGGCGGTCGAGAAGTACGTCCGCACCAAGTTCCAGCTACCCGAGAAGGAGCCGGCATGACCGATCAGTTCCCGGCGTTGCCAGCTGCACAGCTGGTGGTGCCATCCGCGAAGGCCGTGCGGGCCGCTCGCGCCAACGCCAAGCGCATGCAGCCACTACGCGCCGAGAAGGCCTCCCCGACCACGGCCAGGGTCTACCTGTACGCCGAGATCGGCGGTTGGTTCGGGGTGCTCGCCGAGGACTTCGCGGCCGAGGTGAACGCGCTCGAGGTCGACCAGATCCACCTGCATGTCAACTCTCCCGGCGGGTCGGCGTTCGACGGCCTGGCGATGGCGAACGTGCTGCGCCAGCACGACGCGAAGGTCATCGCACACGTCGACGGGCTCGCAGCGTCCGCAGCATCCCTGGTCATCCTCGGCGCCGACGAGATCGTGATGGAGCCTGGCTCGCAGCTGATGGTGCACGACGCGTGGGCGGCCTGCATCGGCAACGCGGCCGACATGACCAAGACCGCCAGCATCCTGGACAAGCTGTGCACCGACATGGCCGGCCTCTACGCCGTCCGCGCCGGCGGAACCCCGCAGGAATGGCGGGCGGTCATGCTCGAGGAGACCTGGTACACCGCCACCGAGGCGGTCGACGCCGGCCTCGCCGACCGCGTCTCAGCTGACGCCCCTGGCGGGCGGCAGGACGCGGCGGCGGCCGCGGCCGCGTGGGACCTGTCCATGTTCGCTCACGCCCCCGAACCGCACACTGCCGCGCACTCGGCTCCGCAGTCCCCGGCCGCATCCGCGACCGGGTCCACCCCTTCGGCCGCGGCAGCGTCCGGGTCCGAAGACACCCACGATGAAGGGAGCACCCTGATGGACTTGACCGAGTCCCAGGTCGCCGCTCTGTGCAACGCCGTCGGTGTCGGTGTCGACGCCGACCCCGACACAATCGTCGCGGCTGTGCAGGAGGCGCTCACCGAGCGCGCCGAGCAGCCCGAGGAGCGGCCGGCCGCGCAGGACGACGAGACCACGGTCCGCGTGGACCGTGACATGTTCGACCAGCTGCGCGCGGACGCCGCCCTCGGCCGGAAGGCGCACGAAGCCCAGCTGCGCGCCGCCCGGGAACGCACCGTCGACGCCGCGGTCAGCGAGGGCCGCATCGCACCGGCCCGGCGGGACGCCTGGCTGGCCCGCCTCGAGGCCGACCCGGAGGACGAGCAGCAGCTCGCCCGCCTGGAGCCGGTCTTCAACACCACCGAACACGGCCACGCCGGCGACATCGACCTGGACGGCGACACCGCGCTCGCCAAGCAGGTCGGGTGGGCCGACAACGAGCAGGAGGCTTCCTGATGGGCGAGTACGTTCCGAAGTTCACCCCGGGCGCGACACGCCCCCGGACCGCGTCCGCAGCCATCACCGGCGGCCAGGTGGTCGAGATCACCGGACCCGACCAGGTCGGTCCGGCCTCGGCCGGCTCAACGAAGTGGTGCGGCGTCGCCGGGTTCGACGTCAAGGCCGGCGAACGGGTCACCGTGTATGCCGGCGGTGTGCAGTTCCCGATCGCCTCCGGTGCCGTCGCCGCGGGTGACGCGGTCGCGTGCGCGGCGAACGGCCGAGTGTCCAAGACCACCAGCAGCGACGGAACCGTCGTCGGGGTGGCCGAGTCCAGCGCGACCGACGGTCAGCCCGTCGAGATCGCCTTCAACCGCTGAGGAGGGGGCACATGCCTACCTACACCTACCCCGCGGCTCCGGCGAAGGTGGTCGACGACGCGCTCGTCGTGCACCGGCTGCTGAAGTCACCCACCCTGATCTCCCGGCGCATGCAGTCGCTGTTGAAGCAGCGCTATATCGCCGACGCGATTCTCACCGGCCGCTACTCCGCGGTGGGTGGCGCGATCGCGTTCGAGTCCGACGAGCCGCTCGGCACCAATGAGGAGCCCCGCGAGATCGTCGCAGGATCGGAGTACCCGATCGTGCAGCTCGGCGGTGGCGCGCTGACCACGCTGCCGGCGACGTCCTGGGGCCAGGACGCCCTGGTCACCTACAAGTCGATCAACCGGATGCGGATCGACCCGGTGAACCGTGCCCTGAACCGGCTGGCGAACCAGAACGTCATGAAGGTCGACAAGGTCGCCCTCGGGGTCGTCGCTTCGGTGGTGCCCACGTTCACCAACCTGTCCACGCCATGGGACGCAACGGTGTCGGCTGACACCGTCACGGGCGCGATCCGACGCGCCGCCGACGATATCGACCTGGAGGGCAAGGGCTTCGTCGCCGACCAGGTCGTGCTCGACACCCGCACCTACACGAACGTGATGCTGTCGTTCGTGCGCGCCGGGTACCTGCCCCGGGAGGCCGCCTCCCAGAACCCCATCCTGACCGGTTCGTTCCCGAGCATCATGGGTCTGACCTGGCTGGCGTCTCCGCACGCCCTGCCGGGCACGGTCCTCGTGGAGGACTCCAGCGCCCTGGGTGGCATGGCCGACGAGCCGACCAGCGACCCGGGGTACACCTCGGCCGCCGGCGAGGGCACCGCTGCGGTGCTGGTCAAGTCGATCAACGAAGAGGTGCCCGAGCGGTACCGGCTGCGTGCTCGGCGTGACACCGTCCCGGTCGTGGTCGAACCGGGCGCTGGCCGCAAGATCACCGGGGCGGGCAACTGATGGGCGCCCGGGTGACGGCGGACATGATCGCCGTGGTGAACGACGCCGGCCAGCAGCAGCTGCTCCGCAAGGGCGCCGAGCTGCCGGAGTTCGTCAGCAAGGACAAGATCCGCGACCTCGTCGACGCCGGCCTGGTCGAGAAGACCCGGAGCCGGTCCTCGAACACCCCGACCGGTGGCGACGCGGAGGGCAAGCCCGCCGTCGACGTCACCCCGGACGCGATGACGCTCGCGCAGCTGAAGGTCTACGCCACCGAGCACGGCATCGACCTGGGCAAGGCGACCAAGGTCGACGACGTGCGCGCCGTGGTCCTGGCCGCCGGCGCGCAGACCGACGCGTCGTCGCCGGCCACCGGCTCCGACTCGGGGGATTCCCAGGCCGATTGAGGCCAGCACGGGGTGAGGGCCCTGCACGCTGGTGCGGGGCCCTCACCACCAACTTCCACGCGGTGAGGGCGGGTGAATCACGGTGTCGCTGTTCACGATCGACCAGCTTGCCCACTACCTGCAGGTCACCCACGACCCGGGCAAAGAGGACAACACCGTTGAGACAGGCGGTGACGTCGACGAGGCCGGGTCGGCGGAGCTGACCACCGGCACCTACACGGTGATCGAGGCGGTGGTGACCGGGTGGCTGTTGGACGCGACCGGGCTCACCACTTTTCCCGACCGGCTCCCGCCGCAGGTGTTCTCCTGGGCGCTCGAGCTCGCCGCGATCGCCTACGAGAACCCGGCCGCGGCCGCGGCCGCAGGCACTGACCGGGTCACCAACGCCTACACCGAGCAGCGCCGCGAGGCGATCCTGGCCCGGGCCGCCCGGTGGGCCGCCAAGGTCCCCACCGCACCCCAGGTCGCCGCCCCGGTGGGTGACTTCCCCTGCCCTGGACCGTGGCCCACCGATCTGGAGCCGCCGCGCCGTTTGCGCGGGTGGTGCTGAATGCCGACCACGTACAAGGCCACCGTGGTCCGGGTGCGCGCCGGCCGGGTCCGCAGCCGCTACGGCAATGGGCCGAGCGAACCCGACTGGGATAACGCCTCCCGGGCCCGCATCCGGCACTGCTCCATCCAGCCTGAAACCGGCGCGGAAGACACCTTCCGTCGTGACGCTCAGACCGCGAAGTGGGTGCTGCGTCGTCGCGGGGACGCCGACCTGACTTCTCACGACCGGGTCGAGTTCGCAGGCGCGACCTTCGAGGTGGGTCAGGTGTTGCGCAACCGTGAGGGTCGCCGCCCGCACCTGGTCGCCGAGCTGACGCGCACGGAGGGGTGACCCGGGATGGCGAGACCGTCTGCTCGCGTCGAGGTAGATGAGCAAGCTCTGCAGCGGTTCCTCGACACCGACGCGATCAAGCTGGCCACTGTTGTCGGGGAGAAGGTCGCCGCCCGGGCTCGCACCACCGCGCCGGTGCTCTCCGGCGCCTACCGGGACGGTATCGACGTGCAGGTCGCCCGGGACGCCTCGACGGGTCACAAGACGGTGCGTGTGGGCTCCAGCGTGGCCTACACGATGGTGATTGAGGCGCGCACCGGAAACCTCGCCCGAGCGCTCGACGCGGCTCGGGAAGCCTGATGGCGCTTCTCATCCCGCCGGACGCCGAGCAGGTCCTCACCACCGTCCTCGCCGACCGGCTCGCGGACCGCCCCGAGGTGTACGCCCAGGCTGGTGTCGACATTCGTGTGCCGAACCCGATGCCGGCCCGGATGGTCGTGATCAACCGTGACGGCGGGACTCGCATGGCCCCTGGGATCTGGCGGTGCCGCATGCGGATCAGGACCTGGGCGCGCTCCGAGGGGGAAGCGACCGACCTGGCCGGCCTGGTCGAGGCCCTCATTTACGACTCCCGGAACGTCCCGCCGATCTGCGGTTGGGCGGACCTGGGTGGACCGTCCTCGGCCGAGGACGAGTCAGGCAAACCGATGCGGGTGCAGTGGGTCGAGCTGCTCATCCGCGGCACCGAGAAGGAGTAACGCATGGCACGCAAGACCGCCGCCACCAAGCCCGCCGACGACCAGACCGAACCGGACACCGTCGACCTGACGCACCCGCTCACCGGCAACACCATCAGCGCGCGGCCGCAGGACGTCGCCCTGTTGCGCGGCGACGGGTGGGTGCCCGCCGGCGAAGAGGGCGGCACCGACCCGGCCGAAGGTGAGCGCATCGTCGCCTCCGACGGCTCCGCGACCGGCGACGCCGACGCGACCTCCCAAGACGCGGAGACCGGCGACGGCTCCGAGAACCCCTCCACCTCCACCACCGACTGACCGACCACCGGTCACTCGTCCGGCTGCGCACTCAGCGGACCGATCGCCTACGGGCTGAAAGGAATCCACCATGCTGAATTCAGGCAACGTGCGCGTGGGCGTGACCGGTGAGGTCAACGTCGGACCCACCAGCACCACCCCGCCAACGGGCACCACGGGACCGGTCCCGACCGGGATGAAGGGCCTCGGCTACGTCGACGACAAGGGCGTCACCGAGGACCCGAACAAGTCGACGAAGGTCATCAAGGCCTGGCAGAAGGGCGCCACCGTGCGCACCCTCGTCACCGACGGCACCCTGACCTACAAGTTCCGGCTCATCGAGACCACCGCCGAAACCACGGCCCTGTTCTGGGGCACCACGGTCACCCAGACCGCGACCGAGGGCAGCTTCGTGAACGACCCGACCGCGACCGGTGGCCGCAAGTGCTTCCTGATCGACGTGCTCGACGGAGGCAACCTGCGCCGCATCTGGATCCCGCAGGGCGAGGTCACCGACACCACCGCTCTCACCTACAACAACGGTGACGAGTACGGCTACGAGGTCACCGTGACCGCGTACTACGACAACGCCCTCGGCGGCAACGCCAAGACGTTCGACACCGCGCTGAAGAACGCGGCATAACCCCCTAAACCCCTCCGGGCCCGAGGTCAGTGCGGGTCGCGGGCCCGGAGGTCTCCCCATCACATCGACCCGCACCGACCACTCCAAGGAGCAGACCCGCAATGGCAAACAAGACGAACCGCACCCCCGCGCCCGTCCCGGACAACGCGCCCCGCCCCACCGATCACCAGGCCAAGCAGACCGGCCAGGAAAACGACGATTTCACCTTCACCGGCGCAGACGGCAACACCTACACCATCCCCGACGCCACCGAAGCAATGCGGAAGGTTCCTGGTTCGGCTATCCACGAGATGATGTTGAACCCCTCCGACATTCAGATGCAGTCCCGCCTCACCGCGTTCGCGCTCGAGCAGTCCAACATCGAGCCCGTCGCCAAAGCTCAGCTGCTCGCCCTGCCGTGGGAGGAGTACGTCGCCATTGTTGGTGACTGGTTCGAGTCCGCTGACGTCGAGGGCGCCTCGGTGGGGAAATCCTCTGGCTCCTCCGACTGAAGGAGGAGCATTACCGGGCGCTCGCCGCTGACCTGCGCGAGACCTTTCACTGCTCGATCGAACATGCCGGCACGGAAGCGCTGCCGTGGCGCGAGGCCGTCGCGCTGGTCGAGGACCTGCAGGAGACACCCGGGTGCCGCCTGCACCAGCATGCCGCCGGGTGGGCGTTTCGCGCCTCCCGTGACTACCTGCTGGCCAGCCTCGGCATTCTGCGCCTGATCCAGGGCCTGGGGTTCAAGAACATCGAGCAAGCCCGCCCCCGGATGCCGTGGGACATCGAGCCCGAACCCAAGCGTCACGGCGATCGCGCCGTAACGGTGCAGCAGCTGGGCCGCATCCTCGCGGCGCACCGGGCCCTACCGCCGGCCGACACCGATGAAGGCCAGACCGTGACCGCGTAGGGAAAGGGGTGCGCCCATGTCGGAGATCCTCCGGTCATTCCTGACCCTGGTCCCCCAGCTCGAGGCGGGCGCCCTCACCCGCGCTGTCGAGCCCGGCGCGAACCGCGCCGCCGCGACAATGTCGCAGGCAATCTCCAACGGGCTGCAGCGCGGCGCCAGCGAGGGTGGCCGGCGCGCCGGCTCAGCACTCACAACGGCGGGCCAGACCGGCGGACGCGACTTCTCGGCCGCGGTCGAGGGTCAAATGCGCGGTCGTCTCGGCCCTGCAGTCGCTACCGCCCTTCGCTCCGCGTCCTCACGCGCTACCGCCGAAGGGCAGTCCACGGGGTCACGGTTCGCGGGCGGCGTTGAGGCCAAGGTCAAAAGCGGGCGGCTCGACACCAGCATGCGCGGGCTGTTCGCTCGCGCGAAGGCGATCGCCGGTGCTGACGGCAAGACCGCGGGCTCCCGCTTCGCATCCAGCGTGACCGGGCAGCTGTCGAAGCTCTCCGGTGCAGTCGGACTGGGCGGACTGCTCGCCGGCGGCGGACTGCTCGGCTTCGCCAAGTCATCCATCGACCAGCTGAAGGCGACTACTGGTGCGGCGACCGGGCTGCGGCGTGTCATCGGCGGCACGGTCGAGGACGCCTCACGGCTCAACTTCGCCGCGCAACAGTCCGGCGTCGACACGGCGCTGATGGCGAAATCGATGGGCATCCTGTCCAAGAACATCGGCGAAGTCGGTGGCAAAGCTGGTCCTGGAGCGAAAGCGCTTGCGGCACTAGGCATTTCAACGAAGGACGCCCAGGGCAAGACCCGCTCCATGGCTGAGCTCCTGCCTGACATCGCCGACAAGTTCAAGTCGATGCCCGCCGGCGCGGACAAGTCGGCGCTTGCGCTGAAGCTGTTTGGTAAGGCCGGTCTCGGGATGATTCCCTTCCTCGACAAGGGGAAGGCTGGCATCGCCGACCTGATGAAGCAGTCGGACAAATTCGGCACGACCGTCGGGTCGAAGCAGGCTGACGCCGTCAAGAAGGCTGCGGTTGCACAGCGCCAGTTCTCTGCGGCCATGGATGGGCTCAAGGTTCAGGTCGGTAACGCCCTGCTCCCGGCGCTCACCAAGTTCCTCGGCTTCTTCCGCGACAAGCTCGCACCGGTCCTCATGGCGGCCGGGAAGCGGCTCGGGGATGCCCTCGCGCCCATCGCCTCCACCGCGCTGACGATCGTCGACAACTTCGACCGGTGGAAGGGCGTCCTCCTACCCGTCGCTGGCGTGGTTCTCGGCCTTGCCGCGGCCATCAAGACCTACACCACGGTCACCCGGGTCGTCACTGCTGTCACCAAGGCCTGGCAGATTGCCCAGGCCATCCTGAACGGGACGATGGCCCTCAATCCGATCGGCCTGGCCGTTGTCGCCGGCCTCGCCCTGGCCGCCGTGTTCGTCCTGCTGTGGAAGCGCTCAGAGACCTTCCGCAACATCGTCACCGGCGCCTGGAACGGCATCAGGGGCGCAGCACAATTCGTGTGGAACTGGATGTCGGGCACTTTGTGGCCAGGCATCAAGGGCGTGTGGGACAAGATCTCAGGCGGTTTCATCGCCGCGAAGGACAAGCTCGCCAGCGGCTGGGACTCGATCACCACCAAGTTCTCCACCGCGTGGACCTGGGTCAAGACGACCTTCTCGGCCAACTGGCAGACGATTCTGGGGATCCTCACCGGTCCAGTCGGGTGGGCCTGGTTGGCCATTAGAGGGCACTGGGACTCCATCACATCGAAGTTCACGTCGGCGAAGAGCTGGGTGTCCGGAGCGTTCTCGGCTGCGTGGCGTGGCGCGAAGGCTGTGCTCGTCTGGCCGCTCGAGCAGGCCAAGGCCTCGATCGTGTGGTGGTGGGACCAGATCACCAGCAAGTTCACGTCGGCGAAGAGCTGGGTGTCCGGAGCGTTCTCGGCTGCGTGGCGTGGCGCGAAGGCTGTGCTCGTCTGGCCGCTCGAGCAGGCCAAGGCCTCGATCGTGTGGTGGTGGGACCAGATCACCAGCAAGTTCACGTCGGCGAAGAGCTGGGTGGTCGGCGCATTCAAGCGCGAGTGGGACGGGCTGAAGAAGCTCCTCACCGACCCGGTCGACGCGGCGAAGACGGTCATCGAGCGGATCCTCGGCAAGGAGGGCCTGCAGAAGGTGTTCTCGACCGCGGTCGCCGCGGTGGGCCGCATCTGGGATGGGCTGAAGAAGCTCACCGCGACCCCGATCAACGCTGTGATCCGGATCATCAACGACCCGTTCATTGCCGGGTTCAACAAGCTCGCGAGCCCCTTCGGGCTGACCCTGCCCAGCATCCCGGTGATCCCCGGGTATGCTCGCGGGGGCATCTTGCCGGGCACCTCGTCCTGGCGCGACGGCGACGACCAGCTCGCGACCCTGCGCCGCGGCGAGGGCGTTTCCGTCTCGGAGATGCTCCGCGACCCTTACGAGCGCACCCGCCTACTCGCCGCGAACAAGTGGGCGATGGCGGGCCGGTCGATGACGGAGTTCCGGGAGCGTTTCGAGGGGTTCGCGCTGGGCGGCATCGTCGGCGGCGGTTCGGGCGGTTTCACCCCGTTCCAGGATCGGCTGATCAACCTGGGGTTCCTGCTGCGCCGCCTCGGCTTCACCGTGCAGGAGGGGCCGGGCCCGTTCGGCCCGGTCCACCCCGTGCACCGCAACAACTCTGACCACTACCGCGGCAACGCCTTGGACGTGAACTGGTCGCCGACCTCGCAGGAGCCGGCGAAGATGGACGCGATCCTGTCGACGGTGTGGAAGGCCGGGTTCGGCACGATGTGGCGCGTCCCGGGCCACTTCGACCACCTGCACATCGGCCCGGCCCAGTCGGTACTCGCCGCCGGCGGGTCATACAACGGCCAGGGTGGCGGCAACATGACCGGCACCGGCACCGCGACCGGCGGCTTTTCGATCCCGAACCCGTTCGACGCGATCAAGAACATCCTCACCGGGCCGCTGTCCGGACTCGTCTCGCGGTTCCCTGGGTCATTTACCGGCACCCTCCTGTCCGGGCTGGCGAAGAAACTCGTCGGGTCGGCGGTATCGAAGGGCTTCGACCTGGTCACCTCGATGTTCACCGACGCCTCGACCGGGAACGTGTCCCTGGACGACTCGGCGATCGCAGGCACCGCCGTGGGCCGGTGGGCGCCACTGGTGCGCCGCTCGCTGGCGATGAACGGGTTGCCGACCAGCGAGGCGTACGTGAGCGCGTGGCTGCGGCAGATCAACACCGAATCCGGTGGTAACGAGAAGGCGATCCAGGGCATCGTCGACGTGAACTCACGATCGGGCAACCTCGCCCGCGGCCTGCTGCAGGTGATCCCGCCGACCTTCGCGGCATATCACTTCAAGGGCTTCGACCAGATCATGCGTGGCTTCGACAACATGCTCGCCGCGATGAACTACGCCAAGAATCGGTATGGCGTGACGGAGATGCTCGGCGCGATCGGTCGCGGTCACGGGTATGCCGCCGGCACGCGCCGTGCGCAGCGCGGCTTGTCTGTGGTCGGCGAAAACGGTTGGGAACTGGTCGATTTCGGTGGCGGTGAGCGTGTCTACTCCCACCAGGAGTCGGTGCAGTTGCAGCCACAGGGCGCCGCGGCGGCTGGCCCGACGCTTAGCTTCCACGGTGTGCCGATGGACTCCGCTGGTGACCTCGCCGACAAGGTCCTGCTCGAGCTGCGCCGGGCGGACCGGGCGGGCCGGTATGCGGGGGTGGCCGGGTGATCGACGGCACGCACATTCTCGACGGGTCGTTCGAGTTCGGCACCGAGGCGCACGACGTGGTGATCTTGACCGGTGGTATGGACCCCGGGTCGGCTGACACTCGAGCTCAGGATGTTGAGAACCCGGTCGCGGACGCGACCTGGTTCGGTCGGGACTTCCTGACCGGGCCGAGTATCCAGTTCACCCTGGGGATCCGCGACCTTCGCGCCGAGATGACCGGCGGTCCGGGCGACATGTGGGCGATCCAGGCTCGGCTGGCGGCCGCGTGGCGCGCGGACCGGGTGCGATCGACGCCGGGTGCGTTGAGCTCGCTGGTGTTTCAGCGGGCCGGGCGTGTCTATCGGGTGTGGGGCCGGCCTCGAGGGTTCGGGCTCAAACCGTCCGAGCGCGCTGACGATACGTACACCGAGGCCGTCGGCTCGTTCAAGCTCGCGGCGCCGACGGTCGAGTATGACCAGCTGAATCAGGTGACGGCACAGCTGCTGGAGGCCTCGAGTGACGGCGGTCTGGTGTTGCCGGCGGTGGTGCCGTTTGAGTTGCGGCCGGGGTCACAGACCCGGCAGGGCACGGCGACGGTCGGTGGCACGGTTCCGGCGTGTTTCACGGTGACGATCCGGGGCCCGGTGACGGGTGCCCTGTCGCAGGCGCGGGTGTATGGGCCGGGCTGGTCGATCAGCCTCACGAAGCCGGTGGCGTATGACCAGACGGTCGTGATCGATACCCGCACTCAGATGGTGACGGTGAACGGGGCGTCCTCACCGGGGCTGATCGGACCGCGTGACCGCCTCGATGCGCGGCTGAACCCTGGTGCGCAGATCCTCGGGTTCGACGGGTCGGACCCGTCCAACACGGCGCGGGCCACGTTCGCGTGGCGCGACACCATCCCCTGCTGAAACCTCTGAATCTTGTTGTCTGACAAGGAGTTACGCCATGGCACTGATTCCCGCGTATGCCGTCGACGGCGGCCGCGTTCCCGCGTCGATGCTGCGGATGGTGCTGTGGGCTGCCACGGGCGGCGCGAACGGGATCGTCACCAGCAGCGACCTTCGGGTGTCGGCGTTGTCGACGCCGGGCGCTGCGGTGAACGTCGGCCCTGGTGGCGCGCTGCTGGCGAACCGGTTCTCGGGGGCGCCGGCGTCGCAGTCGTATGCGGCGATCAATGACGCCACGGTGCAGGTGTCGATCCCGGCCACCGGGTCGTCTGGTGGGCGCACCGACTACGTCATCTTGAAGATCGACGACTGGCACTTCGACAACTCCCAGGCACCAGCGGACCCGCTCGCGGCGCTGTACTGCTCGCTGCAGCGCGTCGGCTCGATCACCGGGCTGCCGTACCCGTTCGTGCCGCTGGCAAAGATCACCATCCCCGCCTCGACAGGGGCAATCACGGGCGCGATGATCACCGACCTGCGGACCTTGGCTCGCCCGCGCAAGGAAAGGGTGCTGCTGCCGAACCCGAACACGGCGGCCGGCATCGAAACCCTCACCGCGACCACGACCGAGTACTTCCCGAATCAGGGCGGCGGCCGCCGGGTGGACATCCCCTCGTGGGCGACCCGGGTGGCGATCCGCGCTGACTGGCTGCAGATGATCGCCCCGGCCGGCAACTGCCAGGGCTCCCTGTGGGTGGGGTGGGGTGACTGGACCGGCACCGATTTCGAGCAGCACACCCAAACCTTCGCGTTCGACAACGTCGCCGCCACCAACGCTTCCCGTATGTCGGTAACGGTGGCGGAGGAGATGTACATCCCGCCGAAGTATCGGGGCGTGCAGAACGTCAGCTTCCAGATGCAGGGCCACCGCAACAGCACGTCGGTGCTCGGGTTGAAGGCCGACAACTGGTCCGGGTCCGTGCTGGACCTGGAGTTCAAGGAGACCGCTGACTGATGGCCGGGTGGCGGTACTTCGCGACCCGCCTCAATGGTGACGGCACCGAGACCTACCTGGCCGGCGACCTGCCGCTGAAGGACGTGCAGATCTCCCAGGTGCTGTCCGGGGTGGACAACCTGGACGCGACGGTCCCGGTCGAGCACGACCGGCTCCGGGCGGCCGGGGTGGATTACGGGATCTTCGTACCGTGGTCGACGGCGGTGTATGCCGAGCTCGACGGGGTGATCCGTGCCGGCGGGATCGTCGTCGACGTCGACCTCGACGGCCCGTCGCTGAAGCTTTCCTGTGACGGGTTCACCGGGTACCTGTCCGGGATGCCGTACGGCGACGTCACGAACCTGGTGCAGGTCGACCCGCTGAAGGTCGCCGGGATGATCTGGGGCCACGTGCAGTCCCAACCGGGCGGCAACCTCGGCATCCGCCTGGACATCGACCCGCCCACCTCCCCGATCCGGCTCGGACTGCTGCCGGTCGAGCAGTGGCCGATGCTCCGGAACGGCTCCACCGGGTACCCGCTGCTGCCGGAAGGCTCCCGGTTCCGCTACACCTGGCCCAAGACCACCGCCGACGCCGAGGAGAAGATCGCTTACGGCGTCGCCACACGCACGTTCTCACCGATCAGCGGCACCGCCCGGTGCGTGTACCGGCGGATCAGCGACGGCGCGGTGGCCGAGCAGACCAAGACGACCGCGACGCTGCCGGCCGGGTGGGAGGTCCTCGGTCGCATCGTCGACGAACAACCCCAGGCCGCCGACGACGGGTCGGCTTGGGAGCCCTACAAGCTGGAGTGGTTCGCCGATTTCGACCTGGGTCAGCGCTGGGCCGACCTGGCCCAGCTGGGCCGGTTCGACTACTGGGTGGAGCACGCCTGGGGCGACGCCGACGGGATCACCGCTGGCGGCACGGTCTACCTGACCCACACGCTGCATGTCGTCTACGGCGGCATCGGGCGCCGCCGCGAGGACTTGCGGTTCGTGGTCGGGGAAAACGTGCAAGTCGTCCCCGCGGTCGAGGTGCGCGGCGTGGAGTATGCCGACGAGATCATCACCCTCGGCGCCGGCGAGGGCCGAGCCATGGTCCGCGGCACCTGGCGCGGCGACTCCCCCAGGCTGCGCCGCCCGAAGGTCGTCACCGACAAGCTGCTGCGCACCACCGCCGCAGCCAACCGGGCCGCCGCCACCGAGGGCGCCCGGATCGCCCCAGACGTGCGCGGCGACGTCAAGCAACTCGTGGTCCGCCACCACCCGAACGCGCCGCTGGGCTCATGGCAGCCCGGCGACCAGATCCGCCTGGTCGGCGCCGTCTCCGGGTGGGCCTCCCGCCTCGACCTGTGGGTGCGCGTCCTGGAAACCCAAATCAGCCCCGACACCGGTGACGTCGCCACCCTGACCGTCACCCGATCGGAGAGGGCAGCACCATGACCGATCCGCGGGTACGCCGACTCGCCCGCGAGATCGCCGACCTCCGCAAGGCCCAGGCCGCCCAGAACGCCCCCCAGCTCGCAGCATCCTCGATCGAGGACGGCGCGATCGAGGCCTATGACCGCGACGGGCAACTCACCCTGCGCGTGGGCCTGCAGCACGACGGCACGCACACCAATGCCGTCCTCGCCGGCCCACCCCCACCGGCCCCGGCGGGCTTGACTGCGACCGGCGGGCAACTGTCGGCCACGGCCACCTGGGACGGCACCTTCGTCGGTGGCGCTGTCGCCCCGATGGACCTCGCCCGCATCGAGGTGCACACCACCACCGCCGCGGTGCTCCTGCCCGACACCGGGCCCGGATCACAAACCCGGGTCGGCACCATCGAAGCGCCCGCCGGCGCGTCTGTGACGTTCGCGGCCGCGCCCGGTGAGGTGTGGGTGTGGCTGGTCGCCCGCTCCCAAGCCGGGAAGGTCTCACCCCCGGCCGGACCCGCCAAGGTGACCGTCACCTCCGCGGTCGACCCGGCCATCTTCGCCCAGCTCACCAAAGACCTCGAGGCAGCCCGTGCCCGCCTCGCCGACGCCGAGCAACGCCTGACCGCCGCCCAGGCCGAACTCGACGCCAACGACGGCCGCATCACTCAGGCGCTCGCGGACATCGCGGCGAACAAGACCGCCATTTCCGACGCGATGGCCGGTCTCGCCGCAGCGCAGGTGGACCTGTACCAACCGGGCGGCACGGTCGACCAGATCAAGACCACCCTCACCGCCGCGCAAGTCACTGCCGATGCCGCGCAGACCACCGCTTCGGGCAAGAACCAGATCCTGTGGTCCACCGCCGACGCGCCCGTCTCCGCGGCCGGCACCCGGACCGGCGACGTGTGGAACAAGTACGTCCTGGCGGGCAACAAGACCACCATTGTCGCGTCGTGGACCTCCGACGGCACCAGCTGGAAGCCGTCCGGGATCTCCGAAACCTACGTCCCGCAGATCGCGATCGGCACCGGCACCTACGGCGAGCTCGACGGGTTGCGGCTGAAGGCAAAGTCGGTGCAGGCCAACGCGATCCTGGTCGACGGCTCGGTCGGCACGGTGCTGATCGCTGACGGCGCGGTCGACGCGACCAAGGTCAACGCGCAGTCCGTGGCCGCCGCAACTGGCGCGTTCATCAAGCTGAACGTCGACCAGATCGTCGCCAACTCCGGCACCTTCTCCAGCGCGGTGGCGGCGCGGATGTTCACCGACATCTTCACCGCGAACAAGATCACGGCGAACGAGATCGACGTGCAGAGCGTGGCGGCCGCGACCGGCGCGATCATGAAGCTCGACGTCGGCCAGCTCACCGTCACCGACACCAGCAGCTTCGCCGCCGCGGTCGTCGACCGGATGTGGGTCAACCTGTTCGCCGCGAAGAAGGTCACCGCCGACCAGATCGACGCCGGCAGTGTGGCGGCCGCGACCGGTCAGTTCGTGAAAATCAACGCCGACCAGATCAACGGCGGCTGGCTCAACGCCTCCATCGCCATCTCCTCCCAAGGCGGCATCACATCCGGCGACTGGCTCGCCAAGTGCGCCCGCATGGACGGGGCCGGCTTCTCCACCTACCAGGTCGCTGAGGACGGCTCCCAGTACCTCACCACCAACCTCGGTCGGTCCGACGCACCCGACACCCTGTCGATCTACCCCGGGCCCAACTCGCCGCCGGTGTTCGAGGTCACCCAGGACGGGATCGTCACCGCGGAGGACGCGTTCATCCGACAGGACCCGGTCATCGCCGGGATGCCGCTGCTCGGACAACTCAACGACGCCAACTCCGACGTGGGCTGGCTCGACCTGCTCCCCCGCGGCGTCATCGCCACCGCCGACTTTGCCCACGCCGGCCTCGCCACCCAGAACTTCTCGACCACGGGCGGGTCGTCCCTGGCGTATGCCGGGCTGGGGTTCATCTCCGCGACGGTGCTCCCCGGCCGCACCTACCGGGTGTCGATGCCCTACGCCTACTACGTCACCTCCCTGACCGGCGGGTCCACCCCGGCACGCGCCGGGATCCAGGTCACCTGGACCGGCGCCGACGCCACCGCTGCCGAGCCAGCCAACCCGACCACGTCCAGCACCCGCCTGCACGACATGCTGGTGAGTCACACCGCCGCGACCCCTACCGGGTCGAGTGCGGCACCAGTGGCAGGCAAGATCTCGTTCGAGTGGATGCCGAACGTGCAGTCACCGACCAACGTGAAACTGCTGGTCGCGCTCGCGGCGCAGTACTGCACGATGACCAGCGCCGGGTCCGCGGTGCACTGGCGGTGCACCATCGAGGACACCGGCGTCGTGGTGGCTGACACCGCCACGCTGGTCGCTCAGTCCTCCCAGCCACCGCCGAAGAAGACCTACACCACCATCTGGCGGGCCAGCGACTCTCAGGGCTACTACGGGTCCGGCTCAGTGGCGTCGTTCTACACCGGCAAGAACCTGCTCCCGTCCGGGTACTACTCGTCCACCACCGGGAATGCCCGGTCGGCAATCGTGTTCAACGGCAACGGAATCCAAGGCGAGGCCAAGACCATCTCCTCGGCTCTGTCCGGGGCGACGCTCACCAAGGCCGAGATCTACATGCTGTCGCTGCACTGGTATATGCCGACCGGCGGCTGGGCGAGGTTCACGCCCCTGAACGGCACCACCCTGCCGTCAACCCTGGCGTCGGTGACCGGCACACCCGTGGTGTCGAAGAAGTGGACGGCACGGGTGCAGGGCCTGTGGGTCACCGTGCCGACGTCCTGGTTCTCCGGCTCGAAGACGGGCTTCGTCGTCGGCCCCGCCGGCGACAACTCCCAAGCGAACTACGGCTACTTCGCCTCCCACGCTCATCCGACGGTCACCAACCGGCCGCTGCTGCGCCTCACCTACACCCGATAGGAGCCACCGCTATGCCCACCGGTATCGACCCCACCCAACTCGGCGACGCCGACCTCGCCTCCCTCGCCGAAGCCCTCGAGCAAGAGAACCGCAAACGCGGCATCCGCGCCCGCGCCGTCGCCCAGGTCGAGAAAGTCCTCGCCGAGTACGACGTCGCCGGCGGCGACCCCACCGAGCTCGTCGCCGCCGCCCAGGCGTGGGTGAAGGACCACACACGCGCCGACACCGCCGAGGCCCCGCAGTGACCGGCAAGCGGGCCGGTGCGATTACCTGGCAGCGCGGTGGGTCCCGCACCCGGGACCTGCCCGCGGCGTTCGTCCGAGTCCTGATCATCGCGTCCATGGTGCAGGCCTCGCAGCGTGCCCTGGACTACCTGACCGACCCGCCGATCACCTCCACGACCTACGCGATCGTCGAGCAGCTGCTCACGATCCAAGGATGGGGGTGGCTCATCGTGGCGAGCCTCACCGTGCTCGCGGTCGGGATGGCCGGCGGGTGGCTGCTGCTGCGCTGGCTGGGACACCTGATGCTCGCCCTCACCTACGGGACTCTGATGACGGGCATGTACTGGCAGATCCTGTCCGAGACGAGCTTCCCGTGGGACGGGTTGCGCGGCCCGGGCGGCCTGCTGCTCGTGTTCGTGTTGCACGCGCTGCTCGCCTGGCGGCGCACCCAGGACATGCAGGACGCCATGGTCGCCCGCGACCGCCGCAAGGGAGCTCGGCAGTGATCGGCGGGGTTGACCTCGAGGCGTACCTACTCGCGCTCGGCTCTGCTGTAGCCGCGCTCGGAGCGCTGCTAGCGGTGTTTTCCAAGACGGTTCGGCAGTTCGTCACCGAACGGCGAGAGGCCCGCAAGGAGCGCGTCGACACGGTCCGGGCGAGCCTGCGCGAGCAGGTCGCCTACCACCAGGGGCTCGCCGACGCGCGGTCCCAGGAGCTGCAGCAGCGCGACCGGCTCGCCTACATCCACATCGCCCAGGACCGGCAGATGTACGCCGCGCTGCTGCAGTCCAACCCGGCCGAGGCCAAGCGGATCGGTCCACCTACCCCGCTGTTCCTATCCGACTCTCCGACCGAGCCGACCACCTGACCATACGGTCGGACCACTGAAACCCCCTGCGGCGCAGGGGGTTTCGTCATGAAAGGAGGCGCCCATGTCGGCGCTGACCATCCTGTCCCGCAACGGCATCCGCGCCAACGCGGACGCCCTGATCACCGCCGCCAACAAGGTCGGCGTCCCCTTGTGGATCGCTGCCGCGTTCTGTGAGCAAGAGTCCGGCGGCGCCAACGTGTACGGCAACGACCGCGGCGGTGCCATGGCCGGCGCCGGCGCAGTCACAGAAACCAACTACCGGCAGTTCCTCCAACTGGTCAACAGCGGTCACACCAGCAACGGCGTCGGCCCGTTCCAGATCACCTACAAGGGCTACTTCGCCCAAGCCGCCCAGCAGGGCCTGCGGCTGTGGCTGCCGCTCGACAACATGATCTTCGGGCTGCGGATCGTCAAGTCCTACCTCGGTGGCCACACCGACGACGCCACCCTGAATCGGGCCGGGCAGCGGTACAACTCGGGCCGGCCCGACGGCGCCCCCTTGTATGGCGCCTCGATCGTGAAGCGCGCCACCCGGTGGCGTGGCCTGCTCGCCGGCGTCAGCACCACCCCGGCGACCCCGCCAACCACGACCGCACCGGCCGGGTTCAAGGCGGGCGCGACGCTGCGCCGCGGCTCCACCGGTTACCGAGTGAAGGCCCTCCAACAGGGCCTGCGCGGCCGCTTCAACTCACAGGTCGCCGTCGACGGCGACTACGGCGCCTACACCGAGGGCGCCATCAAAGCCGTGCAGAAGCTCGGCCGCCTCCAGATCGACGGGGTCTGCGGCCCCGCCACCCAGCAGTACCTCTACTCACGAGGAGTCGTGATCCCCCAATGACCTACCGCAGCATCGCCACCAGCCAACCGCAGGTCACCCACGAGACGATCCGCAGTTTGTTCGTTGAGCGCGTGTTCGTCCCGGCCGCCGGCAAGGCCGCCCTGGTCTACGAGGACGGGGTCTACGACCCGGTCGACTACGGCAAGCACGTCGACCAGACCGCCGCCGGCTACCAGAAGACCTGGCACACCGAGCTCGCCCAGTGGTTCGGCCAGACGGTCGCATTCGCCGCCGACCTCAACTGGACCGGCGCCGGTTCAGAACGCGACTGGTTCTACGCGAACATCGTCCCCAAGCTGAAGCACTGGGGGCTCGGTTTCCACTGGGAAACCAATCACCTGCACATCGACGTCGGCCAATATTCCAACGACGGCGCCCGCTGGTACCGAGGCGGCTGGGAGGGCAAGCCCGCCTGGGACCGGTCCTCGGTCATCGCCTGCGACGGCGTGTGGGGATACAGCACCACCCGATCCCTGCAGAAGCTGCTCAAGGTCGCCCAGACCGGCTCCTTCGACCGGGCCACCATCGTCGCCCTGCAGAAGTGGCTCATCGCCCGCGGCGCCCGAGTGAAAGCCGACGGCATCGTCGGTCCCGCCACGAAGGCCGCCATGCAAGCCGCGCTCGGCACGAGCTCACCTTGGGGGTCGACGTGGTTCACCACCGTGCTGCAGGTCCGACTCAACGCCACCCACTGGAACGGAAGGGGCAAGCTATGACCAACACATCCACTGACAGCTACACCAAGCCGCAGCCCGTCGCCAAGAGCTACCGTATCCAAGCGGCACTCACTGGCGTGTCGACGGCGCTCGTCGGTGCCGGCGCGCTGAGCCAGAACGAAATCGTGACGTGGGCGGCGTTCATTGTCAGCGTCGTCGCTGCCGGGTGGGCCGGATATAACGGCACCAGCAGTGGTGTTGCCTCGCAGGTCGTGCCCAACTCCGACGTCGCCGCATATCGTGCTGCCGGCGGCGCGCTCGTCGCCGGACCCGCAGCCGACGTCGGGCTCGGTACTCCGGTCGAGCAGCCCGTCGCACAGGCCACCGCGACAGACGACCCGGCGGGACCGGGCCAGCCGTGACCGAGCCGCTCGCCGCGGTCCTCGCGCCCGACCAGTCGTATGCCGCCACGGTCACCCGGGTGATCGACGGCGACACCCTCGACGCAGACGTGACCCTCGGCTCGCTCGAACTGGCGGGACTGGCCATCATGCTCGTGCTGCAGGAGCTGCGCATCCGGCTGCGCGGGTGCAACGCCGCCGAGATCCGCACCGAGGGCGGTAAGGCCGCGAAAGCTCACCTGGCTGAGCTACTCCCGGTCGGCGCACCGATCACCCTCACCCGGGTGACGCCCGCTGCACTGGTATATGCCGACCGGCGGCTGGGCGAGGTTCACGCCCCTGAACGGCACCACCCTGCCGTCAACCCTGGCGTCGGTGACCGGCACACCCGTGGTGTCGAAGAAGTGGACGGCACGGGTGCAGGGCCTGTGGGTCACCGTGCCGACGTCCTGGTTCTCCGGCTCGAAGACGGGCTTCGTCGTCGGCCCCGCCGGCGACAACTCCCAAGCGAACTACGGCTACTTCGCCTCCCACGCTCATCCGACGGTCACCAACCGGCCGCTGCTGCGCCTCACCTACACCCGATAGGAGCCACCGCTATGCCCACCGGTATCGACCCCACCCAACTCGGCGACGCCGACCTCGCCTCCCTCGCCGAAGCCCTCGAGCAAGAGAACCGCAAACGCGGCATCCGCGCCCGCGCCGTCGCCCAGGTCGAGAAAGTCCTCGCCGAGTACGACGTCGCCGGCGGCGACCCCACCGAGCTCGTCGCCGCCGCCCAGGCGTGGGTGAAGGACCACACACGCGCCGACACCGCCGAGGCCCCGCAGTGACCGGCAAGCGGGCCGGTGCGATTACCTGGCAGCGCGGTGGGTCCCGCACCCGGGACCTGCCCGCGGCGTTCGTCCGAGTCCTGATCATCGCGTCCATGGTGCAGGCCTCGCAGCGTGCCCTGGACTACCTGACCGACCCGCCGATCACCTCCACGACCTACGCGATCGTCGAGCAGCTGCTCACGATCCAAGGATGGGGGTGGCTCATCGTGGCGAGCCTCACCGTGCTCGCGGTCGGGATGGCCGGCGGGTGGCTGCTGCTGCGCTGGCTGGGACACCTGATGCTCGCCCTCACCTACGGGACTCTGATGACGGGCATGTACTGGCAGATCCTGTCCGAGACGAGCTTCCCGTGGGACGGGTTGCGCGGCCCGGGCGGCCTGCTGCTCGTGTTCGTGTTGCACGCGCTGCTCGCCTGGCGGCGCACCCAGGACATGCAGGACGCCATGGTCGCCCGCGACCGCCGCAAGGGAGCTCGGCAGTGATCGGCGGGGTTGACCTCGAGGCGTACCTACTCGCGCTCGGCTCTGCTGTAGCCGCGCTCGGAGCGCTGCTAGCGGTGTTTTCCAAGACGGTTCGGCAGTTCGTCACCGAACGGCGAGAGGCCCGCAAGGAGCGCGTCGACACGGTCCGGGCGAGCCTGCGCGAGCAGGTCGCCTACCACCAGGGGCTCGCCGACGCGCGGTCCCAGGAGCTGCAGCAGCGCGACCGGCTCGCCTACATCCACATCGCCCAGGACCGGCAGATGTACGCCGCGCTGCTGCAGTCCAACCCGGCCGAGGCCAAGCGGATCGGTCCACCTACCCCGCTGTTCCTATCCGACTCTCCGACCGAGCCGACCACCTGACCATACGGTCGGACCACTGAAACCCCCTGCGGCGCAGGGGGTTTCGTCATGAAAGGAGGCGCCCATGTCGGCGCTGACCATCCTGTCCCGCAACGGCATCCGCGCCAACGCGGACGCCCTGATCACCGCCGCCAACAAGGTCGGCGTCCCCTTGTGGATCGCTGCCGCGTTCTGTGAGCAAGAGTCCGGCGGCGCCAACGTGTACGGCAACGACCGCGGCGGTGCCATGGCCGGCGCCGGCGCAGTCACAGAAACCAACTACCGGCAGTTCCTCCAACTGGTCAACAGCGGTCACACCAGCAACGGCGTCGGCCCGTTCCAGATCACCTACAAGGGCTACTTCGCCCAAGCCGCCCAGCAGGGCCTGCGGCTGTGGCTGCCGCTCGACAACATGATCTTCGGGCTGCGGATCGTCAAGTCCTACCTCGGTGGCCACACCGACGACGCCACCCTGAATCGGGCCGGGCAGCGGTACAACTCGGGCCGGCCCGACGGCGCCCCCTTGTATGGCGCCTCGATCGTGAAGCGCGCCACCCGGTGGCGTGGCCTGCTCGCCGGCGTCAGCACCACCCCGGCGACCCCGCCAACCACGACCGCACCGGCCGGGTTCAAGGCGGGCGCGACGCTGCGCCGCGGCTCCACCGGTTACCGAGTGAAGGCCCTCCAACAGGGCCTGCGCGGCCGCTTCAACTCACAGGTCGCCGTCGACGGCGACTACGGCGCCTACACCGAGGGCGCCATCAAAGCCGTGCAGAAGCTCGGCCGCCTCCAGATCGACGGGGTCTGCGGCCCCGCCACCCAGCAGTACCTCTACTCACGAGGAGTCGTGATCCCCCAATGACCTACCGCAGCATCGCCACCAGCCAACCGCAGGTCACCCACGAGACGATCCGCAGTTTGTTCGTTGAGCGCGTGTTCGTCCCGGCCGCCGGCAAGGCCGCCCTGGTCTACGAGGACGGGGTCTACGACCCGGTCGACTACGGCAAGCACGTCGACCAGACCGCCGCCGGCTACCAGAAGACCTGGCACACCGAGCTCGCCCAGTGGTTCGGCCAGACGGTCGCATTCGCCGCCGACCTCAACTGGACCGGCGCCGGTTCAGAACGCGACTGGTTCTACGCGAACATCGTCCCCAAGCTGAAGCACTGGGGGCTCGGTTTCCACTGGGAAACCAATCACCTGCACATCGACGTCGGCCAATATTCCAACGACGGCGCCCGCTGGTACCGAGGCGGCTGGGAGGGCAAGCCCGCCTGGGACCGGTCCTCGGTCATCGCCTGCGACGGCGTGTGGGGATACAGCACCACCCGATCCCTGCAGAAGCTGCTCAAGGTCGCCCAGACCGGCTCCTTCGACCGGGCCACCATCGTCGCCCTGCAGAAGTGGCTCATCGCCCGCGGCGCCCGAGTGAAAGCCGACGGCATCGTCGGTCCCGCCACGAAGGCCGCCATGCAAGCCGCGCTCGGCACGAGCTCACCTTGGGGGTCGACGTGGTTCACCACCGTGCTGCAGGTCCGACTCAACGCCACCCACTGGAACGGAAGGGGCAAGCTATGACCAACACATCCACTGACAGCTACACCAAGCCGCAGCCCGTCGCCAAGAGCTACCGTATCCAAGCGGCACTCACTGGCGTGTCGACGGCGCTCGTCGGTGCCGGCGCGCTGAGCCAGAACGAAATCGTGACGTGGGCGGCGTTCATTGTCAGCGTCGTCGCTGCCGGGTGGGCCGGATATAACGGCACCAGCAGTGGTGTTGCCTCGCAGGTCGTGCCCAACTCCGACGTCGCCGCATATCGTGCTGCCGGCGGCGCGCTCGTCGCCGGACCCGCAGCCGACGTCGGGCTCGGTACTCCGGTCGAGCAGCCCGTCGCACAGGCCACCGCGACAGACGACCCGGCGGGACCGGGCCAGCCGTGACCGAGCCGCTCGCCGCGGTCCTCGCGCCCGACCAGTCGTATGCCGCCACGGTCACCCGGGTGATCGACGGCGACACCCTCGACGCAGACGTGACCCTCGGCTCGCTCGAACTGGCGGGACTGGCCATCATGCTCGTGCTGCAGGAGCTGCGCATCCGGCTGCGCGGGTGCAACGCCGCCGAGATCCGCACCGAGGGCGGTAAGGCCGCGAAAGCTCACCTGGCTGAGCTACTCCCGGTCGGCGCACCGATCACCCTCACCCGGGTGACGCCCTACAAATACGGCATCGAGGTCGTCGCGGCGATCCAGACGCGCACCAGCGTCGACCTGATCGCCGACCTCATCGCCGACCAGTGGGTCGCACCCTGGGACGGCACCGGCACCCGGCCCGTCCCGCCCTGGCCGCGCACCGTGTGACGCCATGCCTCACCACCCGGTCACCCGCTACAGCGTCACCCCGGGCGTCCTGCACCATGGTCGCTGCCCCCGGTGCGGTCAGTGGCACCGGATCGCTGAGTCCTGGATGGTCCCCGACGACCCCGACCAGCCGATAGTGCCGGCACCCCCGTGGGCGCACCCGAGCACCTGCCCGCGGTAGCCGCACGACAAAGAAGGCCCCGCTCCTCCATCACGGAGGGGCGGGGCCATTTTCGTTATGTCCCCGCTACGCGGGGAACGGGCGAGCCGTAGCTGCCCCCACTCTAATTACTCATGGGCTATGCCCGCTACGCGGGCCAGGCCGACTCGCGCCAGCCTCGCCGGCAAAGATAACGCCCCGGTCACCGCCCGTCCATACCTGCCACGACCGCGAAGAAGTCGACGACCTCCCGACCGAGCGGGTTGTCGATGGTGACACTCTCCAGCCAGTCGTCCGGGATCAGCGTCTCCCGGTACGGGAACACCGGGTACAGCGACAGCGCCACGACAGGCGGGCACGTGCGGCGATACCAGTCGGAGGCAAGCCACGGGTGAGCCCGCGCCACTTCCTCACCGTCCCGGTCATCGAGGCCGAGCAGGATCGGCAGCGTCGGCGGGTACTCCCGCCGTCCCAGGTACAGCGGCCACCGCGGCGCCACCAGCGCATCCGCTACCTGCTCGAGCAGGCCTCGGTCGCCGGACACGGTCACCAGGAAGGCCGCGTCGTCCACCACGCCCTCGACGAGCGGCTGCGAGTACACCCGGCCGTTGCCGTCACGCCTGCGGGTGACGCGGAACTCCCGGGCGAGATGCCCGGGCTGATCCTCACGCACCAGGTACTCCAGTGCCCGCAGGTCCGACATGTCGGTGCCCCGCTCCCGCCCGAGCGCGCACCCGACGAAACCGACCAAACCGGTCCCGGTGGGCCGCGTTCGGGCGCTCGCATGAGGTTGCTGCGGCCATGTCGGGTTCGGCGTGATCGCCAGTTTTCGGCCCGCCCACGCCTGGGTGGGCGCGGCCAGGCGCAGCAGCAGCGTGGTCATTGCGGGTCCTCGTCTCGCAGGTAGCGCACCCGCAGGCCGGGGATCTTCTGCGCGACCCGGCCCATCGCGGCCCGGTGCCAGCCCGCCGGCCAGTCCAGGTCGGGCCACTCGTCCCGGTATGCCGCATCGCTGGGGTAGGTGATCACCCACTGCGACCCGTCCTCGTCCGGCTCGGTCAACTGCAGCTCGGCGACGACCTTGTCCACGAAGTCGTCAGTGGCGTCCTGGATCGAATACAGGTCGGCGGCGGCGCCGTCAGGGATCGGGGCTGCACCTGCCTCCCAGCGGCGGATCGTGCGCTCAGCGACCCCGAGCTCACCGGCGAGCCACTCCATCGTGACCCCCAGCCGCTCGCGGGCAATGCGGAACTCCGCGGCCGTCATGACCGCGGAGCCCGTTCGTGTGGTGTCGCTCACTGAGCGCCCCGCTCGGTGGCGACCCGCTCGACGATGGCCCAGAACTCCTCGGTGCCGATCGTGTCGGTGTAGTACTCGAGCTCGTCGAGGTACCAGGTATCGACCGGGGCGGCGTCCAGGATCGCGTCGGTGATCGCGTCGACCGTCTCGGTGTCGTACTCGCCGGCGAGGGCGGGCTCGATGACCTGGGCGCGGATGTCGAGGTCGGTGAGGGTGTTCATGGCTTCCCCTTCGGGGTCTCGGTCTGGGGCTGCTCCCCTGACCTGATGACACCAATCTATGTCCTAAAACAGGACATGACAAGAGTTGGGAATGTGATCTGCATCACATCATGCACCCTTGCTCCCGGTAACGTCGGCAGCGCGCACGACATATGCCTTGCCGACCTTGGTGGCAGCGATGGCACCGGAGTCGATGCGCTGCAGGATCGCCTGCCGGGTCACGCCGAGGCGTTCTGCCGCGTCGGCGACGCTCAGGAGCTCGGGGATGGGCGGGCGCCCCTGCGCGCGGTCGACGTCGGCGGTGGGTGCGACGTTGACGGCGACGGCCGGCGAGCCGAGCGCGTCGGCGACGACGGCGACGGCGGTCTGTGTTGCCTGCCGGAGGGTCTCGGCGTCGAGGGTGATCGTGGCTTCGAGCCGGCCGAGCACGCTGGTGCCGATCGCGCCGTGGTACGCCTCGAGGGCATCGATGGCGGCGTCAAGGTCGGCCGGAGTGCGACGGGCCGCGGTTTCGACGGTCGCGGTGTAGCTGGTCATGGTGTGCTCCCTGCGATAAGCGTTGCTGGTGGGAAGATGAGGTCCCTTCCTTCACCGCTGAGGCGGCCAGCGGAAGCCCGCCCGGCGAGCCCTGGCGAGACTGTTCAGCCAGGACCGGCGATCGCTCGGGGTGCCAGAGAACGTGGTCACCAGCTTCCCGTCGCGGTATACGACAGGGTGTCCCTTCTTCGAGACTGTGACCTCGAACCCCTGCGCCTTGAGCGCCTGAACGATCTTCCGCAGGTCCTTGTGCATCTTTCCACCCCCCTCTCTCGTTGACAAGACGATTCTACTACGTAGTTTGTCGTATGACAATACGAGAGGGGGGAAACTCAGAAATCTCAGGCGGCGGCAGCGTTCATCGCCGCCCGCACGGCCGCCTCATCGATCTTGGTGTAGATCGCCGTCGTCTCCGGCTTCGCGTGCCCGAGCAGCTCCTGCACCGCGCGCAGGTCACGCGTCGCCCCGTACGAGACCGTCCCGCACCGGTGCCGCAGCGTGTGCGTGGTGTAACCGTCCGGGAGGTGCTTCACCACGATCTTGCCCAGGTGGTGCGGCGTCAGGTGCTTGCCGTGCGGCGAGGGGAACAGCCACCCGGCCGGCGCTCGCACAATCGTCGCGGCGAGCGGGTCGGGCAGCGGCACCATCCGGATGTGGCCGCCCTTGCCTTCGACCCGCAGGGTGTAGCCGATCAGCGCCGGTTCGAGATCTTCACGGCGCGCTCGAGCGATCTCCCCGCGGCGCAGCCCACACTGCGCAGCGAGCTGAATCGCCATCAGCGCCCGCGGGTCGCGCGAGGCGCTCGCGATCGCGGCCCGGTAGGCGTCCTCGGGTGTCGGGCGAGGCAGGCCTCGAGGGACGCGCACGGGCGGAAGTAGGTGTGCCGGCGACGCTGCGGCGCGCCCGGTGGCGAGCCGCCATGACCAATACGAGCGCAGGCTCCCGCGGTAGGACCGGCGAGTGTTGGGCGCCCACTCGTGCGCGGCGAGCCACTCGACCAAGTCGTCGAACGTGACCGCGCCCGGGTCGTCGTAGTCGGCCGCCAGGCGCTCGAGGTGGTACGTGCGCATCTCGACGGTGGTCTGTGGTCTGCCGGTGGCTTTGAGGTAGCCACCCCAGCGCTGGATCTCCCATCCCCTTGTCATGGAGTACCCCTACCAGGTGTGACTCAGGTCACGCCGCCGGTTCGTCGCAAATCACCCGCCGGGGCGAATCCCCCGGGAAGTCGATCACGTTGTCGCTGGTCAAGCTGAAATGCTCCATATCAGCGGGTTTGGGGTTCGAGTCCCTGATGGCGCACCACCCACCTTCGAGGCCCCGCCGGGCATGGTCCGGCGGGGCCTCGAACATCTCCCCCCGGCCCCTGGGCTCGGGTGCAGCTGCGGTCGTAAGCTCCCCATCATGAACCCGCTTCGCATCCCCGCCCGCATGCTCACCGGCTCGACCTATGCGCTTCTCGGGTATGACGCCGCCACCAACCCCGGCGGCCGGGTCCAGGCCGCAGCGCCCACCCTGGCCGCGATCCGGCAGGTGGTGCCGATTCCGAATGACGACGAACTGCTCGTCCGGGTCAACGGCGGCGTGATGGCCGTCGGCGGCACGATGATCGCCCTCGGCATCCGCCCGCGCCTGGCCGCGCTCGCCGTCGCCGGTGCCCTCATCCCGACCACGATCGCCGGCCATGCGTTCTGGAAGATCGAGGACCCCGCGCAGCGCAAGATGCAGCAGACCCAGTTCGTGAAGAACATGGCGATGCTCGGCGGTCTGCTCTACGCCGTCATCGACTGATCGTCCGGCTGACCGGCCGACCGGCCGTCGGCGCGGACCGGGGCGGTCCGGCATACCCGATCCGGTAGGGCAGAATCGGCGAACGTGCGCGCACTCGTCAAGACCGACGCCGGTCCCGGATTGCAATTGCTCGACGTGCCCGAACCCGAGGCGGGCCCGGGTGAGGTGAAGATCCGCGTGTTGCGCGCGGGTCTGTGCGGCACCGATCTGCACCTCGAGCAATGGGACGACTGGGCCGCGAGTGTGGTCAGGCCGCCGCTCACGATCGGTCACGAGTTCTACGGCGAGGTCGTTGCCGTCGGTTGCGGGGTCACGAATGTCGCTGTCGGACAACGGGTTTCGGGTGAAGGTCACGTCGTCTGCGAGGTATGCCGCAACTGCCGTGCCGGCCGGCGTCACCTGTGCATCCGCACCAGCAGCGTGGGCGTCAACCGCGATGGCGCGTTCGCCGACTATGTCGTGATCCCCGCCTCGAATGTCTGGGTGCAGCCCGAGGACATCGATCCCGACCTCGGTGCGGTCTTCGACCCCTTCGGCAATGCCACCCACACCGCGCTGTCCTTCCCGATGGCCGGCGAGGACGTGCTGATCACCGGCGCCGGACCGATCGGCGTGATGGCGGCCGCGATCGCACGTCACGTCGGCGCCCGGCATGTCGTGGTGACCGATGTGTCCGACTACCGGCTCGACCTGGCGCGCGGCGCGGGCGCCGACCTCGTGATCAACATCGGCCGCGACACGATCGCCGGCGCGCAGCGCGCGCTTGGCATGCGCGAGGGCTTCGACATCGGCCTGGAGATGTCCGGCAACCCGGTCGCGGTCGCCGACATGATCGACAACATGAACCACGGTGGCCGGATCGCGATGCTCGGGCTGCCCAAGGACCCCTTCCCCGTCGACTGGGGCAAGGTGATCACCCACATGCTCACCATCAAGGGCATCTACGGTCGCGAGATGTACGACACGTGGTACGCGATGAGTTCGATGCTGTCGACCTCCGCGCGGCTGCGCGAGGCGGTGCGCTCGGTGGTGACCCACCGGGTGCCCGCGGACCACTGGCAGGACGCCTTCGCCGCCGCCCGATCGGGCGAGTGCGGCAAGGTCGTCATGGATTGGAGCTGATCCGATGTACCCCGTCAAGGACGATCTGCGCGCCGAGCTCGACGACATCGAGCAGGCCGGCCTGACCAAGCACGAGCGTGAACTCACCTCCCCGCAGTCGGGGCACGTGACGACCGCCTCGGGTGAGGCGCTGAACTTCTGCGCCAACAACTATCTCGGCCTGGCCGACCACCCCGAGATCGTCGCCGCGGCGCGAGATGCGTTGCAGCAGTGGGGATTTGGTATGGCGAGCGTCCGGTTCATCTGCGGCACCCAGTCCCAGCACCGGGACTTGGAGCGGGCGATCGCGTCCTTCGTCGGCACCGACGACGCGATCCTGTATTCCTCCTGCTTCGACGCCAATGGCGGCATCTTCGAGGTGCTCTTCGGCGCTGAGGACGCGATCATCTCCGATGAGCTGAACCATGCCTCGCTGATCGACGGCATACGGCTGTCCAAGGCCGCTCGTTATCGCTACAAGAACGCCGACATGGACGACCTGCGTGCTCAGCTGGAGGCTGCCTCGGGTGCTCGCCGCAGGGTCATCGTCACCGACGGGGTCTTCTCGATGGACGGCTATTTCGCTCCGCTGCAACAGATTTGCGATCTCGCCGAGGAGTACGGCGCGATGGTCATGGTGGACGACTCACACGCCGTGGGCTTCGTCGGCGAGGGCGGTCGTGGCACGCCGGAATATTGCGGGGTGATCGACCGGGTCGACATCGTGACCGGGACGCTCGGCAAGGCGCTCGGGGGTGCCTCCGGTGGTTATGTGGCCGCGCATCAGGAGATCGTCGACCTGCTGCGGCAGCGGTCCCGGCCCTACTTGTTCTCCAACGCGGTCGCACCGTCGGTGGTGGCCGGGTCACTGAAAGCCCTTGAGCTGGCTCGGGATTCGTCATCCGGACGAGCGGCCTTGGCGCGCAACGCCGAGCTCTTCCGGTCGCTGATGACCGGCGCCGGCTTTGAGTTGCTGCCGGGCGAGCACGCAATCATCCCGGTGATGTTCCCCGGCGACGACGGTGCCCGCAAAGCCGCTCAGATCGCCGACGCGATGCTGCGTCGTGGCGTCTACGTGATCGCCTTCTCCTATCCGGTGGTGCCCAAGGGGCGGGCCCGCATCCGGGTGCAAATGTCCGCCGCGCACTCCGAGGACGATGTGCGGGCGTGCGTGCAAGCGTTCATCGACGCCCGCGACGACGTGGGCTGACACCCCCCACCCGCCACACCCCGGCGCGTCGCCGTCACCCGTTGACGGCGACACGCCGACCACCCGCCTCACCCAGGCGCGTCACCACCACCCGTTGACGGCGACACGCCGAACACCCGTCACGCCCCGGCGCGTCCGCGCCACCCCGTTGACCGCGACACGCCGAACACCCGTCACGCCCCGGCGCGTCGCACCGTCAGTGGGTTGGCGCAATCACGCAGCCGACGGGAAGAAGCGACGCCAGGCCCGGCCGATGGCCACTTCGGGCGCACCGGCCGCGACCAGGGCGTCCACGATCCGTCGCAACACCTCAAGCGGCTTGGTGTGCAGGTCGCTCGAGGTAATCACCACGAACCGCCAGCCCTGAGCTTCCAGGTCTTCACGTCGCACGATGTCCGATTGCCATTGCGCAGCGCGTTCGATGTGGTGGCGCCCGTCGAACTCGATGGCGACCTTCCACTCCTCGTAAGCCAAATCGATCCGACGCTCGCGTCCGGCGCCGTCGGTGCACTCCAGGTTTACCTGGGGCTCCGGAAGGTCTGCGGTCACGATGAGCAGTCTCAACCTCGACTCGTAGGGCGAGTCGACCCGCTCCCGCGCGAACGCGACGATCTCGCGCAGCCGGTCGCCGGGCCGGCCTGGCACGGCACAGACCGCCTCCGTGAGCGCGTCCAGCCCCAGCGCGGTTCGTCGCAGCAGCGAATCCGCGAGCACCAAGCCGTCGACGAACGTCAGATGCGCGGCGCCGTCGATGAACGTCTGAGCAGGAGTGGTGATCGGCAAACCAGACCACTCAGTCAGCGGCGGACGGAGCGCGTACCGGTGCAGCGTAATGTCGGGCTGGCGAGAGGCCACCCGTTGCAGCGTGCCGAGGTGGATGCTTCCGCTGCTCGGCGCCGCTGCACCCCAAATGCGCGCGGCCGTTGTGCCACAGACGAATTCGGCTGCTGGCATCACCTTCACCGCGGCGTGGACGTCGAGCAGCTCTGAATCGGGAACCCGCGCATCGACATAGCAGTTGCGTCGCACCCTGCGGTACTTCGGCGAGGTGAGTTGGCTGCGAGTGATGCCCCGCAGCTTCGCTTCGGCTGCGGTGAACGGCAGCCGGATGTCGAACTCGTTCATCGCTGCAGGGTCGCAGCTTCCGGGCGACCGACCCCCAAGTTATCCACAGGCGCCGACAGCCCCCGCGCGTCGGCGTCGCCCGTTGACCGCGACACGCCGACCACCCGGCTCACCCCGGCGCGTCACCACCACCCGTTGACGGCGACACGCCGAAACAAGACGCGCGCCTAGAGGTAGAGCCCGGTGTTGCCGTCGTCGACTCGGCGCGCCGCGACGGCGTGCAGGTCGCGCTCGCGCAGCAACACATAGGTCGCCTGCTTGATCTCCACCTCGGCGCGCTCCTCGGGATCGAAGAGCACCTGGTCACCGAGTTGCACCTGCCGCACATGCTGACCGACGGCCACCACCTCGGCCCACGCGAGTCGTTTGCCCACGCTCGCGGTCGCCGGTATGACGATGCCGCCGCCGGACCGTCGTTCGCCGGCTTCGGTGTCGGGCCGCACGAGCACGCGGTCGTGCAGCATGCGGATCGGGAGGGAGGAGGCTCCCTCAGCCACGGGCGCGGCGCAGCAGCCCGAGCAGGAGCAGCCCGGCGCTCGCGCCACCCAAGATGGTGGCGAGCTTGTCCTGACGCAGGTCGCCGTCGGCGGTGCGCAGCGTGTCATCCGCCTTGAGCTTCACCGACTCCACCTGCCGCTTGGCGATCTCCTGGGGGCGCGCGCGGAACGCGAGCTCATCGATCGTTCCCGCGAGGCGTTCGCGGGTTGCCTGCAGGTCGGCCTCGATCTGCTTGGCGGACGGCTTGTCGGCCATGGGTCACTCCTTGGGCATCGGGTACTGCCTGAGACGATAACGCAGCCCGCCCGTGCCCATGCGCCCCCAGGAGGAAGAATGCCCAAGCTCGAGATCGGCGACTCCGCTCCCGACTTCCGTCTCACGGCCGCCGACGGATCGGCCGTGTCGCTGGCGGACTACCGCGGCAAGCACCTGGTCATCTTCTTTTACCCCGCCGCGATGACCCCCGGTTGCACCAAGGAGGCGTGCGACTTCCGCGATTCGCTCAGCACGCTGCAGGGCGCCGGCTACGAGGTGGTCGGCATCTCACCCGACGCGCCGGCCAAGCTGGCGAAGTTCGTGGAGAAGGAGTCGCTCACCTACCCGCTGCTGTCCGACGAGGACAAGGCGACGTTGACGGCATACGGGGCCTATGGCGAGAAGAAGCTCTACGGCAAGACGGTCACCGGGGTGATCCGCTCGACGATCGTGGTGGACCCCGAGGGCAAGGTCGAGCTCGCGAAGTACAACATCAAGGCGACCGGCCACGTCGCCTCGCTGTCCAAGGCGTTGAATCTCGCCGGATAGGCTGACCGGCACGCGCGAGTGGCGGAATTGGCAGACGCACCAGGTTTAGGTCCTGGCGCCTTCGGGTGTGCGGGTTCGACTCCCGCCTCGCGCACTCAGCGGACTGTCACCGAGATCGTGTGATAGCCGGTCGACCCGTCCGGCGCCGGGGGCGCCTCCTGCGCGATCTGGACCGCGCCGCTCGCGTCGATCGCGCGGACCTTGACCGTATGCCGTCCGCTGGTCGCCTTCCAGCGCACCACCCACTGCCGCCATGCGTCGATGGTGGCTTCGGTGCCGAGCTCCGCGGGCTGCCAGGGGCCCGAATCCACTTGCACCTCAACGGCTTTGATGCCGCGATGCTGCGCCCAGGCCACCCCGGCGATGGCGACGGTGCCCGCGTCGACGGTGTCGCCGTCGGCCGGGACGTCGATGCGCGAGGAGGTCTTGACCGGGCCCTTGGCCGACCAGCCGCGCGGCGTCCAGTAGCCCTGATCGGCGGCGAAGGTGGTGACCTTGAGCTCGACGACCCACTTGGTCGCCGAGACATAGCCATAGAGCCCCGGCACAACCAGCCGCACCGGGAAGCCGTGCTCGGGCGGCAGCGCGCGGGAGTTCATCGCGACGGCCAGCAGCGAGTTGCGGTTGTCGGTGAGCGCCTCCAGCGGGGTGCCGGCGGTGAACCCGTCCGAGCTGCGGGACAGCACCATGTCGGCGCCGGGCTTCACCCCGGCCTCCTTGAGCAGCTCGCGCACCGGCCAGCCGGTCCAGATGGCGTTGCCGTTGAGTCGCCCGCCGACCTCGTTGGACACGCACATCAGGGTGATCAGCGCCTGCTGCATCGGCTTGGCGAGCAGTTCGTCCCAGGTGAGGGTGATCTCGCGCTCGACCATGCCGGTGACCTTGAGCTGCCACTGCGCCGGGTCGATCTGCGGCACGCTCAGTGCGGTGTCGATCCGGTAGAACTGGCCCCAGGGGTCGAGGAAGGGGGTCACGCCGGGCACACCGACCGATACGCCCGACGGGATCCGCACCGGCGTCTTGACGAAGGGCACCACGAACGCTTTGCGGGCGGCGTCGACCGCTCGGGCCGATCCGGACACGACCCGCCCGGCCACGATCCCGAGCACGCCGAGCGCAGCTCCCCCGGCACCGAGCCGCAGGAGCGCCCGTCGATCCGGGCCGGTCGCGCCCTCGGAGGTCCCCCGCGCCCGGTGCCACCAGGCACGCAGGGTGAGCAGGCCGGCATACGCCCCGACGAGCAGCGGGACGGGATCGAAGGCACCCGAGTCGGGCCGGGTCACGATCGCGAGCGCCGCCACCGCGACGAGCACGACGAAGAGCGTCACGCCGGCGGCGAACCGGCGGAAGGCGAGCAGGCCAACTACGGCGCTCAACACGGTCAGCACCAGCGAGATGCCGATGAGCAGCACGGTCTTGTCGGCCGTGCCGAAGGTCGAGACGGCGAAATCCTTCAGCCACGGTGGAGTCCGGTCGATGAACGCGCCGCCGACCGACAGCACCGGGGAGCCCGCACCGGAGGACCAGCCGAATCTCGTCAGCAGTCCGGCGAGCAGCTCGGCGAGGCCGAGGGTGACCAGACCGGTGACCAGGCCACCGACGATCGCCCGCCAGCGCGTCGCGGTCATGCACACCTCCCCGGAACTGTTCGGACTTCAGAATCCCACGCGAGGGGATTCGGAGCCCGCGCCCGGTGGGATGGGACGGCTGCTCGGCGCGTCGCGGTCAACAGGCGACGCCGACGCGCCGAGACGAAGCGGGCCCTCGGCGCGTCGCGGTCAACAGGCGACGCCGACGCGCCGAGACGAAGCGGGCACTCGGCCCGTCGCGGTCACCAGGTGAACGACGAACAGCAGCGGCCGATGGCCCCGAGTCTCCCGCAGCATGCGAGAGGGTGACGTCATGACCGACAACACCGCCTCCCAGGACCGCAACCCGACGCCTGACCCGGCGGAGGACAACGCGTTCTTCCCCAGCCCCTACTCGCTGAGCCAATACACCGCAGACAAGACCGATTTCGACGGCCTCAGCACCGAGGACACCTATGCCGGTGGCAGGTGGAAGGTCCTCACGATCGCGACCGGTGAGCGCTACATGCTGATGAAGAACGGGACGTTCTTCTCCACCGGCAACCATCCGGTCGAGACCCTGCTGCCGCTGCACCACATGCTCGAGGCCGGGTATGACGTCGACGTGGCGACCGTGTCGGGTGGCCCGGGCAAGTTCGAGTGGTGGGCCTATCCCAAGGACGACGAGGCGGTGGCCTCGGCCTGGCGGCGGCTCGAGGACAAGTTCAAATCGCCGCGCACGCTCGCGGACGTCATCGCCGGTGGCCTCGACGACTACGCCGCGATCTTCATTCCAGGTGGCCACGGCGCCATGAACGTCATCCCGTTCAATCAGGATGTCCAGGCTGCGCTGGAGCATTTCCTCGACAACGACAAGCTCCTGGTGACGCTCTGCCATGGCCCGGCCGCACTCCTCTCTGCGAGCATCGGCCGCGACACCAATCCCTTTGCGGGATACCGGATTACGGCTTTCCCAGACTCGCTGGACTTCGGGGCGAACCTCGAGATCGGATACCTGCCGGGTGAGATGCCGTGGAAGCTGGGCGAGACCCTTCGCAAGGAAGGCATCGAGATCGTCAACGAGGACATGACGGGCGCGACCACCCGGGACCGCAACCTGCTCACGGGTGACAGTCCGCTCGCCGCGAATCAGCTGGGCAAGGACGCCGTGGCAGCCCTGCTGGAGAAGTTCGGCAACTGAGGCGGACGCGGGGCGATCGCGGGTCAGCTCATCAGGGCGACCAGCTGTGGCAACAGGGCGCGAAACGCCTTGCCCCGGTGGGAGATCGCGGCCTTCTCGTCGGCGGTGAGTTCGGCCATCGTCCGGCCGTCCGGCAGCTCGAAGATCGGGTCGTAGCCGAAGCCGTTGTCGCCGCGCTGGTTGCGCGTCAGCCGACCGTCGACCCGGCCCGCGACCGCGACCGACCGGCCGTCCGGCCACGCGAGCACGACACTGCAGTGGAAGGCCGCGGTGAGCAGGTGCTCCGGCACATCTCGGGTCTGCGCGAGCAGCAGGTCGATATTCGCCTGGTCCGCCCCGTGCCGGCCAGACCAGCGGGCCGAGAAAACCCCGGGACAGCCGTTCAGCACGTCGACGGACAGTCCCGAATCGTCAGCAACCGCAGGCAGATTCGTCTCGCGCGCGACCTGGTGGGCCTTGAGCGAGGCGTTCTCCTCGAAGGTCACCCCGCTCTCGACGACATCCTCCAAGTGCGCGTATGACGCGACGCTCACCACCTCGAGCGCGGCCAGCCGGTCGTCGGCGGCGACGAGATGCTGCAGCTCCGCGAGCTTGCCGGCGTTGCGGGTGGCGAGGACGATCGTGCTCATCGCACTCGCTCGCGCGGGGCGGTGGCGAGCGCGGCCTGCTGGGCGGCGGTCAGGTCGTCGATCCCCTTGGCCGCCAACGCGAGCAAGGCGTCGAGTTCGGCGCGGTCGAAGGGCGCACCCTCGGCGGTGCCCTGCACCTCGACGAAACCGCCTTCGCCGGTCATCACGACGTTCATGTCGGTCTCCGCGGTGGAGTCCTCGGGGTAGTCCAGGTCGAGCACCGGCGTGCCACCGACGATGCCGACGCTGACCGCGGCGATCGAGCCGGTGAGCGGCTTGGCCCCGGCGGCGATCAGGCCACGCGCGCGGGCGTCCTCGATCGCGTCGACCAGCGCGACATACGCCCCGGTGATCGAGGCGGTGCGGGTGCCACCGTCGGCCTGCAGCACGTCGCAGTCGAGCACGATGGTGTTCTCCCCCAACGCTTTTGTGTCGATCACGGCGCGCAGGCTGCGGCCGATCAGACGGGAGATCTCATGGGTGCGGCCGCCGACCTTGCCCTTGCGCGCCTCGCGGTCAGAGCGGGTGTTGGTCGAGCGCGGCAGCATCTCGTACTCGGCGGTGACCCAGCCGGTGCCCTGCCCCTTGAGCCATCGCGGCACGCCCTCGGTGAACGACGCCGCACACAGCACGCGGGTGCGGCCGAACTCCACCAGCACGCTGCCCTCGGCGTGGTCCAGCCAGTTGCGGGTGATGCGCACCTCGCGCAGTTGGTCGGGGGCGCGGCCGTCGTGGCGGGGGGAACTCGTCATACGGGCCAGCGTATGGCGCCCGCTCACCCCGCCTGCGCGCCGACCCAATCCGCTGGGTCGCGCCGGACTTGATCGTGCTTGCCGACTTAGATGTCGTATGCCGTGCCGGCGCGGGCCAGTTCGACCTCACCCGGCCACACCGCGGCCGCCTGGGATCGGCATACCTGGGGGTCGTTCCACGGCGGGATGTGGGTGAGCATCAACCGGCTCACGCCACCGGCGGCGACGGCCGCTTCGGCGGCGCGGCGGCCGGACAGGTGGATGTCGGCGACCTCGTCACGACCATCGACGAAGGCCGAATCCATCAGTGCGACATGGGCATTCGCGAGCAGCGGGGTGAGTGCGGGGCACGCGTCGGTGTCACCGGTGTAGGCGAGCACCCGGCCGTCGGCCTCGACGCGCACCCCGAACGCCTCCACCGGGTGGTTCATCAGGTGCGGGGTGATCGTGAACGGACCGACGGTGAACGCCCGGCCGGAGGTGAGCACCCGGAAGTCGAACTCGGTGTCCAGGCCGCGCGGATCGATCGCCTCGGCATAGGTCACCCCGTTGGCGCGCGACATCCGCGCGGCGGTGTCCTGGGGCCCGTAGACCGGCAGCCGGCCGGGCAGGCCGCCGGTGCCCGGGTGATATTTGCGCACGACGAACAGACCGGTCAGGTCCAGACAGTGGTCGGGGTGCAGGTGCGAGATGACGATCGCGTCGATCTGGTCGAGCGCGACGAACCGCTGCAGCGGGCCGAGCGCGCCGCTGCCGAGGTCGAGCACGAGATTCCAGGTGCGCCCGTCGTGCTCGGCCTGCAACAGATAGCAGGACGCCGCCGAGTCCGGGCCGGCGAAGGACCCGGAGACGCCGATCGGGATCAGCCTCACGAGACCACCACCTGCGTCGCCGGCTGGAACTCGCGGGTGAAGACGTGGTCGAACTCCGGCCCGAGGCCAAGGAAGCGGCGCGCGAGCCGGCGGAACTCCTCGGCGTTGCCGGTGGTGGTGAACGACAGCCCCGGTGCGGGTAGGTCGTCCGGGCGCAGCGCGTCGGCGTCGGCCAGCACCCGGTAGACATCCTTGGCGGTCTCCTCCGCCGAGGACACCAGCGTGACGTCGTCGCCCATGACATAGGAGATGACGCCGGTCAGCAGCGGATAATGCGTGCACCCGAGGACGAGAGTGTCAATCCTTTTGTCCCGCAACGGTTCCAGATAGTCACGCGCCGCGGCGAGCAACTCCGGACCGCCGGTGATCCCAGCCTCGACGAATTCCACGAAGCGCGGACACGGCTGGGAGAAGACGTCCAGCTGAGGCGCCGCGGCGAAGGCGTCGAGATAGGCCTTGGACTGGTGGGTGCCCTTGGTCGAGATCACGCCGATGCGGCCGTTGCGCGTCGCTCTCGCAGCGCGGCGGACGGCGGGGCGGATGACCTCGACCACCGGCACGTCATACCGCTCTCGCGCGTCGTGCAGCACGGCCGCGCTCGCGGTGTTGCAGGCGATCACGAGCACTTTCACACCGTGCGCGACCAGGCGATCCAAACACTCCAGCGCGAACGCGCGCGTCTCGGCAATCGGCCGCGGACCATAGGGCGCACGGGCGGTGTCGCCGAGATAGGCGACCGACTCGTGCGGCAACTGATCGAGGACCGCGCGGGCGACGGTCAGCCCGCCATACCCACTGTCGAAGATCCCGATCGGCGCGTCAGACACGCCTTCCAGAGTAGAGCCGGCGGGACACTGCTCCGGACCGCCGCAGGCGTGGAACGCCTCACAGTCACTCGTGCCGCACGAACGGATTGCCGAGCGTGCCGAGGTCCTGGATCTCGACCTCGACCCGGCTGCCAGCCTGCACGGGGCCGACCCCGGCGGGCGTGCCGGTGAGGATCACATCACCCGGCAGCAAGGTGAACGCCTGGGAGGCAAAGGACACCAGCGCGGGCACCTTGTGCACCATGTCGGCGGTCGTGCCGTCTTGCACGGTCTCGCCGTCGACCCGGGTGCGCACACGCAGGTCGGCGACGTCCAGGTCGGTCTCGATCCACGGCCCGAGCGGGCAGAAGGTGTCGAACCCCTTGGCGCGCGCCCACTGCCCGTCGGACTTCTGCAGGTCGCGGGCGGTGACATCGTTGGCGCAGGTGTAGCCGAAGATCGCCGAGGCCGCCTCCTGCTCGGTGACGTCCTTGCACAGCCGGCCGATGACGACCGCGAGCTCACCTTCGTAGTGCACGTTCTGCGACTGCGGCGGCATCACCACCGGGTCGTCCGGCCCCACCACCGCGGTGTTGGGGATGAGGAACATCATCGGCTCGGCCGGCACCTCGTTGCCCATCTCGCGGGCGTGGTCGGCGTAGTTGCGGCCGATGCCGATCACCTTGCTGCGCGGGATGACCGGCGCCAACAGACGCACCTCGTCGACCGTGGTGGTCTTGCCGGTCAGCTCGATCCGCGAGTAGAGCGGGTCGCCGGTGATCTGGGCTATCTTCTCGCCGGCTCCGTCGACCAGTCCGTATGACGGGTCGTCACCATCGGTGTATCGGCAGATGCGCATGAGGTGACCTTACCGACGGGCTGGCCGGGGCTGGCGGTCGCGCCGGACGCCACCGCGGGCGCGTCCGGCGACGCGTCCGGCGGCGTGGTCCGCGAAGCGCGCCCGGCGCGGGTGCGCAGGCCGAGGACCACCCCGATGACGATGAGCACCGCGCCGACGACCTGCCAGCTGCCGAGGCGTTCGCCGGCGAGCAGCACGCCAAGCAGTGCTCCGGAGAGCGGATTGAGCAGACCGACGATGCCGACCGTGCCGGCGGGCAGCGCGCGCAGCCCGTGGAACCACGCCCAGTAGGCGAGCGCCGTGGCGATCAGGATGAGATAACCGAAGGCGACCACCGCCGATGTCGGCATCACCGGCGGCAACCCCTCGGTGGCGAGGGCCACCGGCGCGACCATCAGCCCGCCGAAGGTCAGTTGCCAGGCGGCGAAGGTCACCGGTGGGACGGGTGGTTGCCACCGCTTGGTGAGCACGAATCCCAGTGAGGCACACAGCATGGCGAGCAGCGACGCACCCACGCCGAGCGCGTCGAGGTGCACCTTCGTGGCGCCCAGGAGGAGGGCGACGCCCAGGACGCCGACGGCTGCCCCGGCATACGCCCGGCGGGTGGCCCGCTCCCCGATCAGGGCGCGCGCCATCAGCAGGGTGACCACCGCGGAGGTGGCCATCAGCACCGAGGCGACCGAGCTCGGCAGCCGCTGCCCGGCGACGTAGATGAGCACGAAGAACCCGCCGACGGTGAGCGCGCTGATGAGCGCGGCGCGCCACCACCACGAGCCGCGCGGCAGCTGACGGGTGACCGCGAGCAGCAGCAGACCGGCGGGAAGAGCGCGAATCACCGCGCCGTTCAACGGGATTCCCGCCGGGAGGTAATTGCGGGTGACGTAATAGGTGGAGCCCCAGGCGATCGGAGCGATCGCCGTGATCGCTGCATCGCGCAGCACTTTCGCTTCCATGGAAGCGAAGTTATCACTTCCGCGGAAGCGATACCATCGGCGTCATGGACCACGTCGATCGGATCCAGCAGCAGTGGCGCCGCGAGCGCCCGGATGTCGACAGCTCGCCGCAACGCGTCTTCGGCCGGCTGCACCGCCTCGCTCAGGCGCTGACCGCCGAGCTGGTCGCGGTCTACGAGCAGTTCGGCCTCAGCGAGCCGGAGTTCGACCTGCTGGCCGCGCTGCGGCGGTCGGGCGAGGCGGACGGCATACAGCCCGCCGACCTCGCGCGCTCCACCATGGTGACCACGGGCGGACTCACCAAACGGCTGGACCGGCTCGAGGAGCGCGGGCTCGTGCAGCGCACCCGGCCCGGTGACGGCGACGGCCGCGCCAAACTCGTCCGGCTGACCCCAGAGGGCAGGACGCTCATCGACGAGGCGTTCACCGCGCACATGGCCAACGAAGCGCGGCTGCTCGCCACGCTCCCCCGCCGCGATGCCGATGCGCTCGAGCGCATCCTGCGGACCTGGCTGGCCGACTTCGAGGATCAGCGCACGTAGGGCCGCACCGTGGTCGCGATCAGCGCGTAGCCCGCGTCATTGGCGTGGATGTCGGATTTGGCGCACATCCAGGTGTAGCCGCAGATCATCGCCACATTGGTCGGGATCGTCCCGTAGGGCGTGGGCGTCGGCGTCCAGTCCGTGCTCTTGAACGCGGTCGCGACATCGGCGACCTTCGCGTCACCGGCACCCGCGCCCGCGGCGATCGCCCCGTTGAGCGCCGCCTGCAGGCCGACCGACTGCTGCGCGACCGTGACCTGCCCGAGCAGATAGACCGCGAGGAAGGGGTTGTAGTAGTTGAGCACCACGATCTGCGCCTGCGGCCCGGCGGCGGCGCGGACCGTGCGCACGATGGTGGGGACATTGCGCGCGACGGCCGCCAGGCCGGACTGCACACACGGCAGGTCGATCACGCCCGTGCGGGTGACACAGGTCTGCACGTCATTGGCACCGATGTCGATGGTGACCAGCCGAACCCGGCCCTTGTCCTTGGCGAGCACCTTCGTCGCGGCGGCGAGCTGGCTGCCCTCGGCGTAGGCGCACTTGCCGCCCGCGATCATCGTCACCGAGGTCTCCCCCGAGCGGGCCAGGTTGACCAGCTTGGCGCCGCGGTGCTTGCTGCGCAGCGTCTGATAGACGCCGCCGACATAGCCACCGGTCTTGTCGTCACCCAAACCGGGCTGGTAACCGGCCGCGAGCGAATCCCCTAGTGCCACATAGACACCCGACTGCGCCTGCTGCGGCGGGCTGGCCTTCGCCGGAGCCGCGGCGGCCGCTCCCCAGGCGGTCGCGCCCGAGGCGGCGAAGACGGCGGTGACGGCAACGGTGACGAAACGACGGCGCATGGGTCCTCCTGATGTGAGCCTCATCACAGCCTGGCACACCGATACCCTCGCGCCGATGGAACGGTGGCACGAGGATCGCTGGCGGGCAGCCGCGCAGGCTCACGAGGCGCGCGTCGATGCCGCCGTCGCCGGTCACCTGCACCGCCGCGACCGCGGCATCCGGCACCCGGTCGAGGACTTCCTCTTCCAGTACTACCGTCACCAGCCCTCCCACCTGCGGGTCTGGCACCCCGGCCTCGGCATCGCACTCGAGGGCGCTCGCGAGCGGGCCGCGTGGCCCTTCTACACGTATGCCGACCGCGCGGCCTTCGTCGACGACGTCGCCTTTGCGTCCGACCGGCAGGGGCTGGTGCGTTCGACGGTGGCGTTGCTGCGCGCCACCCTCGAGCGGCCGGCAACCTTCTCCTGCTTCGGGCTGCACGAATGGGCGATGGTCTATCGGAGCGCGCCGGCCGACATCCGGCACACCGGCCTGCCGTTACGTCTCGGCCATGACGGCACCGATGCGGTGGTCGAGCAGCACCCCTTGCGGTGCAGTCACTTCGACGCCTACCGCTTCTTCACCGACCCGGCGAAGCCTCGCAATTCCGTTGCGCTGCAAGCGGACTCGCGGACGGCATACGAACAACCGGGCTGCCTGCACGCCGGCATGGACCTGTATAAACACGCCTACCGGCTGAGCCCGGCGGTGGGCTCGGACCTGGTGATGGACTGCTTCGAGCTGGCCCGCGAGATCCGCACCCTCGACATGCAGGCCTCGCCCTACGACGTGAGTTCGCTCGGGCTGGAGCCGGTCGCGATCGAGACGACCGAGGGCCGCGCGGAGTACGCGCGTCGGCAGCGCGAGTTCAGTGAACGGGCACGGCCGCTGCGCGAACGTCTGCTGGCAGCGGTTGCTCCTCTGCGGACAGCCGCACCGGCACGCCGCGCCGCATCAGCCCGTAGGTGAAGGAGTCGACCAGCGCGATCCAGCTGGCATGCACGATATTGGGCGCCACCCCGATCGTGTCCCAGGTGTCGTCGCCACCGGTGGTCTCGATGAGCACCCGCGTGGTGGCATCGGTGCCCTGCGCGGTGTCGAGGATGCGCACGCGGAAGTCGCTGAGCCGGAACTCCGCCAGCTCGGGATAGGCATCGGCGAGCGCCTCGCGCAGCGCGTGGTCGAGGGCGTTGACCGGGCCGTTGCCCTCGCCGGTCGCGACGACCCGGCGGCCGCCCGCGCGCAGCTTCACCGTCGCCTCGGACAACGACTTCGCCGCGAACGACTCGGACTCGGTGATGATCCGCCACGATTCGATGTCGAAATAGTCCAGCCGGTCGCCGGTGATCTCCTCGCGCAGCAGCAGCTCGAAGGACGCGTCCGCCGCATCGAACGTCCAGCCTTGCAGCTCAAGGCTTTTCACCCGCTCGACGACCCGCTGGAGCAGCTCGGGCTGACCGCTGAGGTCATACCCCAGCTCCTGGCCCTTGAGCTCGATGCTGGCCCGGCCGGCCATATCCGACACGAGGGTGCGCATCGAGTTGCCGACCTTGGCCGGGTCGATGTGCTGGTAAAGGTCGGCGTCAACCCGTAACGCACTCGCGTGCAGCCCGGCCTTGTGCGCGAAGGCGCTGGCGCCGACATACGGCTGACGACCATAGGGGACGACATTGGTGACCTCGCTGATCGCGTGCGACAGGTGCAGCGCCTGGGCGAGCCGGTCGGGGTCAACGACCTCACGGCCGAGCTTGAGCTGCAGGTTGGCGACGACGCTGACCAGGTCGGCATTGCCGGTGCGTTCGCCATAACCGTTGACCGTGCCCTGCACGTGCATCGCGCCCGCCTCGACCGCGGCGACCGAGTTGGCGACCGCGCAGCCGGCGTCGTTGTGGCAGTGGATGCCGAGTCCGACATCGACGCTCTCGGCGACCGCGGACACCACCTCGGTGATCCAGGGCGGCAGCATCCCGCCGTTGGTGTCACACAAGGCGACCACATCGGCGCCGGCATCGGCAGCGGCACGCAACACCTCGACGGCATACTCCCGGTCGGTGCGATAGCCATCGAAGAAGTGTTCGGCGTCCAGGAACACGCGCCGGCCCTCACTCCGGAGCAAGGCCACGGTGTCGTGCACCATCGCGAGGTTCTCCTCGCGGGTGGTGCGCAGCGCATCGGTGACATGCCGGCTGTGCGACTTGGCGACGAGGGTGACCACCGGGGTCTGGGCCTCGAGCAGCGCGCGGACCTGCGGGTCATCCTCGGCGCGGACGCCGGCTCGCCGGGTCGAGCCGAAGGCCGCCAGCACCGCATTGCGCAGGTCGAGTTCGTCGCGGGCCCGGGCGAAGAATTCGGTGTCCTTGGGGTTCGCGCCGGGCCAGCCGCCCTCGATGAAGCCCACACCCAACTGGTCCAGGAAGCCCGCGATCGCCACCTTGTCGGCGACCGACAGGTTGAGACCCTCCTGCTGGGCGCCGTCGCGCAGCGTCGTGTCGTAGACGTGGAACTCGTTCATCTGACTGCCTTCATCCGTATGCCGGTCGTATGCCGCTTCCGCCGGACCGGTCCTTCGCTGCTCGCCGGGTGTGGGTGGCCCGGCCAAACAAAAAACCTCCCGGGGTGACGGGAGGTTGCGCGTCGGACCAGGTCCGACGCGCTAGACGATAATGAGGGTGGCGGTGGTGGCCGCGATCGCTCGGGACGTCATGAGCGACAGTGTGGCCGAGGCCGCGCGGACCTGTCCAGCACGTGGGCCATCCGTCTCACCCCCCGAAACGTCAGTAGAACCTCGCAAAGCGTCAGTAATGACTCGCGAAGCGTCACGAATACCTCGCGAAGCGTCACGAATACCTCGCGAAGCGTCAGTAATACCTCGCGAAACGTCAGTCATGCTTCGCGAAACGTCACCAGCTCCCGACGACGCGGATCCGCCTCCTCGGCTACGACGTCACGCGATCGAAGTGGGCCGTGAGCGCGCCGGCGACCGGGTCGATCGTGACGTCCTGGCCGTAGGGCAGCACCAACTGCGGCAGGGTGTGGCCGCAGTCGACGTCCAGCACGGCCACGGCGCCGGGGTTGTAAGTGTCGAGCGCCGCGAGCACCTGCTCCCGATGCTCGGTCCGGGTCGCGGCGGCTGCCCCAACATTCGACGGCACCATCGGGCCCTCCTCCACCTTCGGGCGGGCCCAGATGAGACCGGCGACCGGCGCCAGCAGCCCGCGCTCCCCGAGCACGCGCAGCATCCGGCGCACCTCATCCGGGGTCGGGCACTCCTCGGACGTCTCGAGCAGCAGCACCCCGTCGCGCAACTCCTCCGGCTCCGGGATCCACCTGCCGACACCCAGAATCCATTGCAGCACTTCGAGATTGCCACCCCACACCCGACCACGGACGGCGCGATCACCACGCCATACCCACTCGGACGCCGGGTAGGTGTCCGCCGCGAGCACCGATTCGGGCGTGCCCCATCGCTGGGTGCCCTCGCTGATCCGCGCGGGCGGAGTCAGCCGCACGTCGCCTCCGAAGAGGGCGGCCCGCATGGTCGCCTCGTGGCCCGGATGGACCGCCGGACCGGGCGCCAAGTGCACCTGGGTCGAGCTACCGTGCACCGACGGAACCCCTTGTGCCGCAAGCCAGTTCAGCAGATTGGTGTTGTCGGAGTAGCCGAAGAACGGCTTGGGATTGGCCCGCACCACCGTCGGATCTAGATGAGGTATGACGGTGAGTTGGTCTTCGCCTCCGATCGTCGCCAGCACCGCCGTGATCGTCGGGTCACCGAAGGCCGCCATCAGGTCGCGGGCTCGCTCCTGCGCAGTGCCCTGGAGGCGGGTCGTGGGGTATTCCACCGGCTCGACGTCGAAAAGGTGGCGCAGCCGCCGGAGCGCGACCTCATGCTCGGCCGGGAAGTGCTGCGGTGCGCACCACGACGGCGAGACGACGGCGACCCGGTCACCCGGGCGGACGGCATACAGGGGAAGCATGCGGCATTGCACCACGCGAGGCCGTAGGCACGCCAACGGATTTCAGCGGCGATGACTGCCCGCTCGGCGGAAGCGATTGGTGCTTCAGGCGAGGCGGGTGAGCCAGCCGCGCGAGTCCTCGGCGCGGCCGTACTGGATGTCGAGCAGCTTCTGCCGGATCGACAGCGCCACGGCATCCTGGTGGCCGTCGCGACGGTGGTCGCACGAGCCGCCGTTCCACTTCAGCTCGCCGACCGGCGTGATGACCGCGGCGGTGCCACAGGCGAAGACCTCCGCCAGTTCACCCGAGGCGGCCGCGTCCTTCCATTCCTGGATCGGGACGCGCCGCTCCTCCGGCTCCAGACCCAGCTCCTTGGCGAGCTCCAGGATCGAGCTGCGGGTGACGCCCTCGAGGATCGTGCCCGTCAGCTCCGGGGTGACGATCCGGCCGTCCTTGAACACGAGGAACAGGTTCATGCCGCCGAGCTCTTCGATGTAGGTGTGCGTCGAGGAGTCGAGGAAGACCGCCTGGTCGCAGCCGGCCTCGATGCCCTCGAGCTGCCCGGCGAGCGAGGAGGCGTAGTTGCCGCCGCACTTGGCCGCGCCCGTGCCGCCCTCACCGGCGCGCGCGTAGTCGGTCGAGACCCACAGCGACACCGGCTTCACCCCACCGGAGAAATACGAGCCCGCTGGCGAGGCGATCACGCAATAGGTGACCTCGTTGGCCGGCCGCACGCCGAGGAAGGCCTCGGAGGCGAACATGAACGGCCGCAGGTAGAGCGAGGTCTCCGCGCCGTCGGCCGCCTCGGGCACCCACGCGCTGTCGAGCTGCACGAGCGCCTTGAGGGAGTCGATGAACGAGTCCTCGTCGAGCTCGGGCAGCGCCATCCGCCGCGCGCTGCGCTGGAAACGCTGCGCGTTTGCCTCCGGCCGGAAGGTCCAGATCGACCCGTCCGCGTGCCGGTAGGCCTTCATCCCCTCGAAGATCTCCTGGGCGTAGTGCAGCACCGCCGCGGCGGGCGAGATCGACAACGGCCCGTATGCCGTGACCTGGCCGTCGTGCCAGCCCTCGTCCTTGGTCCAGGTCGCGCGGACCATGTGATCGGTGAAGTGCACGCCGAAGCCGGGGTTGGCGAGGATCGCGTCGCGGTCGGCCGTGCTGAGGCGGTCCGGGCGTTCGGAGACGGTGAACTGCAGTGCCATCGGGGCGTTCCTCTCGGGGATATGTCGTGCGCCGAGGGTGTGGCGCAGCTAACAAGGTCGCGGTGAGGCTCAGGCTACGCCCGGGCCCCGCGCCCCGTCATACCCGTGCCGCGATGGCGTCCCCGATCTGCGTGGTGGACCGGACGGCCGAGCCACGCTCGGCCAGATCCGCGGCCACCGCTGCTTCCACCCGGGCCGATTCCTCGTCGCGGCCGAGGTGCTGCAGCAGCATCGCGACCGACAGGATCGTGGCGGTCGGGTCGGCCTTGCCCTGCCCGGCGATATCGGGCGCCGAGCCGTGCACCGGCTCGAACATCGAGGGCACCGAACGGTCGGGGTTGATATTGCCGGAGGCGGCCAGACCGATGCCCCCGGTCACCGCCGCGGCCAGGTCGGTGACGATGTCGCCGAAGAGGTTGTCGGTCACGATGACGTCGAAGCGGCCCGGGTCGGTCGCCAGATAGATCATCGCCGCGTCGATATGCGCGTAGTCGTGGCTGACGTCAGGGAACTCGGCGCCGACCTCTTCGACGGTGCGGCGCCAGAGGTGACCGGCATACGACAGCACATTGTGCTTGTGGAGCAGGGTGAGCTTCTTGCGCTCGCGCGCCTGCGCGCGGGCGAAGGCATCGCGCACGACCCGCTCCGCGCCGAAGCGAGTGTTGACGCTGACCTCGGTCGCGAGTTCGTTCGGCGTGCCGACCCGCAGCGCGCCGCCGTTGCCGGTGTAGGGGCCCTCGGTGCCTTCGCGCACCACGACCAGGTCGATGCCGTCCGGGGCGACCCGCGCGACATCGAGCGGTGAGGCGACGCCCGGGAACAGCTTGGCTGGGCGCAGGTTGACGTGGTGGTCGAGCTCGAACCGGATGCGCAACAGCAGCTGGCGCTCGAGCACGCCGCTCGGCACCGACGGGTCGCCGATCGCGCCGAGCAGGATCGCGTCGTGCCCGCGCAACTCCTCCAGCACCGAGTCGGGCAGGGTCTCACCGGTCGCATGCCAGCGGCGGGCGCCGAGGTCGTATTCGGTGCGCTCGACCTTGGCGTCGGAGACCGCATCGAGCACCTTGAGCCCTTCGGCGACGACCTCGGGTCCGATGCCGTCACCGCCGATGACGGCGAGATTGATGGTGTCCGCTGCCTGTTCGGTCATGGCGCCAGGTTAGACGCGCGTCTTGACATGTGAAACTCGCGTCTCATCCATCGGTCGTCCCGGTTCGCGCATCCCGGAGCCGATTCACGACCTATGCTGACCGGGCCCGTTGTCCCCGACATCCCGGTCACCCGTGCCCTCTCCCCGCTCGCGCTTCGCCCCGGCCGCGCACCGCCCTGCCCTCGACGGCCTGCGGTCGTTCGCCGTGCTGTCGGTGATGCTCTACCACCTGCCCGTCTCCTGGGCGCGGGGCGGATTCCTCGGTGTCGACGTCTTCTTCGTGCTGTCGGGCTACCTGATCACCACCCTGCTGGTCAACGAGGAGCAGAAGTGGGGGCACATGGACCTCTTCGGGTTCTACGTGCGCCGTGCCCGCCGGCTGCTGCCCGCGCTCTTCCTCGTCGTCGCCTTCATCACCCTCGTCGGACCGCACGTGCTTACCGACGCGGCCCGCTCCAGCCTGCGCGGGGATGGCCTGGCCACCGTGCTCTATGTCGCCAACTGGCGATTCATCCTGCAGGGGCAGTCGTATTTCTCGCAGTTCGGCGACCCCTCGCCCTACCGGCACATGTGGTCGCTGGCGATCGAGGAGCAGTTCTATCTCGTCCTGCCGCTGCTGCTCGTGCTGCTCATCGCGGTGCTGGGCCGCCGCCGCAAGCGGCTCGCGGTCGCGCTCGGCGGGCTCGCGATCCTCTCGGCGATCTGGTGCGCAATGCTGTTCGACCCGCTCTCGGATCCCTCACGCCCCTACTACGGCACCGACACCCGCGCGCAGGAGTTGCTCGTCGGCTCCACCCTCTCGCTGCTGTTGCCGCTCGTGCGCCGCCGCCTGCGCGATCGTCCCGCCATCGGGTATGCCGGTGGGCTCGCCTTGCTCGGCATACTCGCGTCTTTCGTCCTGGTGTCCGACACGTCCAACGCGCTCTACCGAGGTGGCTTCCTCGCCTTCTGCGTGGTCGTCGCGGTGCTGATCGCCTCGGTCGAACTCGCACCCGGCGGCCCGGTCGGGCGGCTGGTGAGCCTGCCGCCGCTGGTGTGGATCGGGTCCATCTCTTATGGGCTCTACCTGTGGCACTGGCCGGTTTATGTGTTCCTGTCCCCCGATCGCACCGGCCTGCCGGGCATCGTGCTGTTCGCGCTGCGGATGGCGGCGACCTTCGGCGCGGCGGCGGCGTCCTATTACCTGCTGGAACGGCCGATCCGGGAGGGCCGGATGCGGCGCAGCCTCGGCTCGACCCGCAGCGCGCTCATCGGGCTGGCCGCACCCCTCGCGGTGATCATTGCCGTGGTGGCCACCACGACCGGCATACCGTATGTCCCGCCGGCCAAGGCGGGGTCGCAGCTCGACGTCGGCAACGGCAGCGCCGGCAAGTCCGCGCGCATCCTCGTGGTCGGCGACTCGGTTGGCTTCGCCCTCGGTTATGCCTTCCCGCAGAGCAGGTTCCCGGACGTCGGCGTGCTCGGCAAGATCAAGATCGGCTGCGGCACCGCGGAGCAATGGCTGGTGGTCAACGGCGTGCGCCAGGCCGGGAGCAATCCCGACTGCAACGATCTGTTCCAGACCTGGCAACAGGGCGTGCAGAGTCAAAAGCCCCAGGTCGTGCTATGGATGCTCGGCCCGTGGGATGTCTTCGACCATTACGTCGACGGGAAGGTGCTCAAGGAGCAGTCCCCGGCATACGCCAGCTATTTCACCGGGCGGCTCGAGCAGGGGCTGAAGGCACTCGGCCCGGACGCGAAGGTCGTCATCCCGAATGTGCCGTGCTACAAGCAGCCGAGCTTCGTGGTCGAGGGGCAGGACATTGCGCCCAACCGCAATGACCCGGGCCGCGCTGCGGCGCTCAACAAGATCCTCGCCGGGTTCGCCGCCAAGCACCCCGACCGCGTGCGGATCCTGGACTACGCGTCCTGGATCTGTCCGAGCGGCAAGTACACCGACACGATGAACGGGCAAAAGGTGCGCCAGGACGGCGTGCACCTGACCAACACGGGGGTCGAGTACTTCTGGACCTGGGCGATGCCGCAGCTACGCCCCTGGCTCCGGTCTCCCGCTGGTTGAGCGCCGTCCTGAGCGAGCGCAGCGAGTCGAAGGGCGAGGCCCTCCCCCGCTGGTTGAGCGAGGCCCGACGAAGGAGGGCCGAGTCGAAACCACCTGCGGCGCACCGGGTTTCGACGCGCTCCTCCGCTTCGCTCCCCCGCTTGCTCAACCAGCGGTGCTGTTTCGATGCGCTCAACCAACGGGAGGTGGCTCAGGAGCGGGCGGCGGAGCCCTCGGTGTAGTCGCTGTCGGTGTCCTTGATCCAGCTCATCAGGCCGCGCAACTCCTTGCCGGTCTTCTCGATCGGGTGCTGAGCGCCCTTGTCGCGCAACGCCTTGAACTCCGGCGCACCGGCGTCCTGGTCGTCGATGAAGTGCTTGGCGAAGGTGCCGTCCTTGATCTCCGCCAGGATCGTCTTCATGTTCTCCTTCACGTGCGGGTCGATCACCCGCGGGCCGGAGACATAGTCGCCGAACTCGGCGGTGTCGGAGATCGACCAGCGCTGCTTGGCGATGCCGCCCTCGATCATCAGGTCGACGATCAGCTTCAGCTCGTGCAGGCACTCGAAGTAAGCAACCTCGGGCTGGTAACCCGCCTCGGTCAGCACCTCGAAGCCGTACATCACCAACTGCGAGGTGCCACCACACAGCACCGCCTGCTCGCCGAACAGGTCGGTCTCGGTCTCCTCGGTGAAGGTGGTCTTGATGCCGCCGGCGCGCAGGCCGCCAATGGCGGCGGCATACGAGATCGCCAGATCCCAGGCCTTGCCGGACGCGTCGACCTCGACGGCGACGAGCACCGGCACGCCGCGGCCGTCGACATACTCCCGGCGGACCAGGTGACCCGGGCCCTTCGGCGCGACCATCGCGACGTCGACGCCCTCGGGCGCGGTGATGTAGCCGAAGCGGATGTTGAAGCCGTGCGCGAAGAAGAGCGCGTCGCCGGACTTCAGGTTGGGCTGGATCTCGCTCTCGTAGAGGCCACGCTGCACCTGGTCCGGCGCAAGGATCATCACCACATCGGACTGCTTGACCGCGTCCGCGACCGACAGCACCGTGAGGCCCTCGGCCTTGGCCTTCGCCGCCGACGACGAGCCATCCCGCAGACCGACGACGACCTGGACGCCCGAGTCACGCAGATTGAGCGCGTGCGCGTGACCCTGGCTGCCGTAGCCGATGATGGCGACCTTGCGCCCCTGGATCACCGAAAGGTCGGCATCGTCCTCATAGAACATCTCGGCCACTGGTTCGTCTCCTTCTGATCAATTTCGTTGCGGTTCAAACGTTTTGGTATGCCGTCGTCACGCCGACCGGCGCGCTCGGTCGGTGATGGAGCGACCACCGCGGCCGATGCCCACCATGCCGGACTGCACGAGTTCGCGCACGCCGTAGGGCTGCAGCACCTCGAGCAGCGCGGAGAGCTTCTCGGGGGTGCCGGTCGCCTCCAGGACGACCGAGTCGACCGCGACGTCCACGACATTGCAGCGGAACATCGTGGTCAGGTCGAGGATCTCACTGCGGGTGGAAGCGTCGCTGCGCACCTTGATGAGCACCAGCTCGCGCTGCACCGAGGCGTCCCGGTCGAGCTCGACCACCTTGAGCACCTCGATGAGTTTGTTGAGCTGCTTGGTGACCTGCTCGAGTGCGATCTCGTCGACGTCGACGACGACCGTCATCCGGGAGATCTCCTCGTGCTCGGTCGGGCCGACCGCGAGCGAGTCGATATTGAAGCCGCGGCGGGAGATCAGGCCGGCGATGCGCGCGAGCACACCGGGCTTGTTCTCCACGAGGACGGACAAGGTATGCCGGGCCATCAGCTCTCCTCCCGAGGAACGTCGTCACCGTCGTCGTCGCGGTCCCACACCGGCGTCATCGCACGGGCCATGGTGACCATGTCGTTGCTGACGCCGGCCGGCACCATCGGCCAAACCATCGCGTCGCGCTCGACGACGAAGTCGATGACGACGGGAACATCGTTGATCTCCAACGCTTTTCGGATCGTCGCGTCGACATCTTCGGGCTTGTCGCAACGCAATCCGACGCAGCCGTAGGCGTCGGCCAGCTTGACGAAGTCCGGCACCCGCGAACCGACCGCGGTGTGCAGGTCGGTGTTGGAGTAGCGCTCGTTGTAGAACAGCGTCTGCCACTGGCGGACCATGCCAAGGCTGGAGTTGTTGATGATCGCGACCTTGATCGGGATCTTGTTGATGACGCAGGTCGCCAGCTCCTGGTTGGTCATCTGGAAGCAGCCGTCGCCATCGATCGCCCACACGGTGCGCTCGGGCTCGGCCGCCTTGGCGCCCATGGCCGCCGGCACCGAATAGCCCATCGTGCCGAGGCCGCCGGAGTTGAGCCAGGCGTTGGGCCGCTCGTACTGAACGAACTGGGCGGCCCACATCTGGTGCTGACCCACACCGGCGACATAGGTGCCCTCGGGTCCGGTCAGCGCGCCGATCCGCTCGATGACGTATTGCGGGGCGATCGCTTCCGCCTCCTCATCCGGGGTGTACCCGAGCGGGAACTCGCGGACCCAACGCTGGGTGCGCGCACGCCATTCGTCATACCGGCTGGTGTCGAAGTCCTCGCCAAGTTCGGCGATGAGGTCTTCGATGACCTCGCCGCAGTCGCCGACGATCGGCACGTCGGCGACGCGGTTCTTGGAGATCTCGGCCGGGTCGATGTCGGCGTGGATCACCTTGGCCTCAGGAGCGAAGGACGACAGCTCACCGGTCACCCGGTCATCGAAGCGTGCGCCGAGCGTGATCAGCAGGTCGGCCTTCTGCAGGGCGGTGACGGCCGAGACCGAGCCGTGCATGCCCGGCATACCGAGATGGAGGTCGTGGCTGTCCGGCACCGCGCCGCGCGCCATCAGCGTGGTCACCAGCGGGATCTGGGTCTGCTCGACCAGCCGGCGCAGCCGGTCGCTGGCACCGGCGCGGATCACGCCACCGCCGACATAGAACACGGGGCGTTCGGCCGACCGGATCAGGTCGGCGGCGGCGCGAATCTGCTTGTGGTGCGGGCGCGTCACCGGGTGATAGCCCGGCAGGTCGATCTCCGGCGGCCACCGGAAGGTGGTGGTGGCCGTCAGCGCGTCCTTGGTGATGTCGACCAGCACCGGACCGGGACGGCCGGTGGCGGCGACGTGGAAGGCCTCGGCGATCGCCCGCGGGATCTCCGCCGGGTCGGTCACCAGATAGTTGTGCTTGGTGATCGGCATCGTGATGCCGCGGATGTCCGCCTCCTGGAAGGCGTCGGTGCCGATGGTGCGCGAGCTGACCTGACCGGTGATCGCGACCAGCGGGACCGAGTCCATGTAGGCGTCGGCGATGGGCGTGACGAGGTTGGTGGCACCCGGCCCGGAGGTCGCCATACAGACCCCGACCTTGCCGGTGGCCGACGCGTAACCCTGCGCCGCGTGCCCGGCGCCCTGCTCGTGGCGGACCAGCACGTGGCGCACCTTGACCGAGTCGAGCAGCGGGTCGTAGGCCGGCAGGATCGCGCCGCCCGGGATGCCGAAGACCGTGTCGACGCCGACCGACTCGAGCGACAGGACGAGCGACTGCGCGCCGCTGACGTCCTCGATCTGGACCGGCTGCGACGCCTGAGGGGCGCGCGCAGCGAGGTCGCTCGGTGTGGGAACGGCCTTGGCCTGGGTCACCGGGATCACCTCGTTATCTGCTGGCAGTGGGTGGGCTGGTCTCGGACACAAAAAAACCCTCCGGCCCATCGGGGGCAGTGAGGGTTTGCGCGCCGGCTGATCGAGGGATCAGCGAGCGCGCTTGGGAAGTACGAGAATCCGTGCCACGCGACGAGTCTCGCTCCCGGGCTCGCGATGCGTCAACAATGTGAGACGCGCATCTCACCATCTGGGCGTGTGCTCTCCCTCACACCTCCGCGAAACGTCACTAGATCCTCGCGAAACGTCAGTAATTCCTCGCGAAACGTCACCAGTTCTCCGCGAGACGTCACCAGTTCTCCGCGAGACGTCACTGCCGGCGGCCTTGTCGGTGCTCGCCCCTACCGTCACCCGTATGCCGACCCGCCCGCGCCTGATCGTCTCCCTCACCCCCTCGCTCGACGGTCGCATTGCGCTCAACCGAGCCACCCGGCTTCTGCAGCCGGAGATCCACGAGGCGTGGCGGCAGGGCTGGAGTGATGAGGTCGAGCCACTGCAACGGCGTGTGGCCGCGTGGATCGAGCAGACCTATGCGCCGACGGTGCTGCTCGAGGGCAGCGGCAGCTTCGTGGCCGATGACGCGCCCCCGCTCGACCTGCCGGTGGACCGCCCGCGGGAGGAGTTGCTCACCGACCATCTGCCCGGACGGGCGCCGCGACGCTGGTTCGCGGTGGTCGACGGTCGCGGCCGGGTGCCCTGGGAGTTCTTCGGCGACGACGACACTCGGCTGATCGTCATCGCTTGTCGCACAACGCCTTTGGGATATCTCGCCGACCTTCGCCGGAGAGCGGTCCCCTACCTGATAGCGGGCGACGAGCGAGTCGACCTCACCCAGCTGCCCGGCGTGTTGGCGGACCGGCTCGGTGCACAGTGCATCGTCAGCGAGGGTGGTGGCGGGCTCAATGGCGCCCTGCTGCGGGCAGGTCTGGTCGACGAGGTCAACCTCGTGATCGCGCCGATGGTGGTCGGTGGGCGGGGCACTCCGGCGACCTTCGACGGTGAGCCGCTGGCGGACGGCATACCGGCGACGGCGATGCGGCTGGAGCACGTCGAGCGGGAGGGCGACGCGCTGTGGTTGCGCTATCTACGGAAGTGAGGTTGCGGCGGCGTCGAGGTCCGCCCGGGTGAAGACGCTGAGGGTGCGCACGCCGAGGCCGGGCAACCGGCTGCTGTCGGCCGAGCTGCGGTCGATCGCGCACACCACGGCCTCGACGGTCGCGCCGCGGGAGCGCAACGCGGTCGTCGCATCGCAGACCGCACCGCCGGTGGTGATGATGTCCTCGACGAGGGTGACACGCCGACCATCCACCTCACCGCCTTCGGCGAGTCGGCAGGTGCCGTAGGTCTTGGCCTGCTTGCGCACGAACAGCGCGGGCAGCCCGGTGAGGCTGCTCATGACGGTCACGATCGGTATGCCGCCGAGCTCCAGCCCGCCCAGCACGTCCGTCCCGGCAGGCACGAGCGGCACCATCGCCTCGGCGACGCGACGCAGCAGCACCGGGTCGGCCTCGAAGAGGTATTTGTCGAAATACTCCGTCGCCACCTGACCAGAGCGCAGCGTGAACTCACCGCGCAAACGACAGGTGCGGTCGATGTCCGCGGCAAGCGCAGCGAGATCGGGCGTCATGAGCGGCAGCCTGCCACACGGCATACGGGACAACCCGCGCGCTCAGCCGCAGACCGCTCCCACCGACGCGCTTTGCACGAGCTGGCGGTATTTCGCCATGACGCCACGGGTGTACTTCGGCTCGGGCGCGGTGACGCCCTCGGCGCGCCGGCGCTCCATCTCAGCCTCGTCGACGAGCAGGTCCAGGGTGCCGCTGGCGACATCGAGGCGGATGCGGTCGCCGTCGCGCACGAACGCGATCGGTCCCAGGTCCACCGCCTCCGGGGCGACATGGCCCACGCACAACCCGGTCGTGCCACCAGAGAAGCGGCCGTCGGTGAGCAACAGCACGTCCTTGCCCAGCCCCGCGCCCTTGATCGCGCCGGTGACCGCGAGCATCTCGCGCATGCCCGGGCCGCCCTTGGGCCCCTCGTAGCGGATGACGACCACGTCGCCGGCGCTCATCGTGCCGTCCGCGATCGAGTCCATCGCGGCCCGCTCACCATCGAAAACCCTTGCGGTGCCTTCGAATACGTCGTTGTCGAAGCCCGCCGACTTCACCACGGCACCGTCGGGCGCCAGTGAACCGGTGAGGATCGTCAGGCCGCCGGTGCGGTGGATCGGGGTGTCCATCTGCCGGATCACCTTGCCGTCGATATGCGGCGGGTTGAGCTCGGTGAGGTTTTCGGCCATCGTCTTGCCGGTGACGGTGAGGCAGTCGCCGTGCAGCAGGCCCGCGTCGAGCAGGGTCTTCATCACCACGGGGATGCCGCCGATGTGGTCGATGTCCTTCATCACAAACTCGCCGAAGGGCTTCACGTCGGCCAGGTGCGGCACCTTGGCGCCGATCCGGCGGAAGTCTTCGAGGGTCAGGTCGACATCGGCCTCACGAGCGATCGCGAGCAGGTGCAGCACCGCGTTGGTCGAGCCGCCGAACGCCATGACGACGGCGATGGCGTTCTCGAAAGCCTCCTTGGTCATGATGTCGCGCGCGGTAATACCCTTGCGCAACAAGCCGACCACGGCCTCTCCGGAGCGGCGAGCGAAGCCGTCGCGCCGCCGGTCGGTGGCGGGCGGCGCGGCCGAGCCGGGGATCGACATACCGATCGCCTCGGCGACCGCGGCCATCGTGTTCGCGGTGTAGAACCCGCCACACGCGCCCTCGCCCGGGCAGATCGCCCGCTCGATCGCGTCAACATCTTCGCGCGGCATCAGCCCGCGTTGACAGGCGCCGACCGCTTCGAAGGCGTCGATGATCGTGACTTCCTTCTCCGAACCGTCGGACAGCTTGGCGATGCCGGGCAGGATCGACCCGGCATACAGGAAGACCGAGGCGAGATCGAGGCGAGCCGCGGCCATCAGCATGCCGGGCAGCGACTTGTCACAGCCGGCGAGCAGCACCGAGCCGTCGAGCCGCTCGGCGCTCATCACGGTCTCGACCGAGTCGGCGATGATCTCGCGGCTGACCAGGCTGAAGTGCATGCCTTCGTGGCCCATCGAGATGCCGTCGGAGACACTGATCGTGCCGAACTCCAGCGGATAGCCGCCGGCCGCAAAGACACCATCCTTGACCGCCTTGGCGAGCCGGTCCAGCGACAGATTGCACGGCGTAATCTCGTTCCAGGAGCTGGCGACACCGATCTGCGGCTTGGCGAAATCCTCATCGCCCATGCCGACCGCGCGGAGCATGCCGCGCGACGCGGCCTTCTCCAGGCCGTCGGTGACGTCACGGCTGCGGGGCTTCAGATCCGGGGTCTCGCTCATGTCCGCATCGTAGGACGCGCGTCCGAGGGATGGGATACCTGTTCCGTATGCCGGTCGCTGGGCGCGTCCCGCTCGCCGTCCCGTGACGTCTCGCGGGGATCTGGTGACGTTTCGCGAGGCACTAGTGACGTTTCGCGGGGATCTGGTGACGTTTCGCGAGGCACTAGTGACGTCTCGCGGGGATCTGGTGACGTTTCGCGAGGTATTACTGACGTTTCGCGAGGCACTAGTGACGTTTCGCGGGGATCTGGTGACGTTTCGCGAGGTATTACTGACGTTTCGCGGTTTAGGCGTTGTCGGCGCGGCCGACGTGCAGCGCTTCGACGGTGCACGTGCCCGGCGCCAACTCGGCCCATTCGACCGGCACGTCGAGCACGGCGGCCGCGGCGGTGACGAAATGCTGCTCCAGCTCAGCCGGCTGCGCACTGCCCTCGCTCAGCACCGCGACCAGCCCGGGGATGCCCGGAGCGTGGCCGACGATCGCGACCGTCCGCGCCTTCTTCGGTGTCTCGCGCAGCACCTGCAGCAAGGTCGGCACCGAGGCGTTGTAGATGCGCTGCTCGTGATCGACCAGCCCACCGGAGGCCGAGGCCTCGACGATCTCGGCCCAGGTCTGGCGGGTGCGCGCGGCCGTGGAGCACCACACGAAGTCGGCGTGCAGCCCGTGCTCCTTGAACCACGCACCGAGGGCACGGGCATCGGCGGAACCCCGCTCGGTGAGATTGCGCTCGTGATCGGGCGCCGAGTCGGCAGCCTCGGCCTTGGCGTGACGGATGGCGATGAGCCTGCGCGGGGAGTCGCTCATGATGCACAGATTCTCACGACGAGCGCAGGGCGTGTCGAGCCGGGCGCCGCGGGCCGGTCAGCAGGCTGAGCAACAGCCCGAAGACCGCCCACCACACGAGCGTGGCGACCGACCAGGGCTGCACCGAGCCGGGCAGATAGAGCAGGGCGCGCACTCCCCCGACCGCGGACCCTGCGGGGGTCCATGGCAGGACGGCGCGCCACCAGGCCGGCACCACCCCGAGCCCGAAGGCTCCGGCGAACTGCGGGTCGGCGACGACGAGCAACTGCGCCACCGCGGCCAGCGCGAAACCGATCGGGCCGAAGGCGCCGCCCAGCCCGTCCGTCAGCAGCGACCCGGCCAGCACGATCGCGGTGCCGATCCCCAACAGCGGCAACGCAACGAAGCTCCACGTCGGCACCATCATCTGCGCGACGCCGACGCCGGCCGCCGCAGCGGACACCGCACCGACGAGGTGCGCGAGCAGGCGCACGCGCAACCGGCGCAGCAGATCCAACGCCCGCAGCGCCGCCCCCAGCCCGAAGCCCGCGACCACCCAGGCGACCGCCAGCCGATAGCCGCCGAGCGACCGCGGGTCGCCCACCTGGGTCGACGTCACGTCGGTGGTGGTGACCGACCGACCTTCGGCGGCCAGCACCTGCCGCACGGTGGTCGCCACCAGACCATTGGCGCCCTGCCCCTGAGCCGAGCTCACCGACAGGGCGTCGGCCGGAGCGGCAGGGTCCACCGCGAGCACCGCTTGGGTGCGATCACCGGCCAGGTCGGCGTGCGCGGTCGCCCGGTTGGTCACGACGAAGGCCCGCACGGGGTGGCCTTCCACCGCGTTGATGCGGTTGGCAACCAGGCCGGACCACCCCGAGTCGGCCGACACCACGAGCACCGAGGGCGAGGAGGTGGGCCCGGAGTCGGCCATCGAGAAGCCGATCAGGACCAGGCACTGCAGCCCGACGACCGCGAGCAGGGACACCACGATCTGCCATGCTGCCCGCGCCCGCATCGCCTCAACTCCCCGTCGCGACCACGTGCTCGAGCGCACCGGTCTCGGCATACCGGGTGAGCTGCTCGCGCAGCAGCCGCACCAGGCGCGGCGAAAAAGCCGAGGTGGCTCCCCCCACATGCCCGGTGATCAGCACGCCCGGGCAGGACATCAGTGGGTGCCCGGCGGGCAGCGGTTCGGGGTCGGTGACATCGAGGGCGGCGCGAACCCGCCCCGACGCGCACGCCTCGACCAGGGCCTCGGTGTCCACGACGCCACCACGAGCAACGTTGACCAGCAACGCATTTCGCGGCATACGGGCCAGGAAGTCCGCGTCGACGAGGCGGCGCGTCGCGTCGGTCAACGGGACGATGAGGATGACGATCTCGGCCTCGGGCAGCAGGTCCGGCAGCTCGGACACCGCGTGCACGCGATCAACCAGGTCGTCGCCCTCCCGCGCCGACGAAGCGCAGACGGTCACCTCGACCTCAAACGGCAACAGCCGCCGCACGATCGCCCGGCCGATCGAGCCATAACCGACGACGAGCACCTTGCGGTCGGCGAGGGAGGGCTGCCAGGCCAGGTGCTCCCATTCGCCCCGGTCCTGCGCCCGCACGGCCTGCGGTATGCCGCGCTGCGCGGCCAGGGCCAGCGTCAGCGCCAGCTCCGCGGTGGAGGTGTCGTGCACCCCCTTGGCATTGGCCAGCACCACGCCTTCGGGCAGGTGTGGCAAGGCGTGCTCGAATCCAGCGGTCGGGAGCTGAATCGCCTTGAGCGACTTCAGGTTTCGCAAAACTGCCAGCCGGCGCGAGGACACCTCGTAAGGCGGCACCAAAACCTCGATGTCGTCCCGCGGCGGCGGGCCGCTGAGGTCCCACACGGTGACCGTCAGCCCGGGCAGGTCGGCGATGCCCTCGGCCCAGTCGACCCGCGGCACGCTGACGACGGTCACGACGCGTCCGGGGCCAGCTTGGCGAGGATCAACTCGCGTGCCTTGGCGGCATCGGCCTGGCCCTTCATCTCCTTCATCACCTGGCCGATCAGCGCACCGGCGGCGTTGAGCTTGCCGTCGCGCACCTTCGCGGCGATCGGTTCGTTGGCCGCGATGACCTTGTCGACCGCGGCTTCGAGCGCGGAGTCGTCCTGGACGAGTTCCAGCCCGCGCGTGTCGGCGACCTGCGTGGGTGTGCCCTCACCGGCGATGACGCCGTCCATGACCTGGCGGGCCATCGAGTCGTTGAGCCGGCCCGCCTTGACCAGCCCGTCGAGCTCGGCGACATGCGCCGGCGTGACACCGAAGTCGGAGACCGTCTTGCCCTCGGCGTTGGCGCGGCGGGCGAGTTCACCGCTCCACCACTTGCGCGCACCGGCCGGTGAGGCGCCCGCCTCGACGGTCTGCTCGATGAGGTCGACCGCGCCCGCGTTGACCACATCGCGCATCTCCAAATCCGAATAACCCCAGGCGGATTGGAGTCGCTTGCGACGTTGGGCCGGTGGCTCGGGCAGCGTCTCGCGCAGCCGGTCGACCTCGGCGCGCGAGGGGGCGATCGGCACCAGGTCCGGCTCGGGGAAATAGCGGTAGTCGTCGGCATCCGACTTGGGCCGGCCCGAGGTCGTCACCCCGGTGTCCTCGTGCCAGTGCCGCGTCTCCTGCAGGATCGAGCCGCCGGCGTTGAGGACGGCCGCCTGCCGGCTGATCTCATAACGCACCGCGCGCTCCACCGAACGCAGCGAGTTGACGTTCTTGGTCTCGGTCCGGGTGCCGAACTTCTCCGCGCCCTTGGGCATGATCGAGACATTCGCGTCGCAGCGCATCGAGCCCTGTTCCATCCGAACATCGCTGACGTTCAACGCTTTCAGCAGGTCTCGCAACGCGGCGACATACGCCTTGGCCACCAGCGGAGCCTTCGCACCGGTGCCGGTCAACGGCTTGGTGACGATCTCGATCAGCGGGATGCCCGCCCGGTTGTAATCGACCAGCGAATACTCCGCGCCCTGGATCCGGCCGGTCGAGCCGCCGACGTGCAGCGATTTGCCGGTGTCCTCCTCCATGTGCGCGCGCTCGATCTCCACGCGGTAGGTCGACCCGTCCTCCAGCTCGACGTCCAGATAACCGTCGAAGGCGATCGGCTCGTCATACTGGCTGGTCTGGAAGTTCTTGGGCATGTCCGGGTAGAAGTAGTTCTTCCGCGCGAACCGGCACCAGTCGGCGATCGAGCAGTTGAGTGCCAGACCGATCCGTATGGCGGCCTCAACCCCCTTCTCGTTCACGACCGGCAGCGCGCCGGGCAGGCCGAGGCACACCGGGCACACCTGGGTGTTGGGCTCGGCGCCGAAACCGGTCGCGCAACCGCAAAACATCTTGGTGGCGGTGTTGAGCTCGACGTGGACCTCCAGGCCGAGCACCGGGTCATAGGCGGCGAGCGCCTCGTCGTAGTCGACGACCTCGTCGGTGATGCTCATCGGGATTCCTCCAGTCGCGGTGCCTTGGTCCACAGCGGCGCACCCCACTGCGCTTCGAGGGCGCGCTCAAGGGCGCCGCCGACCTGATAGAGCCGTTCGTCCCGGGTGGCCGGGGCGAGGATCTGCAGGCCGCTCGGCAGCCCATCCTCGTCGGCCAGGCCGTTCGGGATCGAGATGCCGGGCACGCCGGCCAGGTTGGCGGGGATGGTGGCGACATCGTTGAGGTACATCGCCATCGGGTCGTCCAGCTTCTCGCCCAGCTTGAACGCCGTGGTCGGCGCGGTCGGCGTGACGAGCACGTCGACCTGCTCGAAGGCAGCGGCGAAATCGCGCGCGATGAGCGTGCGGACCTTCTGCGCCTGGCCGTAGTAGGCGTCGTAGTAGCCGCTCGACAGGGCGTAGGTGCCGAGGATGATGCGCCGCTTGACCTCGTCGCCGAAGCCCGCGTCACGCGTCGCCGCCATCACCTGCTCGGCGCTCGGCGCGACCACGCCCTCCGGACCGACCCGCAGGCCGTACCGCATGGCGTCGAATTTGGCGAGATTGGACGATGCCTCGCTGGGCAGGATCAGGTAGTAGGCGGCCAGGCCCTTCTCGAAGGAGGGGCAGCTCACCTCGACGATCTCGGCGCCGAGCTCGGCCAGCAGGTCGAGCGATTCGGTGAACCGGGCGCGCACCCCCGCCTGGAAGCCCTTGCCGGACACCTCCGTGATGACCCCGACGCGCAGGCCCTTGACGTCACCGCGGCGGGCCGCCTCGACCACCGGGGGCACCGGCGCGTCGATCGAGGTCGAGTCCATCGGGTCGTGCCCGCCGATCAGCTCGTGCAGCAACGCCGCGTCGAGCACCGACCGGGTGCATGGCCCGGCCTGGTCGAGCGAGCTCGCGAGCGCGATCAGGCCGAACCGGGAGACCCCGCCATACGTCGGTTTGGTGCCGACGGTGCCGGTGACGGCGGCCGGCTGGCGGATCGAACCGCCGGTGTCGGTGCCGATCGCGAGCGGCGCTTCGAAGGCCGCGACCGCGGCGGACGAGCCACCGCCGGAGCCGCCCGGGATCCGCTCGAGGTCCCAGGGGTTGTGCGTCGGGCCGTATGCCGAGTGCTCGGTGGAGGAGCCCATCGCGAACTCGTCCATATTGGTCTTGCCGAGGATCGGCATACCGGCGGCCTTGAGGCGGGTGACCAGCGTCGCGTCATACGGCGGGATCCAGCCCTGCAAGATCTTCGAGCCCGCGGTCGTCGGCAGCCCCTGGGTCGCCACGACGTCCTTGACGGCGATCGGGACCCCGGCGAGTGCGGGCAGCGTCTCGCCCGCGGCCCGCCGGTCGTCGATGGCGCGAGCCGTGGCGAGGGCACCCTCGGCGTCGACGTGCAGGAATGCGTGCACCGCGCCGTCGACGGCGGCGATGCGATCCAGGTGAGCCTGGGTGACCTCGACGGAGCTGAGCTGCTTGGCCGCGAGTGCGTCGGCGAGGTCAGCGGCGGAGGTGTGGATGATGTCGGTCAACGTGTCGCCTTCGAATTCCGTTGTGGGTCAGTCCTCGTCGAGGATGCGCGGCACCTCGAAGCGGCCAAGATCGCTGGCTGGAGCATTGGCGAGCGCCTGCTCCTGGGTCAGGCTGGGGCGCACCTCGTCCGGCCGGGTGACGTTGACCAGCGGCAACGGGTGCGACATCGGCGGCACGTCGTCGGCCGCGATCTCGTTGACCTGGCCGACATAGCCGACGATCTGGTCCAGCTGGCCGGCGAGCTTGTCCAACTCCTCGTCGGACAACTGGATGCGGGCGAGCATCGCGACATGCGCGACCTCGTCACGGGAGAGCGAAGACATGCCGGTCAGTTTATGGGTGCGCGTATGCCGCCCGCCCGGCCCGTCCGCATCTGCGCACCTGTCGGGCTGTGGCGGGCACCCGCCGTCGCGACATCTGGCACGCCGCCGCACATCTGGCACGGCATACGGTGCCAGTCGCCACCTGCCGTGCCAGTTGTGACATTCGCGTGCCGGATGCGACGGGTCGCCCCGGCGGCCTCACTCGTTCCAGCCGGGGCCACGCCCATCCCGCACACCGAAGGCATCCAAAGCCTCCAGATCGGAGGCGCGGTGCACGACATACTCCTCGACCCATTCGACGACCTGCGGAAAGGAGCTGCCGCCGATGACCGCTGCCCCGGCTGCCTCGGGGTCGATGGGCGTCGTGCGCAGGTGCACGCCGCGGCTGTCGAGGAGCGCCCAGGGCACGCCGGTGCTGCCGTACGGCATACCCGTGCTCCCGCTATTGACCACCCAGCGCCGGTCGACCAGCCGCGCGAACGGCATATGCGTGTGCCCGCAACACACCACGCGCACGCTGTCCGGCAGGCCCGCGAAGGCCTCGGCCCAGCGCGACGGCCGGGTGTCGACGAGCACCACCTCGTTGTCGTCGCGCGGTGAGCCATGGCAGAAGAGCACCTCACCGACCCCGGTCAGATCGACCGTCCACGGGTGCGGCAGGCTCGCCAGCAACTCGACCTGCTCAGCGGACAGTTGCTGCGCGGCCCACCGGTCGATCGCGGGCAGGCCGGGCGGCGCCGTCTCGCCCCGAGCCAGCGCCACCAGGTCGCGGTCGGCGTTGCCGCGCACCAGCTGCACCCGTTCGCCGAGGCCGACCAGCCGGTCCAGCACCTCCCCTGGTTGCGGCCCGGCCGCGAGGTCCCCGGTCACCACGACCAGATCCGCGGCCTGCACGTCCGGCTCGGCCAGCACCGCCTCCAGCGTCGGCAACACGCCATGGGTATCGCTGAGCACCGCAATCGTGTGGACCATTCACCCACCCTCGTGCCCGGCCGGTCTCGGCGCCAGCGCTTTCGCCCAGGGCGCAACACCCAGATCAGGAGTGGGGGTGCCGCTCGGCTGCGACTCAGTGACGTTTCGCGAGGAACTACTGACGTTTCGCGGAGCACAAGTGACGCTTCGCGGAGCACTACTGACGTTTCGCGGAGCACAAGTGACGTTTCGCGGGATCAGCGGGGGTCGGCGCGCACCAGATCGGCCGTCAGGTCCAGGTGTCCGCGATGCTGAGCCAGCTCCTCGTACAGATGCATCAGCACCCCGCCGCAGGTGCGCACCGCCCGCAGTTGTTCCGGCGTCCAGTGATCGCGGCGACCGGTGACGGCATACGGCCGAGCTCCGTCGAAGCCCGCCAGATCCTCGGTGAGTTGCGCTCGCTGCCGGCGCACGCGCTGCACGAGCTCGGCCACGCGCCCGGTCGCGCGGAACTCCGCCTCCCGATCGCGCTCGATCTCCCGCCCGGCGAGTCGCGCGCCGGCCCAGTACTCGATCACGCCGAGACAGTGCGTGACGATCGCGTATGCCGAATTCGCCCCCGGCAGATCCGGCCGACGGTTGACCAGCTCGTCCCCGAGCGACTCCACGGTGGCGCACATCCCGTCGAGCGCGAGGTCGATGTGGTCGAGCACAGCCTCGATCGGGATGTCGGTGCTCATCAGTTTTCCTCGAGGGTGAAGCTGCCGTCGGTGCCGGTGAAGGTCACGGTGAGACCGGTGTCCCAGCCTTCGACTTTGCCCTTGCAGTTGCTCGTCGCGCCGTCCTGCAAGGCGGCAACGTCGTCGCAGTTCATCGTCGCCGACCCGCCGTCCTTGTCATACGCGTCCTGCACCGCGGTCGCGATCTGCTGCCCCGACACCGGTTGGCCTGCCGACACCTGCGGAACCTGTCCGTCCAGCGTGTACCCGCCCTCCATCGGGCCGACACCTGCCGACAGCGCGACCACCAGAGCTGCCGCCGCCAGCAGGCAGGCGACGCCGCTGAGCACCACCGCAACCACCCCGAGGGTGCGCCCCGGCCGCGGCTGGGCCACTGCCGAGCCGCTCGATGGATAACCCCCGGCGCCATAGACGGGGTATGCCGGGTGCGCGGCATACGGACCGCCCGGCGGACCCGACCACGCGGGCCCCGACGCAGGCAACGGCGGCGCGGGCTGCGCCGGCGCGGACCACGCGGCTGGTTGTTGCGGGACCGGACGGGTCGTCGCGTCGCCTGAGGGTGGCGCCCAGGGGTCGGGTGCTTCGGTCGCGGACATGGCCGCAGCGTAGGGCCACTCCGGCGAAGCGGCGCGCATTCCCGCCCGCTCGGGCGGTGATGACTGCCCGCTCGGGCGGTGATTACTGCCCGATCGGCAGATCGCTCGCTTGATCGTCGCTCGGCGGTGTTCTCTCGCCGGCTCCTCAGCGCTCCGATCCGCCTCGCCCGCTCGGCAGATCAGTCGCTTGATCGTCGCTCGGCGGTGGGCCGTCGGCGAGAAGGGCCTTGAAACCGTCCTCATCGAGGATCGGCACCCCCAACTGCTCGGCCTTGTCCGCCTTCGACCCGGCGTTCGCGCCGATCACCACGAAGTCGGTCTTCTTGCTGACCGAGCCGGCCGCCTTGCCGCCGCGAGCGATGATCGCCTCCTTGGCACCGTCGCGGCTGAAGTCCTCCAGCGAACCGGTCACCACGACCGTCAGTCCCTCCAGCGTGCGTTCGATCGACTCGTCGCGCTCGTCGGCCATCCGCACACCGGCGGCGGCCCACCGGTCGACGATCTCGCGGTGCCAGTCGCTCTGGTCGCCGTCGAACCATTCGCGCACCGCCTCGGCGATGACCGGCCCGACCCCCTCGGTCGCCGCGAGGGCCTCGACATCGGCGGTGCGGATCGCCTCGATCGAGCCGAACTCGGTCGCGAGCGCCCGCGCCGCGGTGGGCCCGACATGCCGGATCGACAGCGCGACGATGACCCGCCACAGCGGCTGGGCCTTGGCCTTCTCCAGCTCCGCGAAAAGCTTGTCGGTCGTCGCCCGCGGCACCGCCGGCTTGGCCGCCGTGCCCTTGGTGAAGAAGAAGGGTTCGCGTGCCGGGGGCTGCTCCTCGCCGCCCTTCTTGCGCCGCCGCCATACCGTCACCTCGGCGAGATCCTCGGGGCGCAGGTCGAACAGCCCGGCCTCGCTCGACAGCACCGGTCGCTGCGGCGGGTCCTGGTCGGGATCGGCGTCCTCCGGCCGGCCGTAGTCGGGATCGGTGAGCGCGATCGCCGCCTCCCAGCCCATCGCCTCGATGTCGAAGGCGCCACGCGACCCGAGCGAAAACATCCGCTCCCGCAATTGCGAGGGGCAGGTGCGCGCGTTGGGGCAGCGGATGTCCTTGTCGCCCTCGCGTTCGTAGGCGAGTTTCGTTGCGCACGAAGGACATTCGGTCGGCATGACGAACTCGCGCTCGCTGCCGTCACGCAGGTCGACCACCGGTCCGACGATCTCCGGTATGACGTCGCCGGCCTTGCGCAGCACCACCGTGTCACCGATGAGCACGCCCTTGCGCTTCACCTCGAAGGCGTTGTGCAAGGTGGCCATCTCCACCGTCGAGCCGGCCACCTTGACCGGCTCCATCACGCCATACGGCGTGACCCGGCCGGTGCGCCCGACATTGACGCGGATGTCGAGCAGCTTGGTGTTGACCTCCTCCGGCGGGTACTTGTAGGCGATCGCCCACCGGGGCGCGCGCGAGGTCGAGCCGAGCGCCCGCTGGGCCGGGACCTCGTCCACCTTGACCACGATGCCGTCGAGCTCGTGCTCCACCGAATGCCGATGCTCGCCGTAGTAGCGGACGAACTCCACCACCTCGTCGGGCTTCGCGACGACCTTGGAGTGATCGCTCACCGGCAGCCCCCACGCGCGCAGCAGGTCATAGGCCTCGCTCTGCCGGGCGATGGTGAAGCCCTCGCGGTGACCGATGCCGTGCACGAGCATCCGCAACGGCCGCGAGGCGGTCACCCGCGGATCCTTCTGCCGCAGCGACCCGGCCGCGGTGTTGCGCGGGTTGGCATAGGGCGGCTTGCCCGCCTCGACGAGTTGGGCGTTGAGCTGCTCGAAGGCCTCGACCGGCAAGAAGACCTCGCCGCGGATCTCCACCCTTTTCGGGATCGCGACGTCCTTGGTGGCCGTCAGCCGCTGCGGTATGACGTCGATCGTGCGCGCGTTGAGCGTGACATCCTCACCGGTCGTGCCGTCGCCCCGGGTCGCCGCGCGGGTGAGCACGCCGTCCTCGTAGAGCAGATTGATCGCTAGCCCGTCGATCTTGAGCTCGCACAGGAAGTGGATGTCGCCACCGGCATCGCGCTCGGCCCGGGCGAGCCACTCGCGCAGCTCGTCCTCGCTGAACACATTGTCCAGGCTGAGCATCCGCTCCAGGTGCTGCGCCGGCGCGAAATCGGTGTTGAACGCCCCGCCGACCTTCTGGGTCGGGCTGTCCGGCGTGCGCAGCGCGGGATGGGCGTCCTCCAGCTCGTTCAGCCGGCGCATCAGCGCGTCATACTCCCCGTCACTGACCGTCGGCGCGTCCTTGACGTGATAGGCGAACTGATGCGCGGTGACCTGCTCGGCCAGCTCGGTCCACTCGTGCCGGGCGTCGTCGGGGATGTCGCTGCTCACGTGCGCCATCCTGCCGCAGCGCGCTGACAGTCGTCAGTCGGTGGCGCGTTCGGCGAGTATGCCGGCCGCCTCGCCGGCCGTGCGCAGTGCGGTCCGCGCCGCCTGCTCGGTGGCGCCCGCCAGGCCGCACGCCGGTGTCACCACGACCTGGGCGAAGCGGTCAGGCTCCAGCCCGAGCCGGTCGAAGCGGCCCAGCAGCGGCTCGGTGATGGCGTCGGGCCGGGCGTCGAGCCGGTCGGTGGGCAGCAGTCCGGCATACAGCGTGCGACCGGATTCGAGCAGACCGGCGATCTCGTCCCACTGCCGATCGCCTGCCAGCGCCGTGTCGAGCGACACGTCCGCGCCGGCTTCAGTGAGCAGGCGCACCGGCACGTCCGGCGCGCAGGAGTGCACGACGACCGGCGCTCCCACGGCGTCGACGATCGCGCGCAGCCCGTCGCGAACTACACCCGGGTCGGCCGCGCGCAGCCGGCCGTAACCGCTCGCGGTGGGGATCGAGCCGGCGAGCACGCCCGGCAGGCCGGACTCGTCCAGTTGCAGCACCGGCTCGATGCCCGGCACGAGCGCGCGGACTCGGGCGAGCTGGTCACGGGCCGCCTCGGCCAGCGACTGGGTCAGGTCCCGCGTTGCGCCGTGGTCGGACAGCATCCGTTCACCGCGCGGCAGCGCGAGCGTCGCCGCGAGCGTCCACGGCCCGGTGAGTTGCACCTTGAACCGGCCGGACCATCCGTCATACGCCTCGGCGACCTCGTCCAGATCTTCGCGCAGGTATGCCGTGGCGCGCCGGGCGTCGCGCCCGGGCGCATCGGTGAGTCGCCACCCGGACGGTTGCAGGTCGACGGCCAGCCCGGGCAGCAGCGCGGCGGTGCGACCGATCAGGTCGGCGCCGGGGCCGCGCCCAGGGAGCTCGGGCAGGAAGGGCAGGTGCCCGTCGGCCAGCATGTCGCGCACGACCCGCACCGCTTCGCGCGGCGAGGTGCCCGGCCACGACCCGATCCCCGACGCGACGGTGGGCATCAGCGCTGCAGCGGCTTCTTGCCGATGCCGGCCAGCGATCCCTTGATCGGCTTGCCGTCGGCGGTCTGCACGAAGCAGACGTAGAGCTGGTTGCCCTGCTTGGTCCAGTTGGGTTCGCCGGCGTGGTTCTCGGCCACAACCAGGTCGCTGCGCTCGACATTGCCGAGGTACTTCTTCACCTGCGGGCGGCAGAACGCCTGCGCCTGCTGCGCGATGCTGGGCCCCGGGAAGGGTGCGCCGAAGGGCGCGGTGAGCTTGGCCCCCACGGCCTCTGACGCGTGCGGCTCGTCGCACCCGATGATCACCGGGTTGTCGTCACTGGCGCGGCCCTTGATGCACAGCTTGTATTTGTTGAAGGCGCCGGCCGGCTTGAGCGCGCCCTTGTTGGCGGTCGTCACGATCTCGTAGCCGCTGTCGTCTTCCTTGGTCAGCGCGATGAGGCAGATGAGTTTGTTGGGGTCGGGCGAGGCCGAGGTCGGGACGGAGTCGGCGATGAAGCGGGTCGCGTTGACCGAACCGCCGAGATAGCCGTAGGCCTGCTGCTGGCAGGTGAAATTGGCCCAGGCCTTGCGCTTGATCAGATCCTTGGCATAGGCCGTGCCGTCGACGATGGCAGACACCTCGAGCTTGTGACCGCTGGTGCAGGGCGTGACCGAGTAATCCTTCGTGCTCACCACACAGTCGCCGACCTTGAAGTTCGCGGCTGTCGAGGACGACGAACTGGACGAGGTGTCCGAACTGGTCGAGCTCTCCGACGAACTCGAGGACGAACTGTCCGAACTCGAGGACGAACTCGAAGAACTCGACGAGGTCGAGGAGCTGGTGCTCGTCGAGCTCGGCGCCCCCACCGTCGGTCCCCCGGAGTCGCTTCCGCACCCGGTCAACAGCCCCGCCCCGATCGTCACGGCGGCCAACGCCGCCGCAGCCGTCTGTCGGCCCATCACTCCCACCTCCGCGTGTTGTGTCCGGGCCTACGACAACGCTGCGGCCCGAACGGTTCCGTCATTGTGTCGTGACACCGACCCGTGTGGCGGCGGTGATCGTCGCCGACCCCACCACCCGGCTGCCGTCATACAACACGATCGACTGTCCGGCGGCCACCCCGCGAGTGCGCCGGTCGAGTTCGGCGACCACCCGGTCACCGTCCACGCGCACCGTCGCGGGCAGCTCCTCACCGTGGGCGCGCAACTGCGCGCCGAGGCGGACGGTGCCCGCGGGAGCCGGGCCGCACCAGCGCAGGTGGTCGCCGACGACGCGGTCCACGCCGAGCAGGTCCGCGGTGCCGACCACGACCGTGTTGCGCTGCGGGTCCACGGAGGTGACATAGCGCTTGGCGCCGTCCGGACGCGGCACCTTCAGCCCCAGCCCCCGCCGCTGACCAACGGTGTAAGCGAACGAGCCTTCATGTTCGCCGACGACCTCACCGGTTTCGTCCACGATCGGACCTGGCTGCGCGCCCAGCCGACCCGCGAGCCACCCGGCGGTGTCTCCGTCGGCGATGAAACAGATGTCGTGGCTATCCGGCTTCTTGGCGACGGAAAACCCGCGCTCGGCCGCCTCCTGGCGGATCTGTGGCTTGGTCGTGTCCCCCAGCGGGAAGAACGAGCGGGCCAACTGCTCGGCGTCCAACACCCCCAGCACATAGGACTGGTCCTTGGCCGCATCCACCGCGCGGTGCAGCTCGCGCCCATGCGGCCCGTCGACGATCTGCGCGTAGTGCCCGGTGGCCACCGCGTCGAAGCCCAGCGCAAGCGCCTTGTCCAGCAGCGCCGCGAACTTGATCCGCTCGTTGCACCGCAAGCACGGGTTCGGGGTGCGGCCGGCCGCGTATTCGGCGACGAAGTCCTCGACCACGTCCTGCTTGAACCGCTCGGCCATGTCCCAGACATAAAACGGTATGCCGAGCCGGTCGGCCACCCGTCGCGCGTCACCTGCGTCTTCGATCGTGCAGCAGCCCCGCGCCGACTCGCGCAGCGTCGCCGCCGACTGCGACAGCGCGAGATGCACCCCCACCACGTCATGGCCGGCGTCGAGCATCCGGGCCGCGGCGACCGCCGAATCGACTCCGCCACTCATGGCCGCGACGACGCGCATCAGCCGCGCCCCGCCGTCGCCTGGTGGGCCCGGCGGGCCCGCTCGACCGCGCCGGGCAGGGCGGCGATCACCGCATCGACATCGGCCTCGGTGCTGGTGTGGCCCAGGGTGAGGCGCAGCGCCCCGCGAGCCTGCTCGTCGGCATACCCCATGGCGAGCAGCACGTGACTCGGCTGCGGCACTCCGGCCTGGCATGCGGACCCGGTCGAGCACTGCACGCCGGCCGCGTCGAGCAGGTAGAGCAATGAGTCACCGTCGCACCCGGGGACGCGCAAATGAACATTGCCGGGCAACCGGTCCTCGGCGCTGCCCTCGGTGTGCGCCCCGCTGAGCTCGATGCCCAGCCCGAGTTGCAGGGCACCCTGAATCAGCTTGTCCCGCAACGCAATCAGTCGTGCGCGCTCGGCATCGAGTTCGTCCGTGGCGGCTGCGACGGCGACGGCGAGGCCACGGATCGAGGCGACGTCGAGCGTGCCGCTGCGCAGCTGCCGCTCCTGACCGCCGCCAAAAGTCAGCGGGGTGAGCTGCACGTCGCGGCGCACCAGCAACGCGCCCACACCCTGCGGACCGCCGATCTTGTGACCGGACAGGCTGAGCAGGTCGGCACCGCACTCACCGAACGCGACCGGCACGTGTCCGACCGCCTGCACCGCGTCGGTGTGGAAGGGCACGCCGCGCTCGCGGGCGGCGGCGGCGACCTGAGCCACCGGCTGGAGGGTGCCGACTTCGTTGTTGGCCCACATCATCGACACCAGGGCGAGCTGATCGGCGGCCTGGGTGATCGCGGCGGCTGCCGCCTCCGCGTCGACCACGCCCGCACGGTCGACCTCAAGCCAGTCGACCTTCGCACCCTCGGCGTCGACCAGCCGGCCGACCGGATCGAGCACGGCGTGGTGCTCGATCGTGCTCACCAGCAGCCGGGAGCGCGCCGGATCGACCGTATGCCGCTGCCGCCACGCGCCGAGCACCGCGAGGTTGTCGGCCTCGGTGCCACCAGAGGTGAAGACGACCTCCGAAGGGGTCGCGCCGAGCCGGTCGGCGATCAGCTCACGCGACTCCTCGACGACCCGGCGGGCAGCCCGCCCGGCGGTGTGCAGGGAAGAGGCGTTGCCGAGGTGACCCATCTGTGCGGCGATCGCTTCGATGACCTCCGGCCGGATGGCCGTGGTCGCAGCGTGGTCGAGATAGGCCGGGGTGGACACGGCCTTAAGTCTAAGGCGGCTCACCGACCGGCCCGCACGGCGTTCCGGCGGACTCCCGGCGCGGCCGGCGAGCCGATTTGCCAGACTTGGCCACCGACTCGCCCCGTCACCCGATCAGCCGAAGGACCCCGATGACCTCCCGACGTGTCCGCAGCGCCGCGGTGGCGTGCGCCGTCGCAGCCCTGTCCGCCTGCTCCTCCCCCGGCGCGGCGCCGTCCTCCACGTCGGTGCAGCCGACCCCGACGAGCGCGACGAATTGCGCCGGCGGGAAGGCCCCGGCATACCGCGGTGGACAGACGGCGTATGACGCCCCCGCACCGGTCGAGCAGACCAAGGCGCTGGAGGCGCAGGCGTCCGAGCCGGCGATGACGAGCACGCCCTCGCGGCGCGAGGGCTACCGGATCGCGCAGGTGAAGGTCAGCGCGAAGGTGCGCACCAACGGCATCTTCGGGGTCGAGCCGGGCAACTTCGTGCTCGTCGACGGCTCGGGCAAACGATGCGAGCAGCCGGCGACCAACCCGCTGCCCAACGCGTTCTCGGTGCTGCAGGTGGACGAAGCCACGACCGGGTCGGGCACCGTCGCCTTCCTCGTGCCGGCCGAGGCGAACCTGTCCGATTACACCGTGTACTACCTCCCGCGGCCGGACGCGAGCACCGCCACCGCCGCCTGGTCCGGCAGCGGCACCGCCCCAACGGTCGCCACCCAGACCGCCTGCTCGACCACCAAGTCGCAGGTCACCTCCGACGGCGTGACCGCGCACGACTTCGGCACGCCCTTCACCGCCGGCGACAGCGTCGTGTCCCAGGTCGTGACGCCGAGCAAGCCGACGATGCGCACCCTGCCGCCCAGCGCCAAGCAACCGAATGACGTTACCGGCGTCGCGATCGACGTCACCGTGCAGGCCAAGGGCGCCGAAGGTTTCGTCGAGCGCTCGCAGTTCGAGTTGATCGACACCGCCCGCAACCGGTGCGGTTACAGCGCGCTCGGCAGCGACGGTGAGACCCTCACCAATGCGCTGGTGCCCAAGGATAAGTCGCAGAAGTTCACGCTCATCTTCTGGACTCCGAAGGGCAGCACCGTGCACTCCTGGATGCTGCTGTACGTGCCCGACCCCAAGAGCCGCAAGGCCACCGCGGCCTGGTGGATGAAGACCGGCCAGTAAGCCGACGGGAGTTGGGGCGAGGCTGAGACCTCAGACTCCGCGCCGATCGCCCAGTTGGGCGTTTTGCGCCAGCCGCACCACCCACACCCGACGCCGATCGCCCAGTTGGGCGTTTTGCGCCAACCGCACCACCCAGGCCCGACCCCGATCGCCCAACTGGGCGTTTTGTGAGAACAACACCGCCGCCCACCCCAGTCGTGGGGTGGGCGGCGGTGATTTCGGCGGGGCTCAACCGACAACACAGCCGGGTGAGCGTCGAGGGCGAGCGGTCAGCCGTTCTTGGCGGACTTGATCGCCTCGGTCGCCTGCGGCAACACCTGGAACAGGTCACCGACGACACCGAAGTCGACCAGCTCGAAGATCGGTGCCTCCTCGTCCTTGTTGATCGCGACGATCGTCTTGGAGGTCTGCATGCCGGCCCGGTGCTGGATGGCGCCGGAGATGCCCGCCGCGACATACAGCTGGGGCGAGACCTGCTTGCCGGTCTGACCGACCTGGTTGCTGTGCGGATACCAACCGGCGTCGACCGCGGCGCGCGAGGCACCGACGGCGGCGCCGAGGGTGTCGGCGAGCGCCTCGACCGGCGAGAAGTCGCCGGAGGTGCCACGGCCACCGGAGACCACGATGGCGGCCTCGGTCAGCTCAGGGCGACCGGACTTCTCCTTCGGCTTGGTCTCGGTGATCTTGGCGCCCTTGGCGGCGTCGGAGACGGTGACCTCGACCGGCACCGGGGTGGCGGACGCCTGGGCGGCGGTCGGCGCGGTCACATTGGGCTTGACGGTGATGATCGGCGTGCCCTGGGTGACCTTGGAACGGGTGGTGTATGACGCCGCGAAAGCCTGCTTCAGCACGTTCACCGCGCCGTCGGCGACCTCGACCCCGGTGGCATCGGTGATGACGCCGGAGTTGAGCTTGATCGCGAGGCGGCCGGCGGCCTCCTTGTAGTGCGCCGTCGTCGGCAGCAGGATCGCAGCGGGCTGCGCCTGCTCGGCGATGGTCGCGAGGGCTTCCGCCAGCGGGGCGACGAGATAACCGGTGACATCGGGGTTGTCCACGACATACACCTTCTCGGCGCCGAACTGCGCGAGCCGCGGGCGCGCCGCGTCGACATTGGAGCCGACGAAGACGGCGGACGGCGTGCCGATCTCACGGGCGATCGTGAGCAACTCGGCAGTGGTCTTCTTCACCTGTCCGTCGGTGTGATCCACCAGGACGAGAACTTCAGCCATGTCGAATCTCCTTGTGGCTCAGACGAACTTGTGGGTGGACAGGAACTCGGCGAGCTTGGTGCCACCGTCGCCCTCGTCGGTGACGACCTGGCCCTGCTCACGCGGCGGGCGGGCCTCGAAGGACTCCACCTGCACCCACGCGTTGTTCAGGCCGACCTGGCCCGCGTCGACACCGAGGTCGCCGAGCGACCAGGTCTCGACCGGCTTCTTCTTGGCGGCCATGATGCCCTTGAAGGACGGGTAGCGCGGCTCGTTGGTCTGGTCGGTGACCGACACCAGCGCGGGCAGCGAGGCCTCGATGGTCTCCGAGGCGGTGTCGCCGTCGCGACGCCCGGTCACGGTCGAACCGTTGACCTCCAGGCTGGAGACCAGCGTGACCGCCGGCAGGCCGAGGCGCTCGGCGACCATCGTCGGGACGATGTTCATCAGCCCGTCGGTCGAGCCCATGCCGGTGAGGATGAGGTCGGGCTGGCCGATCTTCTTGATCGCCTCGGCGAGCAGCAGCGAGGTCGCCACGGCGTCCGAGCCGTGGATCGCGTCGTCGCTGATGTGCACGCCCTTGTCGGCGCCCATCTGCAGGGCCTTCTTCACCGCCTCGGCAGCCTCGTCCGGGCCGATGGTCACTACGGTGACCTCGCCCTCGCCGGCCTCGACCAGCTTGAGCGCCTCTTCCACCGCGTACTCGTCGAGCTCGGAGAGCAGCCCGTCGACGCCCGCGCGGTCGGTGGTCTTGTCGTCGGAGAACGTCCGGTCGCTCTGGGCGTCCGGGACGTACTTGACGCACACGACGATGTTCATAGTTCGCCTGTCCTGTCGTCGCTGTATGACGCGGCCTGTCGGCCGCCTTGCATGGGTCTCACCCTACGTGGCCAAGTTACCCGTGAGTACGGGACCCGGCAGATCAGGAGTAACGCGCCCAGATGATCAGCATGCCGACCAGCGTCAGCAGCACGATCAGCCAGGGCGCGATCTTGTTCAGGAACAGCTGCCGGCCGGTCGGCTTCTGGCCCGGGTCGAGCGCATACACGTCGGCCCGCGAGCCGAGCACGACATCGGTGATCGCGGCGCCGAGCGTCAGGATCAGGCCGATCACGAAGGGGACCACGGGCGACATACCGAGCAGGGAATCAACCTGGCGGCGCATGCCGGTCCAGCCCCACAGGGTGAGGAACATGCCGATCAACCCGACGATCTGCAACACGATCGCGCGCGCCCGGCTGGCCTTGGCCGCCTGGGTGCCGGGCAGCACGATGCCCTCGGCGTATTTCTCCGGGTCGCCGAAGAGCTCCCGTGCCGGCTTGCCCTTGGCCAGGCACTCCTGGTCAACACCCGAGAGCGCCCCATTGATGGCGTGCCCGTCGGCGCCGCGCCGGGTGAGCGCCGCCACGAAGGGCTCCTGCCACTCGGGCTCGATATTCCATTTCTTGGTGGTCACGTCCGCGCTTTCCTTCCGCCGATTCTCCGCGCGCAGCCTAGCGGTCGTATGCCGATCGTCAGCGGCCTTCGAAGGAAGCCTTCCCCGGGCCGTTCTCGATGAAGGAGGTCATGCCGATCTCCCGGTCCTTGGTGGCGAACAGTCCGGCGAACAGCATGCTCTCGATCCCGAGGCCGGTGCCGAGGTCGCCGTCGAGCCCTCGGTCGATGGCTTCCTTGGCGGCGCGCAGCGCGACGGCCGGGCCGGTGAGGAAGGGCGCGACCTTGGCCTTGGCGGCCTCGAGCGCCGCGCCGGGCTCGGCGATCTGGTCGACCAGCCCGATCCGCTCGGCCTCGGCCGCATCGATCATCCGGCCGGTGAAGATCAGGTCCTTGGCCCGGGCCGGGCCGACCAGGCGGGCCAGCCGCTGGGTGCCGCCCGCACCCGGGATCAGGCCCAGCAGGATCTCGGGCTGCCCGAGCTTGGCGTCGCTCGCCGCCACCCGGAAGTCGCAGGTGAGCGCGAGTTCGCAGCCGCCGCCGAGCGCATAGCCCTCGATCGCGGCGACGGTCGGCACGGGGATCCGCGCCACCGCGGTGAAGCATTCGGAGAGACGACCGGAGCGCCGGACCATGTCGACATACGACATCTCCCGCATCTGCTTGATGTCGGCGCCGGCGGCGAAGACCTTCTCCCCTCCCCAGACGATCACCCCGCGCACGGCCGGGTCGGCCGACAGGGCGGCGGCCGCGGCGGCCAGGCCCTCCTGGACCTCGTCGTTGAGCGCGTTCATCTTCGGGCGGTCGACCCGAAGGACGGCGAGCCCGTCGGTCACCTGGGTGCTGACGAACTCGCCGTAGGACGCGTCGGTCACGCCCGGCCCTCGGGACCCTCAGCGCCCGGCTGGGTCTGCGGCAGGATGTCGCCGGCTTCGGCGGGGTCGGCGGTCGCGGCGTGCGGACCGCCCGAGGTCACCGACTGGTGCCACAGGCCGACCGCGTGCAGCACCATGCCGGTCGTGGACTGCACCAGCATCGGCAGGTCGGAGCCGTCGTTGATGAGGTGTTCGCCCATGACGACGAGGTTGCCGTTGGCGATGCCGCACTTGATGATGTTGAGACTCAGGGTGACGTCGTTGGCGGCCAGCAGGTGCACCTGCACGTCCTGGGGCAGTTCGTCAGAGATCTGCCACTGGCCGAAGATGCGGATCACCGCGGGCTGGCCGGCCTCCTGGCTCTCGACCACGCGGGCGAAGAGCTGGTTGCCTTCGACGCGGTAGCTGACGTCGTCGTCGACGTCGATCTCGGGGCGGAAGCCGTCCTGCTGGAGCACGGCCACCACCTGGTCGCGCACGGGCGTCGCACCGGGGGCTCCGTTGGAGTTCGGACCGGACGGCTGGCCACCGCCCTGGGGGGAGAAATTGGGCAGTGAAGTCGGATCAGTCATACGGCCAACGTAATGCACTCCCGTAGGTTGTGGCCCATGCCCACACCCTCGGTTGCGACTGTGCTGCGCTCGCTCGACGCCCCGCCGCCGCTCGGCGCGACGGCCTGTCCCACCGGCACCGAGTTCGGGGTGTATGCCGCCCACGCCACCGCGGTCTGGGTGTGCCTCTTCGACGAGCACGGCACCGAGCAACGCGTGCCCTTGGCTCAGCACGCGGGCGGCGTCTGGGGCGGTCATGTCGAAGGGGTCGGTCCCGGGGAGCGCTACGCCTTCCGCGCCGACGGTCCGTGGGCGCCGCGCGAGGGTCACCGCTACAACCCGGCCAAGCTACTGCTCGATCCCTACGGCCGGGCGATCGAGAGCGAGGTGCAGTGGTCGCCGGAGGTCTTCGGCCACCAGGTGGATGACTCCTTCGCCGGTGACGACACGATCATCGACCAGCGCGACAGTGCGGCCAAGATGCCCCGCAATGTCGTGATCGACCCCGGCTTCGACTGGGGTGCCGACGCGCGCCCGCACGTCGGGTGGGACCGCACCGTGCTCTACGAGACCCACGTGCGCGGCCTGACGATGACCAATCCCGATGTGCCCCAACACCTTCGAGGCACGTATGCCGGGGTCGCGCATCCCGCGACGATCGCTCACCTGCACCGGCTCGGTGTCACCTCGGTCGAGTTGCTGCCGGTCCACGCGTCCACCGACGAGCCGCGCCTGGCACAGTCCGGCCGCACGAACTACTGGGGTTACAACACCCTCGGCTTCTTCGCCCCGCAGGCGAGGTATGCCGCCGCCTCCGATCCGCAGGGTGTGATCGATGAGTTCAAGGGCATGGTCAAGCTGCTGCACGCCGCCGGCATCGAGGTGATCCTCGATGTGGTCTACAACCACACCGCGGAGCAGTCCGCGCCGGCCGGCGCGACCCTGTCCTGGCGGGGGCTGGACGCCGCGGAGTATTACCGCTTGGACGAGCGCGGCGCCGACATCGACGTGACCGGTTGCGGCAACAGCGTCGACACCGCCCAGCATCCGACGCTGCAATTGGTCCTGGACTCGCTGCGCTATTGGGTCACCGAGATGCATGTCGACGGCTTCCGGTTCGACCTGGCGGTCACCCTCGGCCGGGGCGCGGACGACTTCTTCACCCCCGATCACCCCTTCTTCGCCGCGCTGCGCACCGACCCGACCTTCTCGGGCGTCAAGCTCATCGCCGAGCCGTGGGATCTCGGCCCGCACGGCTGGCGCACCGGCCAGTTCCCCTCGCCCTGGGCGGATTGGAACGACCGTTTCCGCGATTGCGCGCGCACCTTCTGGGTGGCCGACCTCGGCGCCGTCACCTCCGGGCAGAGCGGCCACGGCGTCGCAGAGCTGGCGACCCGCATTGCGGGATCTCCGGACGTCTTCGCCAGCCGGTCGCCCCTGGCCTCGGTCAACTTCGTCACCGCGCACGACGGCTTCCCGCTGGCCGACCTCACGGCATACGACAGCAAGCACAACGAGGCCAACGGCGAGGACAACCGGGACGGCTCCAACGACAACCGGTCGTGGAACTTCGGGGTCGAGGGGCACGACGGGGCGAGCAAGGATGTCCAGACGATGCGGCGGCGGGCCGGGCGCAACCTGCTCGCGACGTTGCTGCTGTCCAGCGGTGTGCCGATGCTGCTCGGTGGCGACGAGCTTCGCCGCACCCAGGGCGGCAACAACAACGCCTACTGTCAGGACAACGAAACCAGTTGGTATGACTGGCAACTCGACGATCAGGACCAGGCGCTGATCGACACGACGGCGTTCTTGATCGAGCTGCGAGCAGCCCACCCGGTGCTGCGGCAGCGCAGCTTCTTCCCCGGTGATCCGATCGAGGGTGACGAGCTCGCGGCGCTGCACTGGCACAACATCGGCGGCGAGCTGATGAGCACGCTGGAGTGGCAGAACCCCGCGACCCGCACCGTTCAGGCAGTCTTCGACGGCACCGACATCGGTGACACCCAACTGCTGCTGGTGCTGCACGGCGATGTGACCGAGGCGCAGATCACGCTGCCTGCCGCGCAGAACGTCACGGCATGGAAACTGTTGTGGGACAGCGCATGCGAGCGTCCACAGGACGTGCCGAGCACGCAACTGCCGGTCGGCGGCAGCTACCCGATGCGCGCTGCCAGCTTCGCCGTCTTCGCTGCTGGCTGACCGATCAGCGCGAGCGTCGCAGCCACCAGAGGCCGACGATCGGGAGCACCAGCGGGACATAGCCGTAGCCCTGGCCGAACTTGCTCCACACCGTCGTGTCGCTGTTCGAGCCGGGGGCGACGAAGGCGGACGGGTCGGCATACGACCAGATGCCGACGGCGAGGACGCCGAGCAGCTCGATGCTGATTGTGACGAGCGCGACCCGAGCGCTGGTGCGGTCGCCGCGGGCGAGCGCGACGGTGGCGACCAGATAGATCACCGCGGCGACGGCGGACAGCACGAACGGCATCGGTGGGTGGGGCCAGGTCTGCGAGATCTGCAGCACCGAACGCCCGGTCGCGGCCAGCGCGAAGAGTCCGTAGACCGCCACGAGGACCCGGCCGAAGCCGCGCCCGGTCGCGCGCTCAGGCATGCCCGCCCCACAACTGCACCAACCGCACCACCATCACCATGAGGCCGAGCGTAGCGACCAGCAAAACCCCTGTGCCCCAACGGGTTTCGCGCTCCGCGAAGGACCAGAAGGCTGCCACCGGCAGCACGAGCACCATGCCGGCGAGGTAGGCGATGAAGACCGCGTGCGACATCCGGGCACTCGAGCCGTGGATGCGCGCGATGCCGGTGACTAGCTGCACGATGAGCAGCACCTCGGCCAGACAGGCGAGGTAAAACAACGGGTTGTCGATGGCGCGGCTGCGCAGCGTGAGCCAGCCGCTCCAGCCTGCCAGGGCGGCGAGAGCGACGAAGATCGCGATGGTCAGGGGGTCGAACACGGCCGCCATCCTACGAAGGACCCGGTTTCCAGGGAGTTCCCAGGCCAGTTGCGCCCCATGGGCGGTCCGCGCCACCGACAGTGGGAGGACCACCCGTCCGACGAGGAAGGCCATCCGTGGGAGCCAAGTCCGCCCTCGGTGCGCTCGGCGCTGCCGCCGCAGCCCTGACCGCACACGACCTGATCCAAAAGAAGCACTCGGTGCTGCGCAACTACCCGGTCGTCGGGCACCTGCGCTATCTGCTCGAAGACATCCGGCCCGAGCTGCAGCAGTACTTCATCGAGCGCAACTGGGATGGCCGGCCCTTCGACCGCGACACCCGCACGATCGTCTACGAACGAGCCAAGGGCATCCACGGCGAGCAGGCCTTCGGCACCGAGCGCGACGTGAATCAGCCGGGCTACGAGTACCTCATCCACTCCACCGCGCCGCTCGATCCGCCCAAGGAGGAGCACCGGGTGATGGTCGGCGGTCCGGACTGCTCCAAGCCCTACTCGATGTCGCTGCTCAATGTCTCCGCGATGAGCTTCGGAGCGTTGTCCGCCAACGCGATTCGAGCCCTCAACAAGGGTGCGGCGATGGGCGGCTTCGCGCACGACACCGGTGAGGGCGGGCTGTCGTCATACCACCGGGAAAACGGAGGTGACCTGGTCTGGGAGGTGGGTTCGGGCTACTTCGGCACCCGCACCAAGGACGGCGACTTCGACCCGGACGAGTTCGCCGAGAAGTCACAGATCGACCAGGTCAAATGCGTGTCCCTCAAACTCAGCCAGGGCGCCAAGCCCGGCATCGGCGGAGTGCTGCCGGCCGCGAAGGTGACCAAGGAGATCGCCGAGATCCGCGAGGTGCCGCAGGGCCAGAAATGTGTCAGCCCGTCGGCCCACAAGGTGTTTCGCACCCCGGTCGAGTTGATCGAGTTCATCGCCAGGATGCGCGAACTGTCGGGTGGCAAACCAGCCGGCTTCAAATTGTGCGTCGGCTCGCGGATGGACGTGCTGGCGATCTGCAAGGCGATCCTCCAGGTCGGCACCGCACCGGACTTCATCATCGTCGACGGGTCCGAGGGCGGGACCGCCGCCGCGCCCCAGGAGTATGAGGACCACGTCGGTATGCCGCTCACACACGGGCTGATGACGGTGCACAACGCGCTCGTCGGCACCGGGCTGCGCGACCGCATCCGGATCGGCGCGAGCGGCAAGGTCGCGACCGGCAGCGACATCGTCAAGCGCCTGATCCAGGGCGCTGACTACACCAACGCCGCCCGCGCGATGATGATGGCGGTCGGCTGCATCCAGGCCCAGCAGTGCCACACCGATCACTGCCCGGTCGGGGTCGCGACCCAGAGTCATCGTCGAGCCCGAGCGCTCGACGTCGGCGACAAGAGCGAACGGGTCAAGCGGTTCCACGAGGCGACGGTGCAGCAGGCGGCCCAGATCATCGGCTCGATGGGAGCGCACGCCCCTGCCGAGCTCACCCCGCACCTGCTGCGGATCAACCTGTCCGAGACCGAATCCCGTTCCTACGCAGAGCTCTACGAGTGGCTGGAACCTGGTGAACTGTTGGCCGAGGCGCCACAGTCCTGGGCTGCGGACTGGAACGCCGCCCGCGCCGACAACTTCCTGCCGGCGACCCACCACCTCCGGGGAGGCATTACGCCATGACCACCGTCGCTCGCATGATCGTCGACGCTCTCGCCACACAGGGCGTGCGCCAGGTCTGGGGCGTGGTCGGCGACGCGCTCAACCCGGTCACCGACGCGATCCGCACCGACGACCGGATCGAGTGGATCGGCGTCCGGCACGAGGAAGCCGGCGCCTTCGCCGCGTCCGCCCAGGCGCAACTCACCCAAGACCTCGCGGTCTGCATGGGCACCGTCGGGCCGGGCGCGATTCACCTGCTCAACGGCCTGTATGACGCCAAGAAGTCGCACGCGCCCGTCCTGGCGATCACCGGGCAGGTCCCGCTGGAGGAACTCGGCACCGACTTCTTCCAGGAGGTCGACAACGACCTGCTGTTTCGGGATGTGTCGGTCTTCTGCCGCACGGTGACCTCACCCGACCAGATGCCGGCCCTGCTCGAGCAGGCGGTCAATGCGGCGATCACCCGGCGCGGCGTGGCCGTGCTGACGCTGCCCGGCGACGTGGGCTCCAAGGACCTCCCGGACGGTGTCCGCACGCCCACCTTCGTGCGGCCGCCCCAACCGCAGGTCGCCCCGGCGGACCAGGTCGCCGACGCTGCCTCGGCTATTGCCCAGGCCGACAAGGTGACGCTGCTCGTGGGCTGCGGTGCGCTCGACGCGCGCGACGACGTGCTCGCCCTGGCCGACCGTCTCAAGGCGCCAATGGTGTTGTCGCTCAAGGCAAAACCGGTCCTCGAGCATGACAACCCCTACCAGGTCGGGCAGTCCGGGCTGATCGGCAACCGGGCCGCCGCCAAGGCGCTGCACGAGGCCGACCTGCTGGTGATGGTCGGCACCGACTTCCCCTACCGCGAGTTCTATCCGAAGGGCACGCCGGCTGTGCAGATCGACGTGCGCGGCGAGCACATCGGCCGCCGCCACCCGATCGCGCACCCGGTGGTCGGCGACGCCGGGCGCACCGTGCGGGCGATCCTGGCCGCGCTGCCGCAGAAGGACAAGCGCTCGGACAAACACCTGCGCAAGTGCGTCTCGGAGTACGAGGACTGGGTCAAGGACCAGCGCTCGCTCATCCGTGGGCCCGGACGCACCAGCGTCGTCGGCCGCGTGCGGCAGGTCTTCGAGAACCCGCACCGCCGCATCCGCCCCGAGTTGCTCGCCGCCACCGTCGATGAATATGCCGCCGACGACGCGGTCTTCACCAGTGACACCGGTATGTCGACCGTCTGGCTCTCGCGGTTCGTCACCATGCGCGGGACTCGCCGGATGGTCGGCTCCTACAACCTCGGCTCGATGGCCAACGCCATGCCGCAGGCGCTCGGCGCCAGCGCGCTCGACCGGTCGCGCCAGGTCATCGCCTTCTGCGGCGACGGCGGCCTGATGATGCTGCTCGGCGACCTGCGCACCGCGGTCACCTTCAACCTGCCGGTGGTCTTCGTGGTCTTCGACAACGGCCGCCTCGGCATGGTCAAGCTCGAACAGGAACAGGGCGGGCTGCCCGAGTTCGGCACCGAGCTGGACAACCCCGACCTGGCCGCCGTCGCCACGTCACTCGGCCTCCAGGCCGAGCGGGTCACCGAGGAGAGCGAGCTGGCAGGTGCGGTGCAGCGGGCGGTGGCCAGCGGGTCGCCATACCTGCTGGACGTGGTGACCAATCCGGACGAAGTGGCCGTGCCCGCGCAGGTGACCCTGTCGCAGGGCTGGGGCTTCGCGATCGCCAAATCCAAGGAGATGCTCGAAAGCCGCTGAGCCACACCGGCGGTGACCACCGTCACACGCGGCGGGGCAGCTTTGCGGTCAGGCTCCCCGTGCGGGCAGACTCATTCCTCGGGGTGGCCGACTCCGGCTGCCCGGAGCCAGCCAAAACCCACGGAGCGACCACACCGATGAGCGACGACGCCAGCAACGGCTTCACGACCGACGAGCTGCAGACCACCGACGTCCACCGCGTCGGGCCGACCCTGCCGGTCAGCAGCGAACTGGCGGCCGGCCCGGTCGAGCCGCCCGCCTCGACGGTGGAGGGGTTCATCGAGGCGTTCCTGCGGGAGCTGAACTACGGCCAGGGTGTGCTGCTGTCGCGCTCGACGATCAACGACCAGTACCTCGCGCTGGCCCGCACCGTGCGGGAGTACCTGATGGCGGGCTGGCTGGAGACCGGTGCGCTGCGCCGCGAGGGCGACCGCAAGATCGTCGGCTACCTGTCCGCGGAGTATCTGCTCGGTCGGCAGCTCGGCAATGCGCTGCTCGCGACCAACCTGCAGGACATCGCCGAGGAGGCCATGCGCCGGTGTGGCATCGACATCGCCGCATTGCGTGCCCAGGAGATCGAGCCGGGCCTGGGCAACGGCGGTCTCGGCCGGCTGGCGGCCTGCTTCGTCGACTCGCTGGCGACGATGGACGTGCCGTGCATCGGCTACGGCATCCGCTACGAATACGGCATCTTCCGCCAGACCTTTGAGAACGGCCGGCAGGTCGAGGTGCCGGACTCGTGGCTGGCGCTGGGCAGCCCGTGGGAGTTCCCGCACCCCGAGCGGCAGGTGCGCGTCGACTTCGGCGGGCACACCGAGAAGTGGACCGACGACCAGGGCCGCGAGCGCACCCGGTGGGTGCCGGGCTGGAATGTGCTCGGCATCCCGTATCACCACATGGTGCCGGGCTTCCGCAATGGGACCGTCAACACGCTGCGCCTGTGGAGCGCCAAGGCGACCCAGGCCTTCGACCTGCAGATCTTCAACTCCGGTGACTACGCCACCGCGGTGCGCGCGCAGACCTTCGCCGAGAACATCTCCAAGGTGCTCTACCCCGAGGACTCCACGCCGCAGGGCAAGGAGTTGCGCCTGCAGCAGCAGTACTTCTTCGTGGCCTGCTCGCTGCACGACTTCATCGCCAACACGCTGCCCAAGGACTTCGACCTGCGGCAGCTGCCCGAGCGGATCATCTTCCAGCTCAACGACACCCACCCGGTCATCGCCATACCGGAGTTGATGCGAATCCTGGTGGATATCAAGGGTTTTGACTGGGACGAAGCGTGGGACATCACCCGCCGCTGCTTCGCCTACACCTGCCACACGCTGCTGCCCGAAGCGCTCGAGGTGTGGTCGGTGGAGCTGCTCGGCCGGTTGCTGCCGCGCCACCTGGAGATCATCTACCAGATCAACGAGCTGTTCCTGGAGGAGGTGCGCCAGGCCTTCCCCGGCGACGAGATGCGGGCCCGCCGGATGTCGATCATCGCCGAGCACCCGGAGCGGTCGGTGCGGATGGCCTATCTCGCCACCATCGGCTCGGCCAAGGTCAACGGCGTCGCCGAACTGCAGTCACAACTGTTGCGCGACAAGGTGTTGCCGGACTTCTCCGAATACGAGCCGGCCAAATTCACCAATGTCACCAATGGCGTCACCCCGCGCCGGTTCATCTATCTCGCCAACCGCCGCCTGTCCAACCTGATCACCGACACGATCGGCTCGGAGTGGGTCACCGACCTGGACCGACTGCGCGAACTCGAGCCGTATGCCGACGACGCGGGCTTCCGCGCCGAGTTCGCCGCGGTGAAGCAGGCCAACAAGGAGCGGCTCTTCCGGCTGCTGAGCGTCCGTGACGGGTTGGAGTTGCCGCAGCACGCGATGCTGGACGTGCTGGTGAAGCGGTTGCACGAGTACAAGCGACAGACCTTGAAGTTGCTGCACATCGTCTCGCTCTACGAGGACGTCATCTCCGGCACGGTGGCGATCGATCAGGTGGTGCCGCGGACGTTCATCTTCGGCGCCAAGGCTGCCCCCGGTTATCACCTGGCCAAGGAGATCATCTTCTTGATCAACTCGGTCGCCGCCACGATCAACGCCGACGAGCGGGTCAAGGGTGTGCTGTCGGTGGCCTTCCCGGCCAACTACAACGTGACGCTCGCCGAGAAGATCATCCCGGCCGCCGACCTGTCCGAGCAGATCTCGCTCGCCGGCAAGGAGGCGTCCGGCACCGGCAATATGAAGTTTGCGCTCAACGGCGCGCTGACGATCGGCACCGACGACGGCGCGAATGTCGAGATCCGCCAGCTCGTCGGCGACGACAACTTCTTCCTCTTCGGCATGACCGAACCGGAGGTCGAGGCGCTGCACGCCCGGGGCTACAACCCGGCGGAGTACTACGAGTCCAACGACAAGCTGCAGCGCACGATCAACCTCATCGCCAGCGGTCACTTCACCGACGGGGACCGGGCGTTGTCGGCCCAGGTGGTCGACAATCTGGTCACCCAGGACCCGTTCATGGTGCTCGCCGACTTCCAGTCCTATCTGGATGCGCAGGCTCGGGTGGACGCGGCATACCGCGACCCGGAGCGGTGGACCCGCTCGGCGATCCTCAATGTGGCCCGCAGCGGCTTCTTCTCCAGCGACCGGTCGATGCGCGACTACCTCGACCGCATCTGGCTCTCATCGCCGGTTGAGTAAGAGGCGAGGCACGAGCCCCGCGTCGAAACCGCACCTCGCCGGTTGAGTAAGGGGCGAGGGACGAGCCCCGCATCGAAACCGCACCTCGACCCTGGGTGGGTTTCGACGCGGGCTCCTTCGTCGCCCTTGCTCAACCACCGAAGCTCCGCTCGCTCAGGACGGCGCTCAACCAACGGGAGGGTTTCGACAGGCGTCGCGGCTACGACGCAGAGCGCCGGTCCGTGTAGCGTCGGTCCGGTGACGGATCAGCACTCCCCCACGCGATCAACCACGCCCACCCCCGACCTGAATATGGACGCCTCACCACGCCCGATCGGCCGCATTCCCGTGCAGGATGTGCAACCGATCGTCGACGGTGGAGCCCTGCCGACCACGTCGGTGGTCGACGAGCCCTTCGAGATCAGCGCCACGGTCTTCCGCGAGGGCCACGACGCGGTCAATGCGACGCTCGTGCTCACCGACCCCGACGGCGCCGAGACCGCGTTGCCGATGACCTGCACCAACCCCGGCCTGGACCACTGGGTGCGCACCGTCGAGGCGCCGACCGAGGGGCGCTGGACCTTCCGGGTCGAAGGCTGGTCGGACCCTTATGGCACCTGGGAACACGACGCCACCATCAAGGTGCACGCCGGCGTCGACACCGAGCTGATGCTCGAAGAAGGTGCCCGCGTGCTCGAGCGCGCCCTGCGGGAGGTCGACCACACCGACGCCGACCGCACCACCCTCGAACAGGCCGTCACGACCCTGCGCGACACCGATCAGGACGCCCTCGCCCGCCTGCACGGTGGCACCGACGAGGCCGTCGCGGAGGTGATGCACCGCGCACCGCTGCGCGACAGCGTGAGCCCGTCGCCGACATACCTCTGGCTGGTCGAACGCGAGCGGGCACTCACCGGCGCGTGGTACGAGATCTTCCCGCGCTCGGAGGGCGCGCATGTCGACCCCGCGACCGGCAAGTGGGTGAGCGGCACCTTCCGCACCGCGGCGAAGCGGCTGCCGGCGATCGCCGCGATGGGCTTCGATGTCGTCTACCTGACCCCGGTCCACCCGATCGGCGAGGTCAACCGCAAGGGCCCCAACAACACTCTGACCGCCGGCCCGGACGACCCCGGCTCGCCCTACGCGATCGGGTCCAAGGACGGCGGCCACGACGCGCTGCACCCCGACCTCGGCGATTGGGACGACTTCGATTTCTTTGTGGCACAAGCGAAAGCGAACGGCTTGGAGGTGGCGCTCGACATCGCTTTGCAGTGCGCGCCGGACCATCCGTGGGTGACCGAACACCCGGAGTGGTTCACCACCCGCGCCGACGGCACGATCGCCTTCGCCGAGAATCCGCCGAAGAAGTATCAGGACATCTACCCGCTGAACTTCGACAACGATCCCGAGGGCATCGACGCCGAGATGCGTCGGGTGATCCAGGTCTGGATCGACCACGGCGTCAAGATCTTCCGGGTCGACAACCCGCACACCAAGCCGGTGGAGTTCTGGCAGTGGCTGATCGACGATGTCGCCGCCGATCACCCCGACGTGATCTGGCTCGCCGAGGCGTTCACCCGCCCCGCGATGATGCACACCCTGGCCAAGATCGGCTTCCAGCAGAGCTATACCTATTACGCCTGGCGCAATGACGCCAAGGAACTGCGGGAGTATGCCGAATCCCTCGCCACCGAGTCGGCGCACTACATGCGTCCGTCCTTCTGGCCGACGACGCACGACATCCTCACGCCCTACATGCAGTTCGGCGGCCCGACCGCATGGAAGCTGCGCGCCGCGCTCGCCGCGACCCTGGTGCCGACCTACGGCATCTACGCCGGTTACGAGCTGCAGGAGCATGTCGCGCGCCCGGGCGCCGAGGAACAGATCGACAACGAGAAGTACGAGTACAAGAACCGGCACTGGGAGGACTACGAGCCGAGCGGGCCGAAGTATGGCGAGTCGCTCGCGCCATATCTGACCAAGCTCAACGCGATTCGCCGCGACCACCCCTCGCTGGGGTTGTTGCGCAACCTGCGCTTCCATGAGGCCGATGACGACCAGCTGCTCGTCTTCTCCAAGCGCCGCGGCGACGACACGATCATCGTGGTCGCCAACTGCGACCCGCATTCCACCCGCGAGTCGTGGATCCACCTCGATCCGGAGGAGCTCGGGCTGCAGCCGGGTGAGGGCTTCATCGCCCACGACCTGATCACCGACGCCGAATGGCATTGGGGCGAGCACAACTGGGTGCGCCTCGGTGTCGACGCCGAACCGATCCACATCGTCCACGTCCGGAGGTTCTGAGTGACGACGCAAGGCTTCAACCTGCACCAACCGGGCCTGCGCCATGACCCTCAGTGGTTCCGCAAAGCAGTGTTCTACGAAGTGCTGGTGCGCGCCTTCGGCGACTCCACCGGCAATGGCACCGGCGACTTCACCGGGCTGACCAACCGGCTGGACTACCTGCAGTGGCTCGGCGTCGACTGCCTGTGGTTGCCGCCGTTCTACGCCTCCCCGTTGCGCGACGGCGGTTACGACATCGCCGACTACAAGGCGGTCCTGCCCGAGTTCGGCACGCTGCCGGAGTTCCAGGAGCTGGTCGCGCAGGCGCACGCACGCGGCATACGGATCATCACTGATCTGGTGATGAACCACACGAGTGACCAGCACCCGTGGTTCCAGGCCTCGCGCTCGGACCCGGAGGGTCCGTATGGCGACTACTACACCTGGTCCGACACCGACGACAAATACACCGAGGCGCGGATCATCTTCATCGACACCGAGGTGTCGAACTGGACCTTCGACCCGGTGCGGCGGCAGTTCTTCTGGCACCGCTTCTTCTCCCACCAGCCGGATCTCAACTACGAGAACCCGAAGGTCAAGGAGGAGATGTTCGACGTCGTCCGGTTCTGGATGGACATGGGCATCGACGGTTTCCGCCTGGACGCCGTGCCCTATCTGTTCCAGGAGGAGGGCCACAACGGCGAGAACCACCCGCGCACCCACGAGTTCCTCGCCGAGCTGCGTGCGATGGTCGACGAGGAATACCCCGGGCGGGTGCTGCTCGCCGAGGCCAACCAGATGCCGCACGAGGTGGTCGACTACTTCGGCACGCCGGACGCCCCGGAATGCCACATGTGTTTCCACTTCCCGGTGATGCCGCGGCTGTTCTACGCGCTGCGGGCGGAGAAGGCGACGCCGATCGTCGACGTGCTCGGTGAGACCCCGCAGATCCCGCCGGGCACCCAGTGGGGCACCTTCTTGCGCAACCACGACGAGCTCACCCTCGAGATGGTGACGCCGGAGGAGCGGGCCGCGATGTACGGGTGGTATGCCCCCGACTCGCGGATGCGCGCGAATGTCGGCATCCGTCGTCGCCTCGCCACGTTGCTCGACAACAGCCGGGCCGAGACCGAACTCATCCACGCGCTGCTGCTGTCGCTGCCCGGGTCGCCGTGCCTTTACTACGGCGACGAGATCGGGATGGGTGACAACATCTGGCTCGAGGACCGCGACGCGGTGCGCACGCCGATGCAGTGGACCCCGGACCGCAACGCCGGATTCTCCACCGCGGACCCCGGAAAGCTTTATCTGCCAGTCGTTTCCAGCCTCGTCTACCACTACAACAATGTGAACGTCGAAGCGCAGATGGCGACCTCGTCGTCGTTGCTGCACTGGCTGCGGGAGATGCTGTCCATCCGGTCGCGCTATCCCGTCTTCGGTCTCGGCGACTTCCGCATCGTCGACTCCGACAACGAGGCGATCTTGAGCTTCACCCGGTCGATCACCGCCGACGAGGCCGACGAAGCCGAGACCGAGACCCGGCACGTGCTGTGCCTGACCAATCTGTCCAGCCGTCCGCAGTCGGTCACCGTCGCGCTGCCGCCGGAGTATGCCGGAGCGCGCGTGCGCGATCTGTTCGGCGGCTCGCGCTTCCCGACGATCGACGACGACGGGACCGCCACCTTCACGCTGGGCTCGCGCGACTTCTTCTGGTTGTCGTTGCGCCCCACCGGAAGCGAGGAGTGAGTTATGGCCATCGTGCACCGGGCGACGCTGAACCCCAGCAAGCGCGCCCTCGTCCAGGACTGGATCGGCGAACAGCGTTGGTATGTCGGCAAATCCGGCGAGCCGTCGCTGCGCCCGATCGGCAGCTACCGCTTCGACGACCCCGACGGTGAGGTCGGGCTCGAGGTGAGTTTCCTGCTCGATGAGTCCGGCAAGACCCCGACGCTCTACCAGGTGCCGCTCACCTATCGGGCCGAGCCGCTGGCCGGGGCCGAGGCCGCGCTGATCGGCACGTCCGAGCACTCCGTGCTCGGCACCCGTTATGTGTATGACGGCTGCCACGACCCGGTCTTCGCCGCCGCCTTGCTGCACACCATCCTGACCGGCGCCTCGCAGGCCGAGATGCAGTTCGCCCCCGGCACCGAAGGTGTCGCTGCCGGACCGCTGCCGCCGACGGTGCGGGTGCAAGGCAGCGGGTCACGCGAGCGCACCCTCCCCAGGATCACCGGCAGCCGCGTGCTGAGTGGCGAGCAGTCCAACACCTCGATCATCATCGACACCGAAGCCGAGGACGGCACGCCAAAACCGTTGATTGTCAAGGTTTTTCGCGTCCTGCAGGATGGGCTCAACCCTGACGTGCAGCTTCAGTCAGCCCTATCGGCTGCAGGCAGCGACCGAGTGCCGACCACCGTCGGGCACCTGACCGGTCAGTGGCCGGACGAGCGGATGCCGACCGGCAATGCCGCGGGACACCTGGCCTTCGCCCAGGAGTTTCTGCCCGGTGTGCGGGACGCCTGGCGCGAGGCCTTGGACGCCGCCCGCGACGACACCGACTGGTCGGAGCCCGCGCGCATGCTGGGCCGCGCGACCGCCGAGGTGCACCGCACCCTCGCCCGTGCGCTGCCGACCGTTGAGCCGTCGCCGTCGCGCATCGCCGCGCTGCTGGCCGGCATGCGGGCCCGCTTCGAGGACGCGTGCGACGCCAGCCCCACGGTCGCGCAATATCGCGAGGGCTTCCACGCCCTGCTGGAGGATGCGCAGGATGCGAAATGGCCTGCGATGCAACGCATTCACGGCGATTACCACCTCGGTCAGGTGCTCGACGCTCCGCACCGCGGTTGGGTGCTGCTGGACTTCGAGGGTGAGCCGCTGCGGCCGCTCGCCGAGCGCAGCGAACTCGACAGCCCGTTGCGGGATGTCGCGGGCATGCTGCGGTCCTTCGACTATGCCGCTGCCTCCGTCGAGGGCGACCGCGCCCAGTGGGCCGCCCATTGCCGGCACGCCTTCCTGGAGGGATACGCCGCACTCGCCGGCATCGACCTGGCTGAGCATCAGCCGGTGCTCGACGCCTTCGAGGCCGACAAGGCGGCATACGAAGTGACCTATGAGGCCGCCAACCGGCCGAGCTGGCTGCCGATCCCCCTCGGCGCGCTCGGAAACCTGTTGCGCGCCAACGCTCCTCGCCGCCCGGGCGCCACCGCGCTGCCCCGGCCGAAGAACACCGAACCGCCGCACCCGGGCATCGACCCAGGCATCGCCGACTCGATTCTCGCGGGCACGCACACCGATCCGCACAGCGTGCTGGGCGGTCAGACGGACGCGCACGGTGCCTACGTGCGCACCTTCCGCCCGATGGCAGCGAAGGTGCACGCGACGATGCCCGACGGCGCCCGTGTCGAGCTGCGGCACGACCACGAGGGCTTCTGGTCCGGCCGGCTGCCCGGCCGTGAGGTGCCCGACTACCGCATCGCCACGGACTACGGCGACGGCTACGAGCATGTCGCCGACGATCCCTACCGCTTCCTGCCCAGCCTCGGCGAGATGGACCTGCACCTCATCGGTGAGGGGCGCCACGAAGAACTGTGGACCGTCCTCGGCGCGCACGTGCGCCGGTATGACGGCCCGCAGGGTCAGGTGACCGGCACGTCGTTCGCAGTCTGGGCGCCAAATGCGTTGGGCGTCAGGGTGATTGGCGACTTCAACCAGTGGGACGGTTATGCCCACCCGATGCGCCGACTCGGCGGCACCGGCGTCTGGGAGATCTTCGTCCCCGACGTCGGGGCGGGCACGCGCTACAAGTTCAACGTGCTGTGCGCCGACCACGTCTGGCGGGCCAAGGCCGACCCGATGGCGCGGTTCAGCGAGACCGCCCCCTCCACCGCATCGATCGTCACCGAGTCGCACTACGAGTGGGGCGATGCGGCATGGATGGAGCAGCGTTCGCACCGCGACCCGCACGACGGGCCGATGAGCATCTACGAGGTGCACCCCACCTCGTGGCGCCAGGGACAGTCCTACGACGAGCTGGCCGAGCACCTGGTCAACTACGTCAAGGACCTCGGCTTCACCCACGTCGAGTTCATGCCGATCATGGAGCATCCTTACCCGCCGTCCTGGGGTTATCACGTCACCGGCTACTACTCGCCGAACTCGCGGATGGGCGACCCCGACGGCTTCCGCCGGTTGGTGGATACCTTGCACCGCAACGGAATTGGCGTGATCCTCGACTGGGTCCCGGGCCACTTCGCCACCGACGAGTGGGCGCTTGCGCGCTTCGACGGGACACCGCTGTACGAGCACCCCGACCCGCGCCGCGGCTGGCACAAGGAGTGGGGCAGCTACATCTTCGACTTCGGTCGGCCGCAGGTGCGCAACTTCCTGGTCGCCAACGCGCTCTACTGGCTGCAGGAGTTCCACGCCGACGGGCTGCGCGTCGACGGCGTCGCCTCGATGCTCTATCTCGACTATTCGCGCAACCCTGGTGAGTGGGTGCCCAATATCTACGGCGGCCGCGAAAACCTCGAGGCCGTGCGGTTGCTGCAGGAGACGAACGCCACGGCATACCGCCGATCCCCCGGCACGGTGATGATCGCCGAGGAGTCGACGTCGTGGCCCGGCGTCACCCGCCCGACCTCGGCCGACGGGCTCGGCTTCGGCTTCAAGTGGAATATGGGCTGGATGCACGACTCGCTCGACTATCTCGCCGAGTCCCCGATCAACCGGCAGTATCACCACCACAAGATGACCTTCTCGCTGGTCTATGCCTGGAGCGAGCAATATGTCCTGCCGATCAGCCACGACGAGGTGGTGCACGGCAAGGGTTCGCTGCTGCGCAAGATGCCCGGCGACCGCTGGGAGCAGCTGGCCAACCTGCGCGCGTTCCTCGGCTACATGTGGAGTCACCCGGGCAAACAGCTGCTCTTCATGGGCTCGGAGTTCGCGCAGGAGTCGGAGTGGGCCGACGGGCGCAGCCTCGACTGGTGGCTGCTGGACCAGCCGGCGCATTGGGGTGTCCACGCGCTGGTCAAGGATCTCAACCGGATCTACAAGGAACACCCGGCGCTGTGGGATCTCGACAACGACCCGAGCGGCTTCACCTGGCTGGACGCCGACGACAGCGCGGGCAACACCTTCTCCTATCTCCGCTACGGCCGGCCGGCCAAGGACGGCTCGCGCGACATCGTCGCCGCGCTGGTCAACCTCAGCGGCAGTGAGCATCGCGACGTGCGCGTCGGGCTGCCTCTTGCGGGTCGCTGGGACGAGGTGCTCAACACCGACGCCTCCGGGTATGGCGGTGGCGGCCGCGGCAATCTCGGTGCGGTCGAGGCGATCGAGGCGTCCGGCGACGACGCCCGCCAGGGCCAGCCGGCGGTGGCGACGGTGACACTGCCGCCGCTGTCGACGATCTGGCTGACCCCGGCGAAGGACTGAGGGGTTAGGCGTCGAGCTCGATCGCTCGCTGAGCAGCGGCGAGCGCATCGGCTGACCCGGTGCGCTGGTAGGAACGCACCGCCGTGTCGGCGAACTTGATGACGTGCTCACCACCGTGGGCGGCCGCGCTCTCGATGACCTCCTCGGGCGTTGCCGGCACCCGCTGCCCGCTGACTTCAGCCGCCGGGCGGTATGCCGCGACGACCGCGGCGGTCGCCGTCCACGCCGCCTCGAGGCTCGGCCGCTGGTGTTCGGGCCGCAGGAGAGGCATTACCCGAGCCACCGCGTTCGGCGCGGTGGCCGCATGCACGAGCATCGTCGGCTGACCGTGCCCGTGCGTGGCGTAGAAGGCCACCGCCGCGTCCGCGATCTGCTCGACCTTCGCTCGCTCCTGGCCCGGCTCCCCGGCCGCGAATTTGGCTGCCGCAGAAGCGAATTCGTCGTCCAGTTGGGCGATGCGAGACCGTATGCCGAACCGCTGGTCACCGACCGCGGGCACCCCGCTGATCGCCGCTGCCGGGTCAGCGCCACCCTGCGGACGGACCACCGGGACCGGCAACCAGCGGGCGGCCCAGTAGGCCAGCGCGTGTCCGAACTCCTCGATCCGTGGCTCGTTCTCAACCACCTCGAGCGCTGCGACGGCATGCCCGACGCGGATCACGCCATGGGTGGCGCCGGCCGCGATGCCGGGCAGCAGCCGCGGCCACCAGATGTCGAGAACGTCACGCCACGGTCGCTCGCGCACCTCACGCAGGAAGAAGTCGATCCAGTCGCCGGTGCGCAGCGGATCGCCCAGCGGGTCACGCCAGCCCTCCGGGGTGATCGGTGACAGCCCTCGCGGTCGCTCATCGAGCCGGTTGAGGTAGTCGTCGGTCCAGGCGTGGATCTGGGCGTCATGGCCGTTGCGTGCCAGCGCCTCGACCGCCATCGGGCCATGGTTGGACAACCAGCCCTCGAACTCGGGGCCGGTGCGGTGGAAGCGCTCGAGGGCTTCATCGAAGGGACCTTCGTGCGCGACTGCTTCGTCGATCGTCATAGCTGACAGCCAACTACCTCAAGCACGCTTGAGGTCAACCCGAGCGCCCGGCATACCGGATCTCGGATGATGAGAAGCAGCAAGCGGGTGGCACGAAAGTGGAACCGCACCGCCGGGCCCGCCGTCGGTCGTATGTCGCTGTCCCGCAAGGACATTGACCAAGGGGAAAGATCACACAACCAAGGGGAATTTGTCATGCGCTTTTCACTTCGCCGCACCACTGCACTCGTCGGCCTGTCCACAATCGCCGTTTCTGGCGGCTTCGTCGCCATCGCCCAGCAGTCACAAGCCGCCGGTCGTGACGGTGTCTGTGACGAGACCGAGGTGTGCTATTTCTACAACAGCGACCAGCAAGGATCCGTCTCCGATTTCACCCAGAGCCTGGACAACTACGGCTCGACCCAGCCGGACTGCTACGAGTTCAAGGGCGAGGGCGCCGGCCAAGGCCTGTGTGTGAAGAACAACGCCGCCTCCGTCTGGAACCGCAGCACCAAGCCGGTCACGATCTACTTCAACAGCGGCTTCGCCGGAGAGCAGCAGACGGTCGCGCCCGGTGAGCGGGTCAATCTCGTGCCCGCGTTGAAGAACAACAACGCCTCACATCGCTTCGTCGAGGGTGACCCGGCCCCGGCGCCGGCACCGCCGCCGGCTGACGGCTCGCAGGTCGACGGCACGATCTCCCGGGCCGAGGTGCTGGACCGGGCCAACGACTGGGTGAAGATCAACGTGCCCTACAGCATGAACGACCAGCACCCGGACCGGAACGGCCGCGACTACCGCACCGACTGCTCCGGCTTCGTGTCGATGGCCTTCCACACGTCCACCTCCTACAGCACCGTCAGCCTGCCCGACGTCGTCACGCCGATCAGCTGGGACGAGCTCAAGCCCGGTGACATCGTCGGAACGCTCGGCGGGGGCACCGGCGGCGCCGGCGGGCATGTGGTGATCTTCACCGGCTGGGCCGACGACGCCCACACCCGGTTCAACACCGTCGAGGAACGAGGTGGTGGCCACGGTGCCATCGCCTACACCCGTTCGGTCGATGAGACGGTCGGTGGAGTGCCGTTCAAGCCCTACCGCTACAACAAGATCGCCGACTGAGCTCGCCCGTCGACGCGCTCGGGTCTGCTCGCGCAGGCCCGAGCGCGTCATTGTCGGAGAAGGCCCGGCGGGAGGGCTGCCCCGAAGGTCAGGCGGCTGGTTGACTGGGGTCATGAGCAGCGATCGAGCCGGCCAGCCTGCCCGCCCCGAGGACCTCGTCGACGTCCCCCACCTGGTGACGTCCTATTACGCCGGCATCCCCGATCCGGAGAATGTCGACCAGCAGGTGGTCTTCGGCACCTCCGGCCACCGCGGATCCTCGCTCAACACCGCGTTCAACGAGCAGCACATCCTGGCGACCACCCAGGCGATCGTGGACTACCGGCGGTCGCAGGGCACCGACGGCACGCTCTTCCTGGGCCGTGACACCCACGGTCTGTCCGAGCCGGCGTGGGTCTCCGCCCTCGAAGTGCTCGCAGCGAATGACGTTGCGGTTGCTGTGGATTCGCGTGATGGCTACACGCCGACGCCGGCGGTCTCGCACGCCATCCTGCGCGCCAATCGCGGCCGCACGACCGGCAGCGGGCTGGCCGACGGCATCGTGGTGACGCCGTCGCACAACCCACCCTCGGATGGCGGTTTCAAGTACAACCCGCCGCATGGCGGACCGGCCGACAGTGACGCCACGAAGGTCATCGCCGCTGCGGCCAACGACTACCTGCGCGCGGGCCTCAAGGGGGTCAAGCGGGTGCCCTTCGCGAAGGCGCGCGCGGCAGCGTCGGCATACGACTTCATGGGGACCTATGTCGACGACCTGCCCAATGTCGTTGACCTGCAACGGATCAAGGACGCCGGGGCGCGGATCGGCGCCGACCCACTGGGCGGGGCGTCGGTCGCCTATTGGGCCGCGATCGCCGAACGGCACGGTCTCGACCTCACCGTCGTCAACCCCTTGGTGGACCCGACCTGGCGGTTCATGACGCTCGATTGGGACGGCAAGATCCGGATGGACTGTTCGTCGCCGGCCGCGATGGCGTCGCTCATCGCGCAGCGGGAGAAGTTCGACCTGGCGACCGGCAACGATGCCGACGCCGACCGGCACGGGATCGTCACGCCCGACGCCGGGCTGATGAACCCCAATCACTATCTGTCCGTTGCCATCGACTATCTGTATGGCGGCGCGCGGCCGGGCTGGTCGTCGGACCGGGTCGGCAAGACCCTGGTGTCGTCCTCGATGATCGACCGCGTCGTCGATTCGATCGGCGCCACGCTCTGGGAGGTGCCGGTCGGGTTCAAATGGTTCGTGCCCGGATTGCTCGACGGCTCAGTGGGTTTCGGCGGCGAAGAGTCGGCCGGTGCGTCCTTCCTGCGCATGGATGGCACCGTCTGGACGACCGACAAGGACGGCATCCTGCTCGCCCTGCTGGCCTCGGAGATCCTGGCCGCCACCGGTGAGACGCCGTCACAGCATTACGCGCGGTTGACCGAGAAGTTCGGCAGCCCGGCATACGCCCGCATCGACGCGCCCGCCAACCGTGAGCAAAAGGCCCGCCTCGCGGCGCTTTCACCCGACGACGTCACCGCGGATTCCGTTGCGGGAGAAGCGATTACCGCCAAGTTGACCAAGGCGCCCGGCAACGATGCGGCGATCGGCGGCCTCAAGGTGACGACCGAGAACGCGTGGTTCGCGGCCCGTCCGTCGGGCACCGAGGATGTCTACAAGATCTATGCCGAGTCCTTCCGCGGGCCCGACCATCTGGCCGAGGTCCAGTCCGCAGCGAAGGAGATCGTCTCGGCCACCCTCGGGGCGAGCTGAGCGTCGGGATAGGTTCGAGCGGTGACCGATGACGCGCCTCAGGAACCCAGCGGCCGCCTGTTCGTCATCTCCGGCGCGCAGGGCGTCGGCAAGACGACGATCGGCCGCGCGTTGGCGGAGGCGCTGACCAAGGCGGTCTTCATCGACGGCGACGACATCGGCAACCTGGTCGTGTCCGGCAAGGTGACGATGACCGAACCGCCGACCAATGACGGGCTGGAGCAGCTGTTCCTGCGGTATGCCGGGGCGCTCACCCTGGCCGAGGTCTACCGCTTCGCGGGCTTCGACGCGGTGATCGCCGACAACGTGTTTGGAGCGCATCTGGAGCACTTCCTCGACCTGGCCCAGCCGTCGCCGGTGCACTTCGTGATGCTGCGGGCGAGCATCGAGACGATCTACGGCCGGTCGACGCGGCGCGGCGGTGGTGGGGCCTACCGCGACGGGTTCACTGTCGAGCAGTGCTGGGAGGACGTCGAGGCCAGTCCGCGCGTTGGGCTCTGGCTCGACGTCGACAACCAGTCGGTGGCGCACACCGTGACCCAGATCCTGCGCCGCCAATCCGAAGCACTGATCGCACCGTCGGGGGCCTAAGCCGGCCCCGGCATACGGTCCAGTGTCCGCAGATCTGCCGCACCATTCGTGCGCACACGCGGACACAGCAAGCGAAAGGCGTTGCGCTGCACGTGGTTTCGACGCGCTCGCTCCTTCGTCGCTCGCTTGCTCAACCAGCTGTAAGTGTGTGGGTGGCTGGCCTGGGGCTGGCTGGCAGGGTAGGTGTTGGCTCTCGCGTGGTCTGTCTCATCAACCAGCTGACCCGGCCCGTGTGGTCGGTGTCTTTGCCTCGATT